>OY970288.1:0-667500 GCA_963716085.1 uncultured Cytophagales bacterium
CTGGGGATTTGGGGCTTCCGCAAACGCACCGTCGCCATCGATGCGCTGAACTACCGCGCCGTGGGCTTTTGGCTGTATGTCGGCCTGTTCATCGTTGCGATGGCCTTCGGCGGCTATGCGGCGGCTACGGCCAATGACCCAATTCTGGAAGTGCTGGAAGATATGGTCGTGGAAGGCCAACTGGCGATGAGCGCGTTGTTTTACTTCTACATTCTTGCCAACTTCCTGCCGCTGTTCAAGCAGGGCCTGGCGGTGCATAAGGTGCTTTACAAACCCCTGAACTTCGGCCTGACCAAAGCGCGCTTGTTTGGCTTTATGGGCGTGGTGGTCCTGATCGCTACGCAGGAAATGCTGCCGCTTTATCAGAGCGTCGCGGGTTACTTTAATGGCTTGGGCGACCTTTATACCAAAACCAAAGAGTACACCCTGGCCGAGCAGTACTACAAAATGGCGCTGCAACAGGAATTCCAGAACCACAAGTCCAACTACGGCCTGGCGTCGCTGGCCCTGCGGCAGGATGACCGCACGGCGGCGGCTTATTACTTCAACCAGGCGACTTTGAAGAACCCGTCGCCGCAGGCGTACGTCGGCCTGGGCGGGGTACTTACGCAGGAAAGCCTGTTCTTCGACGCCGTCTCCAGCTACCAGGAGGGTATCCAAAAATTTCCCGAGAGCAGCGAACTGCTCAACAACCTTGGCATTCTCTACGCCCGCACCAACGTAGCCGACTCGGCTTATTACTACCTCGACCGCGCTCAGCGCGCCGGTGGGAATGACGACGTTCCGGCCACGAACCTGCTGGCCCTCTACGCCAAAAGCACCGACGACGAGCTGCTGGATTCGCTGGCCCGTACCGCCGGGGAGCGCAAGTACTATCCCTGGCAGGCCAACTGGCTGGCGGTGCAAAACCTGCGGCAGAAGTTTGAAAAACAGAATTTTATCCAAAAAGCCATCCCCGAAGACTCCCTGCTGAACGTGTCGGGCATGGCGTACCTGGTCAATTACGCACAAAACCAGGCGCGACACGATAGCACGCCCGTGCGATTGGCCTCGCTGCTGGCGGTAAAGAACCCTTTCCTGGCCGATGACCTGCTATTGCCCTCACTCTACCCCGAGTTCTACAATGGGAACCGCCGACGGGCCATCGAAGCCATGCAGGTTCTGGTGGAAAACGGCGGCGAGAAAATCGACACCTACCGCAAAGTATTCGGCCACTGGCTGCTGCAACTCGGTTTGTACGAGCAGGCGGCGGAGCAGTTTAGCTTTGTAGAGGCACCCGAAGGCCTGATTGGGCAAATTTTGGCTAACGCTTTCATGGGCAACGGGGCCGTGGCGGGCGTTCTGATCGAGCGACTGCCTGAGCTGGGTGCGGAAGCAGCGATGGCACCTTTGCGCAAAACCCTAGCCAGCGGTTTCAAGCCTGATGTATTGGGCGACTCGTTGCTACTGGCTGCCCAGAAAAGCCCTTCCGCTGCCGCTTATGAAAAGGCGCTACGGGCCAATCCGTTCAGCGGGCGCGTCGTGGCGGCGACAGCCAATTACCTTCACCAGCAAAAACAGTCAGCGCGTGCTTACGCCTTAGTGACCAAGGCGCTACAATTCAACCAAGGTTCTTCCCAGATTTGGGAACAATACGCCCTGCTGAGCGTTGAACAGGGGTTGTTGGCGCAGTCGGAGGAGGGCGTCGCCAAGGTGGAGCAACTTGCCACCGATGCCGACTATCAGGTATTCCTAAACCGCTATCAACCCATGCGGGCACTTGTCGAAAAACAGAGGGCCGAGTTTCGGTAATGGGGTACTTTTGGGGAATTAGGTATTTGGTTGTTAGGTATTAGGTCTGATTCCACACGACTCGCGTAGCAAGCGCACCTAAATCCTAATACCTAATAACCTAACGCCTAACAACCTTGAATTTAACCTGGAAAATGCTAGGCTTAGCGCGGGAATACCGCCTTTTCAATGGCAAGCAGATCATTGGGCTTTTGAAGAACGATTTCTGGAACCAGAAAGCTTACGGGGAATTCAGAGGCTCTTTTGTGCGGTTTGAACACGCGGGGTTTGGCAAGAAGCAAGCCCGAATTCTGGATATTGAGGGAGAGAAAGTACTAGGTAGCATTGATTTTAAGACCTCGCCCCGAGCCGCCGTGATTTCGTACGAGGGAGAGGTTTTCGAATGGAACACTTTGCGGGAGGAAAAGTCGGGCAGCTGGATTGTGAGAAACGAGGAAGAAGAATCGCGCTACCTAACCGAAGACCCAGTGGGTAGCCAGGGCAAAATCACCGACGCCTACCTGCCGTCAGTCGTGCTGCTGGCGGGCCTTTTTGTCCGTGGTTACTTTCTGAAAAGAAAAATCTTGGGCTTCATTGGTGGCTTTTCGATCGGAGTTGCTTTGTATTTTTTGAGTGGGCTTTGACCTTTTTAGCATGAAAGCTTTAAAAATTATTGGCATTATCGTGGGCGTTCTTGTTCTGGCCTTTGCCGGACTAGCGGCTTATGCGTACTTCACCTACTTCAATTTTGAGGGAGACTACGTCGCCAATTTTATTGCCAAAAACCCCGATAAGAGCGCCCTGTACTGGGTACGGAACGATAGCCTGATTGCGGAGCAAAACCCCGACCAGAAGATGCCACTGGCGAGTACGGTCAAAATCATTATCGCCGCCGAGTTCGCCGAACAGGTTTCTGCTGGCAAGATCGACCCGCAGGAAAAAGTGCCGCTCACCGAGTTGTCCCGGTTCTACATCGCCGACACCGACGGCGGGGCGCATCCGGCCTGGTTGCAGCAGATAAAGAAAAACGGGGCAGCCAACGGCACAGCTTCGTTACTGGAAATCGCCAAAGGCATGATTCGCCACAGCAGCAACGCCAACACCGAGTACCTGATGTGGCGGCTGGGGCTAGCCCCCATCAACGCCGAATTGACCGAGCTGGGCCTGACAAAGCACGATTCGCTGTACCCGTTCGTATCGGCGCTATACGTTTGTTCGGAGGAAAATTCGGCTAAGGGGTTGAAACTGATGGGGATGGATTTGTACAAAAAGAAAGCCCAAGAATACTTCGAGGTGCTGAAAGTGGACACGACCATCAAAAAGGAATTCAACCGCGCCCACGCCACCGCCGCCGTGCAGCGCGTGTGGTCCGACCGTCTGCCCGGCAGCACAGTGCGCGAGTACGACGGCATCCTGCAAAAAATCCAGAGCCGCACCTACTTCGATTCTACGGCCCAAAGTACCCTGGAAAAAATCATGGAGTGGCCGATGGAAGCTTTCGATAGCAACCGAAAAAAATACCGGCATTTGGGCGCAAAGGGAGGTTCAACCGCTTTTGTGCTAACTTACGCCCTTTACGCCACCGACAGAAAGGGCGACCGCACCCGCCTGACGTTTTTTTTCGATGACCTCACTACTGTGGAAAGTACTTTCCTGCAAGCCACGCTGAGCGAGTTTCAGCAAAAAGTACTCTCGACGGATGACAAAGAGAGACAGGCGATTTTAAAGACATTGAGCACCTCACCCAGCGAATAGCCCTTTGACCAAAACAAGATGAAGTACCTTTTACTCTTACCGCTTCTCGGCTTGTCGCTAACTGCCTTTGCTCAGTCAGAGGCAGCACATTTGAAAGAATTGCAGCAGAAATGGACGAATGCCAAAGCTTACACGATGGCCCTGGCCGAATCCATGCCCGCCGAACAATACGATTTCCGGCCGGTAGAAGACGAAATGAATTTTGCCGAGCAACTGACGCACCTGTCGTCGAACATGGTGTGGCTGTGTTCCGATTACCTGACGACTACCCAGCCACCCCGTAGCCGGAAAGAGATTGAAATTTATTCCAAAAAATCGAAAGAAGAGGTGCTGGAAGTTCTGGAAGAATCGCTGGACTACGCCTCCGCCACCCTAAAAGAATTCGATCCCAAGCGACTCAACGAAACCGTCAAATTCTTTCAGCGGCCCAATGACTGAGCGACAGATCATCAACTTAATGAACGACCACCTAACCCACCACCGCGCTCAGGCGATTGTCTATTTGCGCTTGAATGGCGTGATGCCACCAAAATATGTTGGGTGGTAGTGGAGGGGCAAAGGCACAAAGCGATGCGGCGTTCCGACACAAAGGCACAAAGTCACAAAGGGAATTAGCACAGATTGACCGCTCGATCAAGCTGACAATCCCACATCAATTAAACAATTCAACAGTGAAGAAAATAATCGAAACTTCCGAAATATCGCGCCGCTACATCATGGGAACCCAGGTGGTGAACGCGCTGAAATCTGTCAGCATCTCCGTAGAGAAAGGCGAGTATGTTGCCTTTATGGGGCCGTCCGGCTCGGGCAAGTCCACGCTGATGAACATTATCGGCTGCCTGGACACTCCGACCTCGGGTACGTACGTCCTGAATAACAAGGACGTCAGCGACATGACGGAGAGCGAACTGGCCGAAATCCGCAACAAGGAAATCGGTTTCGTATTCCAGACTTTCAACCTGCTGCCGCGCATTTCGTCGCTCGACAACGTGGCTCTGCCGCTCATCTACTCGGGCCTTAATAAATCCGACCGCACCGAAAAGGCTCACCTGGCTCTTACCAACGTCGGCCTGGGCGACCGGGGCCACCACCGCCCCAACGAACTCTCGGGCGGACAGCGGCAACGCGTGGCCGTGGCCCGCGCCCTGGTCAACGACCCCAGCATCCTGCTGGCCGACGAACCCACGGGTAACCTCGACACCAAGACCTCCTATGAAATCATGGATCTCTTCGATCAACTCCACAGCAAAGGCAACACCATCGTGATGGTGACGCACGAAGAAGACATCGCCCTGTACGCCCACCGTGTCATCCGCCTGCGCGACGGACTGGTGGAGTCGGATACGGTGAATCCGAATCCGACAAAGGTGAAGCATTTAGTGACTCAAGAGGAATAATCAAAATACCTTCTCGTACAGCTCCCGCTCCTCAACAGGTTGCTTTTCCAGATCCACTTCCAGAATCTCGAAGACGTTTTTCGTGATCGTGTGGGCGATGTCGCCCGTGGGCAGGTCGTTGCAGTCCAGGCCGAAGGGGTCTTCGATTTCGCTGCCCAGCATCTCGATACCGATAAACGTGAAGAAAATGAACGTCACCAGCGGAATGGCGAAGTACCCAAAATCCCGCACCAGGCCGAAGGGCAGCATCGACGAGTAGCTCAAAATCAACAACTTGATATAAACGCTGTACGAAAAAGGAATCGGCGTTTTCTTGATCCGTTCGCAGGCACCCAGGATGTCGAGCAGCGCTTGCGTGTGCGGCTTCATATTGCGCGTGTCGTCGCCGGTGATGGCTCCGCTGCGGTAGAGCGTTTGGGTTTTCTGAAAAATCAGGAAGGAAATATGGTTCGGGATGTGTTTGTACCGCTTGTACTCGGCCTTTTCTTTCTCTGTCAGGTGGATCAACTCGTCCATGATGACGCCTTTCCGAAGATGCTCTTTGAAAGCCAGACAGAAATTGGCAATCAGCGTCGCCATTTCGGCGCGGCTGCGGGTGTCGCCTTCGGGGAAAATGGCGTGGGCCGTCACGGCCAGGTTGCGGCAGTGGTTTACCAGCGCGCCCCATTGCTTGCGGCCTTCCCACCAGCGGTCGTAGGCCGTATTGGTGCGGAACACCAGCAGCACGCTCAGCACGATACCCAGCAGGGAAAATATGCTGGAAGGCGCGTGGACTTGCAGGTCGAATTCTAGAACTGCAACACAAAAAATAGCGGTAAAAAGGGCGACGCCCGCCGTGCTGCGCATTATTTTGCGCATCGTCCAGCTACGGGTGAGGTGGGCGATGTCGCCGAGGAAATGCTTGTTGGTTTCGTAAACGATCATGAGGGTAGTTTTAGGAGTTTTTTAGGGTCAAACTCTGAAGATAGACTGGCTAGTCAGTTCCCGAGCTGGCTTCTTGAACCTGATCTTGTTCTGAAATATGAGTAACCGATGACTTTGCCGCTTCGCAGAATTTTAGGAAAGCATCGTTATCTGTCATAAACTGCCGTAACCTTTCGGCAGGCGTTTTGGCAAGCCAGATTTTTAATTGTAAATCCTTGATATATTGGGTCGTATCAGTCAACTTAAAAGTAGGTTGAAAGTGTCGAGATTTAGCTCTTTGAGCCATTCGTTAATGTAAGCCCAGTCCAGCGTTTCCAGTTGTGAAAGGTTTCTAACGTCTTCCATCTGCAAAGCCGACTGGTAGTCCTGTATCCAGATTATCTTGGAGAGCAATAGATCTTCCGCTGAAACCAAATATACTTTTTTGCCAAAAAAATCCATCAGAATGCGACGTTTGAATTCTTCTTGACGATACGCTTGATCTTTAAGAATTACAAAATCAGCTTTGTACCCCGAAGTATGGTCTATAATGTTAAAAAGGCTTTGATGGGCAACAGCATCTCTCACAGCTTCGGCATTGCAATAATACCCCTCTTGAAAAAAACGCACAAAGCGATCGACGTCACTCTTTTTTAGCGAGACGACAAAATCAAAATCCCGGGTGGCCCGTGGTAAAATGTATGCGCTCATCGCCACGCTTCCCGATAGCATGTAAGGTATATTCTCCTCATCCAGAACGTCGATTATTTTGTGAAAAAATGCCAGCATCCTATTTTCAAAATCCCAATTTACAGAAATAGCCAATCATCTGGAAAGACATTCTTCTACCTACTTCACAAGAAATCCCCTCCCGAAAGTTTCTGAGAGGGGATTTCTAAATAAAAAAGAGAAAAAAATCAAAGATCGATCGCCTCGCCGTACGCCGCTTCCGTCGCGCCTTTCACGGCTTCCGACATGGTGGGGTGCGGGTGGATCGAGCGCAGGATTTCGTGAGAGGTCGTTTCGAGCTTGCGGGCCACGACCACCTCGGCGATCATCTCGGTGACGTTGGCGCCAATCATGTGGGCACCCAGCCATTCGCCGTACTTGGCGTCGAAAATGACTTTCACAAAACCTTCCTTCACACCCGCCGCCGAGGCTTTGCCGGAGGCCATGAATGGGAATTTGCCAACCTTGATGTCGTAGCCTTCTTCCTTGGCGCGCTTCTCGGTCAGGCCGACCGACGCAATTTCGGGCTGGCAGTAAGTACAACCAGGGATGTTGTTGTAGTCGAGGGCTTCGGTCTTGTGACCAGCAATTTTCTCGGCGCAGATAATGCCCTCCGCCGTGGCCACGTGGGCCAGGGCGGGGCCGGGGGTGCAGTCGCCAATGGCGTAGTAGCCCGGCACGTTGGTCTCGTACCACTCGCTGACCTTGATCTTGCCGCGCTCGGTTTCGATCTTCATTTCTTCCAAGCCGATGTTTTCGAGATTGGATACGACACCCGCAGCGGATAGAACCACCTCGGCTTCGAAAGTCTTCTCGCCATCGGGCGTTTTAACCGTCACCTTGCACAGCTTACCGCTGGTATCGACTTTCTCCACCGATGAATTGGTGTAAATATCGACGCCCATTTTCTTATACTGCTTCGTGAGTTCCTTCGACACGTCCTCGTCTTCGACGGGAACCATCGTCGGCATAAATTCCACGATCGTCACTTTGGTACCCATGCTGGCGTAGACGAAGGCAAACTCCACACCAATGGCCCCGGAGCCGATCACAAGCATACTTTCGGGCTGCTTCTCGAGGCTCATCGCCTTGCGGTACTCGATGATCTTCTTGCCGTCGATCGGGATGTTAGGTAGTTCACGGGCGCGGCCACCCGTGGCGATGATGACGCCTTTACTGGCGGCGTACTCGGATTTTTTACCCTCCTTATCGGTCACTTCGACTTTCTTGCCGGGGATGACTTTGCCGACGCCCATGATGACGTCGATTTTATTTTTCTTCATCAAAAAAGCCACGCCTTTGCTCATGCCGTTGGCCACGCCCCGGCTGCGCTGAATCACGGCCCCGAAATCGGCATCGTGGTCGCCCACGTTGATGCCGTAGTCTTTGGCGTGCTTGATGTATTCAAATACCTGCGCACTTTTCAACAGGGCCTTCGTAGGAATGCAGCCCCAGTTGAGGCAAACGCCGCCCAGGCTTTCTTTTTCCACGATTGCCACTTTCAATCCTAATTGCGAGGCACGAATCGCCGCCGGATAACCGCCGGGACCGCTGCCTAACACAATAACGTCATATGTTTGAGCCATTTCTGAGTTAGTTTGGGATATAAGGTTTTGCTAAAAAAACGTCGCAAATATAAGCTTTTTTTACCGCAAAGCCGAAGGCAGGTGCCTACCAATTTCAAGGCAAAATCGCTATATTTGCACTTTATAGGATCGGTTTGAAAGGTACCAGAGCATATAGAAAACATCGACAGCATGACACCGAACGAGAGATTAGATCAGTTAGAACCGCTACTGGCCGACGGTTTGCAAAAAATAGACCGCCTGATTGAAGGCCAAGGCCAGATTATTGGCGAGGTCTCCAAGATACCTGGCATGGAAAGCAGAATAGCTGGCATGGAAAGCGAGATGTCCGGCATGAAAAGCGACATGTCCGGCATGAAAAGCGACATGTCCGGCATGAAAAGCGAGATGTCCGGCATGAAAAGCGAGATGTCCGGCATGAAGAGCGAGATGTCCGGCATGGACACAAAGATTACGAAAACGGCTGAGGCAGTAGCCAAACTAACCGTTTTGACCCAACGGCAGTACGAAGAACTGAAAGGCAGTCAGGAAAATCTAAAAGCGGGTCAGAAAAGCTTGGAAGATGGCCAGGAAGCTATCATGCGATATCTCCGGGAGAAGCTGCCATGAGGCAATTCTCAAATCACTCAGTGGAAAGTCGCTCCGCTCCGGCGGCCCCATTCCAAATTCACCCATTCAAAATTCATAATTAAATGACTCAGGATCAGTTGAAAGAACTGAAAGGCCGCGTTGAGGCTTTGGGGCGGTATCTTTGACTACGGTCACCGCAAGAACCAACTCGAACAATTAGAACTACAAACCGCCCAACCGGAATTCTGGTCTGACTCGGCCCGCGCCGAAAAGGTAATGAAGGAGATCCGGGGGCTGAAATTCTGGACCGGCGGCTACGAAGAACTCGCCCGGCGGCGTGACGACCTGGACGTGATCTGGGAATTCTACGAGGCCGATGAGGCCACCGAAGAAGATGTGGACGCCGAAGGCGCGAAGCTGACCGCTAAGCTGGAAGAAATCGAATTCCGCAAGATGCTCGGCGAGGAGGGCGACGACCTGCCCGCCGTGATCGAAATCAACGCCGGAGCGGGCGGCACCGAGTCGCAGGACTGGGCGTCAATGCTCATGCGGATGTACATCATGTGGGCTGAGAAGAACGGCTACAAAGTACGTGAAGTCGATTTGCAGGATGGCGAAGTAGCGGGCGTCAAGTCCGTGACACTCGAGATCGAGGGCGAGTACGCCTACGGCAACCTCAAATCCGAAAATGGAGTCCATCGCCTGGTGCGTATTTCGCCTTTCGATTCCAACGCCCGGCGGCACACATCGTTCACGTCGGTGTACGTTTATCCGCTGGCCGACGACGACATCGAAATCGAGGTCAATCCGGCCGATATCACCTGGGACACCTACCGCTCCGGCGGCGCGGGTGGACAGAACGTCAACAAGGTCGAGACCGCCGTGCGGGTGCACCACAAGCCTTCGGGCATTGTTATTGCCTGCCAGCAGGAGCGCTCGCAGTTGATGAATAAGGAAGTGGCGATGCGACTCTTAAAATCGCGCCTGTACCAGATCGAGCTGGAAAAGCGCAACGAGGCCCGCGCCGAAGTGGAAGCCTCCAAGCGCAAAATCGAGTGGGGATCCCAAATCCGCAGCTATGTTCTCGACGACCGCCGCGTGAAGGATCACCGCACCGACTACCAAACCTCGAACACCGACGCCGTGCTGGATGGCGACCTCAACGATTTCATCAAGGCTTATCTGATGGAAAACTAATTTGGGTCAACGGTCAACGGTCAACGAATACTCGAATTGATCTATTTACAGGCGGGAGGCATTTCAAAGAATGCCTCTCGCCTGTAAATAGTACCTAGCTTCTCGTCGAACTACTCGACCTTTTTGATTGAAGCGGAATTAATGCAAAACCGCAATCCTGACGGCTTGGGGCCGTCGGGGAAAACGTGGCCCAAATGCCCGTCGCAGACGTTGCACATCACTTCCACGCGCTGCATCCCGTAGCTGGTGTCGAGATCGTATTCGATGACATTGTCCTCGACGGGTTCCGAAAAACTCGGCCAGCCCGTGCCGGATTCAAACTTCACCGTCGAGTCGAACAGCGGTGTGTCGCAGGCGCGGCATCCGTAAAGGCCCGGCTCATGGCGCTCGCAGTACTCACCCGTGAAGGCGCGCTCGGTGCCTTTTTGGCGGATTACCTGGTATTCTTCGGGGGAAAGCTGGGCCTTCCATTCTGCTTCCGTTTTTTCCACGCGCCTTGGCGGCGTGGGATTGCCTTCTTTAGCATAATTTATTACGTCGGTCCAGGTCATAATCGATTGTGAATTAGTGATTGAGAGAATTTGGTGATTAAGAGAATTAGTGGGCTGTCGCTGTCTGTGACTCCACTCCTTTAGCAAGCTTCGGGCGCTCCGAGGCATCCGCAGAAGTAACATCCAGGCTCGGCGATATGTTTCCTCCCTGGATGCGAGAATAGGCACGAGCCGGATGAGAGAGCAAAAGACTCTTCTGGAAAAGAAAGCTTAGACGAAGTATGTGAGGCAAATCGCAAATGGAAATTCCAAAAAACCATCACTATTCCCCGAAGATTTTCAATCTTTGCGGGATGATTCCCGATCGGGAGCTTTTCCACTTTAAATTCTTATAAAATTATGTCAGATCATCTGGAACAGGGAAAGAAATTCCTGGATACCGTACTTCATTACTACGATAAAGCCGCCGAACACACGGGCCTGTCTAAGGGACTGCTCGAGCGCATCCGACACTGTAACAGTGTGTATAAAACCACCTTCCCCGTGGAGGTGGACGGCGAAATCCACAACATCGAGGGAATTCGTGTCCAGCACAGTATGCACAAACTGCCCACCAAAGGCGGCATCCGGTACAGCATGGAGGTGTCGGAAGACGAAGTGAAGGCCCTTGCCACCCTGATGACCTTCAAGTGTGCGGTCGTGAACGTGCCTTTTGGCGGAGCCAAGGGCGGCGTGACGATCAATCCACACAAGTCGTCGGACCAGATGCTGGAAAAAGTAACACGCCGCTTTGCAACGGAACTTATCAAGAAAAATTTGATCGGCCCGGCGTCGGACGTCCCGGCCCCCGACTACGGCACGGGAGGCCGCGAAATGGGTTGGATCGCCGACACCTACATGACTTTCAAGCACGGCGACACCAACGCACAGGGCTGCGTGACGGGTAAGCCCGTGGGCATCGGCGGTATTCGCGGGCGTACCGAAGCTACTGGCCTGGGTGTGTTTTTCGGACTGCGGGAGTTCTTTAAATTTGAGGAGGATACCAGGAAGCTGGGCCTGAGTACCGGACTGCGCGGCAAGACGGTCATCGTGCAGGGCTTCGGCAACGTGGGGTACCATTCCGCCAAGTTTCTGGCCGAGGAAGGAGCCAAGATCATCGGCATCGCCGAATATGATGGCGGTATCTACGATGAGAATGGCCTGAATATCGAGGCTGTGGACAAGCACCGGAAGGCCACGAAATCTATCACCGGATTTCCGGGCGCAACCCATATCGCCGACTCGAGATCGATGCTGACGATGGCCTGCGACATTCTGGTTCCGGCTGCCCTGGAAAACCAGATTACCGACCAGAACGCCGGCGATGTGAAGGCCAAAGTGGTAGCTGAAGCCGCCAATGGCCCCGTGACAATGGCCGCTGAGAAAATCCTGCTTGAAAAGGGGGTCATGATTATTCCCGACTTGTACCTGAACGCCGGGGGCGTAACGGTATCGTATTTCGAGTGGCTCAAAAACTTGCAGAACGTCCGCTTCGGACGCATGGGCAAGCGGGCCGACGAGAAGAGTTTCGATCGCATTATCGGCTCGGTGGAGGAGCTCACGGGCAAAAAACTGGAAGCCGCCGAGCGCGCCGACATTACGCACGGTTCCGACGAAGCCGACATCGTGCGGTCGGGCCTGGAAGACACCATGATCGAAGCATACCACGAGATGCGTGACGCCCTGATTGCCAAGCCCGAATTGGGTGATCTAAGGACGGCCGCTTTCTATATTTCTATTAAAAAAATTGCCCTGAGCTACGACATGCTGGGAATTTTTCCCTGATCGAAACTTGGTTTCAAGCAAGAACGGTCGCCTTTCTGTACGAAGGGCGACCGTTTCATTTTGTTAGGAATCAAATCGTCGACAGGCATAAATTGGTAACTCTACACTTCCCGAATATCCATTCTGATGCGCCAGTCCTTCGGCAAGTAGTTGTTCACCCGATTACCGAGATTTTTCATCCAGCCCAAATTCAAACCTGCGTGCCGCGCCAGCAGCCAGCCCTTGGGTGCTTCACCGGGCAGTTCAATGTTGTCTTTTTTCAGGAAGCGTAAGGCCGTTTCCCGGTCGAGTTCTACGGCGGGCCAATCCGTCGCCACCACCGTGCTGACGGCCAGGCTATGGGCCGGAATGAAGTCTTTCCCCTTGAACTCCCCCGCTTCGCGCAGCCACACGCCCTGCGGCAGGGCCGTGTCCAGCAGCATCAGATCATTCCAGAGTTGGTTGGGTCCGAAAAGCACCGTTCCATCGGGTCGTTGCAGGAAGAAAATATCCTCAGCATCCTGTACCCAATCCGCCAGTATGGCTTCCTCTCGCTTTTTAAGATCGCTCAGCTTGCTCATGTAACGTCCGGTTTTGCCCCGAAAAGGCAGGCCGCGCGTTTGGCGGAAGGCCGCGAAGTAAAAGCCTTCGCCCCGAAGGCGGTGGGGGTAGCATTGGTAGCCGGGATCACGCGCTATCACGCCCCATTCGGCGGGCAAGTTTACTTCAAGATATTCCAGATTCTGGTTTTCGATCAGCCAGGCGGCGTTTTGGTCGTTTTCGGTTTCGTTGTAGGTACAGGTGCTGTACAGCAGCGTGCCGCCGGGGGCAACCAGTTTCACGGCCGCCGTCAGAATCCGCTGCTGCCGCGCCGCGCACAACTGCACGTGTTCCGGCGACCACTCGCGTACGGCATCAGGACCTTTACGAAACAATCCCTCGCCCGAACAAGGCGCATCCACCAGCACGACGTCGAAGAAGCCCGTGAGCTTCCCGAAGCTTTCCGGGTCGTAACTGCTCGTAAAGGTGTGCGGGTTGCCCCAGCGTTCCAGGTTTTCCTGCAAAGGATTGACCCGGCTGCGGATGACTTCGTTGGCCAGCAAAAGACTGCCCGGTGGCATCCACGACGCCAGCAACGTGCTCTTGCCGCCCGGCGCGGCGCACAGATCCAAAATCCGCAAAGGACGTTGGGCGGGCACGAGTTGTGAAAGTACCTCATGCAAGATCATCGAAGAAGCCTCCTGCACGTAGTACCCCCCCGCGTGAAAAATCGGATCGAGCGTAAAAACCGGGCGCTCGGGCAGGTAGTAGCCCTCGGGATGCCAGGGTACTTTTGCCAATTCCGAAGCGGCATATCCTTGTTTGTCAGGATTCAGCCGAATGCTCACGGGCGGCTCCGACGCCAGCGTTTCCTCGAACGCAGCAAATTCTGACCCGAGTTGGGTGTGTAGGGAAGAGGCGAAAGCGGTTGGAAGCATCTTTTTGATGCAAACTAACCCATTTTCTTTGACACACGCCAACACCTACACTTTCAGATTCAACGACTGAGCCAGAATTTTCCCTTACTACGAGGGCTGGTTCTTTCCGGAAACCTGGTCACTGTGGTAGGAGCCGTTATCAAGGTTTAGACGTTCGATCTTATAGAAGTACTCGAAAGCGGGACATTCGGGGCCTGGCCCAAAGGGTACGAATTGGCCAGCGAAGAGGAAACTGGCCTGGTTGCTGCTATTGCGTTGTATGACCGCGCGGTTAATTGGCCAAGAGAGTTCAAAGGTTCCGCCGGGGATTGTAGCCTCGACCTGTCCCGACAGCAGGAGCAAAATCACCAGACAACACAAAGCCTTTCCTGTCCGCAGAAGCGGAAAATTTGAGATCGTTTTCATGAGATTTTCGGTTTGAAATAGTTCGTGATTGTGGTACTATTTAGCCAGTTCTGCTGCATAGTCCCCAATTTTAATCAGGGGAATTTGCATCCCATAGGAGGCGTTGAAGACCTTAATGACCTCGTTGGCCAGCACAGCTTGCCCTATGGCCGAAGGGTAGATACCGTCGGCGGAGAAGAAATTACCGTTTGGGAAGGAAGGGTCTATTTTGAAACCATCTTCCGAAACGTACTGCCCGGCTAGTACCTTTTTGTACACGGAATAAAAGTCAACGAGGGGGTGGTTATGGGTTTTCGCCCAGCCTTGTATGAACCCTTCGTTATAAAATTCAGGCTTGCCCATTTCGTCCTCCCGGATCACATCGGCGTCCATAAGAGGCCCCTCAAACTTTCCGTTGAAGTAGTTGACTACATTGGCCGTCGGCAGCAGGATGTCCTCCGCCGTGACTTCCTCAACGAATTTCCTGCCATTTTTGAGGATTTTTGGGGCAGCTCCCGTTCGTCTCACTGCCTCCTGGTAAGTGTAGAGCTTGAAATAGGGGAAGTCGAGGACATCGGGAATAGTCGTATAGACATACTTCATTCCCGTCTTTTTTATCCTGTCCATCAGTTGCCCTTCCCATATGGGGGCACGTTGACTGAGCGTGACACCTGCCCCTCCTCCGCGAAGGTGGGTCATAACGAATATGTCCATGCCTACGTCGATGATTCCCAGGTCGGGGTTCAGGGCATTAATCCGATCCCAGCCCGTACCCGCGCTACTCGGTATGAAACGGCTGGCTAGTGATGTAGATACGTCATACTTGTCCCATAAATAGTTGGCGTTGGTTTTCTCGGCAGGAAGCGGATTTGCTTCATAGTATGAAGCTGCATTTTTTTCAAAGTGATCCAAGCCACCATTCCAAAAGATGGGATGTAGTCCTGGAACCGAATAGTTGTTAACTGGAGTACCCATGTACGGCTCAAACTGGGGAAAACTGCCCCCTTTCTCGTAGGCCATGTTGTTCGTTACCTCTTTCCAGCGCAGGTCATCGCTCGCCTTGTCAATTACCAAGCGTCCCGTGCCGTTGCCGTTCTCCCGCTCGAAGAGCGGCTGCTCGAAATTGGCTAGACCCATTTGCCGGGCTACCAGATTCGGATAGGAGGTGATCTGGCCTTCCCTGAACAAGCCCCCGTCGCGGTATCCGGCGGCTACGCCCCCTCCAAGTGCCATGAGTACGGGTTCCCCGCCCGACTTGCTCTTTAAGCCGCCCAAGTTCAAAACAACGCCCGGCTGCGGTGCCCAACTGAAAGTAGGGTCGGGCTTCACGGGCAGCGAAATTTCCCCACTTTTCAGCGGGTCTTCCGAGTTGTAAGGGGCGGGTGGGTCTTCGTTCTGGAAGATGTTGCTGCAAGCCACTACGCCGATAGCGATGCTGGCCGCGATTAAAGTGTTAGGTATTCTCATAGCAGAATCAGTTTGAGGTTTGACGAATGAATTAGAAACCCTATGCCGACAAAATTAGGTGGTGCATAGTTACCACAATCTGACTCGAATCAGAAAATCGTCTGACTCGAGTCAGAAAATCAGGTCACCAGCCTTTTTTACGCCAGCGGCTCAGGGTGCTGGGGTCGATGTTAAGGTAAGTAGCCTGCACATTGACGGGAATGTGGCTCTTTTTTCCTGGATAGGTCAGGTCGAACATCCGCAGGCGGTCTTCGGGGTAACGGAGATTGCACATCTTCAACCGCGATTCGGCCATGATAAAGACCTGCTCGAATATTTTTGCCACTATTTCGGGGTGAGATTTCAGGATAGCCTGGTAATTCTGATAGGACAGCGTGTATAATTGGCACGCCTCCAGTGTCTCTACGTAATAAGCGGTCGGCATTTGCTGCGAAAAGCTCTTCATAGCGGTATGCACGCCGCCCGCAGGAATGAGCCAGTTAGTGACTTCGCGGGTAGTCGTCTCATTGCTGATTCCGTTATTGGTGCGCTTTTTCTCTTCAAGGTGGTAGTAGGCGCGGAGCGAACCCGTGCCGACGAACCATATTTGGGAGCAGATCATGCCCGACGATAGCAACAACTTGTTCTTCAGGGCATCGACTGTTTCGAAGGAACCCAGCACGGGCACTGAATCCCGTTCGGGTAGTTTTGTGAGTTCGATGAGGATGGCGAGTAATTCCATAACGGTACGGCGGGATAGTTGTGGATGAAGTTTAGCCCCTAGACCCTTCGGGCACTCAAAAGGTTGTAATGCTTTGTCAAGAATAAACTTATTCCTAAAGTAAAAACGGTCTCCACTGCGCAGCGGAGACCGTTTTTGCTTTCAATCAATATCATCATTCCTTATTACTATCCACCACAATCCGCTCCTCCCGGTTCGCCAATTCCCAAGCGGTATAAAACACCAGCTTCACAATCGGTGCCTGCTTGTCGAACATGATTTTTTCGACATCGTCGCCGGGGCGGTGGTAGTCCTCGTGGACGCCCGTGAAGTAGAAAATGACCGGAACGCCTTTCTTGGCAAAATTGTAGTGGTCGGAGCGGTAGTAGAAGCGGTTCGGGTCTTTAGGATCGTTGAAGGTGTAGTCCAGCTTGTAGCCGACGTGGGCTTCGTTGGCGGCTTCGCTGATGGCGTGGAGTTCGGATGAAAGCTTGTCGGAGCCGATGAGGTACACGTACTTGGGGTCGGCTTCGTGGGCTTTATCCACGCGACCAATCATGTCGATGTTCAGGTCGGCCACCGTGTTTTCTAGCGGAAGCAGCG
Source organism: uncultured Cytophagales bacterium (assembly GCA_963716085.1). GTDB lineage: Bacteria > Bacteroidota > Bacteroidia > Cytophagales > Spirosomataceae > Persicitalea. The sequence continues at coordinate 16,834 of OY970288.1, forward strand.
GGTTTTCGGAGTAAAATTTTGAACCGAACAAGCCCTTCTCCTCGCCCGTCACGTTCAGGAACAGGATGCTGCGGCGTGGGCCGTTGCCGTCGGCCTTGGCTTGAGTGAACGCCTGCGCCAGTTCCAGCAGTGAGACCGTCCCCGAGCCGTCGTCGTCGGCTCCGTTGTTAATTTGGCCGTCGGCCGAAATGCCGATATGATCCAGGTGCGCCGAGATGACCACGACCTCGTCTTTCTTGTCGGTGCCTTCCAGAAATCCAGCCACGTTTTCGGTGCCGATTATCTCGCTCTGGCGCTCCACTTTCAGCGAGACCGTGCCGATAGGGCCTTTAACGATGGGCTGGCCTTTTTTGTCGATGTCTCCTTTGAAATTATTCAGCTTCTTCGCCGAAGTACGCAGCAGGGCCGCGCCTACGTCACGGGAAACCGTAAAGACGGCCATATTGCTGAGCGATTCCTGAATGGGCTTCATGCTCATGCCGCTCATGCGTCGCGCCATGATGGCCCGCTGTTTCACGAGTTGGTCGAACTCCTTGCCTTCTTTTTCCGACACCATAAACACATACTTCGCCCCCTTTGTCATGGCCGTGGCCGCCTTCTTCTGCCACGACTGCGGCCCGCTCCAGCTCGACGCCTGGTCGCCGTCGTTGACATAGTACTTGCCGCTGCGGTCTTTCGGTTCGCCTTCCAGAATCACGACGGCTTTGCCCGTTACATCCAGGTCCTTGTAGTCGTTATAAAGATTGGCGTCGATGCCGTAGCCCGCAAAAACCGTCGGGGCCGACTCCTCGCCGTCGGTACTTAGCAATCCGTTGAGATGAAAATCCTCGTTAAAAGCAAACTTCCGGCCATCGGCTTTTACGTACACCTCGCCCCAGGTTTTGCGGTAGAGGTCGTAGTGCTGATAATAACTCTTATCCCCGGCGCTGTCGGTGGCGATGGGGGCGAGGCCATACATTTTGAAATGCTTCGATACGTAGTCCGCAGCTTTTTTCTGACCCTCGGAACCCGTGTCGCGACCTTCCAGACTGTCGGAGGCGATGATGACGAGGTGTTTCTTCAGATCGGCGGGCGTGATCGTTTCGGCGTATTTCGTGGCGGCGTCCTGCGCCTGCGCCGATAAAGCCAGCAGCAGTAAACCGCCGATAAAATATTTATTCATTCTTTAGAAAGATTTGTAATTAAATTTTTTAAAACGTCTCTACAACGATGACGTATCTAATAACGATTCGATCACCCGCAATGATACCGTTGCCCACTCCGGTCTTTCGTTTAACTCATGATTATATTCGAAAATGGCCTTCTCCAGCAGGTAGGTTTGCAAAAGCACGTTCAGGTCGTTTTTATCTTCGGGAATGAAATCGCTGCCTTTCACCGTAGCGAGATAGGCATCCAGGAACACGCCCGACGCGGCCTGAATCCAACGCTCGGTGGGCGGGGTCAGTTTGGCGATATCGTCCTCGCCCACCTGATCGTTGAAGAGCAGACTGGCGTAGGCGGCATAGTGCAACGACAGCAACATGTCGGCCACATCGCGCAGGGGCGAACGACGCAGGCGACGCTCGCTGAAACTACGGGTTGGGTTGCCGCCAAACTCGCAGATCGCCAGGTCGTTGCCCGTGAATAGCACTTTTTTCAGGATGTAATCACCATGAATTCGGATTTTGACGGCGTCGATTTTCTTGTCGTAAATCTTTTTCAGCAAAGCCAGTATTTCCTTTTTTCGGCCCGCGATTTTTTGGGCTTCCGGCTGCACGGCATCGGCTAGCGTTTTTAGCTTTTTCTCCTGATTCTGGAACGTCTCGCGCACCAGCGACTGAAAGCCCGAGAATAGTGACCGCTGGTAGTGCAGCGAAAAGCCTTCCGAACCAAAATCCGGTGCCTCGACCGTGGCCAGAGCCAGGTGCAACTCACCCAGTCGCTCGCCCAGCATCCGCGTGGGGCCAACCACCGTGCCGCCGAACAGGTCGCGGAAATCGTCAGGAATATTTTCGTGGGCCACGGGCGTAAATGCGGTCAGCTCTTCCGGCGGCGTGGGCCATTCACGTTCCAGCGACAGCACACGCTCGTAGTAATTGTTGACGCGCTCCTGCATGAATTTCCACATGCTGACATTGCCCTCGGGGGCCTCCTGCAAAATACCCAGCGTGTAGCTATCCCGGCCGATTTTCCAGTCTACGACACCGGCGTAGGGAAGCATCTGGGCAAACCGCGCCTTCTCGGTCAATAGTCGGGTGATCTCCGCATCGGGCTGCGGGGTTTTCTCGACCCGACGGTAGAGCTTGAGCGCGTATTCTTCGTTGTAAGAAATAATGGTTTCATACCCCGTGCCGTGCATCTTGACCTGCATTTCATCGGGCCGTGGCAGGTTGTCGGCCTGGTGCGTGGCAAAATTCAGACTACCGCCTTTCAACTTCATGGGCGGGGCTTGCCCGAAATGAGCCAGCAGCATTCGTTGCATTTCTACGGTGTAATAGGCATCCACGAGCATTCCTTTCTCTTCCCCGATGGTCAGGTTGGCGATGATGGCAGGCGGGTAGTTTTCGGCAACCTTCCGCATGGCTTCCTCCGTCACGAAGGCCGCAGGCAACTGGTAATGTTCGGGCAGGCCGCTCTCGTACTGTACTTCCAGCAGTAGCAGATACGCCTGGTGATCGCCCAAATCAAGGGCAGCCGATTCGGCAATTTCGGTGCTGATGACCGTACGATCTTTCCCGATAAACCAGCCTGCTTCCTGTAAATAACCCGGCAAAAGCTGACTTTCGAGCAGCTTTACAGCGTCACGTTTTAATAAATCGCCCCAACTTTTCAATTCAAACGACGGCTTGGGGACCTGGTCACCCACTTCGGGATAGGCTTTTTCCAATGAAAACCACTGGTAGCCGTGCGAGCCGAGCGTAAAGAAGTAGGGCTCGTCTTCCTTGATAATCGGGAAACGGTTTTTGCTGAAAACGTCGATGGGCAAGTAGCCCTTGTAAGCCGACAAATCCAGCTCAGCGGGCTGCGTGTAGCGCGACAGATTGACCAGAACCAAAATCGTCTCGTCTTCGTAGCTGCGCGTGAAGGCCAGGATTTTAGGGTTGCTCACCCACACGAACTCCATATCGCCGCGGCTGAATGCCTTGAATTTCTTACGCATCGTAATCATCCGCTTCATGAACCACAGCAGCGATGACGTATTGCGCCGCTGCGTCTCCACATTTATGGCTTCATAGTGGTACTCGGGATCGAGGATGACGGGCAGGTACAGCTTGTGCGGGTTGGTTTCCGAGAAGCCCGCGTTGCGGTCGGGCGACCACTGCATGGGCGTGCGAACGCCGTCGCGGTCGCCGAGGTAGAAGTTGTCGCCCATCCCGATCTCGTCGCCGTAATAAATCACGGGCGTGCCGTTGAGCGAGAAAAGGAGGCAATTCATCAGCTCGATCTTGCGGCGGTTGTTGTCCAGCAGCGGGGCCAGGCGGTGCCGAATGCCCAGGTTGATGCGCGCCTTGGGATCTTTGGCGTACGATTTGTACATATAGTCGCGCTCCTCGTCGGTGACCATCTCGAGCGTCAGCTCATCGTGGTTGCGCAGGAACATGGCCCACTGGCCCGTGGCCGGGATCTCGGGCGTCTGCTCAAAGATGTCGATGATCGGGTAGCGGTCTTCCATTTGCAGGGCCATGTACATGCGCGGCATTACCGGGAAGTGGTAGTTCATGTGGCACTCGTCGCCTTCGCCCTCACCGAAGTACGAAGCGGAGTCCTCGGGCCACATATTGGCTTCGGCCAGTAGCGCCGTGCCGGGATAATGCTCGTCGACGTGCGCCCGAATTTTTTTCAAGAAATCGTGGGTTTCGGGCAGATTCTCGCCGTTGGTTCCCTCGCGCTCGAAGAGGTACGGCACGGCGTCGAGCCGGAAGCCGTCCACGCCCGTCTTGCACCAGTAGTCCAGGACTTTGAAGATCTCCTCCTGCACCAGCGGACTGTCGTAGTTGAGGTCGGGCTGGTGGTGGAAAAAGCGGTGCCAGTAGTACTGCTGCGCCACGGGGTCCCAGGTCCAGTTGGAGGTCTCGGTGTCCAGAAAAATGATGCGTACGTCCTTGTATTGCTCTGAGTTGTCGGTCCAGACGTAGTATTCTCGCTCGGGCGAACCCTTCGGGGCCTTCCGCGCCCGCTGGAACCAGGGGTGCTGGTCGGAGGTGTGGTTGATGACCAGCTCGATGATGACTTTCAGGTGACGCTTGTGAGCCTCCTCGATGAAAGTCTGCAACTGCTCGATGTCGCCGTAACTGGGGTTGATGTTGTAATAGTCGGCGATGTCGTAGCCGTCGTCGCGCAGGGGCGAGGGGTAGAACGGCAGTAGCCAAATAGCCGTTACGCCAAGATCTTCGAGATAATCCAGCTTTTCCATGATGCCCTGGAAGTCGCCGATGCCGTCGCCGTTGCCGTCGCGGAAAGCTTTGATGTGGAGTTCGTAAATGATGGCATCTTTGTACCAATGGAGGTTGTCGTCGAGTGGGGTGTGCTTCTGGGCCATGAAGGGAGTTTAAAATTTATGAGCGGTGCGCCGCCCGGTTTAAAGTTTATGAGTTTTGCGTTGGCTTGTCTCAACGTCGTTTCAAACTTTTTTCGTGAAGGCTATGCCAGCTAGGAATGGCTGAATTAGGCAAACAAGTTAGGAAAAATCGGGTGAAACAAGGTAGTTTTAGAGCAAAATGAGGCTTTGAACAGGAAATACCTCAATTGCCGGGCGGCTTTAGCCCCCGGATGGGAGTAAGAGCTATTTAATCCAACCTGACCTATGAAACAACTTGTCACCGCCATCTTTCTATTCTTGACAACCCTCACCCAAGCCCAGCCCCACACCGTGGTGGACATCAAAGACGGTCAGTTCTACATCAATGGCCGCCCCACCTACGAGGGCCGCACCTGGCAAGGCCACAAAATTGAAGGATTGCTCATGAATTCCCGCATGGTGCAGGGCATTTTCGATGACCTGAACCCGGAAACGCGCGAAAGATTCGTCTATCCCGACACCAAAAAGTGGAATCCCGACCGCAACACCGAAGAGTTTGTGGCTAATATGCCGCTCTGGCGCTCCTATGGGCTGAATTCCTTCACGCTCAATTTACAGGGCGGCAGCCCGTTGGGTTACGGCAATAATGGCTGGGTCAATTCGGCTTTTGACAAAAAGGGCAATCTGCGCAAAGACTACACGAAACGTCTGGAACGCATCCTCGATAAAGCCGACGAACTGCACATGGTAGTGATGCTGGGCTATTTTTACTTTGGGCAAGATGAGGTGCTTGCCGACGAGAAAGCCGTCATCAACGCCGTGGATAACGCCACCGACTGGATCCTGAAAAAAGGCTATCGTAACGTGCTGGTCGAGGTCAATAACGAGTGCAACATCAAAGCCTACGACCACGAAATCCTGAAACCTGAGCGCGTAAGCGAACTCATCGAGCGGGTAAAGAAAAAGCAGAAGAACGGATACCGCCTGCTGGTCAGCACTAGTTACGGCGGCGGCACGGTGCCTCAGCCCAATGTGGTGCAGATCGCCGATTACGTGTTACTGCACGGCAATGGCATTAAAGACCCAGCCAAGATTACGGAGCAGGTCAAGAAAACCCGCGACGTGAAAGGCTACTACGGCCAACCGATTGTGTTCAACGAAGACGATCATTTTGACTTTGACAAAGCCGAAAATAACTTCGTCAACGCCGTGAAAGCCAACGCTTCCTGGGGTTACTTCGATTACCGCATGAAAGACGAGGGTTTCGCCGAAGGCTACCAAAGCATCCCCGCCGATTGGGGCATCAACTCCGAGCGGAAGAAAGGGTTTTTCAATAAACTGAAAGAGATAACCGGGGGACTGTAAAACTACCTCAGCGACTCGCCGATTCTGCGCAGGAACTCATTCCACACCACGTGCTTGCCTTCGGGCGGATTTTTATCGTTACCCGTGCGGACGATGACCATGTTCCATTCGGGGATAATGGCGCAAACGTTGTGGTTAAACCCGCTCATGTAGGCCACACCCAGCGGCGCGTCGGGCATCCGGCTCAGGCCGTCGGGGCTGTTGACCCACCAGTTCAACCCGTAAGAACCCGACCCGCGCGTGACCGCGCGGTCGCCAGCGTACACGGGCGTCGTGGCGGGTACCTGGATGGTGGTGGCCATCGCGCACCACGCTTTGGGAATCAATTGCTGACCGTTCCAATTGCCTTTATTCAAGTACAGCAGCCCCATTTTTGCCAGCTGCCGGGCCGTCACCCTCACCGATGTGCAGCCGTTGTTGATCGGTACCCCGTTGGTTTTCTGCTCCGTTCCCCACGACCATTCGCCCATCCCGATCGGATCGGTGACTTTCCCGGTCAGGTAGTCTTTCATTGTTTTTTGCAGGATATTGGTAAGTGCCTTGCCAAGCATCATCTGGGCTTCGTCCCAATATTCGTAGTGCGTTCCGGGGGCAAAATGCGGCTGCTCGGGCGTGTAGGGCGTGAGCGACCAGTCGGCGTTTTCTTCCTTCCAGCGGCTGAGGCCCGCGCCGCTGTAGCCGGAGGTCATGGTGGCGAAGTGCCGGAAGGTAGCGTTGGGATAGAGCGCGGCCAGCGCGGGCTCGTAGCGCGCCACGGGGTCGTCGAGCTTTATTTTTCCTTCCTGCACCAGTAACCCCAGCACGGTGCTGGTGAACGATTTGGTGCAGGAGTAAATATTGCGCGGCGTGTCCACACCTTTTCCCTCATAAACTACCTCCCCATCACGAATAATGAGCACTTCCCCGATACCATCCTGGAAGGACTTGGCTTTCAAATAGTCCAGGGCATCCAGCATTTTAGCTTCGTCCAGCCCTTTCGCTTTGGGCGTGGCAGTGGCCCAATCGGGATTTGGGAAAGACGTTTTGTGCGTTGCGCAGGCAGTGAGCGTCAGAAAAATTAAGGTGAGTAATCTTTTCATAAAATTTACGTGTGAATTATTCTTTTGGAAAAAATACCAGCCCGATCGACTCTAATTTGTCCGTCGCCGAACCCCAGAAACCCAGCCAGCGGCCCCGTAGTTCGCCCTGCTCGTTGCGGGCAATCAGGAGCTGAAAATCGTTATCGCCGCCCGTGCCGCCGTATAGGGGCGTGGTGCTGCCGTCGCTGAAATGAAAACGGAGGCGGTCTACGAACCAGCCCGCCGCGCCGCTGATGCCCGTCAGTTCGCTGCCCGCTCTTACTTTGTACGCGGGTTGCCACGCCCCGCCGCCGGGTGTTCCGAAATCGTAGGTTCGGGTCTGCTTGTCTTTTTTCAGAACCTCCATTCTGATTCCCGCCACCAGCTTCGTTTTTTCCTGCAAACTGACCCGAATGCTGAGCAATCGGTCGCCTTCCTCCATACAGACGAGCTGCGTGGTCGGCCCTTCCTGCGCCAGCACGCCACCCACGCGGTTGCCGAGGTGAACGTCGCCAAGCAGCGGCTTGCGGGTGGGCGCGGCGAAGTCGGTGCGGTGCTCTTGCACCTTCGACCAGAAATCGGCATCCATGCCCTGAGCGTCGATTTTGGTAAAAATCTTGACCGTTGGCTGCCCGTTTTCGGGCGGCGCGGCGACGGTGGCGACGGGCGCGAAGTCGGGCAAAAGATAAGCTTGCACCAAACCAAGATCCCAGAGCGTGCGCTTCGTGTCCTGCGGATTGGTTTCGCGCCAGCGCTTTTCCATGAGTTGTTCGGTGGGGTTGTCATCGGCGAAGCGGTCGTACACCGTCTCGCGGTCAAACTGGTAATGCATCACCGAGTGAATCGGCATCACCGTCCAGTCGAGGTTGGCCTGGTTTAGCAGGTAGTCGTAGGCGTTCAGGTCGCAGCGGACGTTGAACTCGTTTTTGTTCCAGGCTTTTTTGGCAAAGTCGTAGCCGCCGCCCAGCGAAAAGACGCGGATTCTGGCCTTCACCGTCGAATCCAGCGCGATAAGCGAAGCGATATTGGTGAGCGCGCCCAGCGTCAGGATGTCCAGCTTTTCGCCGGGTTTCAATTTTTTTACTACTTCAAAAAGCTTCTCCGTCGCCGCCGACGGGCGCGGCTGGAATCCACCCCAGGCGCGGCCCATCTGGCGGTCGGCCCCCAACGGATGCGGGATGTTTTGCATCCCCATCGTGGTCAGGACTTCCTCATTAAGCGCCTGACTCACCCGGATGGGCGACAGGCCGGGCGTGGTGTACTGGTTCCACTTCTCGAAGGTCACCAGGTCAGCATTATTGAAGTGCGCCGAACTAAGGCCCACCACATCCACGCGGTCAGCGGCCCACAGCAGCCGGACAATGGCGTACACGTCGTCCATTTCGTTGCCCGTGTCGGCATCGAGCCACACTTTTTGTTTTTGGGCAAAGACAGTGGTGGAAATCAGGAGGAGGAATAGGGTGATTTTTTTCATCGTATGCTATTTCAAATTTTATTTTGCCCTATCGATTCCCCGGCTCTCTCGGAAAGCGCCTTGATCCCCACGAGTAACCCGGCAAAGCGCGTATCCTGCGTTAGCCCCTTTTTCCAGCGACTGTAAATCTGCTGAATTACCACGGCATTCTTGAAAAGCCCAAACACGTAATAGTACAGAATATTCGACAAGTCCCGTCCACTTTTTGCAGCATAGCGGTCGGCGAATTCCCGGCGCGTGAGGTTACCGGGTAGCCATGTCAGGTTAAAGCTGCGCTCGAAGGGGCCGTCGTCGGCCTCGGCCCAGTAGGAAAGAGCCGTACCGACGTCCATCAGCGGGTCGCCGATGGTACACATCTCCCAGTCCAGCACGGCCAGGATTTGGGACGGATCATCGGGATTCAGTACCAGGTTGTCGTATTTGTAGTCGTTGTGAATCAGCGTCGGCTTGTTTTTGGCGGGCCTGTTTTTAGTAAGCCATTCGTAAAGCTGCGTCATGATGGGCAGGTCGTCGGTTTGCGCTACCAAGTAACGTCGGTACCAGCCCTCCACCTGCCGAGTGACGTAGCCCTCGGGCTTGCCGAGTTGGCTCAGTCCGGTCGCTTCGAGATCGAGGGCATGCAAATCCACCAGGTTGTCGACCAACGCTTCCGAAGTGGCCCGCAATTGATTGGCGGTCAGATTCAGCTTAGCCGCCGTTTGCGCCCGCAGGATTACGCCCGGCACGCGCTCCATCACGTAAAATGGACAGCCCATCACCTCCAAGTCATCGCAAAGCAAAATCGGCGCGGGTATTTTGGCGTAGCCCGCGTCCTGAATCATCGTCAGCACCCGGTGCTCGCGCGCCATGTCGTGACCGCCCTTGATGTGTTCGGCCCCGAAGGGCGGACGCCGCAGCACGTATTCTTTTCCATCCTGGGTTTTGAGCAGATACGTGAGGTTGGAATAGCCGCCAGGAAACTGCCGCACCTCCGTAACGGGCGAGCGAAAAGCTTCTGAGTTTAGCAAAAACTCGTTTAGGGAAGTCAGGTCGATCTCCTCGCCGGGACGGACTTGCGCGGGTTGGTCGATATGTGTTTGCATGAGGTTTGGGGGAGATTGTTCGCCATCCGGGGGCTGAGGCCACCCGGCAATTGATTTTTCATTTTGCACTCAATTCCTTAGCCGAAAGCGGTACGCCGCCCGGCCGATAGCCGATAGCCTCTGTCAGGCTGAGCGTAGACGAAGCCTACTTCCGCCGCGTATCCAACCCGTAGCCTTTTAAGATACTCCGCGCCAGCGCGGCCTTGTGAACCTCGTCGGCCCCATCGTAAATTCGGGCGGCGCGCTCGTGGGTGTACCAGTAGGAGAGCAGAATGTCGCTCGTCATGCCCAATGCGCCGTGTACCTGAATGGCGCGATCCACCACGCGCAGCATCATGTTGGCGGTAAAGAATTTAATCATCGAAATCTCGTCGCGCACGGCGGCGGCCCCCTGCTCGTCGATGTGGCGGGCCGTGCGCAGCACCAGCAGCCGGGCGGCGTCGATCTCGGCGCGGCTGTCGGCGATGAAACCCTGGATGAACTGCTTGTCGCCCAGCACCGTACCCGCTTCCAGTTCGCGGCTCGCGGCGTAGCGGCACATCAGGTCGAAGCTGCGCTCGGCGATGCCGATGAACCGCATGCAATGGTGGATGCGGCCCGGCCCGAGCCGCTCCTGCGCCAGCAGAAAGCCCGCACCTTCCGGCCCAATGAGGTTCGCTTGCGGCACCCGTACGTTGTCATAGCGCATTTCGGCGTGGCTCGCCCAGCTATCGCCCGCGTGACCCATGATCGGAATATTCCGCACCAAGGTAACGCCCGGCGTGTCCATCGGCACCAGGATTTGGCTGGCTTGCTTATATTTCGAGGCGTCGGGATTGGTCACGGCCATCACGATGATAAATGCCGCCCCGTCCGCCGAACTCGTGAACCATTTGTGGCCATCGATAATATAGTCGTCGCCGTCCTTGATCGCCGTGGTTCCCATGCGCGTTGGGTTGGAGCCCGCAAATTCCGGCTCGGTCATGCTGAAACAACTGCGGATTTGCCCCCCCATGAGCGGTTTGAGGTACTTTTCTTTAAGGGGCAGCGGGGCGTATTTGTGTAGGAGTTCAGTGTTGCCAATGTCGGGAGCCTGGGTGTTGAACACAAAATGTCCGAAGGGCGATCGCGCCAGCACCTCGCTGATTTGCCCGAACTCGCAGAGCGTCAAGTCCAGGCCGCCGTCAGCCTCAGGCAGATGCAGCCCCCATAGCCCGGCTTTTTTCACCAGGTTTCTTTTTGCAAGAAGGGTGGGTTCGATGTGGGAAAAGTTCTGGGTGAGGTTTTCGGTAGTTTCGAGCGGGTAGAGTTCGGTTTCGATGAATTCCTGAATTTGGGGTAACAAGGAGCGTATACGTTCGGTGGCAAAAAGGCTTTCCATAAAGCAGATTCAAGGTTCGATTATAACAATAAAACTTCCATAAGGTATTAATTCCAAGCTTAAAACCAATGAACAGCGAGCGTTCCGAAGTGGGTAGGGATTTTTACGATTGTGTTCAACCCCCAAAGTCTTACTATTTTTGCGCCCTATGACACTAAAAAACGATCTTCTCCTCCGCGCCGCGCGGGGTGAGCGCGTGGAGCGAACGCCCGTGTGGGCCATGCGGCAGGCCGGGCGCATCTTGCCCGAATACCGGAAAGTACGCGCCCAGGCAGGTAGCTTTATCAAACTGGCTACGACTCCTGAAATGGCCGCCGAGGTCACGATTCAGCCCGTGGATATTCTGGGCGTGGATGCGGCGATTATTTTCTCCGACATTCTGGTGATTCCCGAAGGCATGGGGCTGCCCTACGAAATGGTCGAGAAACGGGGGCCGGTGTTTCCGCGCACGGTGCAGACGATGCAGGGTTTGGAAAGCCTGCGGGTAGCCGATCCCGAGGCGGATTTGGCTTACGTGACCGACGCCCTGAAAATCGTGAAGCGGGAATTGAACGGCCGTGTGCCGCTGATCGGTTTTGCGGGCGCGCCATTCACCATCTTCTGCTACATGACGGAGGGCAAAGGCTCCAAAACCTTTTCGATCGCCAAGAAATTACTCTACACAGACCCCGAGTTTTCCCATGCCCTCCTGCAAAAAATTACGGATAGCACCATCGCCTACCTCAAAGCCCAAATAAAGGCCGGCGTCGATTTGGTGCAGGTGTTCGATTCCTGGGCGGGAATTCTTTCGCCCGCGCAGTACCAGGTATTTTCTTTGCCCTATATAAAGCAGATTTGCGACGCGATCGACGAGGTGCCCGTGACGGTTTTTGCCAAAGGCGCGTATTTTGCCCGGCAGGACATCGGGCAACTCGCCTGCTCGGTCGTGGGGCTCGACTGGAACATGAATATCGCCGAAACGCGGCAGCTCATCCCTGACAAAACCCTGCAAGGCAACCTCGACCCCTGCGCCCTGTACGGCAGCTTCGACCAGATCCGCGCCGAAGTGAAGCGCATGGTTGGCGAGTTCGGCACGCAGCGCTACATCGCCAACCTCGGCCATGGTGTCTATCCCGACACCCCGCCCGACAACGTCCGCTGTTTTATCGACGCCGTGAAAGAGTTTTCGCAGGTTTAGTCCCAAACTCCCGGTTCCAGAATTTCCAGCACATGGCCATCGGGATCATCAAAATAAAAAGACCGCGTCCCCCGCGCCCAGGTTTCGTGGTGATACACGTCGATTCCAAGGTCTTGAATTTCTTGCAAAAAAGAATCGTACTGACCGACGGGAGCCTCGAAGGCCAGGTGGAGCCTGCCGGAACCATAGTGCGGTGGTGGCGACTTCTTTATTCGGGACACCTCGGGCAGAAAGCACAGCAGCACCGAACTGCCCACCCGAAAAAACGCGTGACTACCTTCTACGAACGAAATTATTTCTAATCCAAGCTGCCCGGCGTAGAAATCACGAGATCGTTCCAGGTCGCTCACGTACAGGCAAGTTTCTTTGATTTGGGTAAAATTCATGGCTGCCTGTTGAAGTTTTAATTTTTGCAAAAAATGAAAAATAAATGCGTTTTCCTAGACCGCGACGGCGTCTTGAATTCTGACGAAGAATACTACACCTATCGGCCTGAGGATGTGGTTCTGCTCAAAGGCGTAGCCGAAGCCCTGCGGAAATTGCAGGAAGCAGGGTTTCTACTGATCGTGATTACCAACCAGGCAGGCATCGCCCAAAAACTGTACGGCCCCGAAGAGGTAAAAGCGGTGCATGAGCTGATTCAGCAAATGAGCGGCGTCACGCTGGATGACCTGTATTTCTCCCCCCATCACCCCGAGCATTCTTCCCGCTCGCTGCGCCGCAAGCCCGATTCATTGATGATCGAGAAGGCAATGGCCAGGCATGACATCGACCCGGCGCAGTCCTGGATGATCGGTGACCGTCTTTCAGACATGCAGGCTGGAAAAAAAGCGGGAGTGAAGACTATTTTTATCGGGGAAAGAGAAACCGAAGGCGATCTCGGCGATTTTCAGGCGCTGGATTTACGGGCTGCGGCGGACTTCATTCTTTCCTCAAAACGCTGACAGCGCTACTTGCGCCTCAACTTGCGCTTCACCCAGGGATACGCCATGTACACCACCTCCGTGGCCCCAATACCCACGCCTGCCCCGAAAAGCACGTCGGCCAGCCAATGCCGGTTATTGATAATGCGTAAGGCTCCCACGCCCGTAGCCGCGCCGTAACCGCCCACGCTGTACCAGAGGCTACGGTGACCGTATTCTTTGTGCAAAAGCGTAGCAGCCGTGAAGGCACTGCTGGTGTGGCCCGAAGGAAAGGCATCGTTACCATCCCCATCGGGGCGGGGATATTTTGAAACCCCTTTCAGGATAAGCGCCGCGCCGCCCTGGGCCAATCCGGAAACTAACGCCAGAATGACCTGCTCGCCAAACGGGTGCTTGCCCTCGACCCCGGCCGCACTCAGTCCCAGGCTCAGCGCCACCGGAGCAAACAGCAGGTAGTCGTCGGCGTGGGTGCGGTAGCCGGGGTAGCGGCCCTCCACCCGCCGTTCCAGCTGTCGGCTGATTTTGCCTTGCACCAGTAGTCCGCTCACCGCCAGTCCGGCCGGAACGATCAGGGGCTTTACCCGAAAGGGCTCTGCTGCGAGCGTATCTCGCGTTGGGGCGGCGATTGTAGTCTCCGAACCTGCGGATGCCTGCATGGCATCCCGCGCAAAATTGCCCGTAAAGTCCTGGCCCTGAGCCTGGGAAACTAGGCTCCAAGTCAGGATAAAGAAAATACCAATCTGTTTTTTCACTAAAAAAGTTAGAATTTCCGGTACTCGCGCTTCACGAACTGGTTGGCGGGATCGAAATTAGTGATCTTCATGTTTTGGCCGTCCCACAGCAGTTTCTGGCGACCGGGAAAGTTGAAGCGTCCCTTATCGTTGGGCTCGTGGAGTTGGTATGACCGCACGGCCAGGTTGCCCATTAGCACGGATTCAGCCAACGGGCCCGACTGCGAGAAATCGGAGCTCGTGTACGCGCCGTAGCCTTCCTTGCAAGCCTTCACCCATTGCTGTTGGTGCCCGTCTGTGCCGCCTTCCACCAGCGGCCGGGTAGGCTTGGGCATGGCAACGTTGGCGAATTTGGCGGTGGGCCAAAGCTTGGGATTGGCGCCAAAAATTTCGGCGCTGAGAATTCCTTTGCTGCCGATGAACATGACCCCACCGTCCTTATTGCTGAATACGCCTTCGTAATCGCAGCCCTCGGGTAGTTTGGGACGGATGCCGCCGTCGTACCATGACAGGCCGATTTCCTTGCCGCCGCGTGCTGCCGCCGGGAATTTAAGGTGAACAGAAGAAGCAGGCGGACAGATGTCGTCGTAAAAAGCTTCCTTGAAATAATCGCCGTACACGGCACCCACGCTGCACTCGACTGAGGTTGGGTAGCCGAGCTTAAGCGCGCGGAAAGGCACGTCCATGAAGTGACAGCCCATATCGCCCAGCGCTCCGGTGCCGAAATCCCAGTAACCCCGCCAGCGGAACGGCATGTAGGCTTCGTGGAAATCGCGGTAGGGCGCGGTGCCGAGCCAAAAATCCCACTTTACTTCCGGCGGCACGGGCTGCGACTCGCCCCGATCCTTGGGCGACTTCACGCCCTGTGGCCAGGTTGGGCGGTTCGTCCAAACTTCGACGTTATTCACGTCGCCGATCATGCCCGACTGGACGATGGCTTCCGTCAGTCGGGTATCGTCGCCGCTGCTGCCCTGGTTGCCCATCTGGGTCACGACTTTGTACTTTTTGGCGGCCTCAGTCAGTTGACGCACTTCCCAGATATCCTTGGCCAGGGGCTTTTCTATATAGACATGCTTGCCCAGTTCCATAGCCGCAATGCCCACCTTGTAGTGCATGTGGTCGGGCGTGGTCACAATCACGGCGTCGAGATTTTTGCCTTCCTTATCGAGCATCTCGCGGTAGTCGTGGTAGTAAGGGGCTTTCGGAAACTGGGTGCGGAATTTCTCCGCCATCCGGTCGTCCACGTCGCAGAGGGCCACAACATTGTCCGTGCCATCGTTGAAGGCCTGTTTGATGTTGACCAACGCTTTGCCACCACAGCCCACCGCCCCGATATTGAGCTTGTCGCTGGGAGCTACGAAGCCCCGCCCCAGCACGTGCCGGGGGACAATCATGAAGCCCACCGAAGCAGCGGCGGCAGTTTGCAGAAATTGGCGCCGATTGTTGGATGCAGCGCTAGTGTCGTTCTTTTTCATGGTGATATAAGGTCGTATTCAAAGATAGAAGCCAACTAAGGGATAAGAATACTCTGCCGCCCTCGTTGTTCGTCGCCAGACGTAGCGTGCTACGTCTCTACATTTTCAACTGAAATTTTGCGCCAGTTTCATCGCGATACCCATGTCGCCCTGGATTTTTAGCTTACCTGTCATGTAAGCCATCATGGGGTTAAGGTCGCCGTCGATCATTTTTAGGGCATTTTTGGTCGAGATTTCCAGCGTGCAATCCGCGTCGTGGCTCTCGTTGCTGATCACATTGGGTACCTGGGTGGTATCGATGAACACGACGCCCTCGTCGGTCTCGAACTTCACTTTGGCTTTGGTGTCACTGTCTTGGCCGACTACGGTGCGCAGGCGGTCGGTCAGGGTGGATAGGCTCATGGGTTGCTGTTTTGGTGGTTAGATGACTTCAACAAATGCAAAGTAAACAGAAATCTGACCGCCCGGACTGGAAATTCTTCCTGCTTTGAAAAACACATGGCATAATTATTTGAAATGAATGCCACAGCGTTCACACGATGTCCCTGCCTTTTAAACCCACCCCTCCGTTTTTAACTCAAACCCCGAAAAAATTATGATGAAAATGCGCAAAATAATCACTTATGTCTTCCTGATTGCAGGAATTTCCTCATTTTACAGCTGCTCCCGCAACCCGGTAACGGGCAAGCGGGAAATTATCCTGATGTCCGAAGAGCAGGAACTCGCGGCGGGCAAGGAGTCGCACCCTTCCATTGTAGCTTCTATGGGGCTTTACGAAGACCGGAACCTGCAAGCTTTTATTAACGAAAAGGGCAAGGCGATGGGGGCTATTTCGCACCGTCCCAATCTTCCCTACCAGTTTTTTATCGTCGATTCGCCCGTGGTGAATGCCTTTGCAGTGCCGGGCGGCTACGTTTATTTTACACGCGGCATCATGGCCCATTTTAACAACGAGGCAGAATTCGCCGGCGTGCTGGGCCACGAAATCGGCCACATCACGGCCCGTCACTCGGCCCGTCAGCAGACGAGCCAGTTGCTCGGCCAGTTGGGTGCCATCGCGGGTACCATCGCGCTGCCCGAAATGGGGCAGGTTATTCAACAGGGAGTAGGCTCACTCATGCTGAGCTACAGCCGCGCCCACGAAACCGAGTCGGATGAAATCGGCGTCGGTTATTCTAGCAAGATCGGTTATGATGCTCGCGAAATGGCCGATTTTTTCGGCACATTAAAGAAGTTGAGCGAAGCCAGCGGCCAGATCATCCCGACCTTCCAGTCCACCCACCCCGACCCTGCCAACCGCGAGAAAAAGGTGGATAAGTGGGCTATCGAATACCAGACAGCCAATCCCGGCAATTACGATGTCGAGCGTGAGAGGTATCTGAAGCGCATCGACGGCATCATCTACGGGGAAGATCCCAAGCAGGGTTTTGTAGAAAACGATATGTTCTATCATCCGGTGCTGAAATTTCAATTCCCGGTACCACGCGGCTGGCAGCATCAGAACTCACCCACGCAGTTTCAGATGGCCCCCAAAGGCGGTAAGGCAGTCATGATTTTTACGCTGGCGCAGGGGAATTCGCTGGACGAAGCCGCGCAGGCAACGCTAAAAGGCATGGGTCTGGAAGCAAAGGATAGCCAAAAGACGACCATCAACGGCAACCCCGCCCTGGTCGTGGTGTCGCGCCAGGCACCGCCGCAACAGCAGCAGGGACAACCCCAGCAGCAGCAAACGGCCCAGAATACCGTCCAGGTCGCTACTTGGTTTATCCAGCATGGTGGCAATATCTACGCCATTCACGGCATGAGCTACATCGCTGATTTCGACAAGTACGCTTCGGATTTCAAGCAGGTAGCCGAGAACTTCCGCACCCTGACCGACCGCGATAAACTCAACCGCCAGCCCGACCGCATACAAATCAAGAGCGTGCAACGCGACGGCACGTTACGCGATGCCCTGGAATCCTACCGGATGCCCAGTGACAAGATGCGGGAATTGGAAATAATAAATGGCATGGATTTGAAAGACCCCGTGACACGGGGAATGCTGATTAAAACGCTGGGACGGTAGTCAGAGTCACGTCAATCCTAACGGCATTCATTTTATCAAAGAGGCTGCTCCCGATTTCGGGAGCAGCCTCTTTGGTTTCAGTTACGGTATTATTTTTGTGATTTGTTCCTTGAACCAAGACGTCTTGACCAGATCGCTCTTAGCAATGTGTTGCCGCTGTGGAATATGCTTGCCGTAGTCTTTCATTGGCAGTGACTTGTAGAAAGTCTCCAATTCATCACTGTTCAAGTACTTCTGCACAACGGAGGCCTGGTCGAAATTCTCCTGGCTGCTCCTGAATCTTTTCTGTAAAGATTTACCATTAAATTCTGGTTCGCCAAAATACGGATAGCTCGATCTCGAAGAAACTATCTGTAGAATCAAAGAGTCTCTCGCCTGGTTTTTGGCCTCGGTTAGTTGTTGGATGTATTCCTGTTTATCAAACGCCCCACCCATATTTTGGTAGTATTCCGCCAGATTATCGGGATGGTACATATAATTTTCAATACTGTAATAATTTAGAATGTACAGTCTCGGGTAGTGTTGGCGTATCTGTTCAATGTCCTCATCATTGAGAAAGTCCCGATCAACTATGCCGTTGAATTCACTCGTTCTTACTTTGTGGTACACGCTGTTTCGGTCGTTAGCCGCCACGAAAACGGCACCGGGAATACCAGCGGAACCGTAATAATCCTGATCCTTATTTTCCACAAAGTAAACCGCCAAATGCTGAAAAAGGCTGGGCAATAAATCTTTGCCGACTGCGATTTCGTACACCTCGGGATTATCTTTTGGTTCGGGAGAAAGTACTTGGGGCAAGTCGAAATTCAGGTCATCGAAGTCGAGTATGGAAGCGTGATCCGACTGCTTGGCGTATTCGATAAAGCCCAAGGAGTGCGTGGCCGTCCATAGCTGGCAGTTCTCTGGTATCCAGTTCTCCGTGATTTCCTTCAGGAGGTTGTATTGGAGTTTGGTGTTAAGGTGTAAGTCGATTTCGTCCAGGTAGTAGATCGTGTCTTCATAGAACCACATTCGGTTTAGTAAATTGATAAGCAGATTGAAAACTTCTTTCTCACCTGCGCTGAGATAATCGTAATGAATCTCAGATTTACCCTTACGAAATATAATTTGGGCAACCTTTCCTTCTAAAGGTGGAATAATTTCAATCAAGTGAAGTTTAGTACCCTTGCCCTCTCCAAATATTTTTTGCAAAGCACTATTGATTGGGGAAATATAGTTGCGAAGAATTTCTTCGCTAGATCGCTTTAAGCGAAAAAAGTCCCTCAAAATATTTTCTGTGACTTTTTCTATATCATTTTCAAATCTATTATCTCGGTCGATGAAAAACCTAGGTCGGTCTGAATCTTTTTCAAGATCTACTTGTCCACCCTGTCCTAAGGAAGTTCGTGTCAGACGGGAGACTTGTCGAAAACTACTACGGCCATAAAAACTCCGAACACGAGAAATAGGTCTTGCCTCAAAGTTTTTGTTAGATACCCTAAATACAGGACAAAAAAAATAGGATAGCCTGAAAATGGTAGATTTGAGTTGCGAAACCAACTCTACCCAGACTATCCCGATGCAAAGTAAAGAGAAAGAGGTATTCAATGCCATCAAATGTCACTTTACCTGCGACATACGTCGCGTAAAATTTATCAGTTGTTTGATCGTGAGTCTGTTAAAGCTTAACGACTGCTCGCTCAGCGAGTGGAGCAAGGGCGTCTGCCTGGACATTCTGCTGTCCTCGAAGTACAAGCGCCTGCAACGGCTGCTGTGTGGCTTCCGCTTCGGCCAGCGAGCGTACTTCAAGCTGGTCTGGTCGGCCTACGGACAGGCCGACCAGGTGGTGCTGACACTGGATCGCACGGATTACATCCAGCGCGGGCAGACGGTGCAGATACTGATGCTGGGCATCGCCCACAAGGGTGTGAGCATCCCGTTGCTGTGGCACACGGCCAACCGCGAGGGCAACAGCAGCAAGCAGACGCGGCTGGCCCTTTTGAAGGCCCTTGAACGTTGGGCGGTCGTCAAGCCAGGGCAGAAGGTTTACCTGACGGGCGACCGCGAGTTCATCGGTAAGGAGATGTGGACGGGCTGGTTCACACCCGTCATCCGGGTGCGGGCCAACGCCGCAGTGGTCAATGGCGGCAAGTCCTGCCGGGCCGACAAGGTCTTCGGCGAGAGGAGGTTGAAGGTGCTTCGCAAACCCAGGGTCGTTTACGGGCAGCGAGCCTACCTGACCGGTATGAAGCTGGAGGGCGAGGACTTCCTGATCCTGATGAGCCGTGAGCGCGTGCGAGGCATGGCCGGGATTTACGCCCAGCGGTGGCAGGTCGAGACACTGTTTGGCGCCTTCAAATCCCGTGGCTTCAACCTCGAGAAGTGCCGCGTCAACGATCACCGCCGGATCAGGACGCTGTTGTTTTTGCTGGCCATCGCGCTGGTTTGGGCCATCAGGGCGGGCGAGTGGCTGGTGGCCAACGGCAGAAAAATTCCGATCAAGAAACTCAGGACGGGAAGCCAGCCGCTGAACTCCTTGTTCAGGCACGGTCTCAACCACTTGCAAAACATTGCGCTTAACCATGCTCATTTTCAGAAACTTGATAAACTTTTGTACTGTACTTAGGTTAGATACCTTAAAATTTCTATCCGATACAACAAAAGGTGATCCCTGATCCAGAGATAATGACACTTCGATCGGGAACCCATCCCTTTTCCTAAAGTACTCCCAGAATACTTCTTTCGGCTTTATATCTTGCTTTATGGCTGCATCCACAAACCCAAACGCATCGAACAAAGAAGACTTTCCCGAACCATTGGAACCGATAACGACCACCAGCTTCGATGATTCGGGAATATTATTTATTTCTAAGCGGGAAAAACGCTTGAAGTTGACGAGTTCTATTTTGGTAATTCGCATAGCAGAAATTGATGAGCCGTCAATTTACGAAAACCTACTTACACCTGACGCGGCGCAGCCACCTTCGCCTCTCGCAGCGCAAAATAAACCACCACCCCAAAGCAAAGCAACGGTACAATGAAGGCCTGATTGATACTGCCCGTAGCGTCAGAGATTTGGCCCTGCACGCCCGTCAACACCGCACCACCCAGTATGGCCATAATAAGGCCCGAGCCGCCAATTTTGGTGTCTTGCCCCAATCCTTGCAATCCCAAACCGTAAATCGTCGGGAACATCAGCGACATGCAGGCCGAGATGCCGACCAGGGCATAAACGCCCGCGTAGCCGCCCGTGGCCATCGCGACGCCTGTCAGGATCATCGCCAATACAGAGAGGCTAGTCAACAGCGCGCGGGGTGTGATGAACTTCATTAGGTAGGTGCACACGAAGCGCGACAACAGGAAGATTACCAGCGCGGCTTGGTAGTAGCTGGATGCATCCTCCTCGTTGAGGTTGAGTTCCTTCATCACATAGCGAATCGTGAACGACCAGATGCCGATTTGGGCCCCGATGTAAAAGAACATAGCTATCACCGACCAGATGTAATGCCGCTTTTGCTTGAGCCTCCCCCAGGCTGCCCCGAAGTCGAAGGCGGTGCTTTCGTCGGAAGCGGTGGGCATCTTGTTGAAGAAAATCAGCAGCCAGATAATGACTAGAAAAGCCGCCACGCCTACGTATGGCCCCATCACGCCCGTGAGTTCTTCCGACTGAATGGCTTGTAGCTGCTCGGGCGACATGGAGGCGCGTTCGGCCTCACCCGCCGTATTGAGTTTTGATAAAATAAACATCTTGCTCAGCGTCACGCCGATGATGGAGCCAATGGGGTTGAACGACTGCGCCAGGTTGAGCCGCTGCGTGCCGGTTTCCTCCGGCCCCATGGCAATGATGTAAGGATTAGCTGCCGTTTCCAGTAGTGATAACCCTCCCGCCAGAATGAAAAGGGCGGCCAGGAAGTGGCCGTACACCATCGTTTTGCTGGCCGGATAAAACAGCAGCGAGCCCCCGATGAACATGCCCAGGCCGATGAGAATACCCGTTTTGTAAGTGTATTTTTTGATCAGAATCGCCGCCGGAATCGCCAAGCAGAAGTACGCCCCGTAGAAAGCGTACTGCACGAAGGTCGTCTGGAAATCGGACATGCTCATGATCCGCTTGAAGGCCGAGAGCAGCGTGTCGGTCATGTTGTTGGCCAGCCCCCACATCAGGAACAGACTGGTGATAAGGGCGAAGGGTAGAATCGGGGTCTTTTTTAACATGGAAGGAGGAAGGAGGAAGGAGGAAAGGATGAAAGGGGCAAAGCCATAAAGTGCAGAGCTTGCACAAATGGAAAATTAAGAAAGCAGGCTTTACCCAACCTTTACTCCATTCTCCTTCCTCCTTTCCTCCCTTAAAACTACCTTTGCTTTCATGACAACCGACGCCATCCAGTACCAATACCGCCCCGAACACCTCACCAACTCCGAGCCCAACAAGTACCAGTCCGGCGACTTGCGGCGCGAGGAAATGGTACTAAACGTCGGGCCGCAGCATCCGTCCACCCACGGTGTGCTGCGGCTGGAAGTGATTACCGACGGTGAGGTGGTGGTAGACGTGGTGCCGCACATGGGTTATCTGCACCGCTGTTTCGAGAAACACGCCGAGTCGCTGCCCTTCAACCAGATCATCCCCTATGTGGATCGCATGGACTACACAGCGGCCATGAATTCGGAACACGCTTACGCAATGGGCGTGGAGCGGATGTTAGGCGTCGAGAAGGATATTCCGCCGCGCGTCGAGTACATCAGAGTACTGGTGGCCGAGCTGAACCGCCTGGCCTCGCACTTCATCGCCATCGGTACCTACGCGATGGACATCGGGGCCTATACGCCCTTCTTATGGATGATACGTGACCGCGAGCAGATTCTGCGCCTATTGGAATGGGTCTGCGGCGCGCGGATGCTTTATAATTATATCTGGATCGGCGGCTTGTTCTACGACCTGCCCGTCGGCTTCGAGGAGCGTTGCGGGGAATTTATTAGATACCTCAAACCCAAACTCGTCGAGTTGCAGCAGCTTGTGGTCGAAAACAAGATTTTCATCGAAAGAACGGCCAATGTCGGCGTGCTGCCGTTGGCGACGGCCATCAACTACGGCTGCACGGGGCCAATCCTGCGCGGCTCCGGCTTGCGCTACGACCTGCGGTGGGTAGATGCTTACTCAGTTTATCCCGAGCTGGATTTCGATATTCCTATTGGCGAAGGCGCGATGGGTACTTTGGGCGACTGCTGGGATCGCAACCAGGTGCGCGTGCTCGAATGCTGGGAATCGGTCAAGATCATCGAGCAATGCCTGGAAAAATTGACTGGCGATCACGCCCGCACCCGCGACTTCGATCCGCAGGCCCTGGTACCGAAGAAAATCCGCCCCAAAGCAATGGATTTCTACGTTCGCGCCGAGAACCCCAAAGGCGAATTGGGCTACTTCTTCCGCACCGATGGCCGCGCCGACGTACCCGTACGCTGCAAAGCGCGGTCGTGCTGCTTCCATAACCTGTCGGTGATCGCCGAGATTTCCAGGGGCGGACTACTGGCTGACCTGGTAGCTGTAATCGGGTCGTTGGATTTGAATTTAGGGGAAATAGATCGGTAGAAAGATTTTGGACGCTGGACGTTGGATAAAAAATTTAAGTCCAATGTCCAAAACTACTCTACCCGAGTATTTTTATAAAATTCTGATTATAAGTTATTTGAAGTATGATCCACCTGACGAACGAACTTATGCACTCCTGCCAGAATTGAGTAAAACTCTCTTTTGGGTTTTTAAGTCCACTCCGCAAAATGTCAAGTCCCTTCCTAAAAAAACTGTTCGCTTTATAGCCGTGCTTCTTAATCTTTATATTTTGTACTTTTTCATGATGAAGTTCACCAACTTTCACACATATTGCGACCGCTATGCTAACGAAGACCAATAATTTACTCAATTTATCACTGCTTTTCAAATGTGTACTTTCCAAGTCAAACCCTCTTTTTTTGAAACTCTGAAAGAGTACTTCTATTGACCAGCGTTTCCTATAAGTTTCACCTAAGTTTTTGGCTGGAAGATTCCCTATCAAAAACAAAAAATCTCCCTTTACTAGTGTTTTTAGCATAGAATTACCCCAGACACCGTCCACCATGCAATCTTGGAAATACCTTTCGCTTTGTTTGCTCAAAAGCTCACCTATTGAAAAAACGTCTCCATTTTTTAAAGTTATCAAGTGACTCTTCGGAACACGCATACAATAGTCTATATTATTGGATTTTAGGTATTTGATCCATTCAAGTCCAATAAATTCTCGGTCACCGATAATCGTATTTATCCGTTCTTTCCCAATTACGTTCACCAGTTTATCCAACAAGTCACATCGGTCAAGCCAGTTGCTGTTGCCAGATTTATTATCGAGGAGCTTCCAATACAGCGGAATTCCAACCGAGCCACACTTTGCGACTATCATCAAGATATTACACTGATAAACGCCGAAATCCCACTCCGTCCTGTCTATGCATAAATCAAGTTTACTCTTAGGTAAAAACAGCAAAAGTAACAAGCAGACTTTGTCATAATCAAATACAAAATCCTTGAAAAACGACTGTATCTTTCGCTCTACGGATTCGTCTTTTGCCTTAGAAGACATATGCAGGGCGATCTCCTTGAATTGTACTTTTCTGCTATTTATAAGCCCAGTCAGAAAGCCGGAGATGAATTTTTTTCGCGCTAAATTCGCCGCCAAGGGCACGATATCGAAAATTTGTATAACTTGGGCGTTGATGATTTCTGTCATCCTCAAAGGCTGGTTTTGATGCTTGGTCGCTTCAAAGGTCAGCCTTTTTGTTTTTTATGCCAATTTTCTTCGGGTACAGTAGTCCAAAACCCAGCGTCTACCAAATTGTCAGTAAAAAACCTACACTTTCTCAGCTACGCCCACTAACCCATGTTTGACAAGATACTCCGCGATCTGAACGGCGTTAGTCGCCGCGCCTTTGCGCAGATTATCAGATACCACCCACAGGTTGAGCGTTTTGAGCTGTGTTTCGTCGCGGCGGATGCGGCCCACGAAGGTGTCGTCTTTGCCGTGCGCGGTGAGCGGCATGGGGTACAAGAAGTTCTTCGGGTCGTCCTGCAAGACTACGCCGTCGGCCTTGCTCAATAATTCGCGCACTTCGGCCAGGTCGAATTCGTTTTCAAACTCAATATTCAAGGCTTCGGAATGACCGCCCATCGTCGGGATGCGCACGGCGGTGGCGGTGACAGCGATGCTGTCGTCGCCCATGATTTTCTTGGTTTCGTTGGTCATCTTCATCTCCTCTTTGGTGTAGCCGTTGTCGAGAAAAACGTCGATGTGCGGCAGCACGTTGAGGTCGATGGGATGCGGATACACCTTCTTCACACTATGGTCGCCTTTGCGCTCGGCAAAAAGCTGATCCACCGCCTCTTTCCCGGTACCCGTCACCGACTGGTAAGTTGAAACGACCACGCGCTTGATGGTATACTTATGATGCAGAGGATTCAGCACCAGCACCATTTGAATGGTGGAGCAGTTGGGATTGGCAATGATTTTGTCCTCGGGGGTCAGCGTGTGGGCGTTAATTTCCGGCACGACCAGCTTCTTGGTAGGATCCATGCGCCAGGCGGAGGAGTTGTCCACAACCGTGATGCCCGCCGCCGCAAACTTGGGGGCCAGCTCCTGCGAGGTACCGCCGCCCGCCGAGAAAATCGCCACGGCTGGTTTAGCCTTGACCGCCTCCTCATAGCCCATGATCTTGACCTGTTTGCCCTTGAACGTGATTTCTTTTCCGATAGAACGTTCGGAGGCCACGGGCAGCAATTCCGTCACCGGAAAATTGCGCTCAGCCAACACTTTGAGGATTTCGCTGCCTACCAGTCCGGTAGCGCCTACGACTGCGATTTTCATAGTTTTACTTTAAAATAAGCTTTAAGCAATAGGCTGTAGGCAGTAAGCTTTTCTCTGTTATTTGCCTTTTTGGCCCTAAAAACTGGACAAAAGTATAAAGAAATCTAATTCTGTGCTTTCAAACTCACTTATCCCAGCGATAAATCCGGTCGGGTGTCACGCAAATATCCAGCCTGACATCCCACTCGTTCAGGTCTTCGATTTGCTCGACAGGCTCAAAGAAAGAGAGCCCAATTTTCAGCGCGTCGGGCCGACATTGGGCCAGAAAGCGGTCGTAGTAGCCACCGCCGTAGCCCACGCGGTGACCTGTTTCGTCGAAGGTCAGTAACGGCACGAGGACAGCATCGATGGTTTGGATTTCAACGAGTTGAGAGGTTGCGGGATTGGGTTCTTCGATGCCAAAGCGGTTGGTGACAAATTCTGTTTTATCATTCCAGGCGTAGCTTTCCAGTTTCCTGCTGCCGGGAATCATGTGGGGGGCAGCCCATTGCAGAGTCGGCAGTTTTGCTTGTAAGCTTTGGCAGATAAGGCGAGTATTTACTTCTTTTTTGGTGGGATTGGCGATGAAGGAATGGAGGATTTTCATCTCGGGCTTTTCAGACAGCACCTCCCCTAGTCGTGTGGCAATGCGCTCATTGTCGGCAGGGTTACTGTCGGCTCTTTTTTTTAAAAAAAACGCTCTGATTTCTTTTTTCCTCACTTTCTTAACCGCAGAGGCCGCCGAGTTTCTGCGCAGAGAACGCGGAGACTCTTTGCGGTCTCTGCGTGTATTCTTTGCGATCTCTGCGGTTACGAGTATCCCTACTCATTCTTCTAAAATATTAAACTTAAAATCCAGCGGATCGAAATGCTCTAACAACTCCTGGATGAAATTGTGATTATTTAGATAGAAGTTCAGGAAATTGTCGTGACGCTCCTGCGCCGAGCCGTTGGGAAAGAACGTGTCCAGAACGTTCTGCAATTGCCCTATTTGAATATCATGCTTCTTTTCCTCGGCTTTCCTAATTCTCTTTTCCAACTTTTCCAACGAATTGAATAGCCGAGCCCGCTCGGCCAACACGGCATTTTCCATCGTAACGTCCACGTCCAGTGCCTTGTTCACCACCTTGGCCAGTACCTCGGCGAAGGCATATTTTTCCAAATCCAGTGACAGCGGATAGTCCGAAATCCGTTCTACCAAATCTCGTTTCAATTGGTGCTCACTTTCAAAAATAGCTTCGTACGAAAGTTCCAGTTTTTCCATTCGGTGGCGGCTGGGTGCATTGACGTACAAGGCAAAGTTGCGCGGAATCAGCATCGGGAATGGCGTCCCGAAGTGATCGAAAATGCCCTTCAACTGCAGCCAATAAGGCACCTCAGACGGCCCGCCGATGTAGGCCAGATTGGGCAGGATGATTTCCTCGTACAAAGGCCGCAGCACCACATTGGGACTAAATCGCTCGGGATGCTTGTCCATTTCCTGCCGCATTTCCTCATCCGTGAATTCCAGCTTGGTATTCAGGACATTGAAGATATTTTCCTGCCGGGTGATCCGCTCGCGCAGTCCGTCGGTCAGATAAAACAGGTTGATTTCGCGCGCGTGGACGGGCGTATGATAGCCCAGTTTTTCCAGTTTTTGAGTGGATTCTTCAACCAGTCGGCTGGAATTTTGCTGGAATAATTCGTCTTCGATGACAGGTAAAAAATGACATTTCAAAGCGGCATCGTCGGCGTCGACCGTCACGAGCCCCTCCGCGCCGAAAAGGTCATGCATGTAACATCGGGCTGCGTCGGCCAAGGTCTCACTTTCCAGGTAGGCTTTTTCAAATAGCGGCACCGACTCCGGCAAAGCATTGAGTACCGTTTCGAGTGACTGCGGATTCAGCCGCCCCACTGCCCCGCTCGCTTTGCCGGGCCAGGTGTATTTCTTGCCAAAAAGGTTGAAAGAAGCAATTTCTTCGAAATCATGATCTTCGGAAGCCATCCAATACACGGGGATGAAGTTGTAATCAGGATAAGCTTCCCTGAGCGTCCGTGCCAGATTGATCGTCGTAACAATCTTGTAGATCACGTACAACGGCCCGGTGAAAATATTCAACTGATGGCCCGTGGTGACGGTGAAGGTATTTTTATTCAGTAAACCGCTGAAATCCGGCGCGTCGGCGATGCCTCTGTACTGCTTCGTCAGTACTTCCACCAAAGTTTCCCGCTTAGCGGCATCGAAGTCCGCCCGTTGCTCGATCGCTTGCACGGCTTCGTCGCGACTGGGAGAAACACTGTAAAACTCGCGCAGTTCGGGTTTTTGGTCGAGATAATCCAGCAGAAGCGGCGGAAATTGTCCCGTAGTTCGTAGCGCGACAGAATGTAATTTCATTTAGTGGAGGATGGCTGATATGGGATAGAGAAGTCTGCAAAATAGTCGATTTTTCAACCACTTGCCTTTCGGTAAAGTTTCGGGCGGCACGAAGCTATCTCAAACTAGCCTCTTTTTACACGAAAAAGCCGACGCCAGGAGTAGCGTCGGCTGTATTATTTTTGATGAGATTTGTGAGATTTGGAGATTTGACAACTTTTTGAAAGTTGTCAAATCTCACAAATCTCATCAAAACACGTGCTTATTCTCCTCCAGCATAGCATCCGCAATGCGGCGGCGGGCGTCTTTGAGGTTCATGGGGTCAATTTTTGTGAAGCGTTTCAAGCCCATCAGCATCACACGCAACTCGTCGCCTTCGGCAAAGGAGGTAATGGCCGAGCGGCCCACCGAGTTGATTTTGTCCACGGCACCGTGCAGGTATACCAGCGCCATGTCTTGCTGCAGGGCATTGGCTTCCTCGCCTTTGATACCGATGAGCTTCTCCACCCGCAGCAGCCCCGACTCGGCAACGTAGATTTCGATAATCATATCAGCCACGTCCATCAGGATTTCCTGCTCATGCGAGAGCTTCATCATGAACTTCTGCACGGCAGCTCCGGCGATCATCAGCGCGGCTTTTTTCAGATTCTTGAGCACCTTCTTTTCTTTGGCAAAAATTTCATCCACCTCCTCAGCGCCGAAGTCAGGAATCGACATGATTTCCTTACTTACCGCTTGGGCGGGGCCCATTAGGTCGAGTTGACCCTTCATGGCGCGCTTCAAAAGCATATCCACGATGAGTAAGCGGTTAATTTCGTTGGTGCCTTCAAAAATGCGGTTTATGCGCGAGTCGCGGTAGGCGCGTTCCATCGGGGCGTCGGCGGAGTAGCCCATGCCGCCGTAAATCTGTAAGCCCTCATCCACTACGTAATCCAGTACTTCGGAGCCGTGCACTTTGTTGATGGCGCACTCAATGGCGAATTGTTCTACGCCCTTCAGTTTGGCGTCGGCTTCGCTCATGCCGCCTTCCTGTAAATCCAGGATGGCATCGTCGATGTTTTGTCCGGCGCGATAGCAGGCCGTTTCCGAGGCATAGATTCGCGTCGCCATTTCTGCCAACTTATGCTTGATAGCCCCAAAGCGGCCGATAGAAATGCCGAACTGCTTGCGCTCGTTGGCGTACTTTACCGCTTGATCCAGCGAACCCTTGGCTCCACCCAGTACCGCTACACCGAGTTTTATGCGGCCAATATTCAGGATATTTACGGCAATCTTGAAGCCATTTCCACGGCTCGAAAGCAAATTTTCGACCGGTACTTTACAATCGTTGAAGAACACCTGCCGGGTGTCGGAGCCTTTGATTCCCAGCTTTTTCTCCGGCTCATTCATCGTGATGCCGTTGAAAGTATTCTCTACCAGGAAAGCTGAAAGGTTCTTGTCCGTCTCGCCGTTCTCTTCAATTTTGGCAAAAACGATGAACAAATCGGCAAAGCCGCCGTTGGTAATCCACATTTTCTGACCGTTCAGGACGTAATGCTTTCCGTCTTCCGTCAGTACGGCCTTACTCTTACCGGAGTTGGCGTCAGAGCCGGAGTCGGGTTCGGTCAGGCAGTAGGCGGCTTTCCACTCGCCCGAAGCGAGCTTAGGGAGAAACTTGGCTTTTTGTTCTTCATTTCCGTAATACACGATGGGCAATGTGCCAATGCCGGTGTGCGCCGACTGGGCCACCGAAAACGAATGGCCCGTCCCCAGGCTCTCGGCCACCAGCATGGAAGTGTTAAAGTTCATGCCGAAGCCCCCGTACTGCTCGGGAACCGCCGTTCCCAGCAGGCCGAGTTCGCCCGCCTTATCCATCAGGGACGCCATGAGTTCGGGCGACTTGGCGGCGTCAATTTCGTCGAGGCGCGGGTGTACCTCGGTGCGCAGGAAATCGCGGCAGGTCTCGGCGATCATCTGCTGCTCTTCCGTGAACTCTTCGGGAATGAAAATCTGCGAAGCGTCCGTTTCTTGAATTAAAAATTCGCCTCCCTTAATGGAGGACTGCTCTTCAACAACTGCCATAGCTCTTATCTTTTGGGTTTTTGAATAATCAAGTCGAATAGTATGCAAGCATACTAAATTTTTATCCTGCAAATATAATGATTGGGATAATAGTATGCAAGCATACCATTATCCCAAAATGAATTAACCTGGAAAGAATTCGGCAGAAAAGTCGAGCCTACTTTTTCAGTACTTTGAAAAGTCGAAGTTCTTCGCCTTCGGACTCCACGCGAATGAAATAGATTCCCGGCGCGACGGACAGACCGGACAAGTCGATCTGGGCAATATTGCCATAAAGTGAAATTCCCTTCGCCGGAATGGATTGCCGCTGACCGCTGGCGCTTATTAAGGAGAAAGAATAGGGGATAGCAGGTTGACCTGCGGGGAGCTGAATATTAAAGACGCCCTCGAAAGGGTTAGGATAGCCCACCCATTCTTCAAGAGAACGGCTGGTTTGGCTGAAGTCGCCGGGCGCAATGCTGAATTGAAGCTTGTTTGTCAATAACAGGGAGTCTTTCCGATAGGCTGAAGCCGTGAGTGTGTAGCCGCCGACATAGGGGGCGAAGCCGCCAGCGTCGGAATACAAAGCATGGGGAAATTTAAAGGCCCTGCTGTTGTAGCGGTAAGGACCGTTCAGGGAGAAATCGACCCGGTCGAACTCAAAGTTGCCGTACGCGTAAACATTCATTCGATCTGGCAGTGAGGCCGCCCGTAATTCGTCTCCCTCCTTTAAAGTGAGAATCCGCTGCCGCTCGATAAGACTACCCGCACGCATAAGGTCGAAGGTGATTCTGGGAATCTCGACCCGAATCAACAAGGTGGCGTCTACATAGCCGCCGTTGTTGTCATAGGCCCTCACCAGTACGCGGTACTCGCCTTGTTCGGTGGGTGTGCCCGAAAACTCATTCAACGAAAAATTGAGCCAGGAGGGCAAGGTCTGCGCTGTGACCAACGAAATATATCCATCGCTATCGCCAAAAACATCAGCGGGCAGAGTATAGCGGAACGGCTCGTCGACCTTGGTAAATTTTACGGGAATCGTTTTTTGAACATAGGGCGGATTATTGAGGAATTGCGGCTCGACCACCTGAATCGTGAAGAAGGTTTCTACGAAGGCGTTCAGGTCGTCATAGGCCTTAAGCGCGATCCGGTACTCCTCGGCCTTTGTCGGGAAGCCATTGAACTGGCCGCCCTGGTAGGTGAGCCAGGCAGGTAGCGCGCCCACTTCGATGCGCGTAATCCTGCCATCAGCATCAGCAAAAAGATCTTGGGGCAGCGTAAACTCAAAAGGCTTGTTGAGCGCCGCCGTGACGTTGGTCAGGCTTTTCTTGACGGTGGGCGGCTTGTTGGCATTCTCGCGCGTATCCACCCGGATGGTAAAATAGGCGTCGGTCACCCCGCCTTCGTCGTCGATGCCCCGCACCAGCAGCCGGGTGTCACCCAATTCGGCGGGTTTGCCAATGAGCTGACCATTTTCGTAGCGAAGCCAGGGGGGCAGGTTTTGCACTTCCATCCTGACCACCGTGCCATCGCGGTCGGCGAAAGTATCGAGAGGCAGTTTGTAAGTGAAGTCCCGCGAGACGGCGATGATCTGCATTGGCACGGGATTCAGCAGATAAGGCGCGGCGTTTTCGGCTACTTTCCAGTATTCGGGTTGCAGCAGGTCCTCGATCAGTATCACACTAACCGGGCGGGGAGATGCCCCACCTCGTGCCCTTTGCTTCCAATTTGAGTAGGCCAAATCCTCTACGCTCTTGTCAACGGCCTGCGAAAGACGGTAGGAAACGGTATCCGACGTCACCAGCGGCGTCATGGGTTTGGGAATCCACTTAGCCGCAGAATTACGGATTACTTCTCGATTGACCGCCACATGGCCGGGAGTAGAAAGGACGAAAACGACCATCTTGGCTCCGCTTTCAAAGCATTCGTCGATCTGTTCGTAAAACTCACTGCTGGGTAGATAATCCGCGTAGAACACCTCGTTCATCACCCACTGGTCGGGCCGGATATTGCTACGAATGACATCCATCGTCCAACGGTGGTCGTAACGAGCGTCGTCGTGAATTTTCACGCCATCGGTCTTCTCACCAAGATCACGAAAAGCCAAGGAGGCTCGCACACCGCTCACCTGATCGCTCACGGCTCCAAACTCATTGATGTAGGGAATCTTATCATCCACACTCTTGACGGCATCAATCATCTGGTCGTTGAATTTCTTGAGCGCGAGATGACGATAGATGTACCAGTCCTTACCCCGACGTCCGAAGAAAGACTCCTTAGGTTCCCAGGGCGTTACTGGAGGAAGTACTTCGTCAAAGGACTTGTACTCGCCACCCCACAGATAATTGAGACGAACGATTTTCTTATATTTCTCCTGCAACCATACCCGAAAGCCCTTTTTGTAGAAATCGGAATAGTCGAAAAGCGTGGGATAACTAGCCGTGAATTCCTTACCAGGAGGAATATTATGCATATGATATCCGGCCTCCTGCGTAGGCGTGGCAACGACTGACAAAAACAACAAGTTGTTGTCTTTCTGTAGGTATTTGTATCGCTCCGTTACTTGCCTGACGAAGTCGGCGGCCAAATCCACCGAAGGTTGGTGCAAATAGCTGAATGACGTGGCGTCGTACACTTCCCGCACGGGATTCTGCTTGAAGTCCTTCATACTCTCGGCCTCCGTCCAGAACCCATTGATCCGGTAGCCATTGCGGCCCACCATCACCCGAATAGCCACTTTCAGGCCTAGTTGGGTTGCAAGCTGTATTTCGCTGTCGTAGCGGTACCAATCGCCTGGCCCCGTGGGAGAATCCCTGTAAACCTTATCCCAGTGAATCGTAAGCAGCACGGAGTTGACACCCGCCTCGGCAGCCTGCCGGATTACTGGCAACTCGAAGTCCTTCTCTTGCGAGAGGTTCAGCAACATCAGGGAGAAGTAACGTTGGGTGTTGCCCGGTGCCAAAGGAGCCTGTGCTGTAACGCTATTGCTTGACAGCCAAAGCGTAAGAAGAAAAAGTACGTGGCAAGCCACCTTTATTGAAGTGTCGTAGTATTTTTTTTGCATCCTTTCTCAATGAAAATACATTCGTCCGAGGCTCATTCCTGGAATATCCGGAACGTAGACAGCCCGCCCGAACATACAACGACGCGAATCCTTGTTCCTAGGTGCAAGAAAGCAAAAAGTAAGGATTTTTGTTTTGGCTCAGAGCCCAACTTGTGAAAATTCCCCCAAACTCGCAGCGAAGCCGCTAGTAATCGCTTCCCATCGTTCCATTCCTGTTATCGAGCCAAATTCAGCAGCCCGCTCTTTGGCTAAAGCAGTGTCGAATCGAGTGGGATTTTGTCGCCAGTCTTTCATGGCATTTGCAAATTTAGCGATGTCCAGTCCAGGAACTACTGTACCAATGTTATCAAGGATGAACTCGCTGGGCCCACCTGAGTCGAAGGCGACGATGGGCTTACCCAGCCAAGCCGCCTCTACCATCACCAGCCCGAGGGGTTCTTGGCGCGAAGTCAGAATGAAGCCGTCGGCTGCAGCCAGGTGATTGAAGTAGTCCTCCTTCTTTGCGCCCAATAAGTGTATTTTGGTTGTTTTGCTTTGCTCGCAACGCTTCTTCGTTAGGTACACCATGCCATCGGCAGAAGCTTTTCCTACCCATACCAAGTGCACGGTTGGGTCGTCGAGGGCCGCCGCCAAGTCGGGCAGCAGATCGAAGCCTTTGCGCTCGGAGGTGGTGCCCGACATGATCCAGACGAAATCGCCGGGCCGAACCCCCCACTCACGGCGCAGCGCTTCTACCCGCGCCGGTGCAGGGGTAATTTCGGCCAGGTCTATGAAGGAAAGTAGTTTTTTTACCTGCAACCCTCCCGATGCCCGTAGGTTGTTGCAAACCACCTCGGAACAACCGATCAGCAGCCCAGAATCCTGAATGATCCCCTTGTAGTCCTCGCAACCTACAAAGGCCAACATATGCGAGAGTTCGTGAATGTGGCTGACGACGGGAACAGAAAATCGCTTGGCAGCGC
This sequence comes from uncultured Cytophagales bacterium, assembly GCA_963716085.1. GTDB lineage: Bacteria > Bacteroidota > Bacteroidia > Cytophagales > Spirosomataceae > Persicitalea. The sequence goes on from OY970288.1 coordinate 50,311, forward strand.
GCACTACATCGCCCAGCATGACGGTGTTGACGTACCAGAAATCGGCTTTGAACTGGCGGGAAAGTTTGTTCAGAAAACGCTCCATCGGGTGGAAGCCCAGGTGAAAAGAAACCCGCTGGGTCAGCGTGTAGCGTCCGGGGCCAATGAATACCGGAATGTCGGCGGGAACCTCTTTGAGCAGTTGTCCGTCGGCAAAACTAACCAGTCCGGCTTCGTACCTTTCCCGATCGAGGTGCCGAAGAATGTGAAGCAGCATCATTTCGGAACCTGTACGCGTTGCGTAAGGTGTGAAAAAGAGGATTTTAATGCGTTTCTTCAAGGTGTGAATTGTAAATCTATGTTCTCTGATTCCTCTATTTTATAGAGGTGTTCTTTGTTGAATAAAGTCTTGAAAAAGTAATTCAACAAAACCCCGTTTTTTTTGATGAAAATGCGTTGGGTGCGCAGTTCGGCAAAGGGGTTGCCGTGCTTGCGCACGTTGACCGCCATTTTCCAAACCAGGATCACCGGAATCGTAAAAAGGTTGGAAGCGATCGAAAATAAATACGCACCCGCCCCGTATTGCTTCCGAACCCACAATAGGTTCGACACCTGCATTTGCGTGCTGAACCGATTGATCCAGGAAATGCTGGTGCGCCGGAAAGGATTGTTGTTTTCGAGGTGGATAAAAGTGCAGTCCTTAAAGTAGCAAAGTTTTCCGGCCTCCGCCAGCCTACCCGACCACTCCACGTCCTCGCCGTACATGAAAAAATCTTCATCGAAGCCACCTACCTCCGCCACTGCTTCGCGGCGCACCAGCACGAAAGCTCCCGTCAGCCAATCGTGCTGATCGGGGTCGGCGTAGCGGGGTTCGGGGAAGAGCTTGTCGAGAATGCGCTGCAAGAAGCCGGAAGGCGGGATGATGAAGAATGTTTTCCTGAATTCGTTGAAACTACCATAAAACGGCATGGGCGTGCCATCGGCGTAGTGTTGCATGGCTCCGCAAGCCGCGATGTCCGGGCGAGCATCCATACGCCGGACGCAACGACTCACGACGTCGTCGGTCAGCAGCGTATCGGCATTTAGGATCAGGAAATACCGCCCCTGCGCTACTTTCATGCCCGCGTTGTTGGCGCGGCCAAAGCCCGAATTGTAGGCCATGTCGATCCACCTGATTTCGGAGAAGGCGCTAAGTACCTGCGCTTTGCCTCCCCGTTGGGGGTCGTTGTCCACGATAATAATCTCAAACGCAACCTCCCTGGTGTGCTTGTATATCGTCGCCAGGCAATCCAGGATGAGCTGTGGAGCGCGGTAGTTTATGATGATAATGGAGACGTCCATGTGGTGCAGAAGGCAATGAGCGGGGCAAAAATAAAGATTCTTAGCGGGGAAGTCCTATTACAGCGTGTCTTTCAGCCGTTAGCTCAACGTCAGGCCGGGAAGTGCAAGCCTGTGAAAAGTAGCCGTTTTATTGCGGCTTTAACCAACCCTGTCTCTGAATGAAACTAGCCAGTGCAACTCCTATTTTAGAATGACCGCTAGTATTGATGTGATCGTCGATCGTAAAGTAGTCCTGCGTGTTCAGCAGAGGATGCACATTGATAAAATAGACATTGGCAGCAGGATGGACGGCTTGGTAGGCTTTGAACTCTTCCACGATGGGATAGTCGCGAACGCCCAGGTCGAAGACCACAATCGGGCCCTTGAATCGATCTCGTATTCGGTTCAGGTACGGGAAGAAAGCTTCAGCGTGTTCAAAGTTAGCCGCCTGTGGGGCAATTGCCTGCGGGTTGGGGGGTAGGGGAGCAGGCTGAGAAGCACTTTTGAATCCACTTGTGATCAGCCAGCGGAGCCCCAGGAAAATACCCTTGAATGGGAAGTAGGTTTTGTTGATGGTATTCTGCCGCCCCGCCACCTTAAACGCAATTTCATCCATGCCCAAATTCTGGGCCTTGGTCAAATTGGCCTCATTCTCCTGCAAATCGTTATCGCAGTATTGAATGATAAGTAGCTGGCAAGAATCCAGCTCGACTTGGTCGAGCAATTTGGTTTCGCGGTGCGTGCCATAGGACGTTATGGCTGTATTGAGGATCTTCGTACTGAGCCGATCTTCCAGAATACCCGAAAAGCGATCCTGCTGCCCTACCCCCCAGCCCATGGCGTGAGAATCGCCCAGGATCACGATGGATGGGTGCTGAAGACTGGTTTCGTCGTCACGCACGCCGAGCGAATTGGTGCTTACCTCTACGTCGAATTCAGGATTGGTGAATCTGCCCACGATGTTGGGACGGAAGCGGTACGTAAGCAAGGAATCGTAGCGAGATAAATCCGAATCGAAGTTGGTCGTATTTTTGAAATAGCCGTACTGTCCCCGTACCCAGTAATAGTAGTTTTCCGTCAGCGGAGTGTAGCGCTGATAGTGGGACATGTAAGCCACACTGCCTACCAATGACGCTTCAACTAACACACAAACGCCCAGCAGCACGCCCCAGCGAATGGATCGTCTGCCGGAAAAAGACCATATCGTTATAATGAGCCCAATGGGAAACAGGAGAAAGTAGAGGGGAAAAACAGTGCGATGCGCCACAAAAAAATCCTGACGGAACAGCGGCAGGCACATCAACAGGAACCCAACCAGAAAGCGTATTATATTCGTCATCAGTAAGGGTCTGAGCCGTTTTGGATGCCATTCCGGTAAAAAAAGAGAAAGGGCCACCAGGCAATGAGCGGGGCAAAAATATAGATTCTTGCCGGGAAAGTTTTTTTACCTTGCAGACTTTTTAACTTACCGACCAGGCACACACACTTGGCTAACGTTCAGAACAGGAAAGTGCGGTATTGGTTTTGTGAAGCAAAATGAGACTTTCTTTGTACGAAAATCCGCGTCTGTTCGAGTACTTCGCCCTGGTGCTGACTTTGCTATTGCTGTTCGGGATTTCTCTGGTTTTCCCCAAAACCAAATACCTCAGCAAGCCACTCGGCCTGAGCCTGCTGCTTGTGCCGATAGTGTATTTTTACCTAACCATCGACGCCCATCTCGTTAATATTCCCTTCATCGACGACTACGTGTTGCTTGAGACAGTGCAGAATTTTCGCGGGGAGGAGAATTTCAGCGAAGCCGTCAAAATCCTTTTTGCGCAGGTCAATCAGCACCGTTTTGCTTTCGAACGGCTGGTAATGCTGGCGCTCGTATTTTTTACCGGAACGGTCAATCTCAAAGTACTCATCACGCTGGGTAACCTGTTTTTGCTCGGAATTCTTTACCTCTTTTTTCTGACATTCAGGGAGGAGCGTCTACGCTGGTACTACTTTCTGCCGATTCCCTACCTGCTGTTCAACCTGACTTACCACGAAAACGCCAACTGGGGCATTGCTGCCATCCAGAACACGCCCCTGATTTTCTTTGCCCTGCTGTCGGCCTACGGCTTAGGAAGAGCCGACCGGACAGGCTGGGGGATTGGGGCGGCGGCGGCGCTGATCGCCACTTTCGTGAGCGGCACGGGCATGCTCACCTGGATTATTGGTGCCATCATGCTTTCATTTCAGAAAAAATACCGACGCCTGCTCATCTGGATTTTGCTGGCCATTGGCTTTATTTCATTCTACTTCTTGTTTGATTACCAGTTCATTGCGTCGGCCGAAGGTTCCAAGCCTTGGGAGCACCCCATTTTTAACGGCCTTTTGCTACTGGGATTTTGGGGCAATGCGCTCTACCTGGACGTTCCGCATCCAATTCAGCAGGCGTTCTATCCCGATATGCTGGCTTGCGCCTACCTGGGCCTCTTCATCGGGCTGGTCTTTGGGGTGTGGTCGCTGCGGTTCTTTATCATCCGAAAATTGCGCAGCAGCTATTGGTTCGTGCTGGGTGCGTTGCTCTTCGGGCTGGGTACAGGGGCCATGTTCATGCTAAGTCGTCCTATGAATCAGTTTTTTATGTACGGCGGCAGCATTTTTTCGCGCCGATACGTGATTTTCGGCGTCGTGTTGCTGGCAGCGACCTACGTGGCCCTGGTGGTACTGACCAAAAGCTTGCGCTACGTACAGCCCGTGGTTCTGGTATTGGGTATGCTGGGTTTCTTGGTACTTAATTTCAACAGTTACCATACCTCCATAATCGAGCTGAGAAAACACCACGACGAACTTTCGCTCGATGCTTACTATTGGAAAAATTACACCACCCTGCTCACCGAGGGCGATAACTTCGGCGACCGCCCTTACTACAACCATCCTACCCGCTTCAAAGAGTTGGTAACCACAGTGGAGTCGGCGGGGATAAGCAAACTCTACGCTTCCAATTTTCTGCCTGATCCCAAGACACTGGGTACTGAGCTCCCGACCAAGCCAACGCTGTACGAGGGTACTTTCAATGCCAAAGCTTCCCGTCCTATTGGCAAAAGCAATCTTCCCGAAGAATACCTCAATTTTTACGCTGAGAATGGAAGAGAGAGCGGATTCAGTAATTTTCTGCTGGTATCCGACCGGCTGGTCTTGCCATTGCCCGCCCTTCCAACCCCTTATTCCTGGACAGATTTCCTGAAAAACAGAACTTATTACAGCCCGGCGCTCAGTTACGGCATGTACCGCAGTAAGCTGCCTTCGGGCCGATTTCAGGTCTGGCTCATGTCGCATCATTCGCCGGAAAGTGAGCAGTGGGATATGCGTTATACGGGAAAAATCATTCGTTTGGCAGACAAGTGAGGTTCACTTCGTCGCCAAATAGCTAAATGGGACATTGAATTGACAAAAGCCTAGAAGACGTAACGCGCTCGCAGCGATACGTTCCGCCCCATGTCGTCGGCATAATAGCGGAAACGGTTGAGGTAGTCACGGTAGGCGGTGTCCAGCAGATTATCCGCTGTCAGGGTGAGTTCCAGGCGGTTTCCCTCTTGAAAAACCAGGCTACCGCTCAACTGCACATTCCAGAGAGCGTACCCGGTGGGCGGTGGCGCATAGTCGCCGCCCGGCGGCACACGCCGCTGCTCGCCGACCCAGCGGTTACCGACGGACAGGAACATTTTCTCCCAATGGCCCTTGTCAGCCCAGCTATATTTTAGTTGGTTTTCCCAACGGTTGGCCGGGATCATGACCAGGTAGGCGTCGTTACGAGCATCGTTGACACGCAGGTAGGTAAGTTTGCTCACCCACGACAAGCGACCGTTCAGTTTCCAGTCCGCCGACACATCCACACCCCGGAAAGTGGCGTCGGTTTGGGTGTACTTGAAATAGGGAAATGCGCCGCGCACCGTCAGGATGGGTTCGGGCTGGGGTCTCAAATAAATGTAGTCGCGAATGTAATTGTAGTAGCCGCCCACTTCCAGCGTCAGCCGGTCGGTGGCGTAGCGGACGCTGCCGATGGTGTTGAGTGCTTTTTCGGGAATCAGGGTGGCATCACCTTGCTCGTAAGCTGCTGCCCCGTGGTGGACGCCATCGCTGAACAGCTCGCTCACGTTGGGCGCGCGCCAAGCGGTGCCTAAATTGAGCCGTACCGACCAGCGGTTGTCCAGGTTGCGGCCGGCCCCTAGGGTTCCCGAACCGTTATGAAAAACGAAGTGGTCGGTGGTTTTAACCCGATTCACGAAGCGGTAGGTGGTCAGGTCGCGGTAGTCGTAGCGCAGGCCCGCCTCCAATTCCCAGCCGTTGCTCACCAACCGTTCGATGGCGAAGACGCCCACGTTCCACTGGTCGAAATTGGGAATCAGCGGCCGACCGTTCATGAGGTTGTACTGGTAGAGGGTACTTACCCCAATCTGCCCGGAGAATTTTTGCGCCAGCGGCTTATGATCCCAAAGGATATCGTTGGTCAGCGTAGTGAGCCGGAACGAAAGTTCAGGGCGATTGAGGGCCGCCAGAGAGTCGTTGCGTGGGGCGTGGAGGTCATATTCCAGGCGGTTGTCGTACTGATAGGCCGAAACCCATTTTAGGCGGTTGCCGTCCTCGAAGTGGTAGTGCATTTCGCCTTTGAGCAGATTATGCGCCACATCCTGGTAAGGACGATTGATTTTATAGCTGAAATCTGCCTCGATGAGCGGCTCGCCGCTTTCGATGACGTTCAGCAGATCCGTCACGCTGCCGATGTGTGAACCCGAGAAGATGCCAATCTTGGTTTTGAAATAGCTATAGTAAATCTCTGCCCCGAACCCCTTCTTTCGATAACCCGCTGCCAGCGAAAAGTTACGCTCGGCGCTGCCCGTATTGTCCAGAAAGTAATTGGGCGTACGAATACTGCCGCCCTGCTTGAGTGTTCCTTGCGCTCGCCAGCCGAAGCCGTTGATTCCCTTTACACCGCCCTGCGAAGTGGCCGAGATTGCGCCTTGTCTTCCGTTGGAAAAGGCGGCCATGTTCACCTCGCCGCTAATCGGCTGGTCGATGGGGAGCTCTTCCGGCTCCACCAACACCACGCCGCCGATGGCGTCGGAACCATACCGAACACCCGCCGCGCCCTTGACGACCGACAGCCGCGTGGCCACGAAGGGGTCGATTTCGGGCGCGTGTTCCGAACCCCACTGCTGTCCTTCCTGCCGCACGCCATTGTTCATGATGAGTACCCGGTTGCTGTGCATTCCGTGGATGACGGGCTTGGCAATGGACGAGCCCGTCTGCAGCACCGTGACGCCTGTGATACCCTCCAGGCTTTCGCCCAGCGACTGCCCACGGGTGCGGGCCAGGTCGCTGCCGGTGAGGGTAGTGAGTGGTTGCGAGATAGGCGCATCGGTGCGGTGGGCGGTGATCTCAACGTCCCTGAGGTGGATTTCCTCTTCGGCCAACGAGAAATTTTCCTCGTGGCCCTCGGTCAGATTGACCGTGTCGCGACGCGACTGGTAGCCTATGATGCGGCACTCGATCTCGTAACGGCCGGGGCAAAGTCCCGTAAATTGGTAGCGCCCGTCGGCGTCGGTGAATACGCCCTGATTGGATTTTACCAGAACAAGCGTAGCGCCGACTACGGGCTGACCACTATGATCGTCACGGACAATTCCTTTTATAAAGCATTGACAGTCTGAATTTTGGGAAAAAGAAGGTGCCGAACATAGCAAACAATACAAAATCCCCAGCCAATACGCTGCTTGTGCCTTCCCAGATGATCTTTTTCTCTTCAAAACAATTTGCCCAAGAGGGCTACTAATTCAATTTCAGCTAATAACGGACAAATGTAGGGCTTTATGCAACGGTGTTGCAAGCGTTTGAATAAAGTTCTTTTCGTGATGCTCCCCTTATCCGCTTTCTTACCTTTGCAAGCCACCACCCGAGCGAAACCAATTCCCATGAACTATATTTTCCTCATCAAGCTAGTTCTCATGCCAGTACTCATTGCGGGCGTCACGCTCTGTGTGCGACGTTGGGGAGCAGGACTTGGTGGCTGGATCGGCGGCTTCCCGTGGGTGGCCGGACCGATCTCATTTTTCATGGCCTGGGAACTGGGGCCAAGTTTCGCCGCCGACACCATTCCCAGTGCACTTATGGGAGCGGTCGGAACATTCTGTTTCGCTTACACTTACGCCGCGCTCTCTGTCCGCTGGGCGTGGTTGCCGACCTTACTGGCAAGTTACGGCGCGTTTTTCACAGTAGCGATCATCTCATTTTACTTTACGCCCCCGCTGGTTTGGGGCATCCCGCTGTCGCTTGCTGCCCTGACGGCTATCCTGTATTTTTTTCCAAAACCCAGCCAGTCCGATGCCGCACCGCGCCAGCCGCGCTTCGATATTCCGCTCAGAATGCTGGTCGCTACGCTCTTTGTCCTTATTTTGACTCAGGCCGCCGAGCAGCTGGGGACAGAATGGAGCGGTATTCTCACGCCTTTTCCCATCATGACTTCTACCTTAGCCGTGTTCACTCATTCACAATCAGGCTCGGCGGCCACGATTCGCATTATGTACGGGCTGCTGCTAACGGGTTACGGTTTTCTTACTTTCCTAGTGGGTGTTCATTGGCTGGTGCCGTTGCTCCCACTCGGCTGGGCGTACCTGATCCTGCTCGTAGGTACTCTGGCGCTGAACGGCGCAACGGTACGGTTGATTCGGTAGTCTATAGCGATCGGATATTGGCTATCGACTTCCAGGTTCAACTACTTGATGTCCAGAATCCGGCGTCCAAATTCCAGTATCGTCCAATAACAAGAAAGCCCCCGCTCAAAGAGCAGGGGCTTTTCCACACTATACACACACTAAAACTTCTTGAATTGCTTCAAGATCTTGGATTCAGACGAGGATGCTGCGGGTGAGCAATTCGCCGAAAATATTGGCTCCCAGAGTTTTGACAGGGTTCTTCACCACTGGGGCCGAGAGGTACTGCTTCATATCGGCAGTGATCTCGAATGTCTCGTAAGCTGATCGGTCAAACAGCAGATAGTTGCTTTCCAACTCGAAGATGCGGTAGCGACTTTGGTTGAAACGGTAGGTCGCTTTCTTATTCAGGTTATAGGTCGTAGTCGTATTCGAAAGGCTTTCCGGTTTGATGACCATCGAATTATGGATGTACGTCCAGCCTTCCCATTGATCCGGGTATTTCTTGATATACCCGCCGAAATACTTGTAAATGGCTTGCAAAGAGCGTTGGCTGAATTCCTCGCGATCCTCGTTTCTCCTAATCGCGATCGGCTTCCCGATGCGCAACACGTTTTGCAAGTTCTTCTTGCGGTACTGCACGATGGGCAGGATCGGCACGCCCGACAGATAGCTGGCGTAGGGAATTCCCTTGCGCACTTTGATCTGCTGGTTCAGAAAATTAACGGTCGTCTTATGATCCTCACCTGAACCCGTATCACCGTCGATGTACACGAGCAGCGAGCGCCCTGCTTTCAGTTCCCGCGTCATCTGTAACAGTACGCGAGGATCTTCGGCGTTGAGAATGTTGACCTTGCTCGGCGTTCGGAAGGTATCGTACATGCCCGCACAATACTCTTTGAACTCTGCCCGCTGGGTTTCAAAAATTTCCTGGCGAACCAAAGTCGAAAATTGATAGCCTTTGCGAAGCAGCGCGTTAGCGATGAGCCGGTACGAGCCGATGTGGAACGTACAGAAGATCATTGGCTTTTTTGGATTATTGATCAGCGACAGGTCGCCTTCCAAAGCCGAAACATCGCTCAGGTGCATCAGTTGCCGGTCAAATTTCTCGAGCGACAGGTTACGAAGCAGGTTCGTATAGAGTTGTTCGTGGGTACCTTCCGCCGTTTGGGGCAAAAAGTTAGTGAGGTTGGCCGAGAACAGGCCCGACCGTACGCAGAACCCTTCTTCGCGCCGTATATCCACCCGATCGAATGCCGCGATGCACTCCCGCGCTACCTGCTGGTAGGATGTCAGTGATTTTGCCATGTCTGGTTTAGGAATAGTGAGCGTTGACGAATGCTTTGATTACAGAGATACTGACAGGCCTGTGGACAGCTTAGGGGCTTCAAAGTAGAAGCAGGAAGAGTCAGCAGGACCCATCAATAAAACATTTGAAATTTCCCCTTTTGCCTTGATGGCGTTATCCTTGATGTATTGAGTCAGGGTACCTTTGCCTTTAATTTCGAACTTTTTCATAATACAGTAATTTTGACGGTTTATAAATGAGCGTATACCTTTGTGCGTTGCCGCGAAACATTTCAGATGATTAGAGCGTATATATTTCTCTAAATCTTGATGTTACAAAGGTAAGGCACCGACCTGCCCGAAGTAATCCGCGCTTTTTACTGTTTTTGTTTTCCAATCTAGTCATTAATGACTAGTTTTAGTTTGGTCTGGTTTGTGTATGAAGACTACTATTATTTCTCAAAAGGCACTTTTCAGAAAAATCAAATACTCGTGAGAAGCCTCGAATTGAATCGTTCTTTCCTGAAAAGGCCGTTAAGTGGAATCACTCCTCTTTTCGGTATCATACTCATGTATGAGTTGCTTAGCTGGATTTTCAATCCTAATGAGCAAACAATGAAACTAAATTATGCGGATGGATTGATTGGATACGTGGTCAATTGGATATTTGGGTTCTACTTACCAGAACTCGTCAGCCTGTATATTGTCATGATTTTGACGGAGAATTTTCACAAAATGCTAAAAATCAATGACTTATCTCTCTCTCCAAAATCTATATTGCTATACGAACTTAAATTCTTACCCCTTTTCCTGACCGCCTATTTCTTTTTTATTCCTGTTACACTGCATTTGCGGTTTATAATTCGCGAATTCCCAAACTATGAGGCTGAACGCTACGAATTAGCCTATTTGAATGTTTTATATACCCCGTCAGGCTACATCGCCTACACCCCCTTCATCATCATCCTCGGCTATCTACTCCTCAACACCTCCCTCATAATAGACTTTCTTCAAAACTTGAAGAAGACGGCTAAACCCGAAGAAGGCGTCATCGGAGCCCTTACTTCACTGGCCACGGGAGCGCCTCGTGCTTACACCCAGGTCATTCCGGCGAGGACCAACGCGGGTGAAACGCTGCTCAACGTGGAAGACTGCTATTTGTTCGAAACCGAGGAGGGGGAGTATTTTGTGGAACACGCTAAAGGCCGCTATAAGATTTCCAAATCGCTGGCTGAGTTAGAGAACGAACTGGATCCCGACCGCTTTTTCCGGGGAAACCGTCACTATCTGCTGAACCTCGACTGCTTTGACAGCTATTCTTACTGGGAAAAGGGCAAATACGTGTTGCACTGCCAAAAACTTCCTGACAAAGACCTCATCATGCCTCGCGCCCGGATGACCACGCTCAAAGAGTCACTGGAAAAGAACGTGGTCAACTCCGCCAAGCAAGACGCGACCGCTACCGAGTCGCTTGTGGATCCGTCAGAAAACTCCTGATCTGTAAGCCTTGGCGTAACAAGTGCCTTCCGCTATCGAGTGAGAACTTCTGCGAGATATTCTGCTTGTGCGTTGCCAGGGTGCGGTAGCTCATGTTGAGATGCGCGGCTACTTCGTGGCCTGTCATGCCTTTGGTCAAATAATAGAGTACTTCCCGCTCCCGCTTGGTGAGCGACTTGATGACGTTCATCGTTTCGGTATCGGCTTCTTTGATGCCCAACTCGTGAATCAGGTCTTTGAAGCACGCACTATAGTAAGTGTCGTTTTTCTTTGTCGATTGCAGGCAGTGGTATAGTTCCGCCAGTTGATCGTCCGAATGAAGGTAAGCGCTGAATTTGGCTTCCAACATTTTTGAGATGTCGCGGCTATCGTGGGAGTTCACGTACATCACCACCCTTGGCACTTTTTTCAATTCGCCGAGCGCGCTCAGCAGTTTGGTCGCGTCGCCGATCAGTCCCGCATCGGTGATGACACAGGCGGGCTTCTTGGTCTGGATTTTGCTGATCAGGTCGTCTAATTTGGAGGCACGTCCGACGACGTCGAACCCTTCGGTCTTCAACATCTTGTCGAGCATCTCACAAGTGAAGGGCTCCGACTTTGCGACCAGGACCGTGTCGTCCGTTTTCTTTAAAGCCCACTTCGATTCCATTTCCGTTTTCATAGTACAGTTTTCGTTTTAGCGTGTAGTTCTGAATCGAAAGTAGGAGATGAGATTGTACCATTATAATGCGTTTTGGTGAAATCACCACATTGAGGGGTGAAATCACCATATTCATTTCACCGAACCATCCGCCCATTCGCTTTAAACGCAGAAAACCCCAACGGAGGTTTTCCGTCGGGGTTTTGTCATTTGGCAAAAAGAGAGGTGAAATCAAGAGATTTCAAGATAGGAATCAGACTCTTTCCAACTTCACCGGATACGTTCTCTTGGCATTCCACTGGCAGATGTAAATGTTCTTGTCATTGTCGATGCAGACGTCGTGACAGTGCATGAACTCGGGGTAGCTTTGCACCATTAATTCCAACTTGCCGTCGCGGTACACGGGTGCGGTTCCGCCGGGGTTCGAGATTACCTTGTCCTTTTTGTCGAGGATGGTCACGAAGCCGGAGTTGGGCGTTTGGTTGAGGTACTTCAAGCGTGACCAACACACGCCCGCGTAGAGGTTGTCGCCATCCAGCACGGGGCGACAAACAAAAGCTCCCGGCAAAAAAATCGTGGACAAATACTTTCCGTCGAGCGTGAAGCGCTTAAAAGAATTATGCACCCGCGAGGTCACGAGCAGCGTGGGGTTGGACTTGTTGCGGTAGTCGATGGCTACGCCGTGGGCGGTGGCAAATTGACTTTCCTCGTCGCCGGGGCCACCAAATTTGTCGATGTACTCGCCCGTGGGCGTGTAGCGCAGAATCCACTGCGATCCGTAGCCGTCGGCGACGTAAATCGTCCCGTCCGGCCCGATGGCTGTTTCGGTGGGTTTGAAGTTCATTTTCTCCTCGTAGGCCCCGACTTTCGACGGGTGTTCGATCGTCAGCAGCACTTTGCCTTTTATATCTGTCTTGACGACTTGGCCCAGGTTGGGGTCGCAGATGAAGAGAAACTCCTCGCCGTTGGCATTCCAGAGCGTAAGGCCGTGGCCACCAGGGTATTCATGGCCCCAGCTATCGAGCAGTTTGCCCGAGCGATCATAGACCAGAATGTTATTTTTGACTTCGTCGCCAATCATGATCAGCCGTCCCTTGCTGTCCTGCACCATTTCGTGGCAGTTATTGACGGGAAATTTCGATGAATCGAGGTTGCCCCAGTTCAGGTTGACTTTATACTTGTGGGTTCCCTGACCAATGACTTCCCCGTTCGCTCTGGGCTGAGCTTTCAGGATATAAAAGGGCTTAAAGGCTAATGCCGTGGCAGTGAGGGCCGTACTTTTCAGGAAAGAGCGGCGGGCGGGTTGAATTTTCATGATAAGGTCTGATGGCTTCCGAAACAGACAAAGTGCGCTGTTCCGTCAATATACTAAGTTCGGCAGTCGCGCCTGTTGCCAGTCAGCTACTGGCCGCGCAATTTTTTTTCCAACTCCTCGGCCATTGGCACCAGCACGTGGTCTTCGATGATGGCGTGTTTGCGGAGTTCCAACTCAAAGAGCTCCACTTGATTGAGGAACACGCGGTAGGGCAAAGGCGTGGTTTCGTACTCGGAATATCGCTTGATGATAACGCTCACCTCCTTCAACTCATCCTCGATGGAATCATGATGGTGGGTGAACTGCGCGATGGAGGCCGTGGCCAACAGCGTGGCGACTTCCGCTTCGTTAAGCTCGCCCTGCGCGGCTTTCACGAGCCGTTTGATGTAGGGAAAAAACTCCCGCTCCTCCATCTTGACGTGTTCGATCAGGTCGTTTTTGTAGTCGTTGAAGAAAAAGCAGAGTTCGGCCAGCAGTTCGTGGGTCTTGCCGTAGCGGCTAAAAATATGCAGCAGCGACTGCTCGATTTCGGGAAGTTTCTTAGTAAGGTAGTACCGGTGTGTCGCTTGCAAATAGGTCAGGATTTCGCCGATGGAGAACTTCCTGATTTTCTGGTAAGGAAAATCGCGATCGTCGTCGTAAAGGTCGAAGATCAGCTCCAGCAATTCGCTGTCCAGCGCCACCGGACTGGCTTCGGCGGTGTCTAGCCGCTCGGTTACGGATTGGTGCAGTAAGCTTCCGTTGATGAGTTCGTCGAGAGAATTCGGGGTCATGGCTGGGGCTTTTTTCGCAAAAATCAGCCATAAAGTTAAGGAGGAAAGGAGGAGGGAGAAAAGGAAAATGGAAAAAACTTTTGCAGTTTCTTCCTCCTTTACTCCTTCGAGTAGGGCACCAACACATAACTTGCCCGCACCTCGATGATTTGGGCAATTTTTACAAAGACAAGTTTGGGCACCTTTATTTTGTGATCGACCAGGGCCACGTCGAATTTTGAGTCCATGCTTATTTTATCATCCTGTACGATCAAAGTACCCCTCAAAGTGCGCGGTTGACTGACGCCATGCACTTCGAAGGTACCCGAAACAGAAAGTTCGTAACGCCCATTTTCAGAGAAATCTACCGGCTGATCCAATTTTCCTTTGAAAGTGGCTTTGGGGTATTTGGCCGACTCCATGTAATTTTCGTTAAAGTGCTCCTCCATGAGTTCGTTTGGAAAATCGAAGTCGCGCATATTCATGAGTACGGCCATTTGTCCGCTCGCGACGTCGAGGAGCACTTGCGTCTTTGTATTGACCGCGTTTATATCCTCAGCGGGAGTGCTGGAATGGAAGGAAGTTTGCCCGGAAGTGGTGGCGTACCGCTTGCTTTGGGCTGAGGTTTCCAGGGAAAAGAAAACCAGCCCAATGGCGAACCAGAATATTTTACGGCAGTTAATTGGCAACAGGGTTTTTCTTTTTGTTAAAACTGAATGTCCGCGAGATGTTGAACCCGTAGTGGATGTCGCCCTCCCCCCAGGCCCCCGTCGTCTCGCCGATAAACTGCTTCTCGATCATACCCAGCGAGTTAGTAAAATGCAGTTGAAAAACATGGCCGCCCGTTTCGATGTCCACGCCGACGGCCAGAGAGTTGTGGTAGGGCAAGTCAATGTTTTTATCGCGAAAAGCGTAGAAGTACTCCGCGTTGATCGACACGCGGCGGCTGACTTTTAGCCTTCCACCCGCACCCAGCGCCAGCAGCAGACGCTCGTCTCCGGCGAGTTCGGGCTTGTTGCGGTAGAGGTAGGTCGGGGAAAGTTGCAGCGAAAGGCTTTCACTGATTTTTCGCGCCACCAGCACTTGCCCGGTATAGGTCAGTTTATCCTGAAAGCTGAACGTCTCGCCCGGCACGAACGATTTCTGAGTGCGAATGACCGTACTGCCGAACAGCGTCACGGACACGGGGATGCGTCCGGGGGTCTGTTGCAGGAGTTTGTATTTTCCAAAAAAATCGTAAGCCTTTTGCGTACCGCTACGCCCCACCCCGATCATCAGGTCGTCGGTTAGGCCATACTCGAAACCCAGCCGTATGACCGCCTGATCCAGCCCGAATAGTTCGTAAGCCCCCGAATTGAGCCGCCCGAAGCGGTGCGAAATGCGGAAATCGAGGTGGTTGCGCTTGACGGTCTCGACCGACTGCCCGTTGATGATTCGCGTGGATTTGAACGTCGCGACGATCGGGAGAGCAGGCGCATTGGCCTGGGCTTCCAGTTCACCCAATAGATCATCCTGTGCCCACGAAACCAGCGGGAGCAGAATAAAACCAAGCACTAAATAGGGGATACGCATCTATGAAAATCTAAGCCTTCACATTCAGTGAATTGCCGTTGGCGCTAAGGGTGGTTTTGAAAACGGTCAGCGGCGAGGCCGCCGGGCCTTTTTGTACCGAACCATCCAACTTAAACTCTGACTTATGGTTGGGACACAAAATATCCTTGGAGGCATTCTGAAAGGTAACGGTAGTTCCCTGGTGAGTGCATGCCTTGGACAACGCCACGAACTTATCGCTTCCCGTCGCGATGACAATCGTATCCCCGATAATGGCAGACTCTCCGGTCGTCTTCAACTTTTTATAATCGGTGGATGTAAGGTCAATATTAAAATCGATGCTACCGCCCGTAGTGGTCCCCGTCACGGCGGCTGCACCGCCTGGTCCGGGGGCTGGCGGCGCCATCGGGTCCGGGTCATCGGTGCTGCACGAGGTCAGCGTCGTCCCCATGCAGTAAAACGCCATCAAGGCTGAGGTACTCAACCCCAGACTGCGCAAAAATTCGCCTCGCTTCAACGTTCCTTGTTCTTTCGTTTCCATAGGTGTAATGATTTTTCTGTAAATTAAATGATGAATTTGATTTCTTAGTTACCGACTCCTGAAGACAGGTGTATAGCGCGCCGAGAACCAAACACCTCCCGAGAACAAATTGATTTGACCGTGGCCCAATTTCTGCAAAGGAACCCTTACGTAGGGTTCAGCCAGAATTGAAAGCCGCTTGGTTAAGCGGTGCTCATAGCCAAAGGAGGCATTGGCGTGGCAAAAGATCGCCCAAGGTGAAGGAGATTTCTCTTTGTAGTCATACTTTACCGTAGCTGGATCATAACTTTCGTAGTTAAATTCGTAGCTCTCCTTCATCAACTTGTAAGACGAGACCCCCGCACCCATAAACCAGCGAGAAGTGGGCGTTTGGCGAATGTCGAAACGCACATTGAGCGGTATCTCGATCACCCGGCAACTGCCATCCACACTGTTGGGCCGCTGCTTCTGCATAGTGCTCCATGATTCAGGCCAGGTATATTCGCTACCCATCGCCACGTAATTTTTAAGGCTCGTGATGACGCCCGTCTGAATAGCCCAGCGCTTACTCACATTCACATCCACCAGCAGCGAGGCCGATGGCCCCGCTTTAACGGATTCCATCATTTGCGTTGCTCCCGCCATGCTAAGGTCAGGCGCAATACCTACCCTGACCGACCATTTTGGGATAGCTACTTCGGGCGTCGCAGGCTTTGGTTCAGCTGCGACGGCTGGCACGAGGTAAGGCGCGGTGGGTGTGGGGTAAGGCAATTCGCGCTTCGACGGCGATAAGGGGCGCGGGGCCAATTTGACCACATTTGCGCTCAGGGCACGCTGATCGGCGCCGAGGCGCTCCGTCCGTGCTCCGGCAAACTGGATTGGCGGTTCGTTAGATTCGCTCACGAGTTTGCCGTTCGTTTCGTTAGCGGCATCCGGCTCCACTTCGATCGACCTCTGCCCGGACTTTAGTACCTGCTTCTTGCCAGTGCTGCCACTTTGTGAAGTGTGCGCTTCTTGGGATAAAAGAACTGCCCCATCACCACTTTCCCGGATTGGGTCAGTTGGTTCGCGTACTCCGCTTACGCTCGCCGGGTTCCGGGGCAATTCCTTTCCTGCATCTTTAAGGTCAGGATTCAGTGTTGCTTTAAAGTTTTCCTTCTTTGTTCCTGACACTTGGGGGGGCACAACGCGGCTCCCCTCCGTTTCGAGCGCATTTGCTCTTGGCTCGTTACCTGTCTGCTCATCCGCAACAGTTGGCTGTTCGGGACGAGAAAAAAGCGCTGTCTGTGAATCGTCAGCTTCGGTCTTTTTACTAATTGTACGCTCCCCGTCATTCGGTGCTTCGGTTGCTGAGGACATTATGGTTTCGCCTTCTTTCTTCAAAGAACCGGCTCCCGCACCCCAGTAATAGATGCCCGTCCCCGCCAACAGCAGTAGCAATAGGCCTGCTATCCAGGGGGTCGCACTCCTCAACCACCCGCCACCCGCCACGCCATCGGCCCCGTCGAGGCGGCGGCGCAGGTCTTCCCAGCCGTTGGGCTGGTACGTGGGTTCAAACTCTTCGGCGGATGCACGGAAGAGCTTGTCCAGTTCATCATCGGACAATTCTTTCATGTTCTTGCCTGCTTACTTGTGCTAACATTTCTCTCAACTTTCCTCGCGCTCTTGACAAATTAGATTTAGAAGCCCCCACCGAGATACCCAGCTCATCGGCAACGTTCTCGTGCGTGTAGCCGTCCAGCACCACCAGGCTGAAAACCGTGCGGTAGGCGGGCGGCAGTCTTTGTACCAGCTCGAGCAATTCCTGGTGAGCCATCCGGCCCACAGCCGTTTCGTCGACCGCCACCGTATTTTCGGCCGATCGGATGTCTTCGTATACCTGGTGTTTGGCTTCGCGGCGGTACTGATCCAGGGCAGTGTTGATCATTACGCGCCCCATCCACGTTTTGAAAGGG
This sequence comes from uncultured Cytophagales bacterium, assembly GCA_963716085.1. Taxonomy (GTDB): domain Bacteria; phylum Bacteroidota; class Bacteroidia; order Cytophagales; family Spirosomataceae; genus Persicitalea. The sequence goes on from OY970288.1 coordinate 67,807, forward strand.
CGTTTTTGGTCGAAGGTTTCGAGTTTGGTAAATACTTTAAAAAATCCGTCGTTCAATATTTCCTGGGCTTCGTCATGGCTGCGTGCGTACTTCATGCAAAGCTTCATGGCGTAGCCATAATATTGCTTGTAAAGCAATTCTTGGCTACGACGGTTTCCTTTCAAACATCCGTCGAGCAGTTCAAGTATAGCGGCGGAGTTATGCTCGGACATGCTTTAGGTCTTTTATGTGGTACGCAACGGCAGGAGGGTAAGTTGCTTGCTTGCTCATATTTTTCGGGATTATTCTGCTGGTTCGGCGGGTTCAACCGTTTCATTGCCTTAAATTAGCACAATTGAACAAAAGTACGGCTAAGTAGCCAGAAATAAGATTCAGGTTGCTTAGGTGGCCCACAAGATTTCTCCTCATCAAAGAACAAGGTTCTGTACCATGGGTTCCAAAAATATGAATGTCGTTCGGGTCTTTCTGTGGGTTGGTTTTCTGCTGGCTCACCTTCCTATGGCCGCTCGTGCGCAACCTGCCATTTACACGGTCGCCAACGCCCATTCGCACAACGATTACGAGCAGGCAAGGCCCTTTCAGGCCGCTCATGAGCTTGGCTTCGGCTCCATCGAGGCGGATGTTTTTTTGCAGGAAGGCGTACTGTACGTTGCCCACAATCAGGAAGATATCCGGCCGGAACGCACTTTGAAGGCACTTTACCTGGAACCTCTTTTACGAAAAATAAGCGAAAACAAGGGCTTTCCCTATCCGAAGCGTAGGAAGCTGCAACTGCTGATCGACATCAAAAACACGGGACCTTCCACGCTGATGGCCCTGCAGAAGCTTTTCGCGCCCCACCGCAAAAAATTACAACACGTCAGAATTGTCATTAGCGGCGAAATGCCACCGCCCGAAGAGATGTTTGCCCAGGACAAGCTCTTCACTTTTGACGGACGCAAGGACTTGATTTATCCCAAAAACGCTTCTTCCTACGTGGTTCTCGTCAGCAGCAGCATCCTCAGCTTCGGCAAGTACTGGAACGGTCAGCAACCGCTGAACCAAGAAATGCGCAGTCGCATCAAGACTTTTGTCGAACTGCAACACGCCCAGAAGAGACTGGTGCGCCTGTGGGCTACACCGAATACCGATCTTGGCTACCAAACGCTGAAAGAGCTGGGTGTGGACTACATCGGGACGGATGATTTGGCGGGGTTGGGGGCTTTTCTAAGGAAGCAGGAGGGGAGGAAAGGAGAAAAGGAGGAGAGGTAATAGCAAAGAAAAAGGGATAAGGCGCTGTGGCCTCATCCCTGCCGGTTGGTTCAATTCCTAATCTCCGTAGCTCAGTTGTTGCCTAGAATAAACGGTACGCCGCCCTTGCCGCCGCCCATGATGACGACCTTGGAATTGGGCGATTTAGCGAGTTCTTTTTGGGCGTTGATCATCTCGTACTGCAACTGACGGTCGGTCAGGCTGCTGGCGATGATGGTCTGATAGTCGGAGATACCCTTGGCTTCCACGCGCTTACGCTCGGCTTCCTGCTGTTCCTTTTGCAGGACAAATTCCATCTTTTGTGCTTCCTGTTCAGCATTGATTTTCGACTCGATGGCTTTCTTAACCGATTCGGGCAGATTGATGTTTCTAATCAGGAGTTGCTCGAGTACCAGTCCGCGATCCTTAAAATCCTTGGCGATGGTCTTATAGATGCGATCCTGGAATTCATCCCGCTTCTTGGAGTAAAGCGACACGGCATCGTAATAAACGGCGTTGTCGCGGATACGCGTCCGGGTGACGGGGCGCACGATCTTGTCCTTATAATCGCGGCCGATTTCCCGGTAAATGTTCGGGGCCTCGCTGGGCAGAATCTTGTAAAGCACGGTGAGGTCGATGACTACTTCCAGCCCGTCGGCCGACAGCACCCGAATGGCGTCGTCGCCCGCCTGTTCACCTTCGGCGGCCATCGCCGACATGGTATAGTTCTGGGTTTTGGTGTCGAAAACATACACATCGATCAACGGATTGACGAAGTTCAGACCGTTTTCCAGAATGTTGTTATTTACTTTTCCGAACAGCGATTGGATGCCGATGGTACCCGCGTCGATTTGCCGAACGCTGGCGGTGAGTGCGCCAATGATCGCAATGACGATACCCGCGATTTTGACGGGCCGCGAATACTGCGACACGGGCATCGAAGGCGTATTGATAGCAAAGCCCGCCACCAATAGGAGCAGGCCGATGACAATAAAAAACATATTGATAGTAGGTTAAATTGGAAAGAATAAGAAGCGGGAGTCTCCGCTTTGGAAGACTCCCGCCTGGCAAACAAATGCGTTTTCAATTTACGAAGAAAACCGGACTTTTCTGGGCGTTTGCCGGATAAATCTCCCTTTTGACCGGACAGGCGGTTTTCTTACCCCTCGAACAAATCTCCGAGGCCACCCAGAACCGAGCCGCTCTCCTTCTTGGCGTTGCCACCACGGGGTGATAGCCGGTCGATGAGCTTCGAGATCGGCATGGACTGCAGATAGACTTTTCCAGTGCCGCGCAGGGTAGCCAGGAACATGCCTTCGCCACCAAAGACCATCGATTTAAGGCCGCCCGCCCGCTGAATATCGAAGCTGACGCTCGGCTCGAAGCCGACGACGCAGCCCGTATCCACGCGCAGCATCTCGTTGTTAAGCTGCCGCTCCATCATCACGCCACCCGCGTGAACGAACGCCATGCCGTCGCCGCGTAGCTTTTGCAGAATAAAACCCTCGCCCCCGAACAAGCCGGAGCCAATGCGCTGGTTAAAGTGGATTTTCATGCTTGTGCCCAAAGCCGCGCACAAAAAGCCGTCCTTTTGCACAATGAGTTCATTGCCGGAAATCTTGCCGAGGTCGATTGGCATGATGGTACCGGGATAGGGAGCCGCGAAGGCCACTTTCCTTTTGCCGACGCCCCGGTTGGTGAAGTGCGTCATGAACAGCGATTCTCCGGTAATGAGCCTTGTCCCGGCCTGGAAAATCTTGCCCATGATGCTTTGGTTCGCCTCCGAGCCATCGCCCATTTTGGTCTCGAATTGCAGGCCATCCTCCATGTAGAGCATGGCACCGGCCTCGGCGATGACGGTTTCGTTCGGGTCGAGTTCGACCTCCACTACCTGGATGTCCTCGCCAATGATTTTGTAGTCTATTTCGTGTGAAGTCATAGTTGTTGTGTAATCGTGTAATTGTTGAACTGTGTAATTGATGTCTATTTGTTTTGATGGGTAATTGTCAAATCTCGTGTAAGAGTGTCTGCCGATTCATACAATCATGATTATTTGTCCCCAAGACCTTGAACAAATAAACATAAGAACAATTCAACATCAGTTACACGATTCAACAATTACACAAATAAACACCCCTATTCCTCCTCCGAGCTCTTCCGCTTTTTCTTACGTTTTTTTCTTCCCGGAATATCCTCGCGGTCACGGAGTTTTTTGTCATCCACGTTCTTGTTCAGGAACTCGTTGACGCGGTCCATGTCGAAGCTCGTGGTGATTTCGCCGAAGGAGTTTATTTGGATATCGAAGCCTTCGAGGTCTTTGTGAACGCGGGGCTTCTCGACTTCCGGCTCGTTGGGGTCATGTTGTTTTTTCTTGGCCACTTTATTGAATGAAGAATGAATGATGAACAATGAATAGTTGCCGATCAGCCGACGGCTGAAAGTCTAACGGCTACCAATGTAAAGAACCTTGCCGAAAATGGCAAGGTTCTTCTATTGAGCGGTACTTATGAACGTTTGATTGGCTAATCTGAGTAAGTACAAGGAAGCAGGATTTGATTTGGGTCTACTTTGGCGGAAACTTGTCAAAGGCGCTGCCGCGCGCAAGAATCGTAATCACGACGACGTCAGGATGCAGGTATTGAATGCCGATTCGGTAGTCACCCACCCTAATTCGGTAATAGCCCTGACCTTTCTTTTGGCCCTTCAACTTCTTGTAATCTACGCCCGACTTTTCCAGCGATTTAGCCGCTGCCAACTTCTCAACTACTGCCCAAGCTTCCGCCTGAATGTATTGGGGTGTTTTACGCAATTCCTTTTCAAACCTCGGTCGGATCTCAACTACCATCCCATTCGCCGTTTAAACTCATCGACAGATAAGCTAGGCTCAGGCGACTCCAATTCTTCATCCATCAGCTTGACCATCAGGAAATCCTCCAACTCCTCGTTGTCGATGATAGCCACGATCTTTTCAATCTCATCGACCGACCAGGAACCGCGTTTCTTCTTGACAGAGAAGTTGGTGGCGGGTATTCCAAGCTTTTCAGCCAAATACACATTTTTATACCCCGACTTCTGAATAAGGAACCCGATATTCTGGCGCAGGTTCTTATAATTTTGTACGATCTCCTGCATTATTTCTCTTGATTTGTTATTTTTTCATTACAAATATACAAACAAAAATTTCACAGATGCTTACAAATTACAAAATTTCCACCGCCCGTCGCAAGCGACGAACGACTTCTTCTTTCCCCAAAATCTCCATCGTAACCATGAGGTCGGGACCGGTACCGGAACCCGTCACGGCCACCCGCAGCATTTGCATGATTTTTCCCATCTTGATACCCACCGCTTCCATTGTTTCGGCTATGGTGTGCTTGATGCTTTCAGCCGAATACTCACCACTGTAAGCATCGAGGGCGTCGGCGATCGCGGCGATGCTTCGCCGGGCGTCGTCGTTCCATTTCTTGCTCACGATGTCGGGGTCGTAGCTTTCGGGAGCCGAAAACAGGAAGGCGGACTCGTCCACGATTTCGTGCACAAAGTGGACGCGGTCTTTCAGCAGATGCACGATTTGGATCGCCTGTTCGTCCGAAATTTCGATACCTTTTTTGGCAAAGAGCGGCTGTACCTGTGCCGCCATGGTGTGGTCGTCTTTCTCTTTCAGGTACTGCTGGTTGAACCACATCCCCTTCTGAATATCGAACTTTGCCCCTGATTTATGGACGCGCTCGAAGCTGAATGCCTCGATGAGTTCGTCCATCGAAAAAATTTCCTGCTCGGTTCCCGCGTTCCAGCCCAGCAGCGCCAGGAAGTTGGCCGTGGCTTCGGGATAATAGCCCTCCTCGCGGAAGCCTTTGGCGGCTTCGCCCGTTTTGGGATCGGTCCATTGGAGCGGGAAAATCGGGAAGCCGCCCAGGTCGGCATCGCGCTTGGAGAGCTTGCCGTTGCCGTCGGGTTTCAAGAGCAAAGGAAGGTGTGCAAACTGCGGCATCGTGGCCTCCCAACCCAGGTAACGATACAGCAAAACGTGCATCGGGGCCGAGGGCAGCCACTCCTCGCCGCGAATCACGTGGGTAATGCCCATCAGGTGATCGTCCACGATGTTGGCCAGGTGGTAGGTCGGCATGCCGTCGGATTTGAGCAATACCTTATCGTCGAGCTGCGACGAATGCACCACGACCCAACCCCGAATGAGGTCGTTGAAGCGGATGTCGTCCTTGGGCTGCACCCGCATCCTGATCACATAAGGCTCGCCGCTTTCCAGGCGTTTCTTGGTTTCGGCGACATCCAGCGTGAGCGAATTGCTCATCTGCAAGCGCGTGATGGCGTTGTACTGCGCGGCGGGTACTTTGGCTTCTTCCAGCCGCTTGCGCATGGCGTCCAGCTCCTCGGGCGTGTCGAAAGCGTAGTAGGCCTTGCCTTCCATCACCAGCTTCTCGGCGTACTCACGGTACATTCCTTTCCGCTCCGACTGTCGGTAGGGCGCGTGCGGCCCGCCCACGCTAGGCCCTTCGTCGATGGAAATCCCCAGCCACGCCAGAGCCTCCTGAATGTAAGCTTCCGCTCCCGGCACGTAGCGTGCCTGGTCGGTGTCCTCGATGCGCAACAGCATCTTGCCGCCCGTCTGCCGGGCAAAGAGGTAATTATAGAGCGCCGTCCGCACCCCGCCCGCGTGAAGCGGCCCCGTGGGGCTAGGCGCGAATCGCACGCGTACTTGTTGATCTTGCATTTAGGTTATTAGGTGTTAGGTTATTAGGTATTAGGTTAAATGCTTCGCCAAAAGCCTACAGAACCGCTATCACCGAAATCTCCACGTTCACATCCTTCGGCAGCTTCGCTACCTGCACGGTTTCGCGGGCGGGCGGCTCGTTTTTAAAGTAGGAGCCATAGACCTCGTTAACCAGCACAAAGGCATCCATGTTTTTAAGGAAAATGCTGGATTTGACGATGTGATCGTAAGTCAGTCCGGCGGCGGTAAGGATATGGCCGATGTTTTCCATGACCTGCTTCGCTTCTTTCTTGACATCGCCACCCTGTGATTCCTCGAAAGCAATCTGGCCCGAAACATAGAGCGTATCGTTGACCATGACGGCCTGACTGTAAGGCCCGATGGGTGCGGGGGCTTTTTCGGAAAAAATAATCTTTTTGGGCATAAGTCGTGTTGTTGTTTTCCTGATCGTTAAAACGCAAAACTACGAATTATGCTCCCCTCCCTGATTATTTTTGTAAAAAACCCCATTGAAGGAAAAGTAAAAACCCGCATCGCCAAAACGGTCGGCCATCCGAAAGCCGTCGAAATTTACCGCGAACTCCTGCAATATACCCGCGATGTAGCCGAGGCACTGCCCGCCACGGACTACACCAAAACGGTGTATTATGGCGATTACATCAATGAGGACGATTTGTGGAACGGCTGGCAGAAAGCTATACAGCCGCAGGATGGCGACCTCGGCGACCGCATGAAGCAGGCTTTCAGTGAGCAATTCGCACTCGGGGCCGACCGCGTCGTGATCATCGGCAGTGACTGTCTGGATTTGAAGCCGCATCATCTGCAAGCGGCTTTCCAACAACTCCAACGGCATGATGTGGTACTTGGCCCCTCTACCGATGGGGGTTACTATCTGCTGGGTATGAATCTTTTATACGAAAAAATATTCGACGATAAGCCGTGGAGCCAACCCGAACTCATGAACAAAACCACGGCGGTGCTAACCCAAAACAAAATTAGCTTCGCCTTGCTCGAACCCCTCACGGACATCGACGAATGGGAAGATTACAATAAGTAGCACATATTTTTAACATATATTTGTATTGTATTATAAAAATCTCGTAATTCGGCCCTTGCTATAACACAACTGCAATATTTATTCGATTGCTTTTCGACATTTTCCACCCCGTTAGTTTCCCTCACAACAAGAAAACTTCAATTACCCATGCCTACGCAACTAGCAATGAAACTGCAAACCATTGAAAAAGCGATTGAGATTGCCGCTTCGAGAAAAAGAGTTTGGGAAATACTGACCAGTGATGATTTTGCGCCGCAGTGGTACGGTGAATTTAGCTTCGGTGCCCGTCCCGAAACTACCTGGGAGGAAGGAAGTAAAATAACGTTCGCCGACCTTAGCGGTGGTGGTTTAATAGGGGAAATCCTCGTGAACGAGCCTTTGAATATGTTTTCGGTCGAATACCAGGGCATCGTCTTTGGCGGTGAGGAAGATTACACCAGCCATGACGCCATGAGCGTGAAAGGCGGTGAGGAAACCTACCTCATCACCGATAAGGAAGGCCAAACGGAGCTCAGCATAAGGGCGGACATCCTACCGGAATATTTCGACTCCATGTCGCTCTCCTGGGAGCGGGCTTTGCAGAAGATAAAGCTGCTGGCGGAGGAAGTTTGAAGTATGATTTTTTTAGGGAAAGCCTGATCGCGCTATGTGGTCGGGCTTTTTTGTGAAAGACTGCACAGATTTTTGGTTTACTAGAATAACCTGGCAGCCGGGACGTTTCAAAGAATGTCTATAATTCGCCCGTGAGCCACGCCAGTTATCCAGGTAATGAGTGTGCTGGACAAATTAATTTATCCGAAAGCCGTTTCAGCATCCTATATTAGGGGCAAAAATTTGAATAAATGAAATTCACCGTCCTCTTCTCCCTCCTATGTGCCCTATTCTTACTGACCTCATGCGAAACCGAATTTGACAAGTTCAACGAACAAGCCTCAAATTTTGCCAAGAACGACAATAGCATCAGCCAGGAAGAATTTGAAATCTTGGCTGAAACCGCGAAAAACTCGGACGACCGGGGTTTTCGTCCGTTCAAGAATGAAAGTGGGGAAATAGACTACGCTAAATTAGCCGACTATTTGGCTAAGCGCTTTGCCCGTGAGCAGATCGAGGTGGGCGTAGCGGACATCTGGCAACCCGGTGTGGGATCGGCTCTGACCAATAAATTCAACGTCAGCGTATTTCTGGAAAATTCGGCCAGTATGGACGGCTACGTCGATGCTAACTCCACAGCTTTCAAGGCCACGATGCTCGATCTGCTGACGAACCTGGAGAATTTTCCAGCCACGGATACGCTGGACCTCAACTACATCAACTCGACCATTATTCCAGTCAAAGCCGCTGCTTCGAAAACCGACGTTTCGGATTTTTACCAAAACCTGAATCGCGGTAATTTTAAAACGCAGGGCGGTAAGCGCGGTAGTTCTGATATTGGTGAAATTTTAAGCCAAATTCTTAATCAGCAAAAATCCGGCGAGCTTTCGGTGCTGATTTCCGACTTTGTTTTCTCGCCCGGCGGTAAAGACGCGGTGCGGTACCTGGAAGGGCAGCGCTCCCAAATCCGCAGCGAATTCGTGGCCGCGCGGCGAAGCGACCCAAATTTATCAGTCGCGATTTTGCAAGGGCAGGCGCAGTTTGAAGGCACCTATTACGATCGCAATGACAAGCCCCACGCGCGACTCGCCACCGAGCGGCCCTATTACGTGTGGCTGATCGGCACCGCTGGGCAAATCCAAAGTGTGCTGGATGCCAAAATTCTGGAACAAACCCGCAACGGTTTCAAGAATAAACTAGTCATTCAGTCTGGCAGCGAAGCCGTGCAGCCGCCATTCAAAATTTTGTATAGTCCAAAAATCGGTAGTTTTGACGCCAAATCTTTGGTGAAGGGTGTCATCACCGACGCGAAAGCCGCCCGCGACGACCGCAACAGGGGCGTGTTCGAGTTTAGCCTGGCCGTAAATTTTGCCAAGGGGATGCAGGACGAAAGCTATTTCCTGGACAGCACCAATTACAAAATCAGCAACACGCAATATAGCCTGAAAGCCAAGCCCATCGCCGACCGCAACGACGTATCGCTCAATAGCTTTACTCACGTGCTGACTTTGCGAACGACTGATTTGAAAGACGAAAAACTGACCATTGACGTCGTTGGTAAAGTGCCTGGATGGGTGTACAATTCCTCGTCGGAGGACGATACCCAAATCGAAACCACCGCGCAAGAAACCAGCAAGACCTTTGGCCTCAGCTACTTGGTTGAAGGGGTGAGCGACGCCTTTTATCCAAGATCACAAGCCAATCCGTTGTACACCATCCCTCTAACGATTAAAAAGTAAACCCCATGCAAGAAGTATTTGCCAAAATATACGAGTGGTTCGGACTGATTCCGTTCTATTCCAAGGATATGGGTGACCACCTGCGTGGCTTCGACGTCACCTGCACCAACTACATCGCCACGCCCTGGTATAGCTACGTGGGTTGGATTATGGTCGTGACCACAATCCTGACTTTCGCGCTGCAGTACTATATCATCGACAGCTCGCGCTACAACAAGGCCAAGCATTGGTGGCTGTTTGCCCTCGGTCTCGTTCTGCTGAATTTCCTCATCGCCTTTGGCATTCCGTACAATGATATTCAGGACGGCGACTTTTGTAATCAACTGAAATTAAATGTCTCGGATTGCGTCGGTTTCGGCTTTTCGAATGCACTTTGGAGTTTGATTTTGTTCGTTATCGTTAGCAGCATTCCAGCCCTGCGGTCAAAAAGTACCAATTGTCGGCATACAACTTTTTGGAAGCCGTAATTTAGATATGAGATATTAGATATGAATTATGAGAGAGCATTTCACCAGAGAGAAATGCAATCAAGTTTTGCACCTAACATCTCATATCTAATAACTCTTATCTTATATCTAAAAAACATGGCCCGCTTATTCATCTTCGCCATCGGTGGCACTGGTTCAAGGGTACTGAAATCCCTGACGATGTTGTTAGCCGCTGGCGTGAAGCCAAATTCTGACACGGAATTTGAAATCGTCCCCATTATCATCGACCCGCACAAGTCCAACGAGGACTTGAAGCGCACGGCGCGGATGCTGGAAAACTACCAGGCCATCGCCGAGCGGGCGGGAGCGGATAGCGGATTTTTCGGAACGCGCATCACCACGCTCGACAAGCTGGTAACGTCGCAAAACCGCCTTTCGGGGAGTTTTACCTTTAATTTGCAGGAAGTCGCCAACACGCAGTTCAAGGACTACATCGATTTCGCGCAACTCAGCGAGCCGAATCGGGCGCTGGCCGATATTCTGTTTTCGGGGAAATCGATCAACAAGCGCGATGAGGAGGTGAACCTGCTGGACGTGGAGATGGACATCGGTTTCGTGGGTAATCCCAACATCGGCAGCGTGGTGCTCAACCAGTTCAAGGACTCGGAAGAGTTCAAGGAAGTGGCTTCCAATTTCAACGCCGACGACCGGATTTTCATCATCAGTTCCATCTTTGGCGGTACGGGCGCGGCGGGTTTCCCGACGATCTTGAAAAACATCCGCGACGCGATGAACAACCGCAACATCGACGGCAAGGGCTTTTTGCAAAATGCCAAGATCGGGGCGATTACGGTGTTACCCTATTTCAACATCGAAAAAGATCCCAACAGCCCGATCCAGAAGTCGGACTTCATTGCCAAGACCAAGGCCGCGCTCTATTACTATAAGGACAACGTCACGGGCAACAATTCGGTGAACGCGCTGTACTACATCAACGACGATTACAGCGGCAAGCCCTACAAGAACGACGCGGGCAATGAGGGACAGAAAAACGACGCGCACTTCATCGAAATGGTGTCGGCGCTGTCCGTGATCGACTTTCTGGAAATGCCGGATCGCGATCTGGAATCGGCGGGCGGCAAAGCAGTAAAGCCGATTTATAAAGAATTCGGTATGAAAAACGATTCGGCTGATTTCAAGTTTTCGGATTTTGAAGATAATACCGAATACAAAATCAGTCTGCGGCTGTCGCAATTTGCGCTGTTCAAAAAATTCCTGGACGAGCGGCTGAACGAATCCATCGAAAAACAGGCGTGGAGCAACGACGCGCCTACCATCGACCGCGCCTTCCTGAGCGATTCGTTTTACCGCACCAATCTTTCTGAGTTTATGACTGGCTTTGGTAATTGGCTCAAAGAAATGTCGAGCAATCGGCGCGGCTTTACGCCCTTCAACCTGAATAGTACCATCGACTCGCTGGTCGTGGACAAGACCGTGAAGTCGGGCTGGTTCGATAAGAAAGTCGACTACGCCTACTACGACGACGGCCTCAGCAAGCAGTCCAAGGGCAAAACGTTCCCCTCGGCGGAGCAGAAAATCATCAAGTTGTTTTACGACACTACCGAAGAAATCCTGACGGAGAAGTTTGGATTTAAGAAATAAATTTTAAGGATTATGCCTATTTGGACAAGATTTGTAAGATTTGACAACTTTTTAAAAGTTGTCAAATCTTACAAATCTTAAGCAACCTAATACCTAAAAAATGAGCAAGATATTCGGCCATACCAACCGGGGCGGCAAGGATTGGTTCTCTTCCGACGCCTACTCCGACAAGGAAATCGAGTCCATCAAAGATCCCGAAGGCGGTAGCGGCGAAACGCTCTCGCCCGCCATTCCGAGTCCGTTTGCGCGGATCGATTTGGCGAAGACGGCTTTCCGCAACATCAACAAAACGGCTGAACTGAAAGCGGGTAACAGCAACGGCAACGTGCTGGCGGGCCGTTCGGACGAGAAGCTAGTGTCGGACACGCTGGATCTGGCCGAGATGATTTTCAACAGCGACAGCTTGCGGGAGAATTTGCGCATTATCGTGTGGGATAAGGACGCCGAGATCGCCAAGATGAAAGCCTCGTCCGACGCGCACCGCCGTCTGGCCGAAACGCTGGAACTATACTTGCAGCAGGATAAGGAATCGTACAATTTCGACCTGCTGCGGCGGCTGTACATTCTGGAATTCAACCATAAGATTATCGGCTGCACGTCGCCCGCCACGTTGTTTTTTCCAACGGCCAACGACCTCACGCACGCCCAAATCAAGCTCACCAAGAACGACTTCCTGTTTGACCACAATTACATTCCGCTGTACGAACGGGAAGTGGATTTTCAGAAATATGTGCACCATATGTTCCGGGCCAATACGCTGTTGGCCAGTCGGATGAAAGTCATGAGCGACTATCTGGACAAGAACTTGGCGATTCTTGATAAGAAAAACCATGCGCTTTACGAAGAGATCAAAAATCTCAAACCCGCTGATTTCGAGATCAACTACTCGGAATTGGATTCGGGCAAGGCGGGCGACATCATCGAGGTGCTGGGCGTGCCGCTGCGCAAGCGCAAGAAAGAAGATATTCTGGGGTCGATTGCGGAAAGTGATTTCCGTATCGCTTCTACCAAAACCCTGACCGGGCAAACGCCGCTGGTGCTGCAAAACAACTTCAATAAGCGGCTGCGCTACGTCAACGACAATTGGGATCATGGCGTGGAAGTCCCCTACGCCGACGAGGCAACGCTGGAAAAACGAAGTCTGCCCGGCGCGCGGATTCAGTACCCGTACCTGACGGTCAGCGACTTCCTGGAACCCTACCTGATTCGGCTCGTTTATCCGATTAATAAGGAAAAATTTTTCGACGGGAATGTGAACACCGAAGTCGGCGATGACTCCAAGGGCTTTTTGCTGCCGCTGAAAAAACAGTTTTTCGACTACTTCACGCCCAACGATTTGCTGGGTGGCGGCGCGGGCAAACCCAGCATCGAGATGACGCAGGGCGTGGCGGGCAGCGTGCGGGTCACGCTGCGGATTCCGATCATGAAAGAGGGCGAGTCCATCGCCTTCGAGCGGACGTATTACCAGTCGCTCGAACACCAGATTACCAAGCCGGAAGAAGCTGCTAACAAAGGCGTGGTCGTGGAGCAGCAGGTCGGGCTGACGCTCTACCCCTTCGTCAAAACCAACCTGCCGGACATCGCCTCGCCCTATCGCGTGCAGGTCATCGACCGCAACGTGGCGGGCGTATTCAAAAACTCCGAGTACGCGCTGCAGTTTTTCCACCAACGCGCCAACGTCCCGATTCCGATCGTCAACGAGGAAACGGCGGGCTCGGGCAAGCCGCGCAAGCGCACCCGCAAGCAGGCCGCCGACGCCACCACGCAATACTATGTGCTGGACAAGGAGTTCGACTACATCTATGTGCAGGACACGGGCCAAACCGACATGGGCGGGGTCGTGATTCCGAAGTGGCCGCACTTCCAGAACGGCAACACGGTGTTCACCTTCGCGCTGGATTTTGGCACGACCAACACCCACATTGAGTACAAGGCGGGTGCCTCGGCGCCCAAAGCCCTCGACATCACGGTGGAGGATATGCAGATCGCCACGCTCTTCGACTCGGCCAAAACGAGCGAGGACTTCGGAGGCTCGGGTGCCATCGCCATCCGCGAGTTCGTGGACTACGAATTTCTGCCGGAGCAATTGGGCGGTGGCAACCGCTTCAAGTTCCCGACGCGGACGGTATCGGGCGAGGGCAAGGATCTGGATCTGAACAAGGAAACCAACAGTCTGGCGGATTTCAACATACCCTTCACTTACGAGAAAACGCACGATGGCGTCAACGAAATCAAGTCGAACCTAAAATGGGCCAAAGTAGAACCCGGCAATACGAAGCGCATTCGGGCGTACTTCGAGACGCTGCTGCTGTTAATGCGTAACAAAGTACTGCGCAACGGCGGCAACCTGACCGAGACGAAGCTGGTGTGGTTTTACCCGAGCAGCATGACCAACAACCGGAAGGATAGCATGGAGGGGCTGATTAAGGATTTGTACCAAAAGTACTTTAACGCCACCAACGCGCCCTACGGCATCAGCGAGTCGCTCGCGCCTTTTTATTATTACAAAAACACGGGTCAACTACCCGGCGGGACTTTCTCGCCCGTGGTGTCGATCGACATCGGGGGCGGCACGTCGGACGTGGTGGTTTTCAAGTCGAGCAAACCGATTTTGCTGTCGTCGTTCAAATTTGCGGCCAACGCGATTTTTGGCGATGGCTTCTACGAATTCGGTGCCTCTTCGCACGGCCTGATCAAGAAATACTCGGCGCATTACGAGAACTTGCTGAGTGCCAACAAGCAGTACGATCTGATGAAAGTCCTCGATTCGATTAAGGACAAAAACAAGTCGGAGGACATCATCGCGTTTATCTTTTCGCTCGAAAAGAACTACCGCATTCGGGACGCCAACATGTTTTCGTTCAATGCTTTGTTGGCGCAGGATAGCGATTACAAGATTGTCTTTCTCTACTTCTATTCCGCCATTATCTACCACGTGGCGCAATTGATGAAGACGAAATTGCCAGATACCGAATTGCCCAAAAATATCGTATTCAGCGGGACGGGTTCCAAGATCCTGAGCATCATCACCCGCAATCAGCGGACGCTTTCGGAATTCTCCGAACTCATTTTTGCGGAGGTTTTCGAGAAAGAATTTGGCGCGGAAGATTTGGTAATCAAAGCCGAAAAGGACATTCCAAAAGAACTGACCTGCAAAGGTGGCCTGATGACCGATCCCGAGGATTTGAACATCAATATAAAGAAGATCAAAGCCATCCTGACGGGCCTGGAAGACGAATCGATTACCCGCCTTCGCTACGCGGACTTGACCGACGAAGTACAGACGGAAATTACGGATTACGTGGCCGACTTTAACCGAATGTTCCTTGAGCTGGACAAGAAGATGAGTTTCTCGGATAACTTCGGCGTGTCGTACAGCGGACTGGAGATTTTCAAAAATAACCTTAATCGTCACCTGCGGGATTACCTGGCCGAGGGGCTGGAATACACCAAGCGCATGGACGAAGTGCGCTCGGATGAGAAGGAAATCGAGGAGACGCTGTTTTTCTATCCCATCATCGGCGCGATCAATCATTTGTCGAAGCAGTTGGGGGAATTGACGCCCGTAAATAGTTAAAATCTAAATTGATATTCAGCGATGGCTGCATACGGTAGTTCAAGAGACAGGGATAGCGAGGTTGACCGGCTGAGAAGCAGAGTCAATATGCTGGAAGATAGCGTGTCGAAACTCAGGCAAGAATTCAGAACGCTGCAAAGCAAGATACTGAGTGCAAGTGTGCCGATGGAAATCACTAAATCCGGCACGCCGGAGCCGACGGCAAAATCGGCTCCGGCGCAGGTATCTGCACCAATTCCTGCTCCCGCGCCCCAACCGGAGAAAGCGATCCAAAACTTCTATCTCTCCACGCCCAATTCCGATGGAAGTTTCAACAATAGCTCAACCAGTCCTTCTTACAAAGAAGGCGCGTCGATTTATAAATTTCAAAACACGAAAGAGAACCAGGCTAAATTTAAAATCGACGAACACGAAGCATCGGTGCGACTAGCGTTGGCTTATCCCGACAAAAACATCGACCCCGTTTGCGATGCGTCGAACGCCTTCGATCCCAAAGCCCGCAAAATATATACCGTAGAACCCGGCATCGCCGAACTGGTCGGCGACAAATGGAAGGTCACCCAAAAAGCCCGCATCCGGTATGAGAGTTGAGATTTTTGAAGTATTTCTGATCGGGATCATCATTTTTATTCAGTTCATCGTCTTTTTCCGCACCCGCCGTCAGATCAGCGTTTTCCGAAATATCATTCCAAAGCCGGAGGAGCTGAGCGTGACAAAAATCCGCCTCTTCCTGCTGGATTTGGAGCGGCTTTCGCCACGGGTGATTCTGGAAAACATCGGAAAATTTCAGGGGAAGTATCAAGGCGCGTCGAGTATGTACCTGGAAGCAGCGGACGCTTACGAGCCGGAAGTACCTCATCCGACAGCCAACCTTTTTGAAGACGCCGAAGAGCCGGTGCAGGAACCTACGCCGCCCAAGACGCAGGTCAACATTATCGACAGCAAGGCCAGGGCGAACCCGATTTTTGCCAACATCCTCTTCTCGCTCAACAACTACCTCATCCGCAACCGGGGCGCGTCGTCGGATTTCAGTTTGATGAAAGACATCGTGGAGCGGAACGTCAGCGCGGTGGAGGAAGACATTAATCTTTCCATTAGCGTGCCGCTGTATCTGGGTTTGATGGGTACGATGCTCGGCATTGTGATTGGCCTGTTCAGTATGCCGGATATGGCCGTGGCGGTGGATACGGAGACCAATAACCTGCTGCTCAACGACGGGATTTCGTCGCTGATTGGTGGCGTAAAAATTGCCATGATCGCCAGCTTTACGGGTTTAGCACTCACCATTTTTAATTCAGGAGGTAGCTTCAAAGGATCACGAACCTTGGTGGAGGCGCGGAAGAATGAGTTTTACACCTTTATGCAGGTGGAGTTGCTACCGATTATCAACCAGGGCTTATCGGCGACGCTGGAATCTTTGCAGCGCAACCTGATGAAATTCAACGGCGAGTTTACGGACAATCTGAAAGACCTCTCGGGCATCTTTGCGTCTAATACCAAGACCGTTTTGGCGCAGCGCGATCTTTTAGAATCCATCGACAAAATGAAGGTGTCGGAAATGACGCAGTACAACCTCACGGTACTGCAGCAGTTAGAGCAATCGGTGAAGCAGTTTGAGAAGTTCAACGGCTCGATGATGAACGTCAACGCCTTCGTGACCAACTCCGAGCGCATTGTAGACCGGACGAATCAACTGTTGGAACGGACGGATAACTTCAAAACGATTGCCGATAATTTAAGTAATAAGCTGGATCAGAGTCAGCAGATCATCAATTTCGTGACGGGTCATTTGGAAAACCTGGAACAACACAAAGAATTCACGGCTAACACCGTGGCCGATGTGGGCCACGCCATCTCTGATTCTTTCAAAGATTTGCAGCAGCACATCCTCAATTCCAGCGAAGCCGTGAAGCAACACGCCGTGGACGAAGCCGAGTCGCTGCGGATGGCCCTATCGGGCAGTCAGAATAGCCTGCATAATTTGCGTCACTTGTCCACCATCACGCAGGAAGTCTCGCAATTTAAGGACAGCGCGACGTCGCAGAGCGAAAGTACCCGACAGCGTCTCGACCAGCTCAATGGCAAGATGGCTACTTTGCTGGAACTGCTGCAAAAGACCGAGGAAGACCGCGCGAAACGCAAGTTCGGGGCGCGTCTCAAACGTCTGGTTTCGGGAAAATAACCGCGCATGAAATCCCAAAACTCCGGTTTTTTCTGGCCCAGCTTCGCCGACCTGATGACGAGTCTTTTCTTCATCATGCTGGTGCTGTACGTGCTGACCTATCTGAAACTCACCAACCAGCAGCGCGTTACGCAGCAGCAGCTCAACAAAATCAAGGAAGTGCAGGCCGCCGTCAAGGAACTGCCCCGCAAATATTTTGCTTACGACTCCGTCTATAAGCGTTTTTCGCTGGTGCAGAACATTCAGTTTGCCCAAAAGAGCGACGTCATTCGGAATAATGACGTTCAATATCTGGTCAATGTCGGAAAATCCATCAGCAACCTCATCGACACGCTCAAAACCAAGTACGCCGGGCAGGACATCAAGTACGTAGTCATTATCGAAGGCATGGCGTCCAAGGACAACTATCCCGATAACTACACGCTCAGCTACAAGCGCGCTCTTGCCGTGCAAAACCTCTGGAACGCGCGCGGCATCCGCTTCGACCAAACCATCTGCGAGGTGCAGGTGGCCGGTTCCGGGACGGGCGGCATCGGGCGGTTTCCACAAGAGGCCAAAAACCAGCGGATTTTGATTCAGATCGTGCCAAAGATCGGGGAGATTAAGGTCGATTCGCCCTCTGATAGATAACGCCCTGGATCATCCCGTTCTGGAATGGAATAACTCCCAAATTTTAACCAATTGAAGTGACTATCGATCAAATTTTTGAAGATTTCACCCAACTGCGTGTCCTGGTCGTGGGCGATGTCATGCTGGATTCCTACGTCTGGGGCAAGGTCGAGCGAATCTCACCCGAGGCACCCGTTCCCGTGGTTCACGTCGGGCACCGCGAGTACCGCCTGGGAGGGGCGGGCAATGTGCTGCTGAACGTCCAGGCGCTTGGGGCCGAGGCGATTGCCTGCACGGTCATCGGGGCCGACGGTCCCGGCGATATTCTGAAACATGAACTGACCGAGCGCAACCTTAGTACCGAGGGGCTGATTCGCAGCGAAAGCCGCATTACTACCATCAAAGAGCGCATCATCGCGGGTTCGCAGCAGGTCGTCCGTATCGACACCGAAACGGATGTCCCCATCTCAGATACTGAGCGGGCGCAGTTGGTTTTCAAGGCCAAAGAACTCATTCTTAGCTGCCAGGTTGTGATTTTTGAGGATTACGACAAAGGCGTACTCAGCCCCGAAGCCATCGCCGAAATCACCGAATTTGCCAATGAGTGCCAGGTGCCGACGGTCGTCGATCCCAAGAAACGTAACTTCCTGGCTTACCACAAGGTAACGCTTTTCAAACCCAACCTGAAAGAATTGAGGGAAGGATTGAAGGTTGATTTCAACGTAAGAGACGCCGCTGCCTTACAAGCTGTCGTACAGCAACTCACCGAAACCCTTGGCGCGGCGGGCGCTTTGATCACGCTCTCGGAACACGGCGTGTACATCGACTACCAGAGCGAAACTCACCACCTGCCCGCCCATATCCGGCAAATCGCCGACGTGTCCGGCGCGGGCGACACGGTTATCAGCATTGCGGCCTGCTGCGTAGCCCTCGGGCTACCGCCGCGTACCATCGCCGGGTTGTCTAATTTGGGGGGCGGATTGGTCTGTGAGCAGGTGGGCGTGGTGCCAATCGACCGGGAACTGTTGAAGGCGGAGGCGGTGCGGGAGGGGTTGTATTGAACCGCAGGGGCGCGAGGGCGCAAGGGGTGAACTTGTAAGGAATAAGTAAAGTAAGGCCAGACGATGACTTCTTCTCAAAACAAAACGCTATGCCGCGACTCGCTCTCTTTTTGCTCCTGATTTTTCCGATACAAAGTTCCCTTGCCCAAACCTTAAAAGTCAACGGTTTGCAAGAAGGTGTGGAGGTCATCCGCGATCAGTGGGGTATCTCGCACATTTACGCCCAAAACGAACACGACCTTTTCTTCGCTCAGGGCTACGTCGCGGCTTCCGACCGTCCCTTCCAACTGGAAATGTGGCGGCGGCAGGCCACCGGAACCGTCGCCGAACTGCTCGGCCCGTCGGAGATCAAACGCGACATCGGCACGCGGCTCTTCCGCTACCGGGGCGATATGGAGCGCGAGTACGCGCACTACCACCCGCGCGGCAAAGCCATCATCACCGCTTTTGTGGAAGGCATCAATGCCCGCGTCACCGAGCTGCGGGCCGATTCCACGCACCTGCCCTTTGAATTCAAACTCTTGAAAACCCTGCCCGACTATTGGACGCCCGAGGTAGTCGTGAGTCGCCACCAGGGACTAGTCGGTAATGTGATCTACGAACTGAATTACGCCCGGCAGGTGGCGCTCATGGGCGAGGCCAAAACCCGCGAACTCAACTGGTTTCACCCCACGCGCAAACCGGATACCGAGCCGAATCTGACGCTGGAAAAGGGCGTGGAAGGCAAAGAACTCTTTCAGGACATCCTGGCCCTGTACACCGCCCACCGCAGCCCGGTGCAGTTTTCTGCGCCCGACAAGCGTAGTGGCAAACTGGAAACGAAGCCCGCTTTCGATTTTCAGGAATGGTACGTCGAATCCAAACAGTATGTAGGTTCCAACAACTGGGCCATCGACGGGCGGCTGGCCCAAAACGGCTTTCCGATGCTGGCCAACGACCCGCACCGCATCCAGGCCGCGCCCTCGCTGCGCTACTGGATTCACCTCAACGCTCCCGGCTGGAACGTCATCGGAGCCGGTGAACCGTCGTTGCCGGGCATTTCCATCGGTCACAACGACCACGGGGCCTGGGGGCTGACTGTGTTCGAGACCGACAACGAAGACCTCTACGTGTACGAAACTAATCCTGACAACCCGAACCAGTACCGCTACCGGGGCAATTGGGTGGCTATGACTATCCTGAATGATTCCGTGACCGTAAAGGGCACTTCGGCGCAGAAAGTCGAGCTGAAATTCACGCGCCACGGTCCGGTGGTTTTTGAAGATAAAAAGAATAACAAAGCCTACGCTGTGCGGGCCGGGTGGCTGGAAGTAGGTGCCTCGCCCTACCTGGCGAGTCTGCGGATGAACCAGGCCAAAAACTGGGACGAATTCCGCGAAGCTTGTTCGTACAGCCGCCTGCCGGGCGAAAATATGGTGTGGGCCGACCGCGCGGGCCATATTGGCTGGCAAGCCGTGGGACTGGCCCCGATTCGCCCCAACTGGTCGGGCCTGGTACCCGTGCCGGGCGATGGCCGATTCGAGTGGTCGGGTTTTCTGCCCATCAAGCAGTTGCCGCACAGCAGCGATCCGGCGGAGGGCTTCATCGCCACGGCCAACAACAACCTGACCTCGCCCGATTTTCCCCAGCGCAACGCCATTGGCTGGGAGTGGTCGTCGCCCTACCGCGCCCAGCGCATCGAGGAAGTGCTGGGGTCGGGAAAGCGGTTCAATCTCTTTGATTTTGTCCAACTTCAGACCGACTATCTCTCGCTCCCGGCTCGGACGCTAGTGCCGATGCTGGCGCGGCTGGATTTGGCCAATGCCGCTGAGAAGAAATTTGTCGAGCGGCTGGAAAATTGGGATTACCAGCTAAGGCCGGGATCGGTTCCAGCGGCGATCTACGCAGAATTTGAAAACCAATTGAGCGAAACCGTGTACCAAATCATGGTTCCCGAAGCAGCCCGTCCCCACCTGCGGCGGCTCTCGACCAAACTCCTGCTCGACTACCTTATCACGCCCCCGGCGGAATTTGGAGCGAATCCGGTGCAAAAGCGCGACGAACTCCTGCGCTCTTCTTTCCAAAAAGCAATTGGTGAGTTGACCAAACGCTTGGGCAAAGACGCCAGCCGCTGGCAGTACGGGCAAGCCGCCAACAAGCACATCACCATCGAGCATCCGCTCAGTTCGCTGGCAAGCGTAGAAATGCGTAAGAAAATCAACTTTGGCCCCGTACCGCGCGGCGGCTCCGGCGAAACTGTCAACAGCACCGGCAGCAGTCTGGGCCAGCGCTACGGCGCGTCGTTCCGCATTCTGGTCGATACCGAGAATTGGGACAAGACGCTGGGCATCAACTCTCCCGGCCAGTCTGCCGATCCTAACGACCCACACTATGGCGATCTGTTCCAGCGCTGGGCCAACGACGAATACTTCCCGGTTTATTTCGACAAGGAAAAAATCAAAGCCGTCGCCGACCGGACGCTGACGCTCGATCCCGCCAAATGATATAAGGCCAGGCGGCCCGCCCGTTTGGCATCGCATGTAGCGTATTGAGGGGTATAGTCGTAAGCGGATTACGCCCTTGCAGGGCTAGTAAGGGTAATTCAATAGCGTGATTCACTAATCCATAGCAAGAAAGTCATGAAACTCAAAAATATCGTCGTCCTTTCCTCCTTCCTGCTTTCCTCCTTTTTTCCTCTCTTCTCTTCCGCCCAAATCAATATCCAAACCGACTTCGAAGGCGGTCGACTAGGTACCCTGGAAAAAGTCAGTCCCACGCACTTCCGCTGCGCCGTCGCGGGCGAATCAGACTCCCAGAACCGCAACCGTCAGGCCAGTTGGTACTATTTCAAGGTGGAGAACGCCAAGGGTAAAACCTTAACCCTCGACCTGACCGACCTTGTCGGCGAGTACAACTACAAGCCCGGCAGTCACGCCATCACCGCCCAAACCCGCCCCGTCGTCAGCTACGACAATGCCACCTGGCGGCACCTGACCGACGACGAAGTGAGTTGGGACGAAGAGAAAGTAGAGTTGACAATAAAGCTAAAACCCGAAAAAAATGCGCTTTGGGTGGCGCACCAGCCGCCCTACACTACGGCGCACTTGACCCGGCTGCTGGAAGCCTACAAATCCAACCCTCACCTCACCACGCGCAGCCTGGGCCAAACGCCCAAGGGTCGACTCATTCCGCTGCTGACGATCACCAACGCCCAGATTCCAACCGAGAAGAAAAAAGTGATTTGGCTTATGGCCCGGCAACACGCCTGGGAGGCGGGTACTTCCTGGGTGATGGAAGGCGTCATCAGGCACCTGCTCGAAAGCGACGAAGACAAGGAAATGCTGGATCAGGTAGTGTTCCAACTCATGCCCATGGCTGACCCAGACGGCGTGGCACGGGGCGGCGTGCGCTTCAACCAGTTCGGCCACGACCTGAACCGCAATTGGGATTTGGTGAAACCCGAAGAAATGCCCGAAATCCAGGCGGAGAAAAAAGCGATCACCGATTGGCTGGCGGGGGGCAACCGCATCGACTTCTTCCTGACGCTGCACAATACCGAGAACGCCGATTACGTACAGGGGCCGGAGGTGGCTGCCGGGCGAAAATTTTGGCAAAGTATGGTCAAAAATACCTCTTTCGAGTCCAGCGAAGGGCTGCGCAAAATGCCGGAATCCACTACACTGGGTCAACCTGGTCGCATGACCGTCAACCAGGCGCTGTGGGCCGAACATAAAGTCCCCGCTTACCTGATGGAATTAAAGGTGGAAAAAGTCAACAAATTAGAGGGAAGGCGACTTCCCCCGGACTGGCTTTTGCTCGGTCCCGGTCTGGTGCGGGCCGCCGTGGCGGCGGTCGAATAGGGCGAGATTATTTCACCCAATCAATCTGTTTGGACGGATAATAGCCAATCCCCATCGCTTCCATGCGTGTACCGTGCTTGCCCAGGCGCGTGCGGTACCCTTCCCAGTTCCGTACTGATTTGGGCGACCAGCCGATTTCGGCGAGGCCCGGCAGACGCGGAAACGCCATGTATTCCAAGGCGTCCATGTTCTCGATTGTTTCGCTCCAGATAGGAGCTTCGATGCCCAGAATATTGGCTTTGGTTACGCCCGGTACCATCGTAGAGGGTTCCCAGTTGTACGAGCTGTCTATCTCGATGTAAGCCGCCCAGTGTAAGCCGTACTGCGAGGTCGAGTCATACTGCATATCGAGATAAGCGTATTTGGCGGGCGACATAATCAACTTCGCGCCCTGCTTCGCCGCCGATTGGGCGTATTCGGATTTCGCCCAATACTGCGCTATCGAATTGGGTTTCAATTTGGCATTGGTTACCTCGTCCCAGCCGATCATTTGCTTGCCGTGCGACTGCACGATGTCCTGCACCCGCTCGATGAAGGGAATGTAATCCTCCATCGGCGTCACGTGCGACTCGTCGCCGCCCATGTGGAGGTAGGGGCCGGGCGTGATGGCGGCCAACTCACGTACCACGTCATCCATGAATTTGTAGGTAGTTTCATTGCTGGTGCAAAGGGTACTGAACCCGACTTCAATGCCTTCGTACAGCTTTGGGTTGGGATCTTTTTCGTTGCAGTTCAATTCCGGGTAGGAAGCCAGCGCTGCGTTGATGTGGCTGGGAACGTCGATCTCCGGCACGATCATGATGTAGCGATCCTGGGCATATTTGACAATGTCCTTGTACTGCTCCTGCGTATAGTATCCACCCTTGCCACCGCCCACGTTGGTGCTGCCGCCATAAGTCGCCAGTTTGGGCCAAGACTTGATTTCGATCCGCCAGCCTTGATCGTCCGTCAGGTGCAGGTGCAGCACGTTCATCTTGTAAGCCGCGATGAGGTCGATGTAGCGTTTCACATCATCCACGCTGAAAAAGTGGCGGGCTACATCCAGCATTGCGCCGCGGTAGGCATAGGTCGGATAATCGCGGATGGTACCCGTCGGAATGGCCCAGGGTCCAGCTTGTTTGTCCGTTTTCTCGACATCGGCGGGCAGGGCTTGCCGCAGCGTTTGGATACCTCGGAAAAGTCCGGCGGGCTGATGGGCGGTGAGAGTCAGGCCGCTGCTGGAAACAACCAGTTCGTAGCCTTCGTCGCCCAGCGTGGTGTCGGCTTCGGTAAGGGTCAGATAAATATTTCCGGCGGCGGGTGCCGCGTCGGTGGTTTTCACTTCCAGCGCCAAGCCCGTGGAAGGATTCAGTTTGTCAGCCAGGTACTGTCCCACTTTTCGGGCTTCTTCCGAACCCTGTGGCACATAGATGTCGGTATTCTCCGTCAAATCAAAGACACTGTCGGAAGCCGTTACGGACACGGGCATCGGAATGAGGCTCTGCTCCGAAAGCCTGGCAGGTTTGTCGTTGCCGCACGAGAAAAGAACGGCCAGGACTGTGAGGGGTAGGATGGTTTTAAAAAAGAGGGTTCGCAATTTGCTCGTCATGTTAAGGTAAGTTTTTTGGTAAAAGCGGCCACTAGTGTTCTTCTACCATCGGCCAGTGCTGATTGAGCAGCTTCTTGGTTTTTGTGGTAAAATCATCGTTAAATATTTTTCCGGCAAAACCTTTTTGCCGGAGGTCGAACACCATCGGAATGGTCTCGTCGTCGCTGTTAAATCGGCTATCTCCGTTATCGTCCTTTCGGCCCATTAGTAATATTTTACCCGTTCCCGGCAGACTGCGCCAGGTAGTAACATCGTAACCGTCGGGCGATATTTGCCGAAAATTGCGTCCGGCCCGATCCGAGACAAACAGGTAAGTCGGGTCTTTCGGATTCAAAGCTCTATCTTTATTGTAGTCGAGGCTGACGACAGAGTAATAGAGCAAGCTGTCGTCCGCCGCGACGGACTGCGGGGAACCCACCGCATCGTAGCGGGAAGGGTTGCCGCTCGAGGAGGCCGAACCGTAGGAATAAATCACAAACTTACGGGCTTCGTCAAGCAGGTGACATCGACCCGTGTCAGGATTATAAAAAGCAATATTCCAATATACCACTTGTCCCGAACGCTCGTAAGTACCCATAATATAGTCCATTTCATCATCGCTTTTCAATTGCAGCGGATACAGGACGTAGTCGGAACCGACCAGCATCACGGGCTGACTGAAATTCAATTTCGTATTTTTGAATTGAATCTCTTTTTGGGTTTCGGTAAGTGGCCCGTTCCCTTTTTTAGAGTCATCGACGCAGGCCAGCAACAATACGGGTAATACGAGGCAGAAGCCCCGCGCTATGAATCTGTTCACGTGATTTTTAAGAAACAAACGATGTTTCATGGGTAGGCCAAATGGGTGGATAATTTATTAAGCGAACGACGAAAGTCTATTTATTCAAACCAGACAAAGTACTCTTTACGGCTCATTTCTATCTCAAAATCTTCACACATTTTTAGGAATTCCTCACGAAAAGTCCTCTTGCGGTGGTGCTCTTTTTGGTTCAAGATATATTTGCAAACCGCATCGACCTGAGAGCGGCTGTACGAAAAGGCACCGTAGCCGCTCTGCCAATCAAACTTGATAGGACTCAGTCCTTCTTTTTTCACAAAATCATTCGAAGCGTTTTTGATTTCTTTGACCAGATCGGGGATGGTTTCGGAAAGTTTTTGCCCGATGAAAATATGAATGTGGTCGGGCATTCCGCCGATGGCCAGCAGCTTGTGGCCGCGTTCTTCTACGACACCGGATATGTATTTGTGCAATCTGACCTCCCATTCCGGGCGGATCAGGGCCTGTCGGTGCTTGGGAGAGAAGATTAGGTGAATGTATATTTTGGTAAAGGCGTCGGCCATGTTTGTTGTTTCTACAAAGGTTGCGCCTCTCCGAGGCTTGGTGGAATCCGGGGTTGTCTGCGTTTTCTACAAAGGTTGCGCCTCTCCGAGGCTTGGCGGAATGCGGGGTTGTCTGCGTTTTCTACAAAGGTTGCGCCTCTCCGAGGCTTGGTGGAATCCGGGGCTTCGTTGGGTTTTCTACAAAGGTTGCGCCTCTCCGGGGCTTGGCGGAATCCGGGGCTTCGTTGGGTTTTCTACAAAGGTTGCGCCTCTCCGAGGCTTGGCGGAATCCGGGGTTGTTTGTTGGGTTTTCTACAAAGGTTGCGCCTCTCCGAGGCTTGGCGGAATCCGGGGTTGTCTGCGTTTTCTACAAAGGTTGCGCCTCTCCGAGGCTTGGCGGAATCCGGGGTTGTCTGCGTTTTCTACAAAGGTTGCGCCTCTCCGAGGCTTGGCGGAATCCGGGGTTGTCTGCGTTTTCTACAAAGGTTGCGCCTCTCCGGGGCTTGGCGGAATCCGGGGTTGTTTGCGTTTTTCTACAAAGGTTGTGCCTCTCCGGGGCTTGGCGGAATCCGGGGCTTCGTTAGGTTTTTCTACAAAGGTTGCGCCCCTCCGGGGCTTGGTGGAATCCGGGGCTTCGTTAGGTTTTTCTACAAAGGTTAGGCTTCTCCGGGGCTTGGCAAGAGCGGCTTCGGAGAAGCCTAACCTTTGTAGAAACAGTGAATCCTATAATAATAGAAGCCTCGGAGAGGCGCAACTTACAGGAGGACAGGTTGTCCGAACACCTCCTTCACCCTTACTTCAACCCCGCCAAAAACTCAACCATATCCCGAATCTCCCGCTTCGACATGATGTAGCCCATCGCAGGCATACTCGAGGGTAGGTTCTCCCGCTTGGCAATGCGGGCCACGGGTACTTTCAGTGGCTCGGCTTCGGAAGTTCTCAAAACCAGTTCCTGCGCGTCTTCCTCGGTCAGAACACCCGTCACCGTCTGCCCGTCTTTCAGCGTGAGCATCACCGTACCAAATCCCGGTGCCAGCCGCGCGCTGGGTTCGACGAGTGCTTCCAACAGTTTTTCGCGGCTGAGCGTAGTGCCAATGTGCGTCAACGACGGGCCGACCTCGCCGCCGCGCCCGCCAATGGCGTGGCAGCGGACGCACTGCCCCGTAGAGTTGGTGGCGAAGTAACGGCGGCCCTGCTGGGCGTCGCCACCCGTGAGGGCGTCCATGAAATTGGCGACGCCTTCGCCTTTGGGCTTCGAAGAGGCCAGCCGCGACCGCAGCCGTTCGGATTTGGTGGAATCCACCGCCTCGGCCAGTTCCAGGCTGATGTTGGGCGAAAGCTCTTTTTGCTCCATACGGGTGACGAGGTTGTCGAGAATTTTCTCCGTCTTGGCGGCGGACAGGGTACTCAGCGTGCGCAACATCTGCTGTTGCTCTTTGACCGACCCCTTTTCAAAAATAGCGTTCACGACTTCGCCCAAAGCGGCGGCGGACAGGGTTGAGCCATCCAGCAAACTCAGCGCCCGCGCGCGGACATTCTCATCGGCATCGTTCATGCCTCGCTTGAGGACAGATTCCATGCCGTTGTACTTCAAAGTACCCAGCGCCGCCAGCATCGCCGCCCGCACATCGGGCGATTGGCTTTTTTGCAAAATCTCGACCAGCTTAGGGTTGTAGGCCGTCACGCCAAGATTGCCCATCATGTCAGCCGTGGCGACTAATACTTCCGGCTGACTGTCTTGCAACAGAACCGCCAGACTTGGCTCCAATTTGGCCCGCGCGGCTACGGCGTCACGCTTGACGATGCCCCGGTAGCGACCATCCACGCGATCCAGCACGGAAGGACTCGCCCAAGTACCCAACGCGGCCAGGGCTTCGGTGCGAAGTTCCTGGTCGGCGTCTTTTCTTTTGGCAAAATCCAGCAGCGCTTGCAGTTGCGCCTCGCCGCCCACGCGCAGGTTGGCGTTGATGGCGCGGCGCAACAGGGGTTCAGATTTGAATCTTGAATTGCTTAACGTCGCGGCCAAATCGGGCAACGCGCCGGGGATAGACAGGTCGTCGTTGATGGCCCGCGCGGCTTCGGCCACGATGTACTCGTCCTTGTCGCCGAGGAAGCGGCGCACATTCTCGTCGCTCCAGCGGCGTAGCACGAGCACCGCCGCAAGGCGCAACGATTTGTCAGGGCTGTCGGCTAATGCGATGATGGGTTCCCGCTGTCCCAGCCGCGAAAGAGCCATAACCGCCGCGTGGCGCAGGTATAGATCCTTGTCCTGGTTGGCCGAGATCATTTTCAACAAAGCCGGAACGGCGGCCTTGTAATCCACGCGGCCCAAGGCCTGCGCCCCAAAAAACTGAACGCGCGGGCTGGTGCTTGCCAGTAAAGGCAATAGCAACGGCCCGGCTTCGGCGATGGCGGCGTCACCCAGTACTTTGGCGGCCTGCGTCATGATTTCGGGGTCGCTGTCTTTGAGCAAAGCCAGCAGCGGATTAGCGTACGACTTGTCCGCCCGTGCCAGTTGTCCCATCCCCCACACGGCGTGGACGCGGGCGAGTTGATTGTCTTTTTGGGATAAAGCTTTTTCAAAAACCGCCGCCCCTTTTTTGCCGCGCGTCGCGAGTTCGAGCTGGGCTTTCTGGCGGATGCGCATGTCGGGATTGGCCAGGTAACTTAACAGGGCGTCGTCGTTCTGGGCGGCGTAGTCGAGTACCATGAGGCGCTGCGTTTCCTGACGCAGGGCCCGCATATCGTTCTTGTTGTCAGTTACGTCCAGCCGCCACACGCGGCCCGCGTCTTTGGTGTCCCAGCCGTTGAGCCAGTCGGCCACGTACAGCGCACCGTCGGGACCGAAGCGGATGCCCGTCGGCAGGATGCCGCTGAAAATCTTCTTCTCGCCGTTCAGTACGAAAGAAGCGCCCGCAGGTTTCAGGCCGAACGACCAGATGGGTGAGTTGGCGGGATTACCCCGAAACTCCACCAGGAAAAATTTATTCTTCCAGTCCGAACCCAGGGCCGTGCCGGGATTATACACCATGCCCGTCGGCCCGTTGTGGAAATTCTGGATGGGCGGGATGAAGTAGGCCGCCTGTCCTTCCTGGCGCGGCTTGAACATTTCTTCGTCCATCCAGACCTTATAGTCGTTGTTCTTGGGGTCGGTGTACTTGCCGTATTGCCAGTTGGAGCGCCAGCCCGCGTCGGCACCATCCACGATGTACACCAGCCGCTCGCTTTCGCCGGGATGGTCGCCGTCGTTATCGGCGGTAATGAGGTTGCCATACTCGTCGAACACGAACTCGTGTGTGTTGCGCAGGCCCGAGGCAAATACCTCGAAGTCGGTGCCATCTGGATTAGCCCGGACGATGACGCCTTCGTTGGGGTAGCGGTATTTGTTGCCTTTTACATCGGTGAGGTTGGCTCCGATGTCGCCAATGCCCCAGTAGATGCGCCCGTCGGGGCCCTCCACAACCCCTGACATGCCGTGACCACCGAAGCCGATATGGACGCCGAAGCCGTGGGCAATAGAAGTTTTTTGATCCAAGATTCCGTCACCATCGGTGTCCGTCAGCCGCCACATATCGGGCGCGATGCCGACGAACACGTCCTTGGCCCGCACCAGCAGCGCACCGGCCACGTCGGAGATTTCCTCAAAAAAATCGCTGAGGATGCGCGTCGAAACGTCGGCGATGCCGTCTTTGTCGGTGTCTTCCAGCCGCCAGACTTCGTCTTTCTCCACGGTCAGGTCACGCCAGTCGTGCGAGCCGTCCTCGTTGAGATCTTTGAGCCAGTTATTTTCCTCACTCTTGGCGGGATCGAAAGTTTCGCGCAGGAAAGCCCGGCGGTCTTCTACCGATTGCAGCGCGATGGAGGGCGTCATCCAATTGCGGTGGCCCCGGATGTCGAACTCGGAGTTTTTATGGCGGTTGGAGCGCGTCAAGTATACTCGTCCCTGATCGTCGATAGACAGGGCAATGGGGTCGGGGGCCAGGGAATCGGACGCCCACAACTCGACTTTCAGTCCGTCGGCCAATTCAATGGCAACGCTTTCCTTAATTTCTTTGGCACGCGCTCGGGCGGTGTTGCCGTCTTCTTTCACCACTTCCAGCGTTGCTGCTGGCACAGGCACCGAGGTGCCGAGATCCGACGTACCCGTCGGCACCAGCTTGGCGCAGGAAATGATGACGATGCCCGCCGCCAGGGCATAGAGTACACGGGGCGATTGGTAAAGCTTTTTGAAGTTCATGGGGGTCGGTGAATTGGTGGTCTTGCGTATTTGTATAAGGTCGTTCGAGGAAGATTTGTTCGTAAAGGAAAGGGGGCAATCGGCTGGTTTTACCTAACCTGCCAAGTTCAAAAGTGAGTGGGTTAGGTACGAGATTTTGCCCAAATACTTTTTGCCAGATCGTAAATTGCTTATTTTGCACATCTGAATGTGCAAAATGCCGAGAAAATTGCCTGTTGAAGTGTGCAGCTATGGAAGAAATACTCGAAAAATCTGAAATGATCGTTGTTCGCACCTAAACGGATTTCAGACGCGGACTGTACGAAAAAATTGCCTGGGACAACCGCCTCATCGGCTTGAAAGGCTCACGTGGTACGGGAAAAACTACGCTGCTTCTGCAACGACTCAAATCGTTGGATAAGCCGCCAAGCGAAGCGGCTTGCCGACGGGTTCAGGCCTTTGCAGCATTTCGAAGCTTACCTGGCGTCGGGCTGTTACCCCTTTTTCCGAGAAGACCGTGAGGGGTTTTCCCAACGGGTGCAGCAACTCATCCGACTGATCGTGGAGTGCGACATGGCCGAGTTGCCCGATTTCGACATTCGCAACGCGCGCAAAATGCTGCAACTGCCCTACATTCTGTCTGACAACGTACCCTTCAAGCCCAATCTCAGTAATTTGGCCCAAAAGAGTCAAATCCACCGCAACAGTGTCAACAATTACCTGAATTTTTTGGAGCAGGCCCGGCTGATCCGGCTACTCTATGCCGAAGGAATCAGCGTCGCCACGTTGCAAAAGCCCGAAAAGATTTATCTTGACAATACCAACCTTGCCTGTGCTCTGTCGAGAGACAGGCCCGATAAGGGTAACCTGCGCGAAACCTTTTTCTTAAACCAACTGAGCAACGCCCATACGGTGCGACAAAGCAAGGCGGCTGATTTTCTGGTGGATGGTGCCTACACTTTCGAGGTAGGGGGCAAGGGTAAGTCCCAAAAGCAAATCGAAGGCCTGCCCAACGCCTACGTGGTGAAGGATGACATCGAGGCGGGCGTCGGGCGGACGATTCCGCTTTGGGTGTTTGGGTTTTTGTATTGAAGGTTTCAGAAACATAAATTGCCCCTGGCTTTCAGCCTGGGGACAGCGAAGAAAAGGCTCTCATTTACAAACCCCCTCACCCCTTCCCCACAAACGTATTCAAAATCGGCGCAGCCGTGGGGTTGTACTGGTACGACTGCCAGGAGCCGTCGTCGTACACCTCCACGATGCGGTAGCCTTTGTAGGTCGTTCCCCAATTGCCGCCGAAGTGACCGTCGTAGAAGAAGGGCTTGCCGCCGCTCATTTTCCGGTCGTCTTCGTCGTGTTCGTGGCCGTGGAAAATGGCCTTGATGTTCGGCGTTTTTTCCAAGAGGCCCCGCACTTCCTCGCAGTCGCGGCCGCTGCTGTGGCTCCACTTGACGGGCGTAATGTGCAGGAAGACGAAAATACCTTTCTTATTTTCATACTTAGCGATTTCGCTACGCAGCCAGGCGGGGTCGGGACAGAGGTACTCGCCTTTTTCGTTGGAGGTGTCGCCCAGAATAAAGGCGTACTCGCCGCGGGCGAAGCTGTGGTTGGTCGGGTAGCCCCAGGTACCTTCCCAGACATCGAGACCGACGCGGTCGTGGTTGCCGCGCGTGACGTAAAACGGGACGGCCAGGCGTTTGAAGGCTATCTTGACATCGTACATCAGCGTGGGTTCGTCGTGGATCAGGTCGCCGTTGAAGACGGCGAAGTCCAGGCCCTTCTGCATTTTTTCCTGGTTGAGCCAGCGAATCACATCGGTGTGGAATTTCTCAAATTCAGTGTCCGGCTGTCCGTAGTGACCGTCCGAAGCTACCGCGAAGCGCATTGTGAAAGGTGGAGCGGCAGGGCGTGCGTCGGGTTTCAGCCAGGAAATTGCGGGTAAGGCGGGCAGGAATTTGAGGAGGTCGCGGCGGGCCAGTTTCATGAAGCAAGTGGGTTAGGTAGGAGGGGACAAGCCCTTTTGGTTGTCATACAGTCACAGGAATAGGAAAACCGGATGGCAAGCTGTTTCTTTGAAAAAAACAATTAAACGACAAATTTCAAGAAAATTGGTCTAACCATGAAGAAATCAGGGTGGTATTTGGGTGGGTTGCTGTTGTGCGTGTTGATAAAAGTACCTGTCCTGGCGCAGTTGAGCGCCGGGGCCAGCCTGGGTTACGGCATCCCGGCCGAAGCGGGGGGCAGCGGCCTGTGGGGCGGCGGCCTGGAAGCCAAGTATTACTTCAATTACCAGTTGGCCGTCGGTGCGCGCGTGCGGGCTTACACCGAAACCATCAACCAGACCGACGGCGGCCTCGATGGTAAGCTGACGGCCATCACGATGCCGATCATGGCCAGCGTCGAGTACCACATCACGGACACCGACCTTCACCCTTTCGTGGGCCTGGAAGCGGGTGTCATCCGCTCGGCCCTGATTACCGACCTTAAATTTAACGGCCAAAATATCTACGACGACAGCTCCAAAGAATACAGCATCGGCCTGGCCCCCAAGCTGGGCGTCGGTTTCGACATTACGCAGGGCCTGATGGTGACGGCGGAGGCGCTTTACAACGTGAGTCTGGGAAAAAACCAAGCCGGAAATACCAAATTCAACTTCGAGAAATCCGCTCAATTCATCACCATCCATGTCGGCATGGCCTTTACCTTCGGCAATCGGTTTGATTAGGGCGATTGGCTATCGGCAGTCGGCCATCGGCTGATGCTTAGACAAATGAAATTTTTTAGAGACTTCTCAATTAGTGCAATTTCAGAAGATTACTGTAATGCTTTGATATTTACCCGTTATACATAAAATCGCCGAAAGCCGAAAGCCGAAAGCCGAAAGCCGAAACATGGATCGTCTCCTCCTCCAAAAAGCCGCCGCCTACTGCGCCTACCAGGAACGCACGCAGGACGAGGTGCGCAAGCGCATCAAAAAGTGGGGCGTAGAGGAAGACGACGAAGCCGAGGAACTGATCGCCGAGTTGATTTCGATGAACTACCTCAGCGAAGAGCGCTTCGCCAAAACCTACGCGGGCAGTAAATTCCGGCAAAAAAAGTGGGGCAGAAGGCGCATCAAGCAGGAGCTCTCGCGACGTGGCCTGACTGACTTCAACATCGGCCAGGGCATGAACGAAATCGAGGATGAAGCTTACGAGGAAACCCTGCGGGATTTGCTCCAAAAGAAACTAACTTCCCTGGAACGCACCGAATCCGACATCCGCAAGCGCAAACAGAAACTAGTTCGCTACGCATTGAGCAAGGGGTACGAAAGCGAGCTTATTTGGAAATTGATACGGGAAATGTTGGGGTAATTTCCGGGGTTATTCATTCTCCATCCGTAAACATATACCCCACACCCTTCAACGTTTTGATGAAGCCTTCGCCTAGTTTTTCGCGGAGTTTGCGGATGTGGACGTCCACGGTGCGCTCCAGGACGTAGATGTCGGCCCCCCAGATTTTTTGGAGGAGTTCTTCGCGGCTGAAAACCTTATTGGGACTGTTGGCGAGGAAAAAGAGGAGTTCAAATTCTTTCTTGGGCAAAATCACCGACTTGCCCTTTTGGGTGACCGTGTAGTTCTTGCGGTCGATGGATAGTCCGGCGATTTCGATTTCGTCGCCCGTGTCCGACTTCTGGGCTTCGCGGCGGAAGAGCGCGTTGATGCGGCTCATCAGGGCGCGGGGCTTGATGGGCTTGGTGATGTAGTCGTCGGCCCCGATCTCGAAGGCGGCGATTTCGGAATACTCCTCCGAGCGGGCGGTCAGGAACATGATGTAAGTATCGCGCAGGTCGCTGTCGTCGCGGATCATGCGGGCGGTTTCGATGCCGTCCTGCCGGGG
Organism: uncultured Cytophagales bacterium; assembly: GCA_963716085.1. GTDB lineage: Bacteria > Bacteroidota > Bacteroidia > Cytophagales > Spirosomataceae > Persicitalea. Next base: position 101,514 of record OY970288.1, read on the forward strand.
CATCATGATGTCGAGCAAAATGAGGTCGGGCCGAAAATTGCGGGCTATTTTCAGCCCTTTCTTGCCGTCGGGGGCTGTTTTTACCTCGTAGCCTTCCTTTTCCAGATTGTATTCCAGCAGCTCTACGATGTCCTCGTCATCGTCCACGACAAGTATTTTCTGGATGGGCTGGCTGGCTTTGGCGGCGCTCATGCGAGGGGCGTTAGTGAGGTGTATGCAAGTCCGAAATTAGTCGATGTGTGGCTTGCATTACGTACCAAAAGCCATTCATAACACAAACTTAACATCAGCGCTGCCGAATGCGGTAGATTTTTCCCTGCTCATTGGTCATCAACAGGTCGGTGTCGTTCAAGAAAACGAGGGCCTCTTCCTGCATCTTGCCAATCTTGATGCATTCCTTGGGGTGGCTGAAATCAATGGTGCCGTTCTCAATGCCAAAGACCAGGATCTTGCCGTAGGTCAGCAACGCAAAGGCTGTTCCCGAAGGGTTGATGTCCGCCGCCGTTACCTGGGCTTTGACAAAAATACTGTCCTGGACAGCCAGCGTATGGTCGCCTGGCTGAGTCGGAGCTTCGTAAAGTTTGACGAACTGATTCGTCTTGCTGCGGTTTTTTGAAAACAGGTAGAGGCGGTTTTTATAATAAAAAAATGCCTCGCAGTCGAAGTTCCGGGCGTCGGGCGGGGGAGGGAAGGCCGACTGATCGGCGTAGCGAATGTGGATGGCGGCCGTCGTTTTGGCCTCGGGCGAAAAGGCGTAGATCGTCAGATCCTGGCGTTGGTTGGCGTTGTTGCCCATGTCGCCAATGTATAGCGTCCCATCGGGGCTTTGGGCCAAATCTTCCCAATCCACATTCTTGGCATCGGGTACTCTCACGGTAGACAAAAGGTGGCCTTCCAGATCCATTTCGTAGAGCTCGGGCTGGCCGCCGCTGTCGTTGTGCGTCCACAGCGTCCCCTGCGTCACATTCCGCGCCAAACCCGAACTTTCGTTGGCAATAGGCGGAAGCGTACCTATTTTGCTAACTTTGTAGCCCGAACGGGCTTTGTCAAAGTCGTTTTCGCGCTTGTCGCTCCCGCAGCCACAGAGGGCCACCTTCAACGCAAACCAAATATAAGTCAGCTTTATCATGAATTCATCGTCGGGTGCAATCGCCCACAAAAGTAAGAAGAAAAGGCCTGCCTACGTCAAGTCGGCGGCGATCCTGATTACGCTCATCGCGGGCGTGTACATTTTGCACGCGCTACACGAGACGCTGATCCCACTACTTTTTTCGGTGCTGGTTTCGATCTTGCTTTTTCCGGTTTGTGAGCGGCTGGAACGCTGGAAGTTCCCCCGAATCCTGGCGATCATCCTCAGCATCCTGCTTTTCATCGTCATCATCGCCGTCCTCATTTGGCTGGTGACCATTCAGGTAGGCAGCTTCGCCAACGAAATTCCGCGCCTGAGCGCGAAGGCCGAGGTGCTGCTGGAAGAGACCACCGCGATGGTCGAGCGCTACTTCAGCGTGAGTCGCACCGAGCAGGTCAGCCGGGCCAAGGGCTACCTCATCAACGCCCTGGCCGATAGTCGCGCCACGCTGCTCAACACGCTGGTAGCCACCACGGGTACGCTCGCCACGGCTACGCTGGTGCCACTGTATGTGTTCTTCTTCCTGCTCTACCGCGATTTCTTCCGGCGGTTTGTCCATAAGGCTTTTCGCAAAGTTCCCCAGTACAAGCTCAACACCGTTTTGGGCAAGATATACGATGTCGTCCAAAGCTACCTGGCGGGTCTGGTGCTGGTTATCTTCATCGTGGGAATCCTCAACACAATCGGCCTCTTACTGCTGGGCATCGACTACGCCGTTTTCTTCGGCTTTCTGGCTGCATTTTTAATCCTGATCCCCTACGTCGGTATCCTGATCGGATCGCTGTTTCCAGCCCTGATGAGCATCGTCACCGAGGACTCCGCCTGGTATGCCGTGGGCGTCGTCGGGGTGATGAGCTTCGTGCAGTTTTTGGAAGGAAATTTCATCACGCCCAACATCGTCGGCTCGAAGGTGAGCATCAACCCGTTGGCTGCCATCGTGATGCTGCTGCTGGGCGGACAGCTCTGGGGACTGCCCGGGCTGATCCTGGCCCTGCCGCTGACGGCTATCCTGAAAGTGATTCTGGATGCCAACAGTAGCACGGAACCGTTTGGCTTTCTGCTGGGCGAGCCGGATAACGAGGTGAAGGAAGAGAAAGAAAAAGAACGGGGCAGGACGCAGGATGTACGCGAGAACCGCCGTCGCCCCATCGATAATGCACCCCGCCCCAAGCGCAACAAATCTAGGTCGAAGCCTAGAAAAGAAAGGGAGGAAAAGAAAGAGCCGAACCCGGAAGTGCCCGTCGTCAGTGAGCCGTTGTCGCTCGCCAAGGAAGCGCTGGAAGGTACCGACCTGGTCATAAAAACCGACGAAACGAAGCCAACTGCCGCTGAAACCAAGCCCGACCGGCCCAAGCGTCGCCCGCAACAACGCCGCCGGAAGCCGCGTCCGAAAAACAACGAGGGCGGAAATAACGACAGCGGGGGAAGCACCACGGCCGAGGCCCCTAAAAGTTCAGGGGATCAAGGTTCCGGAAATGACCGTTCATCCTGATGCGCGTCTTGGTCTGCTCCATTTCGGCCACGATCGGAATCACTTTCTGTAAATGAGCAATCAGGAATTGCTGGCGCGCGCTTTCGCGCCGCAGGGTGAGTAGCTCGTATTCGTCACTCAGCGACAAACCCACTTTGTGCGCCACCTGAAAAGAGAATGGCTTTTGCTCGGGTTCGTAGCTTACGGGGGTAGTCAACAGGCTGTAAAGCTTTTCGAGTAGCTCGGTCAGTTGCGGCAGGGGCCGGATCAGGTCGGTTTCCTCGGTCAGGAAAGTGATTTCACCCCCCGCGTAGAGCCTGCCCGATACCGGATTGTCGAACGTTTCTACTTTGAACACCCGCATGCCTTCGGTCGAGATGTCCATGCTGCCGTCGGGGTGGCGCTCGTGCAGGGCGGTCACGCGCATTTCGGTGCCACAGCCGGGCAGGCGATCGTCCAGGAAAGTCGGAATCCCGAACGTTCTTTCTTCTTCGAGGCACTCGTTGATGAGCTGCCGATAACGATCTTCAAAAATGTGGAGATTCAACTTTTCGCCGGGATAGGCGACAAGGTTTAGCGGAAAAAAGGGAAGGAATGTGGACACTTTTGGTAGGGATGAATGACGAGATTAGTACGGTAGAATAACCGCAGGACGTAGCTACTGTTTGGGTTTGAGGCGCTGGCTTTCCATGAAAGATTGCAGGATAACTACGGCGCTGACCTTATCTAGGTTGCCTTTTTCCTGGCGTTCGCTTTTCTTGCTGCCGCCCGCAATCATGGCCTGCAAGGCAATGGATGAGGTAAAGCGCTCATCGTGCGGATGTACGGGAGTACCGGGGAAAGTCGTTTCCAGTTTCTTGATGAATGCCCTGACCGCCTGGGTGTTGTGCGTATCGCTGCTATCCAGTCGGCGCGGCATGCCGATGACAATGGCCTCCACTTCTTCCTTTTCCAGGTACTTTTTCAAAAAATCCAACAGCAAGTGCGTCCGCACCGTTTCGAGGGCCGTAGCGATAATCTGCAAAGGGTCGGTTACGGCGATTCCAGTTCGCTTGGAGCCGTAGTCGAGGGCAAGGAGGCGCATCAAATTAATTTGGAATGAGTGAATGTCGGAATATTGCTCACGCCGATTTCTTTTATTCCGACATTCGCTAATTCCAAATTGAACGGGCAAAGATAAGCGGTTTGGCTATGTTTTAGCTGGGCCGCTGGGGCAAGTTGGCATAGGTTGGGTAGTGGAGGTGTTAAATTTTCTTAATAGGCTCGCCAAGCTTTTTGCCTGGCTTGGTGAACACGCCTTTTCTGTATCTTTGTGCTTATGATTGAAAAACGCTGGATTACTGCGACTGAACTGACCGATGAACAACGCGCATCGGTCGATACGTTGGCGGGAGCGATCAATGTGAGTCCGTTTCTGGCATCTTTGCTGGTGCAGCGCGGGGTGCAGGATTTTGACGGGGCCAGAAATTTTTTTCGTCCTGAAATGTCTTTTCTGCACGATCCTTTTTTGATGAAGGACATGGACAAAGCCGTGGAGCGACTCACGACGGCAATGGCCAAGGGCGAGAAAATTCTGGTCTATGGCGACTACGATGTGGACGGCACCACCTCGGTGACCATGTTTTACGGTTTTCTCCGCACGATTTACGACCAGCTCGATTACTACATTCCCGACCGCTACATCGAAGGCTACGGCGTTTCCACGCAGGGCATCGACTGGGCGGCCGAAAACGGTTTTTCGCTCATCGTTTGTCTCGATTGCGGGATCAAATCGGTCGATAAAGTGGAGTACGCCGACAGCCTGGGCGTGGACTTCATTATCTGCGACCACCACCGTCCCGGCGATGTTTTGCCGCCCGCCTCGGCGGTTCTCGACCCCAAACGAAACGATTGCGCCTATCCTTACAAAGAATTGACGGGCTGCGGCGTGGGTTTCAAACTCCTCCACGCCTTCTGCCAGCAGAACGGGCAGGATTTGGATTTGCTCTATCCCTACCTGGATTTGCTGGTCGTGAGCATTGCCTCCGACATCGTGCCGATTACGGGTGAAAACCGGGTGTTGGCTTATTACGGACTGCAACGCCTGAACACCACGCCCCGCGTCGGGCTGAAGGCTTTGATCAAGATTGCGGGCATTCACAACGTGCTCGATATTCAGAACGTCGTCTTCGGCCTCGGCCCGCGCATCAACGCCGCCGGACGCATCAAGCACGCCAAAGAAGCCGTGCGGCTGCTGCTGTGCGACGATGAGGACGAGGCCGACGAATTCGCGCAGGAAATCAACAAGCACAACAGCGACCGCCGCAAATTCGACACGAGCATTACCGACGAGGCGTTGGCCATGATTCAGGAAGATGCCTGGCTTTCGGGAGCCAAGAGTACCGTGCTTTTCAAAGAAGATTGGCACAAAGGGGTCATTGGTATCGTGGCGAGCCGCTGCATCGAGCATTTTCACCGCCCCACGATCATCCTGACCAAATCCAACGGCAAAGCGGCTGGCTCGGCGCGTTCGGTGCCGGGCTTCGATGTGTACGAGGCTATTGAAGAATGCGCCGATTTGTTGGAGCAGTTCGGCGGCCACACCTTCGCGGCGGGCATGACGATGCCCGTCGAGAACATCGACGCCTTCCGCCTGCGCTTCGACGAAATCGTGAGCGGACGCATTTTGCCCGAGCAGCTTACGCCCATGATCAGCGTGGATCAGGAGCTCGATCTGGAAGACATTTCGTGGAAAGCCTACAAAGTTCTGAAGCAAATGGGGCCGTTCGGGCCGGGCAATATGCTTCCGGTGTTTGTGAGCCGGGGCGTTTCCATCGCCGGAAAGCCGACGATCATGAAGGAAAAGCACGTCAAATTCAACGTCTACCAGGGCAATTCGCCCGCTTTCACGGTGATTGCTTTCGGCATGGCGCACATCTATCCCGATTTGATGGACGGCAAGACGTTCGACCTCTGCTACACGCTGGACGAAAATACCTTTCGGGATAAGACGACGTTGCAGTTTATGCTGAAAGACATCAAGTTTTAGTACGCCCCACCATGATCCTCCGAACCGAAAATCTTGTTAAAAAATACGGCGCCCGCCTGGTCAACGATCAGGTAAGCTATCAAGTCGAGCAAGGCGAAATTGTCGGCTTGCTGGGGCCTAACGGTGCCGGAAAAACGACCTCGTTTTACATGGCGGTCGGTTTGGTGAAGCCCAACAGCGGCCACGTTTATCTCGATGATCGTGACATCACGAGTCTGCCGATGTACAAGCGGGCGCGGTTGGGGCTGGGGTACCTGGCGCAGGAAGCCTCTATTTTCCGGCAGTTGACGGTGGAGGAAAACATCCGGGCCGTGCTGGAAATGTCGGATTTGTCCAAGCAGGCTCAGCGCGACAAAGTCGAGGAACTCATCGAGGAATTCAGCCTGGAGCACGTGCGCAAAAACAAAGGCATGGTGCTGTCGGGCGGTGAGCGCCGCCGCACCGAAATCGCCCGCGCCCTGGCCGTCGACCCCAAGTTTATTTTGCTCGACGAACCTTTCGCGGGCGTGGATCCGATTGCGGTCGAAGATATCCAAACCATCGTCGCCAGGCTCAAACACCGCAATATCGGTATCCTTATCACCGACCACAATGTGAACGAGACGCTCTCGATCACCGACCGGGCCTATCTATTATTTGAAGGAAAAATCCTGAAGCAGGGTACCGCCGAGGAACTAGCCGCAGACGAAGTCGTGCGGCGGGTGTACTTGGGGCAGCATTTCGAGCTGAAAAGGAAGGTGTGAATACGCGCACTCCCCGTCTTTTGCTGATTATCCTCCCACCTGATGCCTGTCCAGAAATTCCCGAAACGCCTTTCGGTAACTCTCGCTGACAGACAGAAAAACCTCGCCGATCTGCACACGGTCTCTTTCGATGGCCTCAATGGCATCATAGGCCACGATATAAGAGTTGTGAATCCGAATGAATCTGCTCTCGGGGAGTTGCGCTTCCAGTGCCTTCATCGTTTGCAGCGTCACGATCTTCTTGTCTTTGGTGGAAATGCCCACGTAATCTTTCAAGCCTTCGATGTACAGGATGTCATTCATTTGAATCTTGACCAGCCTGGTGCCGTCTTTCACAAAAATATAGGGCAGTTCATCTGCCCGGTTTTCGGCGCTAGGAGACGCCGGAACTGCGGGTGGCGGGGCACTCTGCAAGCGGGCGGTCAGTTTCTCCACTGATTTCAGGAAGCGCTCGAGCGTAATGGGTTTTAGCAGATAATCCGCCACATCGAGTTCGTAACCTTCGAGGGCGTACTCCGAATAGGCCGTAGTAAGTACCACCAGCGGCTTTTTTTGCAGGATTTTCAAGAGTGTCAGCCCCGTAATTTCGGGCATGTTGATGTCGAGAAAGAGAATATCCACCGCATTTTCTTGCAACAGCTCGATGGCTGCCAGCGGACTGGCGCACGATTGCACCAAGTGCAGGTAGGGGACTTTGGCCACGTACTGCTCCATCAGCTTGCGGGCCATCGGCTCGTCGTCCACGATCAGGCAGGAATAGTTCATGGCATTTGTAGGGTCAATTGCACGGAATGAGCATCGGGTTCGTCGTGGATTTGCAGTTGATAGCGGTCGGGATAGCTCAATTCCAAACGGCGGCACAGGTTTTGCAGGCCGATGCCGGACTTTTCGTTGTCGATCTCCTTTTGGGGCAAACGGCTATTGGCTACCAAATACACGCATTGCTCCGCGGTCACGGCAATTTTCACCTTCACCCACGAATCATCGGCGTTGGTACTCACACCGTGCTTGAACGCATTTTCCAGAAACGTAATAAAAAGAAACGGTTCGATCATCATGGATTGCGGACTTCCATGCACCGTAAAAGTGATTGGCACCTTATCGTCGAGCCGCAGCTTTTCCAGACTGATATAATTCTCCATGTACTCGATTTCCTTACTGAGCGGCACCTTCGGGTGGTTGGAATCATAAATCATGTACCGCATCATTTGCGAGAGTTTGTCGATCACCTCGGTCGTTTTCGGCGACTGCGTGAAGGCCAGGTAATAGAGATTATTGAGGGTATTGAACAAAAAATGCGGGTTGATCTGGGCTTTCAGGAAACGCAGTTCGGCGGTCAGCTTTTCGTTTTCGATCTCCTTTTTGCGGGCTTCCAACTGGAACCAATCTTCGGCAAAGCGTAGCATCCCGATAAAAACGACGATGAAAACTACACTCAGCGAGTGTTGAACGATGAAGCGGTTTTTGTACATGAAGTTGGGCCGGGCCACGTCGCCGCCCCCGTAAATAAGCTCCTTGCTGTACAAGTGGAGCAGGATAGCCAGGGCCAGGGCGGGTAGAAACTCTAACAGGTACCGGAAAGTATTCTTGTGTTTCAGGAAGCGGGGCAGGAAATAAAAGTAATTGAGGTAGGCAATTCCGGCCATGATCAGTACGTGCAAAAAAGCATCCAGAAGGGCGCGGGACAGCACCACCTCCTGCCCCCGCCGTCCGTAGGTGATTTGGTAGAGGAAAAAGGAAAAGTAAACCGCCCAGAACGAGAGGTGCAGCAGCCGAATCCGGTTGCGTTGATTGAGATTTCGCATCGGTAAATTTTCTTTCCGTAAAGAACTGGCTTTTAATGAATAGTCGCGTCGAAAAGCCCGGTTTTTCGACCATTCGGCCGTTTTGTCCGATGGATGAGCCGATACGCTCCATGCCTGCGTGGAAAGCCGCTTATCTGGTTTTCCAGGCATTTGGTCGAGTTGTTTGGCAGTTGCGTCTATTTCCGGGAATGGTCTCGAATATCCGGTATTCATTTGTGCAGCAGTCAAGAAAAACACGCTCTGCCTTTTATACCAACGCATTCAATCAAAACATAAAGACCATGAAAAATATCCTGTCCCTTCTCTTATTCCTTATTTTGGGTGCTTCAGGCGCCCAGGCGCAAATGGGCCCTCCCGGCGGCGGGCGCCCCCAGGGTGACGGCAATGGCCGCCAGCGCCCGGAAACCACCGCTGATTTTGAGATGCCCACCGCCAAAGGCAACTCCAAAATCAGTGGCTACGTGGTAGACTCGGCCCTGACCCAGGCCGTGGAATACGCCACGATCGCTCTCATCGACAAGATTACCAAAAAGCCCGTGGACGGTACCATCGCCGACGATAAGGGCAAGTTTTCGCTCACCAGAGTGGCCGAGGGTGAGTACTCGCTGTCGTTCCGCTTCATCGGCTATTCGCCCAAAACGATTGATGGCATCAAGGTGGAAAAAGGCAAGGATATCGACTTGGGCGTGATCAAAATGTCGGTCAACACGGTCATGCTCGACGCCGTGACGGTAACGGGCGAGAAGTCGCTGATCGAAGAAAAAGTGGATCGACTGGTGTATAACGCCGAGAAAGACCTCACTTCCAAAGGCGGCGACGCCGCCGACGTGCTGCGCAAAGTACCTTTGCTGTCGGTGGACTTCGACGGCAATGTGCAGCTGCGAGGCACCTCCAACATCCGGGTTTTGATCAATAATAAACCCTCCACGATCATCGCCAGCAACATCGCCGACGCTTTAAAAATGATTCCCGCCGACCTCATTCAGTCGGTGGAGGTCATTACCTCACCCTCGGCCAAGTACGACGCCGAAGGCACGGGCGGCATTATCAACATTATCACCAAACGCTCGACCATCAAAGGCTTGATGCTCAGCCTCGACACGGGCGTCGGGCTGCGTGGCTCCAATTTGGGACTGAGCGGTAGCCTGCGCACCGGAAAATTGGGCGTGACGCTGGGCGGTCACGGGCGAGCCTTTTACAACAAAGCCCTGGTAACGCTGGATCAAAACACCATCCAGAATGGCAACGACATCCTGACCAGGCAAAGTGCCGACGCCTTCGACAATGGCCTGTTCGGGCGGTACAACATCGGTTTCGACTATGATTTGGGTCAAAAGCAGTACCTGGCCGCCGGGGTCAATTTTGGTACCCGCAACTTTCGGCGCGATCAGGATTACACCACGCAGCTTTTCACCAACGACCTGCTGACTTCCACAAAATTCCGCAACGTGGATAGCCGCGACTTCTCCAATTCGACGGACATGAATCTCGATTACGTTCGCATTTTCAAGCCCGGTCACGAGTGGTCGATCTCGACGCTGTACAGCGTCAGTAACCTGACCAATAATTTCAATGCCGACCTACTCAGTTCGTCCCAGGAGCTCACCGGACGGCAGAAAAACCTGAACGGCAATGTCAACAAGGAAATAACGCTTCAAACCGACTACATGCAACCCATTGGCAAGAAACAGCAGATCGAGTTTGGCGTGAAGGGTATTTTCCGGGAAGTGAACAGCGACTACGAGTACCAGTTGGCCGGGCCGACGGGCGTGTTCGCTACCGATGCGAGCAATCCCGCCGGACTGCTCGACTACCACCAAAACATCGGGGCGGGCTATCTGTCCTATACCTTCGCTACGGCCAACAAGTACACCTTTAAGCTAGGTTCGCGCTTCGAACACACGTTGATCGACGCCAACGACCAGAACAGCGACATCGAGATCCCGTCATATTCCAACCTGGTGCCGAGCATCAATATTTCTAAAGCCGTGGGCAAGGCTTCCACCCTCAAACTAGCCTACAACAAGCGGATTCAGCGTCCGGGTTTGCAGCAGTTGAATCCCAACTTCAATCTGGCCAACCTGCAAAATATCAACATCGGCAACCCAACGCTGAAACCCGAATTAACCGACAACGTGGAGCTGAGCCTGAGTACGTCGATCAAGAAAACGTACCTGAATATGTCGCTGTTCAGCCGCTCGACCAGCAATGCCATCACCCGCATCACCACGCCTTCTGATTCGCTCATCGGCGCGGTCGTCACGACCTACCAGAATATCGGTCGGGAGCAGACGCTGGGTGCCAACGTGTTCGGCAACTTTTACATTACCTCGAAGTGGACGCTGAATGGCGGCGTGGATTTCTATTACAACTACCTGGAAGGCCAACAAATCGGCCTGACGGGTGTGTCGGAGACGGTCAGCAACGACGGTTTTGTGATCGGTGGGCGGCTGCAATCGCAGGTTCAGCTACCCAACGGCTGGGGAATTCAGGCGTTCGGCGGGGCGCGGGGCAACCGCGTGCAGTTGCAGGGAGCACAAAGTGGCATGTTCATGTACTCGCTGGGTGTCCGCAAGGATTTCCCCAACAAGAAAGGCAGCATCGGCCTGGCCGCCGACAACTTCTTCGGCGGCATGAAAATCCGTAGCACACTCGACTCGCCACTGTTCAATCAAGTGAGTGTCAACAATATCTACAACCAAAACGTCAAGCTGACGTTCAGCTATAAGATTGGCAAGATGGCCCTTGTGGAGAAAAAGCGGACGCGCGGCGTGAAGAACGACGACGTAATGGGGGGCGAGAGCAATTGAGCTCCCGCTCAGTCTTTCACCCTCCCCAACCCCAACAGCCGCAGCATCCAGTTGGGCAAAGGACGCTGGTCCTTTCTCTTTTCAATGTTGAAGTACCAGCCTATTTTCTTCAAGATAGGCAGTTTGTGAATTTCCACGAATTCGACCAGCGTGCCATCGGGGTCTTCGACGTAAGCAAAACGCCCCGCCGCCGACTCCATGCCGAATGAGCCCCCGCTATCCACCGTGAGTGGATAGTTGTTTTCCGCCAGTCGCTTTTTCATAGCATCCATGTCCAGGGTATCGAAGCACACGTGGATAAAACCCAGATCACCCCAGTAGCGGTCGGCGAAGAGTTTTTTGGGCTCACGGTCGAGGGCCTGCAAAAGTTCGATGTTGACGTTGCCCAGCAATTGGCTGAATGCCCCGTGCGGGGTCGTCTTTTTGCGCAACACCACCCGCCGGAAGCGTTGGTTGGGGGCAAAAGTGGGCAGATCCTCGAAAACTGCGATTTTATCGTACACTATTTCGCACGGGTTGAGCACGGTTTGGTAGAAAGCGACCGCCTTGTCCATGTCCGAGACCCCGATTACTACACCCGCCACCCCGCCGAGGGCTTGCTCGGTGTGGCCGAACCAAGAAGAATCCTCCGCGATTTGAAAGGCGTTGCCGTAAGGGTCGACGCCCCAGAAACCCGGCCCGTCGGGAAACTCACTCAGCGGGCCGACCTTGGCACCCGCCTGCTTTTGCATCCACTTGTGGGCCGCGCCGGCGTCGGGGGCTTTGATGCGCACCGCGAAGATTCCCAGATCACCGGGTTCAGGCTGAAAAGAAGCCGCTTCGGGCGTACGGGTGGTGAACTGCCAGATTTCCAGGCCCCCGCCTCCCGCCATATTGAGGGCCATCACGGCGTGGCGACCGTGTACCTCGCCGCCCGTGTAGTCGGTCATCAGTTTGGCTTCGGCGTGATCGTTGAAAATCGGGACGTCGAAACCCATCGTGCGGCGGTACCATTGCCAGGCTTCGCCCGCGTCCGCAACGCCGACGCCTACTTGCTGAATGGCGGTAATGAGTGGGTTCATTCAGTGGAGAGTGGAGAGTTGACAGTGAAGAGTAGCTTTTGTTTGCATCGTTTATCAAGGAATGCGCTTTGGTCAAACAGTTTTCAGGCTCTTTTAGAGCGCATGGCTTTGGTGTGCTGAATACTTTCGTCGTCAGCTAGCTTTTGGTATTCTTCGGATTCAACGGCTAGTAAGGCTATCTTCCCTTGGGCGTCGCTGTGAACGCCCCAGCCGTATCTTTTGGGAAGAGGGGAGGCACGAAAACAGGGCTGCCCCTTTGAAAAAAACTGATTTCGGGCTTCTTCCCGTTCACTTTCCGCCAAGTCCTTTTTTTGGGCAAAAACCTCAAACATCACGTCGTCAGACGTGAACTGATAAGCATGCTGACGCACCAGTTCAAATTGCAGATTCGCCACAGACTTCTTTTCTCCCTTTAAAGGCGGTACTTCCGCCACTTCCACCAGACAGTCGTCCGCCACCTCTATCAGGGTATCATAATAATTTGTACTGTGCATATCCGTTTTGCGACGAGCGCATATTTTTCAACTTTCAACTTTCAACTTTCCACTCCCCTTGACTCCATATTTTTCCGTTTTGATAATCGCCTTGTAGGTGTCAATCAGCTTTTGTTGTGATGCGCCCCGGAGATACATCCCCAGCACCAGGGCATTGGCGAAGTTCACGCGGAGGTAGGAGTTATTTTCGTATTTGCGAGAAGAAACGATGATCTCCTTGGGGATGATTTTGAAACGATACTGCTTGCGCGCCCGAATGATGAACTCGTAATCTTCCATGACGCGGTGTTTTTCGCAGTAGCCCCCAAGTTGGTCAAATTCCTTCTTGCCGATAAAGAGCGTCTGGTCGCCGCCCCGACACCAAATCCGGTCGAAACGCTGGAAGTAGGCATTGATCTTGAACAACAATCGGGGCGAGTCGAATTTGTAAATATAGCAGCCTAGGGTGTACCCTTCGGCCAAAGCCTGTCCAATGTCGGCGACGTAATCCGGGTGGATGCGCACATCGGCGTGGACGAAGTACAGCACGTCGCCCGTGGCGATTTGCGCCCCGGCGTTCATCTGGCAAGCGCGGCCCGGCTTGTTGGCTACGATGACCTTGGCCCCGGCCGCTTGCGCTACTTCGGCGGTGCGGTCCTCACCCGGAAAATCCACGACGATTACTTCCGCCAGTTCCTCCCCGCCGTACCGCCGCAGTTCACCGACCAAGCGAACGATGTTCTCCTGCTCATTATAGGTAGGGATGACGACACTTATCCGCATACGCTCGTTAAATGCTTACTTTTTAAGTTAACCGAATGAAGTCCTAAAAGTACGGAAAATTCGGGGAGTGCTGGCTTGGTCGTCAGCCTACTTTTCGACAACCCTCGTATCTTTGACCCCTACTCACCCCGCTTTTCCACCAAGAATAAAATGCAAGACCCCGTACTTATTGGCCCTATAATCAATAGTTTAGAAAACTTTTTAGGGAAAGAAGATTATTCCAAAATCCTGGTCATCGCCGATGCGAACACCCGAAAATATTGCTATCCCCGCATCAAAGGCAACCTTCCCAGGCATTCCGTCGTAAGTGTCCCTGTTGGCGAGACGCACAAGACGCTGGCGACCTGCGAGCAGATTTGGGAAGCCATGACCAAGGCCGAACTCGACCGTCACGCACTGGTTATCAACATCGGCGGCGGGGTCATCGGAGATATGGGTGGCTTCTGTGCGGCGACTTACAAGCGGGGAATCGACTTTATCCAAATTCCTACCACGCTTCTGGCCCAGGTGGATGCTAGCGTGGGGGGGAAGTTGGGGATTGATTTCCGGGGCTTCAAGAATCATCTGGGCGTTTTTCAGCAACCCGTTCGTGTGCTGATCGACCCGGTTTTTCTGGAAACGCTGCCGCCGCGCGAACTGCGGTCGGGTTTTGCCGAAGTTGTCAAGCACTGCCTGATCGCCGACGCCAATAAGTGGCACGAGATCCGGGAAAAAGATTTGGATCGGCAAGACTGGCCCGACCTGATCGCTCACTCGGTGGCCATTAAAAAGGCCATTGTGGCGCAGGATCCGACTGAAAAGGGACTGCGAAAAATCCTGAATTTCGGCCATACGCTGGGACACGCAGTCGAGACGCTATTTTTGGGTAAAGTCCCAAAAGAACGTTTGCTACACGGTGAGGCCATTGCGGCGGGTATGGTGATGGAAAGTTATCTGGCGTATCACAAAAAGATGATCGATCGCCAAACTCTTGAACAGGTCGAGGAGTTTATGTTTTCGGTGTTCGGGAAAGCCGACATTCAGCCGGAGGAAGTGGAAGCCATCGTGGCCCTTACCCGGCAGGACAAAAAGAATCGCGGGAGTGAGGTGCGTTTTTCGCTTCTGACTACCGCTGGAAGCTGCGCCCACGATGTAGTGGCGTCGCCGGCAGAAATGCGAAAGGCCCTGCAATATTACATTGGCCTTTGAGTTATGAATTTGTGAATAAATTGTTAACGGGTTGATTGTTACGTTTCAATCGCCTATATTTCGTTCCTTTTTTCTTAACCTTTAAAATCTAAAAAAGTATATGTCGAAATCTACTACGCTTTTAGCCGCTCTGTCGGTGATCTTTATCTTGGCGGGCTGCTCTTACGGCCGTAAAGTGTTCGTCGAGCACGATTACAGTTACGAAACCAACTTTAAGGACTATTCGACCTATACTTTTCTGGAATGCGAGCGTGATACGAACAACCTCTGCACCGAGATCTACGAATCCATCCGTCGCCAGATGCAGGCGCGGGGCTATAAGCTGACCGCCGAGCGGCCCACGTTGCTGGTCAACTACGGTATCTTCTACGATAACCTCCGCTACCAGGGCTATATGCAGCCCGTCATCAAAACCTGGGTAGACACCGAGAACGACGGCTTCCGCTACGAACCCATCAAGTACGCTTTGGATAAGGGAACGCTCATCGTGTCGCTCATCGATGCCGACAGCGACCAGGTCGTGTGGCGCGGGTACGCCTCGGGTCTCTTTAATCAGGGGCAGGACAATCCCAACAACTATTACCGCAACGTCGTCCGCCGTATTTTCGACCAATACCCGCTATTCGCCAAGGGTTACGATCCCCGGCGCTACACGGAGGAAATGGGACGGTAAATCTTCCGATACTTTTCTTTAAACGAACTCGACCCACGCTGCCTCAGCGTGGGTCGAGTTCGTTTAGAGCCAGCCATGCCATAAGCCCCGGCCCGATTTCGAGCGCGCTTTCGTCGATGTCGAAAGTCGGCGTGTGGACGCCCGATACAATGCCGCGTGCTTCGTTGCGCGTACCAAGGCGGTAAAAGCAGGAATCGACCACTTGGGAATAAAAGGCAAAATCCTCCCCCGCCATCCACAGATCCAGATCCACGACGTTCTCGGCTCCCATGTATTCCGTAGCAGCGGCTTTGGTGCGGCGGGTCAGTTCGGGATGATTTTTCAGGAAAGGATAGCCTTTCACTCTTTCAAAATCGCAGCGGCCGCCCATGGCCTCGGCCATGCCTTCGGCCATTTTCTGCATTCGACGCAGGCCCTCGGCCCGCCACTCCTCGTCCATGCAGCGCCAGGTACCCTGGATCTTCACCTCATTGGGAATCACGTTGGTGACGCCATCGGCGATGAACCGCCCGAACGACAGCACCGACGGGTAAGCGGGCGGACGGTTGCGGCTGATGATCTGCTGCAGGGCCACGATGATATGCGAGGCGATCAGCACCGGGTCGATGAGTTGGTCGGGGGCGGCTCCGTGGCCACCTTTGCCCTTTACCGTTAGGTACAGCTCGTCGGTACTGGCCATGTACATGCCTTCTCGGAAACCGATTTTACCCACCGGAATATTCGGCGCTACGTGCTGCCCCAGCATCCCGGCGGGACGGGGTTTTTCCAACACACCATCCTTGATCATCAGCGAAGCGCCACCCGGCGCTTTCTCCTCGGCGGGTTGAAAGACCAACTTGACCGTCCCCTCGAACTCCTCGCGCAGCTGCGTCAGTATCCGCGCCGTCGTCAGCAGCGACGCGGTGTGTACATCATGGCCGCAAGCGTGCATCACGCCGGAATTTTGCGATTTATAGGGAACATCGTTGGCTTCCAAAATCGGTAGCGCGTCCATATCCGCCCGTAGCCCGACCACGCGGCTCTCGGGATTACGGCCCTTTATTAGCGCCACTACGCCGGTATCAGCCACGCCCTCCTGCGGTTCCAGCCCCAAATCTTTAAGCCGATCTGCCACAAAGCAGGCCGTCTGATGCTCATTGAAAGATAGTTCAGGATTTTGATGCAAATGGCGGCGCGTCTTCACTGCGTCAGCGGCGCTTTCTTTACTCAGAGATTTTATTTTTTGAATCATTGGGGAGATTGGTGATGTGGATAGATTAGTACCTAAGTACCTAAGTATTTACGATCCAAAAGGTAGGAAAAGCTAACTGCCCTTTTTTCTAAGGTACTCAGGTACTCAGGTACTCAGGTACTCAGGTACTCAGGTACTCAGGTACTCAGGTACTCAGGTACTCAGGTACTCAGCCGGGCGCTCGGTGGCGTACTCAGGTACTCTCCTTTATCTGCAAAACTACCTTTCCCGCGCTCAAATTGGCCTCCACGAAGCGATGGGCTTTGGCGACGTCGTGCCAGGAGAATACTTCATCCACTACGGGCCGGATAGTTTTGTTTTCCAGGGCCTCATAAGCGAAATCCCTGAATTCTTTCGTGAGTTTGATCTGGTAGTCGCGGCTTCTCGACCGTAGCGTCGTTCCCAGAATTTGTAAGCGCTTGAAGACGATGGGGCCGATGTTGGCGGTGGCTTGTCCTCCGGCCATCACAGCCAGCATCACCAGGCGACCGTCGGATTGCAGGGCCTGGATATTCTGATCGAAGTAGTCGCCACCCACCGGATCTACGATAAGGTTGACGCCCTTGCCGTCGGTGAGTTCTTTTAGTTCTTCCAGGAAAGGCCCTTTGCGGTAGTCGATGGCATGCTTTGCGCCCAGTTCAAGGCACAGCGCGTGCTTGCCCGACGAGGCGGTGACGATTGCCTCGGCCCCCGTTAGTTGCGCGAGTTGAATGGCGGCGGTACCCACGCCGCTAGCCCCGGCGTGGAGCAGCACAGTTTCACCCGCTTTCAAGCCTCCCACCCAGTGCAGCGCCTGGAAGGTCGTGAGAAACACCTCCGGCACAGCGGCGGCATCGGTGTATTCCCAACCCTCGGGAATGGGCATCGCCATATCCTGGTGCATCACGGCAAACTCGGCGTAGCCACCGCCGGGCAGCAGACCGAATACTTTATCACCAATCTGCCAGCGCGTAACCCCTTCGCCCACCGACTCGACCTCACCCGCAATTTCCAGGCCCATAATCAGGCTCGCGCCTTCGGGCGGCGGGTACTTGCCCTCGCGCTGCATGATGTCGGCGCGGTTGAGGGCCGTCGCGTGAACGCGCACCCGGATTTCGTTCGCTTCTGGCTTGGGCGTGGGGTAGGGGGCAAGGTATAGCTGGTCGGCGGAGCCGGGTTGTTTTACTTGAACGGCGAGCATTGGGCTGGATTAAGCATGGAGAATGGTTTTCAGAGTAGGTAGATACGCTTTTTTACCTTAAAAAACCATTCCCCACGCGGGATTCTCAGGACTTTAAAACTTAAACCCAAAATGCAAGCCCGGCTCTGGATAGAACGTATTGTCCCACCTGTTCTCGAACTCGGCGAAGGATTCGGGGACGTTCGTTTTGATGGGCCAGTGCGTGAGAGCTACCGAGGGTTCGAGGAAAAACCGATTTTTGAAAAGCGGAATGTGGTACCCCAGCCGGTAAGTCATAAATAGCTGGTAGCCACTTTGAATCTTCACGTCCGCGTCGTCATAGTAGCTTTGCCTGGCGTTCATGGCGTGAACGGCTGCGTACAGCCCTTTCCACAAAAAACGCTGATACACCAAAGCAAAGCCGACATCGCGGGTATAGCCCGGATATTTCTCATCGGGAGCCGTCTTTTTTGGCCCGTAGGGTATGCCCAGTGGCCAGGCGTATTTCCAGGTTTTCATTTCAATCGACACGACGTCCCTGGGGGTTAATCTGTAGCCGACGTTGAGCTGGACAAAATCGGGCGGATTAGGATCGTCGGGAATGAAATTTCCCAGAACAAACATCGTGCTTCCGATAAAAAACTTGCGGTAGGGCGGCATTTCCCGCTCCCTTTTTTGCCCCATAACAGTGGTAGCGATCATGGCCAGCAGCGTGGCCCATAGAATGAATTGTTTTTTCATGACTTACATTTTTTGGTTAGTGAAAATGCAAATCTAGGGGTGCGGGGGGGCGCTTCTCGTTGACGTTGGGTAAGAAAGGATTGGGGACGAGTCGGTTCTGAAAAATAAATACTCCTATGCCAGCTTCTTGGTAAGCCGCTTGCGCAGGCGGCTCAGCGACTCCGCCGTGATGCCGAGATAACTGGCAATCTGGTACTGCGGAATCCTTTGAAACAGGTCGGGACGGGTTTCCAGCAAATGCAGGTACCGTTCTTCGGTCGTCATTAACTTGTAGTTGGTAAACGACTCCTGATGATTGGCCATCATTGCCTCGGACATGATCCGGCAGACTGACTCGAACGCCGGGAATTCTCGGAACATCTTGGCTTCGTGTTCCGGCGTGTTGATTAGCAGCGTTGCATCCTCGGCGCAAACCAGGTACTGCCCCGAAGGCTCGCCCTTGCCGTAATTTGTCGGAGCGACGGGCTGCTCCTCGGTGTAGAACTCTATCGTCTTCTCCTCTCCGTCCCTGACGAGGTAGCTTCTCAGGCATCCTTTCAATACCAGGTAGCTTTCCTTAGCGGGCTTTTCTGCTTCCAGGAGGACGGTACCTTTCTCGAAACGTCTGATCACCGAGCTCGCGACGACCACCTCTTTGAGCTCGTCGGAGATCGAGACGTACTTGGTCAGATAGGCTAGTATTTCATTTTCCATGGCATTGGGAATTATGCAAAGTTTCAGCATAAAGGTAGACAATACTCCTCTGAGTTAGCGCGGCGACTGTTCGAGCGGTCAGGTACAAGCGTAAGTGCACTTTCGATGGGTAGAAAATCTAGGTTTTCACAACATAATCAAGCCATAATCTTGGCTTAACATTGGGGTAATACTGCCCGCTTACTTTTGCAGCAAATACTGACACCCATAAAAAGTAAGACTGACACCTCAAATGAAAAAACACCTTTTACTTTCTCTCCTCCTGGTCGGCCTCTCGTCGCTGGCCATCGCCCAAACGGGCAGCATCAAAGGCCAGATCATGGACGCCGCCAGCAAAGAAGCCATCATCGGCGGCAGCGTAGTCCTGAAAGGAACGACCCCGCCCGTGGGTACTTCCACCGACGTCGAAGGCAACTTCGAAATCACCAATGTTCCGACCGGCAAGCAGACTGTCGTCATCAGCTACGTTTCTTATCGGCCCAAGGAAGTCGAAGTGACGGTGTATCCCAACCAGGCCATCCTGATTAATAGCACGCTGGAAGAAGACGTCGCCACGCTCAACGAAGTCAAGATCGTGGGCCAACGCGCCACCTTTACCGACGTGTCGGTCATCACCGAAATCAAGCAGGCCGAGCAGATTGCGGTCGGTATTTCGGCCCAGCAAATCCAGAAATCACAGGACCGCGATGCCTCGCAGGTCATCCGCCGCGTGCCGGGCGTGTCCATTCAGGACGACCGCTTCGTCATTATTCGCGGTCTCAACGAGCGCTACAATACCGTGATGCTCAACGACGCCATCACGCCCTCGACCGAGGTGGATGTGAAGTCCTTTTCCTTCGATCTCATCCCCAGCTCGGCCATCGACCGGATGATGATCTATAAAACGGGCGCTCCCGAACTACCCGGCGAATTTGCGGGTGGGGTCATCAAGATTTATACCAAGACGGTTCCCGATGAAAATGGGCTATTGGTGAGCTTTGCTACCAGCTTTCGCGCCGGAACTACTTTCCAAAAAGTGCTTAGCGACAAAGGATTCGGGGCCGATATCATCGGCCTTGGTGCGGGAGCAAGAAAGCTACCCAGCTCATTCCCCACTACGAGCACGCTCACCGCCGAGAACCGCCCGTCGCCCGCTACGCTGCAAGCATTCAGGAATCTGCCGGATTTTTACAACGTGCAGAACGTCAGCGTAAATCCTGATATGCGCTTTTCGATTGGCTATAACAACAAGATGTACCTCGGCGACAAGACGCTGACGACCTTCAACAACCTGAGCTATACGAACGCCAACCAAGTGCTGAACCGTACCCAGAATCGGTACCTGGCTTTCAGTCCTTCGGCGGGCAGGTCGGAAGTACTGACCGCTTACGGCGATCAGTTTTATGGCAACAACGTGCGGGTGGGGGCGATGTCCAACTGGGCTCTGATTCTCAACCCCAACCATAAGATTGAGTTCCGCAACCTGTTCAACCAGCTTTCCAGTAAGGAAACCACTTTCCGCCAGGGATATAGCACCGAGAACGGCCGGGAAGTCGAGAACTTTGCCTTCCGTTACGAGGCCAAGAGCATCTACACGGGCCAGCTAAGCGGAACGCACGACCTGTCGGACGCCACGACGGTAAAATGGACGGGCGCCTTCGGCTACACCCACCGCTCGGAGCCTGACTTCCGCCGCTTCGTTTCCAGCCGAAATATTGGTTCCAACGATCCTTTCACGGTCGAAATCGTGCCGGGTGCCAATGCCAGCCTGACGCGTGGGGCGCGGTTCTATTCAACGCTCAACGAATACACTTCATCGCTGCGGGCCGACGTCGAACACCGCGTGCGGCGCAAAGGCTACGCCGACAACGACAAAATGGACATCAAGCTGCGGGCGGGGGCTTATGGTGAATACAAAGATCGTACGTTCCAGGCGCGTTGGTTCAACCTGACCAATCCCGGCGGCGTGTCGCAGGAGGTACTCAATCAGCCTTTCGATGGCTTGTTTAGCCCCAGCACTATCTCCGCCGACGGGCTTTACTACGGCGAGCGCACCAATTTCGACGACCGCTACGATGCCCAAAGCGCGCTGGCGGCGGGTTATGTGGGCGCCTACGTTCCCTTCACGCCAAAATTCAATGCCTCAGTGGGCTTCCGGGCCGAGTTCAACCGGCAGACGCTGCAAAGTCAGTTGCGGGGATCAGGAAATGACGTGAACGTGGACAACCCGATTTTCCGCCCGCTGCCTTCGGTCAACCTGACCTACAACCTGACCGACAAATCACTGCTGCGGCTGGCCTATGGCATGACGCTCAATCGTCCCGAATTCCGGGAGTTGGCACCGTTCGTGTACTACGATTTCGGCTTCGACGTGTCGCGGATCGGTAACCCCAACTTGAAAACGCCAAGTATTCAGAACGCCGACTTCCGCTACGAGTTCTACCCGTCGGACGGTGAAGTGATTTCGATCGCGGGCTTCTACAAGCACTTCCGCAACCCGATCGAAACCAAGGTGCGGTACGCGGGTTCAGGCGTGATGTTCACGGTGGATAACGCCGAGCAGGCCTACGCGCTGGGAGCCGAATTGGAAGTGCGCAAGTCTTTGAAGTCGCTGACCACTTCCGGCTTCGTGGATAACCTGACGCTGCTGCTGAACGCCTCGCTGATTAAAAGCCAGGTCACGACAGGTTTCGCCGGACAGGACAACAACCGTCCCTTGCAGGGTCAATCGCCTTACCTGGTCAATACCGGAATTTACTACAACGACGCGAACCGCGGATGGCAGGTGAATGTGCTTTACAACGTAATCGGCGAACGTATTTTCCTCGTAGGCGACCAGGAAGTGCAGCCTACCGTCTACGAAATGCCCCGCAACGTCATCGACCTGAACATTATCAAGAATATCGGCGAACACCTGCAACTGAAAATCGGCGTCCAGGATCTGCTCAACCAGCCTTTCCGCATGATTCAGGACAGTGACCTCGACCAGAAAATCACCGACATCGACGAAACTTACCAGTCTTATCGTCCGGGTACCTACTCGACGGTGGGGTTGTCGTACAAATTTTGAGGCACAAAGTTCCAAAGTTCCAAAGGCACAAAGGCACATAGTGGGATGATCCGTGCCGCACAGAATTCGCCGAAGTACAACTAAACGATTACACGCATAAACAACTAAACAATAATCAAATGAAAAAGAACATGAATTATCTCAAAGCTTTCGTATTCAGCGCATTGGTCGTAGGTTTCGCGGCTTGTGACAACGACACACCCGTAGCTCCGACGCCCCCGACCCCTACGGGGCCCAGCATGATTTCGGGCAACATCACGACCAACACGACCTGGACGGCTGACAAGAAGTATGTGCTCGACGGCTTTGTGTACGTGAAAGACGGAATTACGCTGACCATCGAACCGGGCACCATCATCCGGGGCGACAAGCAGAAGAAAGGTTCGCTCATCGTGGAGCGCGGCGCAAAAATCATGGCTGTGGGTACGAAAGAGAAACCCATCGTGTTTACGTCCAACCAGCCCGCAGGTCAACGCGCGGCGGGCGACTGGGGTGGCGTCATCATCATGGGCAAAGCCCCGCAGAACAAGCCCGGCGATCCTGTGATCGAGGGCGAAGGCACGGCCAAGTACGGCGGCGACCAACCCGCCGACAACTCGGGTAAACTGAAGTACGTACGCATCGAGTTCGCGGGCGTAGCGCTGGCAACCGACAACGAAATCAACGGCCTGACGATGGGCGGCGTCGGCTCGGGTACCGAAATCGACTACGTGCAGGTTTCTTACGGTGGCGACGACTCTTTCGAGTGGTTTGGCGGCACGGTGAACGCCAAGCACCTGATTTCTTACCGGGGCTTGGACGATGACTTTGACACGGACAATGGGTATAGTGGCAACGTGCAGTATGGCCTCATCATTCGTGATCCCAAAGTAGCTGACCAGGCGGGTGACTCCAACGCTTTCGAGTCAGACAATG
Organism: uncultured Cytophagales bacterium; assembly: GCA_963716085.1. Taxonomy (GTDB): domain Bacteria; phylum Bacteroidota; class Bacteroidia; order Cytophagales; family Spirosomataceae; genus Persicitalea. The sequence continues at coordinate 124,466 of OY970288.1, forward strand.
ACGGCACGGGTACGGATGCTACGCCTCAGACGTCGGCCAAGTTTGCCAATATCACGGCTACAATCGCTCCTGGTACGCTGGACTCGAAGTACAACGCGGCTATGCGTCTGCGTCGCAACACGAGGCTCTCTATTTACAATAGCGTGTTTGCTGCTCCCTATAAGGTTGGCGTGTTGTTGCAGAACAAATCGGTCGATAACCACAAGAACGGAACCTTGGTATTGCAAGGCATCGCCATTCAGGGAGCCACCAAAATGTTCGACGGTGCCGACGAGACCGTCTTCAACACCGCCGCCAACAAGAACAGGGTCTACACCGACGTGGCCGACCTGATGTTGGACACTAACTTCAACAGCCTTACTACTCGCCCGGTGCTGCTACCAAAGGCAGGTTCGCCCCTGCTGACGGGTGGCGTCACGCTACCCGCAGGCTTTGAACCCGCGCCTTACATCGGTGCTTTCAAAGACACCGACTGGACGGCGGGCTGGGCCAACTTCGATCCCCAGAACACGGACTACGATACTGTAAAATAAGCAACGACCTTACAATTGGTGTCAGATTATCGAAAAGCCGGGGGCGTTTGCTCCCGGTTTTTTTTGTGCTTGGTGAATCAGTTTACAAAATTTGCCCATATATTTACCATGAAAAACCGTACTTCAATTCCTGTTTTACATGGAGATAAAGAGAAATGTTTCTGATCTACTGCAAGAATACCTAACCATTTTTCCTGCTGTGGGTATCATTGGCCCCCGGCAAGTGGGCAAAACTACATTGGCAGCCTCGTTTGGCGTGCAAACTTCATCCGCACTTACGTAGAGAAGGATTTGGCTATGCTCGGACTTAGTACCGAGTCACGCACCATTGAGCGGTTCTGGCGAATGCTAGCAAGCACCCATGCCAATCTATGGAACGCTGAAGGTATTGCTCGTTCGATGGGCATGACCCGAAAAACAATCAACCGCTACCTAGATTTTATGGAAGGCGCCTTCCTCATCCGGCGGCTGGCACCGTACTACGTCAATATCCCCAAACGGCTGGTCAAATCGCCTAAAATCTATCTACGCGACAGCGGTATTCTACATGCATTCAAGGATATAGCAACCATGGCGCAGCTCATGGATGACCCGCAGGTGGGCGCCTCTTGGGAAGGGTTCGTAATTGAGCAAATCATCGCCGCCACGCAGGAAACGCTACGCCCCTTTTTCTATCGAACCCAACAGGGCGCAGAGTGCGACCTGGTGCTTGAACGGAATGGCGTGGTCGAAGCAGCCATCGAAGTGAAGCTAAGCACCGCGCCTGTAATAGGCAAAGGGTTCAGGATTGCGGTGGAAGATTTGAAAGCGAAGCGGGCCTTTGTGATTGGGAAGGTAAACGAGTCCTATTCAGTCAGCGAAATGATAACGGTGTGTAATTTGGCGAGTTTTCTGGATAACTACCTTCCACAGTTCAAATAGGCTGCTTTTTTTGTGTAAATACCGTTTACTAATAATATTCCCCTAAAACGACCGCTTAATAAAATCTGCTGGTATGGCGCAAGGTTTTTCCATAACTTTCTTTTCCTGAACAGTTTATGAGAAACTTAAACCCTACCGCCATGAAAAAAATATTTGCCTTGCTCGTGGGCATCAATAACTACGACCGCGTCGGCAAACTGCACGGCTGCCTCAATGACGTGCAGGCCGTGCGCAAGTACCTGGAAAAAGGCACTGATTTTGAAGCCAAAATAAAAGAAATCACCGACCAGGCCGCCACCCGTACGGGCGTGGCTAATGGTTTTCGGAACTTCCTGAGCCAGGCGGGCAAGGATGACACGGTACTTTTTTACTATTCGGGCCACGGTACGCAGGAGCGGGCCGCTTCGCTTTGGGACGAAACCGACGGAGCGTTGGAATGCCTGGTCTGCTACGATGGCGGGGCGAGCAGCACCGCCGATTTCCTGCTCACAGACAAGGAGCTACGCTACCTTATCCATGAACTTTCCCAGAAAACCAAGGCGCACATCGTCACGATTTTCGACTGCTGCCACTCGGGCGATAACACCCGCAATGCGGCGCTGGTCGGTGCGAGCTACGGCGATGTCCGGGAACGGCGCGTGACCGGCAAATCGGGTGGGGCGTTCCCGAAGCGGGCGTGGAGCCAGTTTTTATTCAGTGATAAAATCAAGGAGACCGACGTAAAGCATAAAAAACCCGCCGATTTTCTACCGCAGGGAACGCACGTGCAGATGGCCGCTTGCGAGTCCAACCAAGTCGCGCTGGAAGTGGCGAGGGAGGGCGTTTTTACCAAGACATTACTCAAAACCCTGACCGATTGCGGCGGCAACCTGACCTACAACACCCTGCGCAGCCGCATCCGACAATACATGCGGGCGGGCTTCGAGCAGACACCCCGCATTTATATGCCGCTGGAAGCCGAAAAACTACTGGCGACAGGGTTTTTGAACCATGCAGTCGAGCCGGGCAAAGTGATTTGTGAGGCCACTCGAAGTAAGCAGCAAGGCTGGCAACTGAATGTCGGGGCTATTCATGGCGTAAAGGCCGATTCGCAGATTATTCTGTTCGATCCGAAAGACCGGGACAAAACCCACACCGCCAAAGTACGCAAAGGGGGCGTTTTTGTGGATTACGCCTTGCTCGATGTTGCGGAACTTGACGTCAATACCACTTACAAAGCCGAGGTCGCGGGCCTGATGACGCGGGAACTGGTACTGGAATTGGAAAATCACGACGGCAATCCCAGGGAAATTGGCGCGCTCACCCAAGAATTGGCCGCCAACGCCGCGGGTGGCTTTGTGTTTGGGGGAGAAAAAGCCGCTGAGAAAACCGAAGCAGATAGCGGCAAGCCTCAATCTGCCGACTATACCTTTCACGTCCGAAGCGGCGAAGCGTACCTCACGAAGCCCAACGACCCGTATCGCCCGCTACTTCGTCCGGTACTTTATTTGGAGGATAAAGGTCACGCGACTATCCTCAAATCCCTGCGACACGTGTCACGCTGGCATTTTATCAAAAATCTTGAAAATGAAAATAAGCCTGACAACTTCCCGGACGAGCCGCTGAAAATCGAGCTGAGTCGGCGGCTGGCGGACGGTACTTCGGCACTTGTGGATAAGTCTGAATGCACGTCAGAACTGGATTATGAGAAAATCGGAGGCAACTGGAAAGGCACCCTGCAAGTAAAAATCACCAACACCACCGCCCAGGATTTGTACGTCTGTGCGGCCTACCTGAGCAAGGAATTCCAGTGCTTTCTCGACTTTCTGCCGCAGCGGGTGCAGTTGCTGGAAGCCGGAAAATCCATTTTCCTCGGCCCGAAAGGGAATGACCGCATCAAACTCGGTCTAGGTAAAGTAGAGCAGGAGTACAACTGGCCGCATACGGTGGAGGCTTTGAAGTTCATCGTAAGTACCGACGAGTTCGACGCCGAAGCCCTCACGCTGGACGCCCTGCCCGGCCCGCTGACTTCCGCCGACCGCGGGCAAGGCCGGAGCGGCAAAACTCGGGGCCTCGACACGGAAGAAGACAAGCCGCTGGAATTCTCGGGCTGGCTGACCCAAACCCTGAATTTGATTTTCAAGAATCCAGCGCATAATCAGATCCCCGCCAAAACGCTGCAAGCGCTACTCGAATGGGACGAAACAGCCTACTTCGCCGCCGGGCTGTACTGCGAGGTCGAGCCGGATGAGACGGGACAGCCGACGATTTGGAAATTGAAAAAGGGGCTGGTCGTTCCTGAGGAGGAACGGGGTCTGTTCCAGAAAATCGGAATGTGGCTGGGCAACAAGATCGAAACCGGACAGCGGCGCAAGCGCTACCGCAATTTGAAAAAAGACCCCAACCGTCTCCGCCTGGTGGCGGAGGGCGATTCGTGGTTTCAGTACCCGCTTATTCTGCGGGACACGCTCGACCAGCTCTACAGGGTATACGCTGTTTGCAGCTTCGCCGAGGCGGGCGACACGCTGGAAAATTATCTAAAAAAACGTGAGTACCTGGACGCCATCGGCGACGAGGAGGTTGGTTTCTTCCTCGTCAGCGGCGGCGGCAACGACGTGCTGGGCGACGAATTCCAACACTTCCTGCGCGAGACGCCGGATGCTAACGACGGTACCCCCCGCAGGTATGTCAATGAAAGGCTTTTCGACCAACTCGACAAGCTGGACGAACTGTACGTGAATATGTTCGACGAGCTATTGGCCCGCTATCCAGATTTGCACATCCTGGTGCATTGTTACGACTACCTCATTCCGGTGGACACAGGCATTCCGGGTAACAAAAAGAAGACTAGTTGGACGGGTAAGCACATGGTCGGGAAGGGCATCGCGCCGCAGCAGGTTCGGGAGGAGCTGATCCGCTATATCGTGGACGAATTCGCGGGGAGACTCGCGGCGCTTGCAAAAAAGCCCAAATATCAGAATCGCGTGACCTTTGTGGATACGCGCGGACTGGTGCCGCGCACGCTCTGGTTCGATGAAATCCACCCCAATAACGCGGGCTACCAGATTGTGGCTGACAAATTCATCGGCGTGATCGAGCGCATCAAAACGCAGGTTGCCGACCCGTCGCCTGTCCACCCCTAAAACTTACTTGGTTATGAATTATTCCCCCGTCGTGCTATCCTACTTCTCTCAGAGCGGAACTTCCGGTCAGGAATACCTGAAGTTTCTGGAAGAAGAGTACAAATCCATCGGTAAAGCCTGGGAGCAGTACCAGATTCAGGAAGGTTCGAGCAAGTACTTCGAGGTGGAGTTTCCGCCGCGTGGCAGCGCCGATGGCGACGAGGTGGCCGAGGACATCCGCAACTACAAGCACCGCATTCTGATTTTTCATTTCAGCGGCCACGCCGACAGCGAGCGACTGCTTTTCCGGGACGGCTCGAGCCACGCCAGCGGATTGGCGGGTTTGTTGGGCGAAGCCCAGAACCTCAAGCTCGTTTTCCTGAACGGCTGCGCCACCTCCGACCAGGTGAAGTTGCTTTTCGATAACAACATTAAAATAGTCATTGCCACCAAGGGAAAAGTGAATGACGGCATTGCCCACGAGTTCGCCGAGACCTTTTACCAGGCCCTTTCCGATACCGATTATACCATCAGAACGGCCTTCGAACACGCCCTGAACGAGTTGAAGCGAAAGCATCCCGGCTTCGACTCCGTGGCAGCGACACCCATCGTGTGGCGCGGGCTGGTCAGCGAAGCCGAGGGGGATGCTGACCGCTGGGAGCTGTATGTCAACAAAAAGTATCAGGGGGAAGTAGACCGCCGGGAATGGTGGAAAATCCGGCTGGCCAGTCCTACCCAAAAGGATCTGCTGGTGGGCCGAGACCTGTGGGATCACGCGATGGGCTTTTTCATCGTCGTGCTGCTTCTGCTGGGTATCGCCATCATTTTCTACGCTGCCTTTCACGAAAAAGACGACCAATTGGCCTTCGTAGGGCTGGCGGCGGTGTGCGCGGCTTTTTTTGGTTATAAAAATCAGCAACGCTACAAAACGGTGCAGATGAACTCCACGCTGGCTGACGAGGAAGTGATTCGGGAAATGAAACTTTTCGCTTAAACCTTAAAGGCCATGATCGAGAAAATAAAACAAGCCGAAGAAGTGCGGCAGCAATTGCTGGCCGAGATCGCCTCCATGAAAAAGCAGAGCTTAGGATCGCTGATTTTTGCGGTAGTGTGCATCGTGGCAATGGTGTATTTTTATGCTGAACTGCGGGAAAGCAATGACAACCTTAGGGTCGCCAAACAAGAGTTGCAAAAGAAAGACCGCGTGTTGCAAGCGCAAAAAAAACTCTTGCAACAGCAGAACATCGAACTTGAAGCCTCGAAAAAAGCTATGGACGACTGGCGAATTGAACAAATGGACAAGCACAGGAGGCAGCAATCGACCAAAGCAGCGGCCTTGGCCCCAATTTCACCGCCCCGGGAAGCCACGCCACCCGTGCTGTTGGCCAGCCTTTCTCCCTCTGCGGGAGTCACGGGAAGCACAGGCCGAAGGCTCATCTACTATCAACCTTTTGCCAGCGCTGCCGCCCGACCAGTTGGTCGTCTTGCCCGTTCCCGCAGAATAGCCAACCCGGCAACTTCGCCTTTCTATGGCTATATCATCCATATCAAAGACGCCCGGCTAACTAAAGATGCGAAAAAAAACCGAGCGTTGGGGGCTTTGCAAAAAAAGCTGAAAGACGCGGGGGCCATCGTCCCCGGCGTACGCGCCGTGAAGTCGACCCGTACGGTGGTCACGTGCGTCAAGTACTTTCATGCGCCAGACAGGAAGTCGGCCCACGAGGCCGCGAAGCTTTTGTCGAGTCTGTTAGGCGACACTGTCGGGGTAGTTCAGGAGGCCAAGCCGCAACTGTCACGCGGGCAGTTGGAGGTTTGGATAGGGGACAAATTAAAATAAGGGGTCTTTGAGGGCAATAGAAAGCCTTTGATCAGACGGTGGCGTAGCAATCGCCTATCAGACAGTATTCTTTTGCCAAACGTCCTGGCAGTCAATCCGAAAATTATGTGGGTATAGCCACCGCTTTTCCGTAACTTTGCGGCCTGAAATTTCGTTAGGGGTAAAAAACGATACTCACAAGCTGCTTTAATGGATCAATACTTAGAAATTTTAATTATGGCCGGACAGCTCATTTTAGGGCTGTCTATATTGGTTGGGCTACACGAGCTGGGCCACCTGCTCACCGCCAAAATGTTCGGAATGCGGGTCGAGAAGTACTTCATCGGTTTCCCACCCAGGATTTGGAGCATTCAGCGCGGCGAGACCGAGTACGGCATCGGGGCGATTCCGCTGGGTGGGTTTGTAAAAATCTCCGGCATGATCGACGAATCGCTGGATACCAAAGCGATGGATCAGGAACCCGAGCCCTGGGAATTCCGCGCCAAGCCCGCCTGGCAGCGGCTCATCGTCATGCTGGGCGGCATCATCGTCAACATCGCCGTGGGCATCATTATCTTCATTGCCCTGGCCTACCAGAACGGCGACAGCTACCTTTCCAAAGAAGAAGTAAACCGCTACGGTATCGTGGCCGGGCCGCTGGCGCAGGAAATCGGGCTGCGGACGGGTGATAAAATCATGGCTTACAACGGGAAGGACTACACTAATTTTGACATGGCGGTGGGTTCCGAGGTGATGCTGGGTAATAACAGCTACTACACCGTAGAACGCGACGGCCAGAAAATTGATGTCGACATACCCAATGGTCTGATCGAAAAGCTCTCCGAGCCCGAGCAGCGCGGTACCTTCATCCGGCCCATCGAACCTTTCACAATCGGGGAGGTCGTGCCGGAAACACCCGCTGAGGAAGCGGGGCTGAAAGCCGGAGACCGCATCGTGGGCGTCAATGGCCAATCTATTCAATATTTCCACCAGTTTCAGGACGCCCTGGAAGCATTGAAAGGAAAGACCGCTTCGCTGGCTGTTCAACGCGATGGAGGAAATGTGACCCTTCCCGTGGAAGTGCTGGAAGACGGCACAATCGGCTTCCGCGCCAAAAGTGGGCTGGATTACACCACCGTGAAGTATTCTTTCCCCGAGGCAGTGGTCGCGGGCACCAACGAAGCCTTCGGGGTAGTTTATAACAACATCAAGGGCTTTGGCAAAATATTCCGGGGTGAAGTTTCGGCTTCCAAGGCCCTGAGCGGCCCCATCGGCATCGCGCGCATGTTTGGCGGCGTATGGGATTGGGGACGCTTCTGGTTTCTGACGGGACTATTGTCGATGATTCTGGCCTTTATGAACGCTCTGCCCATTCCAGCCCTGGATGGCGGCCACGCGGTAATCCTGCTCTACGAGATGATCTCGGGCCGAAAGCCTTCCGACGCCTTTTTGGAAAACGCCCAAAAAGTGGGTATGGTACTGCTGCTGGGCATCATGGCGTTCGCGATCTTTAATGATGTGTGGAAAGTGATTTTTTAATTGAAAAATGAAGAGTGAAAAATGAACAATGCATTGATAAGTGGGAAACCTCACATTATTCATTTTTCCTTATTCTTTATTCATTTGATAGCGCTGACCGCCGCTCGTCCCGTCCATGAATACCATATCAGCGTGACAAAACTGAATTTTAACTCGGAGCAGAAAACGCTGGAAATAAGCATTAGGGCTTTTACCGACGACCTGGAAAAGGGGCTTTCGATGGCCAACGACAAGCGCAGGATTATGCTGCGCAACGGCGACGACAACGGCCCGCTCGTAGAAAAATACCTGCGTAAACACTTCGCTCTCGCCGACCCCAATCGGAAGCTGCAACCTATTCAATACATCGGTAAAGAAGCCGAAGCCGACGCCACCTGGCTGTATTTGGAAGTACCCTTTTCGGGTAACCCCGAAGGCTGGGTCATGAAAAACGAAATGCTCATGGAAGCCTTCGACGACCAGGTGAACATGGTCAACGCCAAGTGGGGCGACGACCGCAAGACCTATTTATTTAAAAAAGGAAAAAGCGTACAAGCGCTTTGATCAATTTTGAATGAGTGACGGGGTCGCCCGTGCGATTTTGAATGAGTGAATAAATTGGCGTAAGCAACATTCTCTCATTCTCTCAATCACTCATTCTCCATTCTCTTGCCCTCGCATGAATTTTGAACACTCAGACTTATATAGTCAATTGCTGGTAAACGATTCTGATCTCGATAGCCTGGAAATAGTACCCATCGGAGGCCCTGACGGTCCCGAAGAACCCCTTGAACTGCCCGATGAACTGCCCATTATGCCTATCCGACATACGGTTTTGTTTCCGGGCATGGTCATTCCGGTGACGGTAGTAAGACAGAAAGCCATTCGGCTGGTCAAGAAAATCTACCGCAATTCCGACATCAACCTCCGCATCATGGGGGCGGTCACGCAGGCCAAGCCCCAGAAGGAAGACCCCGGAGCCGAGGATCTCTATAAGATCGGCACGGTAGCCCACATCCTGAAAATGATCACGCTGCCCGATGGCAACGTCACGATCATCGTGCAGGGCCGTCAGCGGTTCCAGATCAAGGAAATTGTCCGCGAAGACCCCTACATCACGGCCCGCATCGAGAGCATCGACGATGCATTCGCCTCGCCCAAGCGCAAGGAATCCAAGGCACTACTGAACTCACTCCGCGACGGGGCGCACCGCATCATGCGGCTCAACCCCGAGATTCCGCAGGAGGCCCGCATTGCCCTCGACAACATCGAAAGCCCGGTTTTCCTGATTCACTTCCTGTCGTCCAACATCAACGTGGACGTGCCCGACAAGCAGAAACTGCTCGAAGAGAAGAACAGCCACAAGCAGGCCAATCTGCTGTTGCAATTCATGATGAAGGATATCGAGATGTTGGAACTCAAGCGCGAGATCCAGTCCAAGGCCAGCTCCGACATCGACCAGCAGCAGCGCGACTACTTCCTCCGCCAGCAAATCAAAGTGCTGAACGACGAACTCGGCATCGATAGTCCCGAGCGCGAAATGGACGACCTGCGCATCAAGGCTCTGGATAAAAAATGGTCCAAAGAAGTACAGCACCATTTTGACCGGGAGATCAACAAGTTGCAGCGGCTCAACCCAATGGCCCCCGAGTACCCCGTCACGCTCAACTACCTCGAGACGCTGGTGGAGCTGCCCTGGGAGGAGTTCACCAAGGACAACTTCGACCTGGTGCGGGCGCAGAAAATCCTGGATTCCGAACACTTTGGCCTGGAAAAAGTGAAGGAGCGCATTATTGAGTATCTGGCGGTTTTAAAATTAAAGCAGAATATGAAAGCCCCGATTCTGTGTCTGTATGGCCCGCCGGGCGTGGGCAAAACCTCGCTGGGCAAGTCGGTAGCCAAGGCGCTTAACCGCAAGTACATCCGCATGGCACTGGGCGGCGTCCACGATGAGGCTGAAATTCGCGGTCATCGCAAAACGTACATCGGGGCCATGCCCGGAAAGGTGATTCAGCTCATCAAGCGGGCGGGTTCGTCCAATCCGGTATTCATTCTGGATGAAATCGACAAGGTCAGCTCCGACTTCCGGGGCGACCCGGCTTCGGCCTTGCTGGAAGTACTCGACCCCGAGCAGAACGCCAAATTTACCGACAACTTCATGGAGGTCGAGTATGACCTCTCGAAGGTACTTTTTATCGCCACCGCCAATTCGCTCGAAACCATCAACCCCGCCCTGCGCGATCGCATGGAAATCATCCAGATGACGGGCTACACGATGGAGGAGAAACTGCAAATCGCCAAGAAGTACCTCGTTCCGAAACAGCGCAAGGAGAACGGCCTGAAAGCCACCAACGTCAAAATTGACGACAAGGCGCTGCAAAAGGTCATTGAAGGCTATACCCGCGAGTCGGGCGTCAGGAACCTGGAGCAGAAGGTCGGGACGCTCATGCGTAAAGTTGCCAAGTCGATCGCGATGGAACAGGAGTACGCCAAAACCGTCAAAGTCGAGCAGGTCGAAAAGTTGCTGGGCGCGGAGATTTTTGATAAAGACCTCTACCAGGACAACGACATCGCGGGCGTGGTTACGGGTTTGGCCTGGACCTCGGTGGGCGGCGAAATCCTGTTTATCGAAACCAGTCTCAGCCGCGGCAAGGGCGTTCTGACGCTCTCGGGCCAGCTCGGCGACGTGATGAAGGAATCCGCCGTAACGGCCCTTTCCTACCTGAAAGCCCACGCCGAGCGGCTGGGCATCGACTACCGGGTGTTCAACCACTACGACCTGCACGTGCACGTGCCCGCCGGAGCAGTACCCAAGGATGGCCCATCGGCGGGTATTACGATGCTAACTTCGATGGCCTCGATTTTCACCCAGCGACGCGTGAAGCCTTACGTGGCCATGACGGGCGAAATCACGCTGCGTGGCAAGGTGCTGCCCGTGGGTGGCATCAAAGAGAAAATTCTGGCGGCGCGCCGCGCGGGTGTGAAGGAAATTATTCTCTGCGTAAAAAATAAGAAAGACGTAGACGAAGTCCAGGCCGACTACATCAAGGATATGTCGTTCCATTACGTAGACACGGTGGACGAAGTGCTGGCCGCTGCGCTGCTGCCCGAGACCGTCTCGCGGCCCATGAAGTTCGTTTATCCCGAAGAGAAAAAAGAGGAGACGAACAGCACCTCTCAGGTGGTGGTACTGTAACGCGGGGGCGTTCATGTTCCACGACTGCCTCCGAAAGCAAAAGAAACGCCCCCACGCATACACCGCCCCCACTCCCCCACGTTTCCTTTTTTTTACACCAAACCTACCTCTGCATTTTGAAAAAGTCGGTAAAGATATTCCTGGGCATCGTCGTGGTATTGATCATCGCGCGGCTGCTGCTCCCTTACTTCGTCCTGAAGTACCTGAACAAAACGCTGGCCGATCTGGACGGCTACACGGGACACGTCGATAATGTAGGAATTTCCCTTTACCGGGGCGCATATGAGATCGACAGCCTCAACATCCGCAAGGTCAACGGCAAGATCGAGGAGCCATTCATTGCCATTCCGAAGATGGATCTTTCGGTACAGTGGAAATCTCTTTTCAAGGGAAAACTCGTGGCGGAAGTGGTTTGCACGAATCCTGAAATAAATTTTGCCTTCAGCGAAGACGAGGAAGCCAGCCAAACCGGCACAGAAACTGATTGGACCCAAGTACTCAAAGACCTGCTGCCAATCAATATCAACCGCTTTGCGGTTGTGGATGGCACGATCAACCTGACCAACGTCGTCTCGCAGCCCAGCACTGATCTGTCGATGAAGAATTTTGACCTTGAGATCGCCAACATTCGCAACGTAGTGACCAACGACGACAAGTTCCCCTCTCCCGTGAAAGCCTCCGGCGATCTACCCGGCTTCGGGGGCAAGATGACCTTCGACGCCGATATGCAGTTGCTGAAACAGATGCCGGATTTTAACTACAATCTGAAGCTCGACGACCTGCAACTGGTCAAGCTCAACGCGCTGTCGAAGCGATACGCCGGCATCGACTTCGAGCAGGGTTCCCTCGACCTGGTGAGCGAAATGGAGATGATCGATGGCAATCTGAAAGGCTACCTCAAACCCCTGACCCACGACATGAAAATATTCGAGTGGAATGAGGGCGACGGGCGCACCGTCACACAATTCATCGTGGAACTGCTGGCCGAAGGAGGCAACAAGCTGCTGGAAAACAAAGTAAAAGACCAGGTAGCGACCCGCATTCCGCTGAATGGCACGGTAGAAAACATCGAAACCGGCATTTGGCCCACCATCATCGGCGTGCTGCGCAACGGTTACGTCAGCGCCCTGACCGACAGCTTCGACAACACCCTCAGCGTAAAAGAGGCCTGGCAGCTCTTCCGCGAAGACCGCCGCGAGCAGCGCCAGGAACGCCGCGAAGAACGGCAGGAAAAGCGGGAGGAAAGAAAGGCGGAGCGGAAGGCGAAGGGGTAGTACCTTAGTGCCTAAGTACCAGAGTGAAGTGAACTCCACCACTCAGGTACTAAGGTACTTTGGTACTAAGGTACTCCTACAAAACCACCGTCCGATTATCGTGAATAAATACCCGGTCGTTGAAGACTAGTTTAAGCGCCTTCGACAGCACTAGCTTTTCCGTATCGCGCCCCAAAGTAGCCATGTCGGCGGGAGTGAGGCTGTGGTTTACTTCCTTTACATCCTGCGCGATGATCGGACCTTCGTCCAGGTCGTCATTGACAAAATGGGCGGTGGCTCCGATGATTTTTACGCCCCGGTTGTACGCCTGCCGGTAGGGGCTTGCCCCCATAAAGGCGGGCAGGAACGAGTGATGGATGTTGACGATGCGATTGTTGTATTGCTGCACGAAGTTGGGCGTCAGTACGCGCATGTACTTGGCCAGCACCAGGTACTCGGGCTGGTATACCTCCAAAGTCCGAAGAACGGCTTCCTCGTGTTCCTCGCGGCTCTTGTGTTCGTGCGTCACGAAATGGAAGGGTATCCCGAACTTGCTCACCAACGGTTGCAGAACATTGTAATTACTCACGACCGCCTGAATGTTAGCGTCCAGTTCGTCGAAGGCGTAGCGGATCAGCAACTCAGCCAGGCAGTGGTGTTCCTTGGTCACCAATAGTACCACATCTTTTTTCCTTGTCGGATTGATCCGCAGTTCGATGCCTTCGGGAATCTCGGCGTGCAGCGTTTTGGTGAGCTGCGTCAGATCGGCGTCTCCCTCGAATTCCGTCCGCATGAAAAACCGTCCCGACGGGCTGACGTACTCGTCGTTTTTGATGATGTTCTGTTGGTTCTCGAACAGCACTCGGGTCACAAGGTAGATCAGCCCCTTGTGGTCGGGGCCGTTCATAAGTAAAACGTGGTTCATTTTTAGTGGAGAATTGAGAAGGGAGAGTTGAGAATGTTTCTATCCGGCCTCTGAGAGTCCTTCACAAAGTAACGACAAAGCAGGCTGGGACAAAAATTCTGCTTTCAGTGATTACCTCTCGATAGTTCAAGGCCAGGATTGTGAGTAAAGCCGCCGTCTGATTTTCTTTATTTACTAAATGAGTTTCTCAAAGCCTGATTTTTTTGTAAAAAGCTTTCAACCAATAATTTGACATTCTTAAAAATGAAAAAAATACTCGCACTTCTTACCATAATAGCTTTCGTTGGCCTGGATTTTTCGGATGCTCTGGCGCAGAAAAAAGGCAAACCACTCTACACGCATCCGCTGGGCGTACAGGCCTACACTTACCGCAATCACTGGGACAAAGGCGTAGCGGCAGTGCTGGACACGATCCAGAAACTGGGCATCACCGAATTGGAAACGGGTGTGCCAAAGGGGCTGACGCCCGAGGCGTTCCGCAAAATGTGCACCGCGCGCGGGATCGACATCGTGGGTACCGGGGCGGGCTACGAGCAGATCACGAAAGACCCGATGCCGACCGTTGAGCAAGCAAAGGCGCTGGGGGCCAAGTTCGTGATGGTAGCCTGGATACCGCACAAGCGCGGCAACTTCACGCTCGACAACGCCAAGCAAGCCGTCGCCGACTTCAACCGCGTGGGGAAAATCTTGAAAGACAACGGCCTCACTTTCTGCTACCACACCCACGGCTACGAGTTCCAGCCTTACGAGGACGGGACATTGATGGATTATATGATCAAAAACACTGATCCCAAATATGTCTCATTCGAGATGGATGTGCTGTGGACGCACTTCGGTGGTGGCGATCCGGTGGCGTTGCTCAACAAATACGGCAGCCGCTGGAAGCTGATGCACCTCAAGGATCTCAAGAAGGGCGTTCCGGGCGACCTGACGGGCGGCACACCCCACGAGAATGACGTACCGCTCGGCACCGGGCAAATCGACATGGAGAACGTGATCCGGACAGCTAAGAAAGTCGGCATCAAGCACTTCTTCATCGAGGACGAGAGCGAGCAGGAACTTGCGTTCGTGCCGCAGAGTATCGAGTACCTAAAGGAGTTGCGGCAGTAGATGAAACTCCAACTACTTAGCGGTAAATACTTTTCCGCCTACCAAGAACAGTTACCTTTCGATTTGAAAAAGGCGTTCGAAAGCTTAGGCGGAAAGTCACCCACGGCGGAAGGTTTCAAATTTCATTTAGCCAATTCCGCTGTGCATTCTTCCAACATTGAGGGAAACACCGTCGATTTCGACACCTATCTTAAAGCCGCCGAACACGGTCTGCATCTCAAAACAAAGGAAATTCGGGAAATAGAGGACTTGATCGAAGCGTATCAGTTTGCCGGAGAAAACGACATTTCCTTAAAAAACATCCTGAAAACCCACAAATTGCTGTCGGCTTCGCTTTTACTCAAAAAAGAGCGCGGCAAGATAAGGAAAGTCGATGTCGGCATCCGCAGCAGCGGACGGCTGATTTACCTGGCCGTAGAGCCGGAGTTTGTCAGAGCCGAACTGAAAAAGCTGCTGGCAGACATCGACGCGTTGCTGGCGGCACCGCTCACGGTCGAGGAAACTTTCTATTACGCCGCCTACGTTCACTTGGTTTTCGTGAACATCCATCCGTTCGTAGATGGCGACGGCCGCGCCACCCGGCTTTTGGAAAAATGGTTTTTGGCAAAAAAACTGGGCGAAAAAGCGTGGTTCGTTACTTCCGAGAAAAACTACTGGGATCAGCGCCCCGCTTACTACCGCAACCTGCAACTGGGCGTCAATTACTACGAAGTGAAGTACGAACGCAGTCTGCCGTTTTTGCTGATGCTGCCGGAAGCGCTCAGAGAACCAGAATATTAGCAGAAAAACTACCCTCGACTCAACGTTAAAAATGAACATTTTACAAGAACTGAAAGGCAACGAAAGCCTTTCGTCGGTACCCGAGCCGGAACTGCAATGGCTCGTGGACAATGCCGGAATCATCGAAGTGCCGGAAGGCGAACACCTATACCAGAACGGTGACCCGGTGGATCATCTCCTTATCATTATTGAGGGACGCTTGCGAATGTTTATCAATCGCAACGGGCAGCACCGAGAACTGGGCCTCAACGAGAAACACTACATAGGCGGACTTCTGCCTTACTCACGAATGAAAACGGGGGCGGCCAGCGCCGTCGCGCTGGAACAAACGACCGTGCTGCGGCTGCACCGCGACAAGTTTCCCGTGATGATCGCCACCCAACAAGAATTGGTCGAAGCTTTGGTTCACCTGATGCTGGACCGCGTCCGCAGCTTCACCAAACTCGACCAGCAGAACGAAAAGATGATCTCGCTCGGCAAGCTGTCGGCGGGCTTGGCGCACGAGCTCAACAACCCGGCTTCTGCCGTGGTGCGTAGTGCCTCGGCTCTCAAGAAGCATCTGGGTTTTATCCCGGATAAGTTCAAGAAAATTATCCAGATCGACTCGGACGAAGAGAAGGTCGATCGCGTGAACGACATCCTGGCGGGCATTCTGCAACGCGGCGTGCCGGAACAGACCTTGATGGAACGCTCCAGGCTGGAAGACGAGCTGACCGACTGGCTGGAAGACCACGAGGTAGAGGATAGCTTTGAAATCGCCGAGTCTTTTGCCGAGTACGGCGTCAGGCTGGAAGAACTCGAAGCATTCGGCGAGCAGACACAGCCGAAGGATCTGTCGGCCGTGCTGGGGTGGCTCAACGGCGTGCTGACGACCGAAAAAATGGTGGACGAAATCGGCGAAGCATCCCAGCGCATCGGCGATTTGGTGCATTCCATCAAGGAGTACTCGCACATGGACGGCGGTTCCGACAAGAAAACGGTTGTGCTGCGCGATGGCGTGAATAGTACCCTGCGCATTCTGCAACACAAAATAAAAGCCAATCATGTGAAGGTGAAGGTAGACATGCCCGACGATCTGCCAAAGATGAAGGTCAGTCCGGGCGAGATGAATCAGGTATGGACCAACCTCATCGACAACGCCATCGACGCTCTGCCCGAGGCGGGCGAAATCCGCATCGAGGCCCGGCAAGACCGCGATTTCGTCAATACCAAGATCATCGACAACGGCACCGGCATTCCTGCCGATGTACTCGAACAAATATTTGATCCTTTCTTCACTACCAAAGAAATAGGCAAAGGCAGCGGCCTGGGTCTGGAAATCGCCCAGAACATCGTCAAGCGCCACAACGGCCAAATCAAAGTCACCTCAAAGCCAGGGCATACGGAGTTCAGCGTGTGCCTGCCTATTCAATGAGTGAATGAGTGAATTTAAGTTGCGTAAGGTATAAATTCAAGTAATTTTTAAATTAAAGGCCTGAATCATAAGATGGTGGATATCTGGAACTGTCCACTGTCCACTGTCAATTGTCAACTGAATAAATGAAGCAACCCATAATCATAGCCGTAGACGACGATGCGCAGGTACTTCGTGCCCTGACGCGCGACCTGCGTAGCCAATACCGTAAAGAGTATAAAGTGATGAGTACCGACTCGGCCAAGGAAGCGTTGGATGCGCTGAAAGACTTGAAGCAGAAAAACGAGACCGTCGCGCTCTTCGTCTCGGATCAGCGAATGCCCGAAATGCTGGGCGTGGATTATCTGACTGAGGCCAAGAAACTTTTCCCTCACGCCAAGCGCGTACTACTCACGGCCTATTCCGACACCGACGCGGCCATCAAGGCCATCAACGATGTGCAGTTGGACTATTACCTGATGAAGCCCTGGAATCCACCCGAGGAAAAAATGTACCCCGTGCTGGACGACCTGCTGGAAGACTGGCAAATGAACAACATTCCCGAGTTCGACGGCATCCGGGTGATCGGCTACCAATTTTCGCCCAAATCGCACGAGATCAAGGATTTTTTGTCGGGAAATCTCCATCCCTACCAATGGTACGACCTTGAAACCAACGAGCGCGGGCAGGAGTTGATGGCGATGAACAACCTGGAAGCTAAAGACGCGCCCTTTGTGTTTTTTGAGGATGGCAGCTTCCTGGTGCAACCCGAATTGCGGGCGATTTCCGAGAAGCTGGGCCTGAGCTTGCAGACTACTCAGGAAATGTACGACGTGGTCATCATTGGCGCGGGGCCAGCGGGCTTGTCGGCGGCGGTGTACGGCGGGTCGGAAGGCTTGAAAACGTTGATGATCGAGAAACGCGCCCCTGGCGGTCAAGCAGGAACAAGTTCGCGGATCGAAAACTACCTCGGCTTCCCTTCGGGCCTGAGCGGGGCCGAACTCTCGCGCCGCGCCATCACGCAGGCCACGCGCTTCGGCGTGGATTTTCTGTCGCCCGAGGAAGTAACGGGTATCGAAATCAAGGACAATTATAAGATCCTAACGCTAGGCAACGGCCAGAAGATCAATACCAAGAGCATCGTCATCACGACGGGTGTCAACTACCGTAAGCTGAAAACCAAGGGAGTGGAAGACTTTACTGGCGCGGGCGTGTATTACGGTGCCGCTACCACCGAGGCGAATTCCTGCCGCGACAAGGAAGTGTACATCGTGGGTGGTGGCAACTCCGCCGGACAGGGTGCCATGTACCTTTCGCAGTTTGGCAAAAATGTTCATATCCTCGTTCGTAAGCCCGACCTGGCCGCCACGATGTCGTCGTACCTGATCGATCAGATCGAAGCTACCGACAATATCCACCTGCTGCCTTGCACCGAAATCGTGGAAGCCAAGGGCGACGGGCATTTGCAGGAATTGGTGTTGCAGAATTTGAACGATTCCAGCGAACGCACAGTAGCCGCCGATGCGCTGTTCATCTTCATCGGCTCCAAGCCCTACACCGAGTGGATCGACACCGAGATGCTGATCGACAAGCGGGGCTTCATCGAAACGGGCCGCGCGCTGGTCAACTACCCGGATTACAAGAAAATCTGGAAAATGAAGCGTGAACCCTACACCCTCGAAACCTGCGTACCGGGCGTGTTCGCGGCGGGCGACGTCCGCGCCTCGGCCATGAACCGCGTGGCCTCTGCGGTAGGAGAGGGGGCGATGGCGATTAGCTTTGTGCATAAGTACCTGGCGGAAATGTAGTTTGGCTGTCGGCTGAAACAACCGTCTATCGTCAACTACCACTAAATAAAATGAATAAGAAGCTTTGTGATCATCTGACCGCGATCGAGGAAGTCAAAACCGCAGAAGAGCGCGTTTGCGAAGAATGCGTAAAAATCGGCGGGCGATGGGTGCATCTGCGCACTTGCCAGGAATGCGGCGTTACGCATTGCTGCGATTCCTCGCCGCATCGTCACGCGACGGCGCACTTTCATGAAATCGGCCATCCCGTGGTTGCCTCGGCCGAGCCGGGTGAGCGGTGGCTGTGGTGCTATGCCGATGAGCTGTTTGTGGAGTACTAAATCCGGATTTTTTTATGTCAGGCGATTTTCAGCCAGTTTTTTCGAGCGTAATCAATGAAGGCAAGGGAGTAGTCGACCACAATAAGTGCGATTGTTACAAGACCGATATTCACTTCCACGGGCAGCCCATTTCCGATGAGAAAATTTACACAGAAATAGGGAACAATAATCAATAAAACAGCCTTCCGCCTCAACACATGGGCTCGTAGTGATATTGGGCGGGTATGTGTCTGAGAAAATAACATTCCTGTCCAGCTATATCTCCAAGCCTTGAACTTCCGCATGACAAACCACACGTAAATACTAATTCCTATTAGTGGAAATAAAATATATAGGTTTAGAGTCAGGCCCAACACCAACGGTATAAGCCAGCGCGCTGACTTGAGATACACGATCAAAAACGCTCTAAATAAGTGCCGTACCTTCCGTTTGGTAGCTTTGACATATCCCTTCTCAATTTTTACCAACCCAGATTCCCCACCCATCTCTTCCAAAGCGCCCTGCTGAGCGTCTGCAGAAGATTTTCCCCGAGCCATGCCGCCTTCAATGGCCTGTACCAGGTGGTCGTACAATTCGTCGCGGACTTCCTCATAAGTACCCGCCCCGGCGTTGTCGATGAGGCTGCGAATGTTCTTTTGCTGATCGGAACTAAGAGGCATAATTAGCGGGATTTAAGTAAGTGTAACATTACTCCCCGGATTCAGCACTTGCTGCAAACTTTTCAGAAAATCCTGCATCTGCGCCAGGCGGCTGACGGCCTGACCACGCTGCTCGGGGACGATGGCGTAGTACTTACGGGTACGGCCCTCCACTACGGCGGTGTGGGTTCGGAGTAAGCCCTCGCCTTCGAGTTTGTGCAGGGCCGGGTAGAGCGCGCCTTCCGTCACGCGCAGCTGTCCGGCGGTGATTTCCTTCACCCGCTGGCAGATTTCGTAGCCGTACATGGCGTCGTTTTCCGAGAGTAGTTTCAGGATAATCACGCTCAGGCTGCCTTTCAGGATTTGCGGCGGGACTTCGTTCATGGGGCTAAGGTAGGGATTTTCGGTATACCTCCGGTTCTTGGGTATAAGAATTTTATCGCTATTGAGTTTGATAAAAACATCGAAACACGTATATTTATTGATAAAACAGACTTTATACGTGTAATTATGTCGAAGGTTAAATTAACCCTTACCATAGAAGAAGCGGTAGTTGCTCATGCCAAGGTAGTCGCCCGGCGCAATCGGCAATCGCTATCGGAGATGATAGAAAATTTTCTCTCAAAATCTGATTCGGAGTATTCCATATCGACCGGAACCTCTATTGCTCTGGAACTGAGAGGAGCAGCTAAATCAGTTTTGTCCAATAAATCTGACCGCGAAATCCGAGCAATGATGTATAAAGACAAATACGGAATATGAATGTCTTCCTGGACACCAATGTGGTGCTAGACTGGCTTTTGGATAGGAAAGACACTTTTGCCGATGAGGCAACCGCCATAATTGATGCTGCTGAAAAAAAACAGGTCAAAGCGTATATTTCGGCCGGATCACTTTACACCGCTGCCTATGTGCTGGAAAAAAGCGGCCGGAAAGGCGAGGATTTGCGGAGAGCGATGCAGAAAGTGTTAAGTGTTTTAAAAGTCAGGAAAGCTGAAAACTCACCTTATCAGAAAGCTTGCGAAAGGGACATGAAAGATTTGGAGGATGCCTTTCAATACGAAGTCGCTTTGCATGGCGGTAAGCTAGACTATTTTATAACGGCAAACTTGCGTGACTTTGCTACTCAAGACACAGACTTGCTTCCTGTCATTACTCCCGCCCAGTTACTGTCGTACCTTCGGTAATGATTCAAAAAGAGCGAGGTAAATTTTGCCGCAAAGCTCAAAACATGATCTTATAATGCGTAAGCAGCAAACTTTAAGCCGTCAAAGCCCCGATCCTGAACTTGACGTACGTCTGCGCCAGTAAGGCAAGCTTGCGGCTGTCGGGCACGCGGATGCGCTCCTCCTGAATGCGGGCGGCGGGGAGGCGCTTTATTTTATTGAAGAGCGTGCAGTAGTAGACGTAGGCCAGGTACACGCCCTGCCGGGCACCTTTGGGTAGTTGCAGAATGGCTTGATACGCAGCATCGAAGTCGGCCTGGATGTCGGCTTCGATGCGTCCCTTGGCTTCGGGAGCGAAGGCCTTGAAGTCCACGCCGGGAAAATAGACGCGGCCCCGTTCCTGGAAATCGCTCTTGATGTCGCGCAGGAAGTTCACTTTCTGGAAGGCTGCGCCGAGGCGTCTGGCTCCTTCGCGGAGGTGGTCGTGCCGGGCGGCGTCGCCTTCGCAGAACACGCGCAGACACATCAGGCCCACGACCTCAGCGGAGCCGTAGATGTATTCCTGGTAGCCGTCGTCCGTATATTCGTGTTCATAAAGATCCATTTCCATGCTGTGCAGGAAGGCGTCGATCAGGTCGCGTTCGATGCCGTATTCATTCACGACCAGTTGAAAGGAATGAAGAATGGGATTGAGGCTTATTTTTTCCTCGATGGCCTGATAGGCATCGGCCCGGAAGCGATCCAAAAGCTGTTTTTTGTCAAAATCGTGGAAGGTATCCACGATCTCGTCGGCGTAGCGTACGAAGCCGTAGATGGCGTAGATGGGCAGGTGAAACTTGCGGTCGAGCGTGCGGATGCCCAGTGTGAAGGAGGTGCTGTAGTGCTCCGTGATGATCTTGCTGCACTGCAGACTCGCGCGGTTGAATAGTTCCAGCATGGGGTGGGCCGTAGGGGACTTAGTAGAATTTCGTGTCAATATAACTGGATTTTTCCAACTTTGTTAATTGGGCGGAAACTCCTTTTCCACTTCTTTCGCTACTACCAGGCCCGAAATAAGCGAGGGTGGTACGCCAGGGCCGGGAACGGTCAACTGTCCGGTGTAATACAGGTTTTGTACTTCTTTATTCTTCAAGCTGGGTTTCAGAATGGCGGTTTGCCGCAGGGTATTGGCCAAACCGTAGGCGTTACCTTTAAAAGCGTTGTAGTCATTCATAAACTCCGAATGCGCGTAGCTGCGCCTGAAAACTACGTTCGGGCGCACCGGTTCACCAACGTAAGCTTCTAGCCGTTCCATCACCATGTGGTAGTATTTCTCCCGCACCTCTTCCGTATCGCCGCTCAGTCCCGGCGCGACGGGAATCAGAACGAACAAGTTTTCGCTGCCCTCGGGTGCGACGCCTGGATCGGTTTTAGACGGTGCCGACACGTAGAAAAGCGGGCGCGAGGGCCACTTTGGCTCTTCGTAAATCTCTTGGGAGTGCAGCGAGAAGTCCTCGTCAAAGAAGAGATTGTGATGCGTCAGCTTAGGTACCCTTTTGTTTACTCCCAAATAATAAAGCAGGGACGATGGGGCCAGCACGCGCTTGTCCCAGTAACCTTCGTCGTAATTTTGGTAGGGTTCGGCCAGGAGTTGGCTGTCCACATGGTGATAGTCGGCCCCGGCTACCACGATGTCGGCCTCATAAGTGGCGTCTCCGGTAAGGACGCGATCGGCGCGGCCTTCCTTTATTGAAATATGACGGACATTTTGATTCAGCACGAGCTTCACACCCATCTCTTTGGCAAGTGACACCATGCCGCGCACGATTTCATGCATGCCCCCCATCGGGTACCAGGTGCCCATGGTCATCTCGGCGTAGTTCATCAGGCTGTACATCGCGGGCGTCTTTTGGGCCGTTGCACCGAGAAATAGAATAGGGAACTCAACCAACTGCAGCAAACGCGGGTCTTTGAAAAACTTCCGCACGTGCGTGGCAAAAGGTTGGAACACATCCAGCCGCGTGACGTCGTACAGCAACTTCAAACTCAAGAACTCCGATACGCTCCGGCTGGGTTTCCATACAAATTTCTTGATGCCTACTTCGTATTTATAGGCAGCCTGCCGCAAAAACTCGTCTAGCTGCGCCGCGCTTCCCGGCTCGACGGACTCGAACAGCTCGCGCAAACCCGGCATATCCGCCGGTAAGTTCATCTCCTCCGTCGGCCCGAACACGACTTTGTAGGAAGGGTCGAGCCGTACCAAGTTGTAGTAGTCCGAAGGCTTTTTGCCAAACTCGGCAAAGTAATCTTCAAAAACATCGGGCATCCAGTACCAGCTC
Organism: uncultured Cytophagales bacterium; assembly: GCA_963716085.1. Taxonomy (GTDB): domain Bacteria; phylum Bacteroidota; class Bacteroidia; order Cytophagales; family Spirosomataceae; genus Persicitalea. The sequence goes on from OY970288.1 coordinate 147,262, forward strand.
GGCCCCATATCGAAAGTAAAACCCTCCGCCTCAAAAACGCGCGCCCGTCCGCCGGGAACGTCGTTTTTTTCCAGCAACGTGACGTCGTACCCTCGCTGCGCCAGCCGCGTGGCGGCCGATAATCCGGCAAAACCCGAACCGATAACGATAACTCTTCTCAATTTGACGGGGCCGCCCATGCGGTGATTGAATTAGTGAATGTCGGAATAATTTGTTCTGCTGCTTGTTGAGGTTTAGTTGCCAAACATACTTTACAAACCGAAAAGAGTTTTTTCAAAAAAAAATTCACCCGCAAGATAGATAGTAAAATGGCTTGTCAACAAAATACAAAAAGCCAGACGAGATTCATCTGACTTTTTATAAAATAATTGGAGGGACTTAGCAGCAATGCCGCACGTGCGATGTATTTACATTCCGACATTCCGACATTCCGACATTCCTCAATTCATAAATTCCCAATTAATCCAGCCGCGAGTACACGCTCAGCATTCGCTTCAAATCCTTGCGGGCGATGTGGATGCGGTTTTTGACGGTGCCGATGGGAATTTCCAGCTTAGCGGCAATTTCGTGGTACTTGAAGCCCCGGAAATGCATCATGAAAGGCGTTTTGTAAGCCAGATCCAGCGACTCGATGGCCTGCGTGATGTCCTCCATCGCGAAAGTCGAGTAAGCCTGGTTGTCCGTGCTATTGTTGGCCGTATTGATGTAGTGCAGATTGTCGGTCGTGTCGATGAAGGTCTTCCGCCGCACCATCCGCTGGTAGTTGGTGATGAAAGTATTCTTCATGATCGTGTAAAGCCACGCCTTCAGGTTGGTGCCATCCGTATATTTATCCCGGTTGGTGAAAGCTTTTAGCATCGTGTCTTGCAGTAGGTCGTTCGCGTCTTCGGTGTCACGCGTAAGCCGTAAGGCGAAGGGACGCAACGTCTTGGAGACCTGATCCAGGTTGTAGGTGAATTCGAGAGCAGTCATAGTGGGTGGTATATTTTAATGACTTCGTTTTGTTGAACCAAAATAAGCGATTGTTAAACAAAATTCAAAACGATCACCGTCTTGGCTTTCCTAAATAGGAACGTAATATAGTAGGTTTTAATATCAAATCTATGCCATTGATAAATAAATACTAGGTTATCGTATTTAAAAATCCATATATTTATATTATTTAGCTGTTTTGTAATAGATCATCAACCAAAAATATTTTTTTTAACATTAAGCTCTATTTCTGAGCATTTACTTAAACAAGCGACCGGGCTAATTACGATGCGCTGAGTAACGAAATTCTAGTGGATTGGGATAGGTGAAAGTATAGTTCAAGTGTTGGATCATCTTCTCAGCCGAAACTACCTTGAACGGCTCAGAATGCTCAGGTTTTGCGAAAGTAGGCTGTTCCCAACCATACTCGCGACAGGATTTTTCGTAGATCGACCGACGGTCAGGATGCTCAGGAGCCACCATGTTGAAGGTTTCGTTGCCGATTCCAACCGTCACTAAGTTCCTGATGATAGCCACCACATCGTCTCGGTGAATATAATTCACCGGGACGTCACCCGTAGTAATGCCTCGTTTGCCTCGCACGTACTTACCGGGAATGCGGTCATAGCCCATCAGGCCGCCGCAGCGCAATACGGTCACATCACGCTCCTCCTCCCTCAGAGAAGTTATTATTTGTTCAGCTTCAATTAAACAAGGTGAGGCCGATTCCTGGGGAGTAGTTACGTCATCCTCGTACATCACCCTGCTCAACTCCGGGTAGACCGAGGTGGAACTGATATGAACAATTTCTGAAATCGGGGATTTTCCAACCAGCAAAGCCAGGTTCCGCATTTGTTGAGTATGGAAATCCCCGCCTTGTCGGGATAGGCGGGGCGGGATGTCCACAATTAGCACATCGGAATTCAACAATTCTTCCCAGTTTTCTCCTTTCGCTTCGGGATCGAGTACTGCCAGATAACTCCCGATACCCGCATTCCGTAGCTTCGGCAGTTTATCAGGTGATGTGGTACTGCCCTTTACGGCGTCATACCCGCACTCCAGCAGATGAACGGCGAGGGGGAAACCCAACCAACCGCAGCCGACGATACTTACCTTTCTGTTGTTTGGTGCTGACATAGGGGCTGCAACTTTTGAGTACTTTTGCGTGTTCGACCAAAGTGTTTCCCGATTTTCGAGCGAATGTACCCCAACCGAATTCTTGCGTTTATTGGCCTGGCCATTTTCCTGGCGAGTTGCGATCCTCGCACCGATCGCGAACCTGACCTAAGCGACATCCGGGCGGAAGTAAAAGTGGAGCCGCTGGAGGACGCACTGTTTGCGTGTGAGAGCGTGGCAGAAGTAAAATCGTTCCTCGGGCGACACCCTTACCTGCAACAATTCTATTTTGAAGGCTTTGCGCGGGATACAGCGCTGGCCGCTCAACTATATGAGCAAATACAAAATAATGATTTGCGGAGTTTCAAAAGTCAGGTAGATTCTTTGTTTGGCGAAAAGCAGGAGAACTTGATAGAGCCCCTGGAAGAAGCCTTCCGCCATCTCAAATACTACTACCCCGATTTTCAGTCGCCTAGGGTAGAAACCATCATGACTGGTTTCATGGGTAATGATCTTTACGTATCAGATAGCTTGATTATCATTGGCTTGGAGTACTTCGGTGGGCCAAAGGCTACCTATCGTCCGCAGGTGTACACGTACCAGCTTCGACGTTACGAGAAGGAATACCTGATCCCATCCATTCTGTTTTTTCTGTCAGATCGTTACGTGCGAACTGACCCCAAAGACCGTACGCTGCTGGCCGATATGGTCGGCTACGGCAAGGCCTTTGAGTTTGTGAAACACTGCGCGCCGCAGACACCCGACAGCCTGGTTCTCGGGTTTGCCGCGCGCGATTTGACGCGTACTTACAACAGCCAAACCCAAATCTGGGCATTCTTCGTCCAGAACAAATTGCTCTACGAAAAAGGAGAATTGGTCAAACAAAAGTACGTGGGCGAAAGACCTTTCACGCCCGAAATAGGGGAGGAGGTGCCGGGCGGCATCGGCCGCTGGCTCGGCTGGCGCATCGTGAGCAGCTACCTGGCCAACAATCCGGAAGTGACTTTGCAAGATTTGATGAAAAACCCTGATGCCCGGCAGATTTTGCAGCAGTCGGGATATAAGGGACAAAAAACCGAATAGAATTACACGCTGAACCCTGAATCCCAAAAAATGGCTAAAAGCAGATTTGGACGAGGAGACGACGAAGAGGACGAAAATGAATCGAAGTCGCCTTTTGCCGTCAAAAAATTAAGTTGGACGGGTTTTAAGAAAACCCTGGAAATTTTCCGCTATACCCTGCCTTATAAGGGGTATTTTATCGTGGGCTTCATTTTCCTGATTCTCTCCACGGGTACGTCCCTGGCGTTTCCCAAGTTGGTGGGTAGCATCATTGAAGTCATCGAGGGGAAATCTCCCTACACGATCAATCAGATCACGGGCGTTTTGATTGCCATATTGGTCTTCCAAGCGATATTTTCTTACCTGCGGATTTACCTCTTTGCCCGCGTGAGTGAGTGGGCCATGGCCGACGTGCGCCGCGATGTGTACAGCCGCATCATTACATTGCCCATCGGGTTTCTGGAGCAACGGCGCGTGGGTGAACTCACGAGCCGCATCACCTCCGACGTAACGCAGTTGCGCGACGTGCTGTCGTTCACCATCGCCGAGTTTTTCCGGCAAATCGCCACATTGGTCGTGGGCGTGACGCTCATCTCAATCACTTCGTGGAAGCTGACCATGTTCATGCTGGCGACTTTCCCGATTATGGTGGTAGCGGCCATGTTTTTTGGGCGCTACATCCGGCGGCTCTCCAAAAAAGCCCAGGACGAGCTGGCAGCGGCCAATGTCATCGCCGAGGAAACGTTGCAATCGGTGCAGGTGGTGAAGGCGTTCACCAACGAGCGACTGGAAGTGAACCGCTACCGCTCCGCCTTGGATCGCGTAGTGGACAACGCCCTGAAGGCAGCCAACTTCCGGGGAGGCTTCGTGTCGTTCATCATCTTTGCCCTTTTCGGCGGCATCGTGGGTGTGATTTGGTACGGGGCCAATTTGGTTCAAACGGGCGAACTGAGCATCGCCGACTTGTTTACCTTCGTACTCTACACCACATTTATCGGCGGTGCGATGGGCGGATTGGGCGACATGTACGCCCAAATCAACAAGACGATCGGCTCTTCCGAGCGTTTGGTCGAAATACTGGGCGAAACCTCAGAGGTGGATTTAAGCAAAGAAGACAAGCTGATTCCTGCCGTGGATGGCAATATCGTTTACAACAATGTGAAGTTCAACTACCCGTCGCGTTCCGACGTGGAGGTGCTGAAAGGAATATCTTTTGAAGTGGCGGCGGGTGAAAAGATTGCGCTCGTGGGCTACAGCGGCGCGGGTAAGTCGACCATTGTGCAGTTGCTGATGCGCTTCTACGACCCGCAGCATGGTAGCATCACAGTCGATGGCGTGGACGTGACGGCCTATCCGCTCACCGCCCTGCGCGGCATGATGGCCATTGTGCCGCAGGAAGTCATGCTTTTTGGCGGCACAATCCAGGAAAATATTGCTTACGGTCGGCCCGGTGCCTCCGCCGAAGAGGTGCGTGAAGCGGCTCGCAAGGCCAATGCTTTGCAGTTCATCGACTCTTTTCCCGAAGGATTGGAAACGATCGTCGGCGAGCGCGGCGTGAAATTGTCGGGCGGACAACGGCAGCGCGTGGCCATCGCGCGGGCTATCCTGAAAGACCCAAAAATCCTTATCCTGGACGAGGCGACCAGCTCGCTCGACGCTGAAAGCGAGCAACTGGTACAGTCGGCCCTGGACGAGTTGATGAAAAACCGCACGACGATCGTCATCGCCCACCGCCTGGCTACGATCCGTAAAGTGGACACGATTTACGTGATTCGGGAAGGGCAAATCGTCGAATCGGGCTCACACAGTGAACTGGCTTTGATCGATAACGGGCTTTACGCCAATTTAATCAGGTTGCAGTTTGAGACAGCGGAGGCTTGATTTAGTTGACCGTTGACACGGGATCGTCTTTGGAGTTGGGAATGTTTTGATAATAAATAGGTTACCAGGAAAATGAATCAAGACGCTCCGCCCGAAGAGTATTTCCAGGCAAGGTTGAAAGACGCTTCTGAAAAAGAAGCAATCGCGCAGCAGCTTTTCAATGGCCTGGCCGGAGGAAGGCTGTTGGCTTTTGTGGCGCTGGTGGTTTCGCTGGGCTTGTGGAACAACCAGAGTCAGCCACTTTGGGGAATTCTTGGCCTGGTGGCGGGTATCGTTTTCGTGGTGCTGATGGGAAGGCAGCAGAAGGCCAAGCGGCGACGTGATTTCCTGCGCAACCTCCAGACCGTCAACGCCGACGAGCTGGCGCGGCTGGATTTTAAATTCTTGCGTCCCGAAACAGGCGACCAATTCATTGATCCCCTCCACCCTTACGCCACCGACCTCGATGTTTTTGGGACGCATTCGCTCTATCGGCTTCTCAACCGTACCCGCACCGACGAAGGCGGTCGCCGCCTGGCGCACTGGCTGACCCGTCCCGCTCCACTGGACGAAATCCTGATGCGGCAGGAGGCCGTGCAGGAATTCGGGCCCGCCACTGAATGGCGGCAGACCTGGGAAGCCACCGCCTTGCTGCACGAACACGCCTCGCAGCAAGTGGGCGCGTTACGAACTTGGGCGAAGGAGGTAATGAGTGAATCGCTGAAAAAGTCACTCAACTGGCGCTGGTGGCCCATCGTGACCGTAACTTTGGGTGTGTTGTTTGCCTTCGGTGTGCTGTCAGGCTGGTTTTTGGTACTGAGTCTTTTGTGGCAGGGTTTCATCCTGAAGCGCTACAACGCGGGTATTCAGGATCTCACCAACCGCACCACCGACCTCGGACTGACGCTGGTCGCTTACGCCGATCTTCTGGAACTGGCCAACGACGCTCCCCACCAATCGCGTTGGTGGCAGCTACGGCGAGCGGCCATCGCAAAAGCCCCACCCGCCATTCGTACCGTGGGGCAATGGTTCGCCCGGCTTGATTACCGGTTGCATCCTATTTTTACCGGGTTGGTCGGGATTCCATTTTTATGGGACTTGCATTGTCTGGCCGCCCTTGAAAAATGGAAGAAGATGCACGGGAACGAATTGGCTGCCTGGCTGGACGCGCTGGCTGACACCGAGGCGATGAATAGTTTATCAGGTTTTGCCTACGCAAACGCTGACTACCAAATGCCGCAGGTGGCCTGGGAGGAAAACATTCGCATCGAAGCCACCGCGTTGGGCCATCCGCTCATTCCGGCCGGTGATCGGGTAAATAATGATTTCTCGCTCGTCGGTACGGGTCACACCATGCTGGTGACGGGTTCCAACATGTCGGGGAAAAGTACTTTCCTGCGCACCATCGGCGTCAATTTGGTGCTGGCGCAAATGGGCACGGTCGTATGCGCCGACCAAATGGCCTGTGCGCCCGTGCAAGTATTCAGCAGTATGCGGACGCAGGATTCACTGGTGGAGAATACATCCTCTTTTTATGCCGAGCTGAAGCGTTTGCGGCAATTGCTGGAATTGGCCGGAAAACCTGATCAGAAGCTTCCCATCTTTTATTTGCTGGATGAAATTCTGAAAGGTACTAACTCTGCCGACCGCCACCGGGGAGCCGAAGCGCTCATTCGGCAATTGCACCCGCTGCCTGCCTCTGGCATGGTTTCTACCCACGACCTCGAACTCGGCGAGTGGGGCGCTACACAGCTTTTCGTCGAAAACTTCCACTTCCGCTCCGACGTGCGGGACGGCAAGCTCCATTTCGACTATAAACTGCACGAGGGCATTTGCGAGAGTTTCAACGCCAGCGAATTGATGCGCATGATGGGGATTGCGGTGGGGGAGTGATTGGAGTTTTACTCGATCTTCTCCCAAACCTCGTGAATAGGGTCGCCCTTGCTACTCTTGCCGGAGTGATCCCACTTTCCGTCGTTCAGCTTCCAGTCAAAGGACAAATCGGCTCCCACGCGAAAGCGGTCGCGGGAGAAAAACTGGATGTGTTCGGTGTATTTGCCGTCCTTGATATCGTAAGTGCCACCTCCCGTACCGTAGAAGCCCTTTACCGCCGGGTCGATGGCCGCCCACTGGAAGCGCGTTCCCGACAGAATTTTCAATGTTTTGCGGGTGCCGGTCTGGTGGATTTCCATCATGTCGCCCGTGCCGTCTTTGGCACGTCCAGTAATATGCCACGCGCCAGCCATAGGCTTGTCCTTGGCGTCGTCCACCAGCATCCACACCAATTCCTCGTCTTCACCGCGCAGCGTCAAAACGCTATCCTTGCGGATGACGGTGAACACTACCGACTTGTTGATCCTGGCGGTGTCATTGGTATTGAACTCCGTGGTGTAGGTCATCTGGTCGCCCTGCATCGTGAACGGGCCACCCTCGGTGCGATCGAAATACTTGTTCATGACGCTATACGAAGCAATCATCAGGTAGTCGTCGGCCACGATCAACGAAACAAGGCTGTTGTTGGGCTGTTGTGATCGCCACGCGCCTTTGATGGATTGGGCGATGGAAGAACCTACGGCTACGCTCAGGATGACAAGGAGAAAGAGTACTTTTTTCATGGGAAATTGCGTTGGGTTTTTGAGTTGGGAAGGTACTCAAAAATTGTTCCACTCACTGACAAACCTCCCCCACCTTTTTCGCCAAAGCCTGATCGAATTCCTCCCGCTGCTCGATGGTTTCATAATGTGCCTCGAACAAACTGTCCATTACGAAGGTAAGCCGCGTGGCGAGCTCACCCGTCTGCTCCGTCAGCGTTTGTTTGAGCGAGTCTTCCTCCGACCGCTGTGCTTCGGTAAGGGAAATGTTAGCCTTCATCAGAGAATCGCCCCGCAGCCGCAGCTCGTTGGCTACCCGAAAGCGCTGCTCCTTCAATTGTCGCGCCTGGCATTCCAAATCCGCCAGCATGGCCACATCCTCATCCCGCACGGCATTCGGGTTGCAACCAGTTAGAAGTCCGCCGCTTAAGAAAATACAAAGGAGGAATTTCTTGGTTGTTAGTCGTTCGCTAAGAGCACATGAAAGAGTCGTGTTCTTTTGAAAAAGAGAGATTTTCTTAGTCGAATAGGCCTCGTAGAGGCCAAACCTTTGTAGAAAAATACCTACAACGAATTCATAAACCCCGGAGGGGCGCAACCTTGGCTCGACTGTTGCGCCCCTCCGGGGCTGGAAGCCGTTTTGAAATTGTTTTTCTACAAAGCTTGCGCCCCTCCGGGGCTCTCTGACTGACTTTTTCATTGTAATTAGAAATCCTTCGCACGTATCTCCTGCCATATCCACTATTTCAAGTTTTTAGGCCACTGAATCGACCGCAGCACATTGTCACCCACGGCGCGGCCCATCAGCAGGCCGCGCTGGTTGTCCATGTCGTAGTGGATGCCGCCGTACAGCCGTGAGTCGGCGCATTCTTCGGCCATTTGCTTGAAGTTGTCAAACTTCCGCGTGCCGAAGCCATGTTGCAACTGCGAGCGGTCGGTGAAAGGGTACACGCCGTCGCCATTGGTGAACATTTCGGTAAACACCCGCTCGCCTACCGCCGCTTCGGTGGCGTGGCCCGAGGTGTAGGCCGGGAAAGGTGGTGTGCCGATGACCGTTCTGAAATTGGGATTTATATATTTTTGGATATAGGAAACCGGGCGAATCAGGGCGTAGTCGTACTTGATTTTCCAGCAGGTGATAAAGGCGTCGTTCTCGGCAATGCCTAGTTTGGCGTAAGCCACCGCCGCTTTTTCGAGCGTGGCGTTGGTTTCTTTCAAGAGCTGGGTCAGAATACCAAAGGTATGGCCCGTGGGCGTGCAGGTCGAGAAAGGATCGTCGGCCCAGAAGCGGGCGATTTCCACTTGTTCCGGCGTGACGTTCTTTACCGTATTGTTTACTTCCATCGCAATTTTATAAAATTCCGACTTCGGGTCGGTCGAGAAAGCGACGGGCTTGGGCGGTACGGCGTAGGCCATGTTCGAGGCCAGCATCGGGCGGCACTTGTCCCACTCGGGACAGAGGGGCGTCAGGTTCGTGGCGTCGGTGGGAATCCACTTATCGGGACCCAGGGGAGATTTATAGGTTTTAGAAAAAGGCGTAAGGTAAGCTTCGTGGCCGCCGTCGGTCTTGGAGTACTCAAAAACCGCCGCCGCAATATCCTTGCCAAGTTTATAGGAAAGCTCGGCGACAGTTTTGCTGGGAGCTTCCTTCGTGAACTTATTATAGTTGGTTTCTTCGGTTTCGATGATCGCTTTCAGGTTTTCCGCCGACAAGTTGCCGCCAAAAGAAAGCCGCATGATTTGAGCCACCGCCGCATTGGTGACGATGCCCCAGTGGTACTGTACACTCAGGACATCGGCCTGGGGCATTTGGTACGAGCCGAACCCGTTCAATTGGCCAGTCAGTGAACGCGCGCCGGGAATGCCTCGATAGGCCGCTTCGTAGGCTGTGACGCCCGTGAGGCCAAAAACCCGCGCTGCCTGGGGTGGAAAAAAGCCATCGGTTTCCTTCACTAAGCGGCATTGCAGATTTACCCAGTCGTGCAGGAAGTCCGCCGAGTAGTTGGCCGTAACGTTGGCCGTGGGCGAAGTGATGGTGGGTGTTACCTGGTCGGCAGGCGTACAACTCCACACGAATGCGGCAAAGGTCAGGAAGTAAAAATTTTTTCTCATCGTCAGCATAGTGTTTAATTCACATTGTCGACTTTCTAAAAAAGCAACAATGGTGCCAAATCCTTAAACACATCGCACTTTTTAATTCAGTACTTCATGCAACACTTCCAGCGACTTTATTTCACCCAGTGAGTCGAGGTGAATTTTGTACAAAAAAACCATCATGTTCAGCAGCGAAATCCGGCGGCCCTTATCCAGCGACACCTCTGCCCCAAAGGGCGCCGACAACCACACCTGTAGCGCGGCTTTCTGGGTGGCATCGGGCGAAGCCGGGTAGTGATTGTCACGAAGTTCGTTGGTCAGGTCGTCGGCAGTTTCCATGCCGAAGCCCAGGAAAAACGACAGTTGGGCCAGGAAGTGAATGTGGAAATTCTCGTAGTGATCCTCGGCGTTGTCGAGGTACAGCACGGCGTCTTCCAGAAACTCGAACAGCGGTTCGTTCTCCTCCTCTTCCCGCAGGGACTTGATCAAAATCTCAGTCAAAAAGAGCCCTAAACTCGACTTTACGACCTCGAAGGGCAGACTGTGGAACGGAATCCGGCACTTGATTTCGGAAATACGGTGCAGCGTGTCGGTTTTGGTTTTATGGTATACGACCATATCCAGCAGCGTCAGTGGCTGAAACAGCGCGATGCGGTTGGACTTGGAACGACTGCTCCGCACACTGTTGACAATATAGCTCTGAATACCGAACGCCTCGGTATAAATCTTGGCAATAATGGATGATTCGCGGTATCGAAGGTAGTTCAGCGCGATTCCTCGGGTTTTGTGGAGCATATTCAGGCGGTCGGCAGTCGGCCATCGGCGGTTGGTTTTTCCCACGACCTTCGTAGGCGAGCAGTCATTTGACTTACAAAGATAAAAACCACCCGTGACAACTTCCCGAAAGACTAGCCGTCTGGCGTTAAAATTTTCGGGAAGTTAGCGCAAACACGTACTTCATCTCGGTGGCAATCTGGCGGCAGCGGTCGTCGTAAGTCCGGCTTTCGAGCGGCGTGTCGTCCGCTTCTTTGGGGTCGGAATACAAAAGGGGAAAACGCCGCTCTGCGCCAGGGATGTAGGGGCAGTTCTGTTCCGCCTGGCCGCAGGTCATGATGGCAGCGAAACCCTTCGTCGGATTGGGTGCCTGATCGTACACTTTTGAAAAAGCGCGGACGGGCGGGCTGGATTCTGCAAAATGTAGTTCATACACCGGGTTTTTGTCCTCGCTTCCTTTCTGCGCCACCAACCCCGCCCTTTCCAGGGCCGCCACCGTGCGGGGATTACAGGCGGTAACCTCGGTGCCGCCCGAAAAGCAACGTACGTTCCCCACCCCGGATGCGAGAGCCGCTATCTGCGCCCACACTTGCCCGAAGTGGCTCCGGCGCGAGTTGTGGGTGCAGATGAAAGTCAAGCTTACGGGCAGTTTCGCCATAACCTTCGCTTGAATGAAGTCGTTCACTTCGTCTAAAACAGCCCGGCGTTCCGTGGGTACGGAGCGAGGGTCGAGTGACGTGAAGTAAGCTTGGAGCGATGGTAGAAGCATCAGATTCAGATTTGATTAGCAGCAGCCCTCTGGCCCGCAACTGGTTCCTTCGGCCGAGACAGCCACTTTGTTCAGCATTTCAAAAACGGGCTTTTGCGCGCCGCCCGGCTTGCTGGCGAAGAGCGTAATGCTTTCCACGACCGCACCGCTGTTGCGGAAATTGGCGATTTCGGAAGTGGGCAGGTATTCCAGCAAAATATCGTCGGGGATGAAGATGGCTTTTTGCTTTTGTACCGTCAGATTCTCAAAACCTGCGGCGGCAGCTAAGGCCAGATATTTATCTTTTTGAATGGCCCCCGTCACGCAGCCCGCGTACATTTCGGCGGCTTTCAGCAAGTCGTCGGGTAGGTCGCCGTTGAGCACGATATCGGAGATGCTAAAATGTCCGCCGGGCTTCAACACCCGGAATATTTCGGCGAAAACCGCCTGCTTATTCGGCACGAGATTCAGCACGCAGTTGCTCACGATCACATCGGCCACGCCGTCGCTGACAGGCATATTTTCGATGTCGCCCTGCCGGAACTCGACGTTATTCAGGCCGCGGGTTTCGGCGTTTTGCCGGGCGCGGCCGATCATTTCTTCGGTAAAATCAATACCGATTACTTTGCCCTCCGATCCCGTTTCGTGCCGGGCCACGAATGCGTCGTTGCCCGCGCCGGAGCCGAGGTCGATGACCACGTCGCCTTTTTTGATTTTGGCAAATTGCGTGGGGAGCCCGCAGCCCAGGCCGAGGTCGGCCTCTGCCGTGTAGCCTTCCAGCGCTGTGTAGTCGTCGGTCATGATGTTGTAGACTTCCTGTGAGGTGGGCCCGCTGCCGCAGCAGGATGCCGCATTGGCGTCTGGGTCTTGTCGAGCAATTTCAGCGTACTTTTTGCGGACGATTTCTTTCAGTTCCAGTTCGGTCGTTTCCATAGATTTTGGGTTTTTGATTAAATAATTATTGATTGTAATATTACGATGATAATGCGCAAATTTTAGCAGCAGCTCAATGTCTTGAACTTGCCAAACAAAGCGGCAAATGTGTTTTGCGCTTCGTCCCAGACTGCTTCATCAATGCAATAGCACACGCGCGGCGGGTCGATTTCGCCCTTGATGATGCCGATGCGTTTCAATTCTTTCAAATGCTGCGACACCGTGGCTTGCGAGAGGGGAAGCTCTTCCACCAAATCGCCGCAGACACAGGCTTTGCGCTCGGCCAGCAGCCGCAAAATGGCGACCCGCGCCGGGTGGGCAAAGGCCTTGGCAAGTTCGGCGATGCGATTTTCCTGCGCGGTAAATTCCTGCGTTTTGGTAAGGCCCATGGGGGTAAGGTTGTGGTTGGCGACGGGCCAAAGGTAAGGAAAGTTTATTCAATCGCAATATTGCGATTAGAAAATTTTTCACCATTGAGCCATTTTTTCAAAAAAAATCGGCCCCATTCTTATGAACAGGGCCGATTCGTTTTTTTTAGGAAAAATTACTGCCGATGCACGCGCACCACGCCCTGCCGCCCCATACTATCGCGGCAGCGGATCAGATAGATGCCAACAGCCTGACGGCTTAGGTCAAGTTGAATTTCATTCGTGCCCTCGGTCAAATTTTCGACCCGCTGGTGCAATGACAAGCCAGTCATATCCAGCACATCCAGTACCGCCGGACCGCTCATCACACTCTGGATGCGAAGCGTCAGGGTGCCCGTCGTGGGATTGGGATAAGCCAGCGTCGAAAGGCTAAGCGGCTTTTCTACCAAAATCTCTTCGGCCCCGATGCGTGCATTACCCGTGCCGCAACCCCCGATGGTTGCGCCCAGTTTGAGGTAGCGCTCGGCGATTTTCTCCGAAACGCATTGGGTCACGCCGTAGTAGCAGATCGTTACGTTCCTGTTTCCGGGGCCGCAGCGTACGTCCTTCACATTCACCTTTACCTGAGCCGTGTTCGTGCAGCCATTGGCGTCGGTCACCGTTACGGTGTAAGCGGTCGTAGCCGTGGGGCAAACCTGCACCGTCTGGCCCGTTAAGTTTCCGGAATTCCAAACGTAAGTAAGGTTTCCGGTGCCGCCCGTGGCGGTGGCCGAAATGTCGGTGCAGTTGTTGCCGAAGCCGAACACAACCGACTTTTCGGGGCCGGGCGTGACCGCGATGGCCTCCGGCTGAGTGATCGTCACGCTGGTATTGGCGGTTTGGTTCGCGGCATCGGTGACGGTCACCATGTACGTTCCCGCCGTCAGGCCGCTCAGATCCTCCGTCGTGGCTTCATTCGACCAGGCATACGTGTAGCCCGGCTGGCCACCACTTACGGTCAGGTCGACACTGCCCGTGGCGGCACCATTGCACAACACGTTTGTGGATGAGGTAATGGTAACGACCAGCTCAGCCAAAGGCGCGGTCAGCGATAATCCTACAATGACTGGATCATGATCCGAAGTACGGAACTGATCGGCGTTATACAGGCTGGTAATCTGGCCGGCCGTTTTGTTCTCAGTATTGTAATCCAGCACGATGGGTTCGTCGGCGTTGATGTGCCACTTGGTGGCACCCGAAACCTGCGACACCAGTGAGGCGCTGCCCAGCGCGTGGTCGAGTGACCCGAAGAAACCACCGAATGCGTAGGAGTAAGTCGTGTTGGGAATCAGGTTGGTATAGCCCGCATTTTCCAGAGCCACCAGCGGATCCTCCTTAGCGTAAGCATTCAGGTCGCCCAGAATCAGGTAGTCGGGATCGCTCGTGCCAGTGGGATTGGTGGCGAGCCAAGCGGCCAAATCCTGCGCCTGCTGGGTGCGGGTGCCGTTGGATCTGCCCTGTCCGTCGTTGGCATCGGTGTTTCCCGCGCCCGTACCTGAACCTTTTGACTTCCAGTGATTGGCTACAACGGTAAATTCGGCATTGGTGGCATTTTCTTTGAAAGTCTGCGCCAGCGGCTGGCGCCCCGTGGAATTAAAAGCTGCGCTGGTCGTCAAGGTAGCAGCGGCACCAACGGGCGTCACTTTGGCGGGTTTGTAAATCATCCCCACCGTGATAGCGTCGGTAGAAATAGAAACGCCTGGGTTAATCAATGCAAAGGTTCCGGCTCCCAGCACTGCATTGGCTCCGTTGACGAGATCCTGAATGGCGCTATTGGCGTCGTAACCGTCGTTTTCGAGTTCATTGAATGCGAATATGTCGACGCCCGACTCCGTAATTGCCTTGATCGTTTTGTCGCGCTGACGGGTGTACTCAGCCTGCGTGTTGGCCCCGCGATCGGTAGGGAAGCCGCCGCCCTGGCCATTGCCGTTAAAATAGTTCAGGAGATTGAAGCTGCCCACTTTCAGCGTGCCACCCACCGTCGGAGGCGTGGCCGGACGCTCGTTGGCGGCGATAAAATTCACGCCCGTATTGGTTTGCAAGCGGTAGCCCTCAAAACGCTCGTCGAGAACCGCCGTGACGCTCGCCACCTCGTCGCCACCGCGCAGGGGGTTGGTCGCGCTCAACGGCTGACCGCCCCGACCGAAGACAATCGGATCGGGGTTGCCCGTACTGCTGCCATCGTCGAGGATGATTTTACGCTTGGCTACTTCGGCCAGGTAAGCGGCGTAGCCCGACACACTGGGTGCGTTGAACTGGGTGTACTGGTCGAGGCGCGCGTCCGTTCCCGCCGCATTACTGGCGCCTGTCGCTGAAAGTACCACTTGCCCGAAGCGGCCCAACTGGAAATTGTCCGTCACAGCCAGGTTGCCTTCCGCAGCGCTTACTTCTACCAACATACCTTCGTACTTTTCCAGATCGCTGATGTTGGCGACGGGTAGTTTGACGGTTACGATCGCAGGTAGCGGATTGTTGCTACTGATTTGAGTGACGTTGCTCAAATCGGTCAATTGGGTCAAACTGCTGGCAACCCCGCCGCTGGTCGTCGTGAATTCGGCTACCGTACCCGTCACTTTTACTTTCGCACCTTCACTGCCAGTGAATGTTCCTGCCGGATCATAGACAAAAATCCCTTCCGACGTGGCGGGGTCGGCGTCAGCGTCGGTGTCTTCTTCTTGTACGTAAAAACCATTTAGCCCAGTAGAACCCGGAAAACTACGGGTTACGATTCCCTCGATGGTGACGGTCGTGGCGGTTATCGGACTTGTGGCACCGTTGCCCTGAATAGCATGAATGAGCGTGATGGTATTTTGTGCCGGGTTCACTTTACCACTTACCTGAACGACCAGATTCGCTCCGCCACCCGTGAGCGTCACCGTTCCAGAGTAAGTGCCGACGGACAATCCGGCTACCAAAGAAACCGTCACATCCGTAGCGGACAGGGACGAGTTAGTGAACGATAAGGTAGCGGGAGAAACTGTAAACGCGGCATCGGAAGACGTCACGGTGATTTGCCCCGAAGCAGTCGAGAAGCTAGAACCACTGACGGAGATAACCTGGGAAGCCGGGCCGCTGCCCGCGGTGTAGGATAGCTCGTTGGCTCCCGTCAGCGAAGCGGGCGTAGCGATGAGGAGCGGACCCGCAGCGCAAGGACTGAGGGCACTCGCAGAATTGCGGGGCGCGGGAGCAACCGCCGTGAAATCAGCCGAGTTGTTGTCGGTGTCGGTGCAGCCGTTTGCTGCCCGCAGCGCGGCGGTCGTGTTGCTCAGCCCGGGAGCCGCCGCCGTTTCAAAGAAATTTGCGTTTCCGTAGCCCACCAAATCCACGATTTTAGCGCGATCTTCGACGGAGCAGGGGGTTGAGCCGCCGTTGCAGGGCAGGGCGTCTTGGCTATTGACCAGCGCAACTTTCCCCGCAGAGCCACTCATATTGGTCGTTCCGGTGGCATCGGCTGCAGGTAAGTCGGCTCCCGTGGTGCTGCCCGCCAATTGCACAAGGTAGTATTGGCCTGGAGCCAGCGAGCCCGCAAGGTTGGTTTTTCCATTACTGGCACCGAGATTTCCCGTACCCGTCGCGCTGGCGTACTGAATGGAATAGCTATCGAGCGAAACCGGAGCCGTACCCCGGTTGAATAACTCGACAAAATCGTTTTTCAGTGGGGCTCCCGAGTTGCCGCCACCGCCATAGACTTGGCTGATAACGACCTGCGCCTGTACTCCAAAGAGTGGAGCCAGGAAAAGGAGACAGAGAAGAGATTTGAAGTAAAAGGTTCTGTTCATAAATAGATGGGTTGTTGGTTGATTTGCCGCAAAAGTAAGTGGGAAGCCAATGCGTCAAGATTAAAAAATTGTTACCAAAGCGCTAATAACGGGAAAAGGCCCATATGGTTTTCAGGAAAAGACAACGTCGGATATAAAATTGGCACCTTCACCGTTTTTTCTCTATTTAGAGTTGTTTTTTGTTCAAGAATGCAAACGGCCCGCTGGGTTTTGTATGGAAAAAGCCTTTAAGTCAATCGTTCTTTTGTTGACCATTGCGTCCTGGCTAAGCGGCTGCGCCCAGGAGGAGGCCCCGCCGGGCGTGGGCTATCCACCGCTGGTGGGTACCTGGAAGCTGGTGCTGAAAAACGTGCCGAACGACTCATCTTTCACGACCAAAAAGATTGAAACCGCCACCCCTCAAACGCTCACTTTCGAGAGTGATGGCAAAATGTCGTCCTTGGGTGAGGAAACCAGTTATTACCGCAGCAGTCAGGCGTACCGCGTGGACTCTATCCGACAAGTGCAGCGGATCGGCTTCATTCCCGGTACCATTTACAAAGCTTTTTATCAAAACTTTATCCTGAAATCAGACTCGCTCACGCTGCTCCCTTGCCCCAACCGGGAGTGCGATTTAATTTTTACTAAAAGTCGTTAGATCAGGTTCCCCCACAAGTATTTTCCCGACCCTAGCGCCTTCTTTACCGAAATATCTCGACTGACCGGTAGGTACCTTGACTTGCCTTTGTCGTCAACATTAGCAGACCTTTTTCTATAAAACGCTCGCATCGACCCTTGAAAATAGCCGTTCCTAAAGAAACCAAACCTTTCGAGCGCCGCGTCGCCCTCACGCCCGATGTGGTCAAGTCCCTCCAAAAAGCTGGTTTTACCTGTCTGATCGAAGCCGGAGCGGGCGAAGCTTCCTATTTTTCGGATGAGAAGTACCACGACGCCGGGGCAGGCATCGCCCCCACCACCCAGGCTGCTTTCGCCGATGCCGACGTGATTCTGAAAGTCAACGCGCCCACCGTGGAAGATGTGGCGGCCATGAAAGAAGGCTCCATCGTCATTTCCTACCTCTACGCCTACACCATTCCGGAGGTCGTGGCGGCTTTGAACAAAAAGAAAATCACGGCCTTCTCGATGGACGCCGTGCCGCGCATTTCGCGGGCTCAGAAAATGGACGCCCTCAGCTCGCAGGCCAATTTGGCGGGTTATAAGGCGGTCATTCTTGGTGCCAACGAACTCGGCAAGATATTCCCGCTGCTAATGACCGCCGCCGGTACCATCACGCCCGCGCGGGTGCTGGTATTCGGAGTGGGCGTGGCGGGCTTGCAGGCCATCGCCACCGCCAAGCGCCTCGGTGCGGTAGTGGAAGCCACCGACGTGCGGGCCGAAACCAAGGAGCAGGTAGAGTCGCTGGGCGGGCGCTTCCTACAGGTGGAAGCCGAAGGTGTAAAAACCGAAGGCGGCTACGCCAAAGAAGTTTCCGCCGACTACCTCGAAAAGCAGCAGGCCCTCATCAAAGACCGCATCAAGGAAGCCGACCTGGCTATCACCACGGCTCTGGTTATTGGCAAGAAAGCCCCCGTGCTGATTACCGAAGAAATGGTAAAAACCATGAAAACGGGCTCCGTGATCGTGGACATGGCCGTGGAATCGGGCGGCAACTGCGAGGTGAGCGAATTTGGCAAAACCGTCGTCAAGCACGGCGTAACGATCGTCGGCGAGGCCAACATGCCCTCGCTGTTGCCCGTCAACGCCAGCGAACTCTACGCCAAAAACATCTCCACGCTCCTGCTCCACCTGGCCACCAAAGACGGCTTCAAGTGGGAAATGGAGGAAGAAATCACCCAGGGCAGCCTCATCACGCATAACGGCGAGTTGGTGCATGGGTTTACGAAGGAGATTTTGGCGAAGAAGTGAAGAAGTTCCAAAGGCACAAAGGCACAAAGTGTGGCTGACGCCCGACAAAAGCAAACTTAACTTTCTGTTTTCTTATACACTTATTCTACCCTTCACTTTGTGCGCCACGGGGCGCCCCGCTTTGTGCCTTTGGACCGCGGCGGCGAACCGCCTTTGTGCCTCAAAAAAACCAACATCACCATACACCCCAAAAGCATCATGAGCTTAGAAAACTTCATCTTCCTCCTTTACATCCTCGTCCTGGCCAGCTACTGCGGCTTTGAATTGATTGCCAAAGTACCGCCTACTTTGCACACGCCGCTGATGTCGGGTTCCAACGCCATTTCGGGCATTACCATCGTCGGGGCCATCCTCTGCGTCCGCGAAGGCGACATCAGCAAGTACCTGGGCATGGTCGCCCTCGTCATGGCTTCCATCAACGTAGTAGGCGGCTACGCCGTCACCGATCGCATGCTGCAAATGTTTAAGAAGAAAAAATGAACATCCTCATCCAACTCACTTACCTCGTCGCCACGATTCTGTTTATCGTCGGCATCAAGAAACTCAATAAAACGCAGGAAGCGCGGCAGGGCAACACCCTGTCGGCGGTGGCGATGCTGCTGGCGGTGCTGGCCACGCTGGTGGACTCGCAGTTGCTGACACCCATCGAGACATTCAGTTGCATGCTCGTAGGCGGGGCGATCGGCCTGGTGTGGGCGCGACGCGTCGAGATGACCCAAATGCCCGAGATGGTCGCTATTTTCAACGGCTTCGGTGGTGCGGCCTCGCTTTTTGTGGCCTTCTCCGACTACTGGACGCGGGCCGTGGAACAACCTGACCTGTCCACCGACCTCATCACGATCATCAGCATTTTACTGTCCGTCCTTATCGGTGGTATCACCTTCACGGGTTCGCTGACGGCCTACGGCAAGCTGAGCGGCAAAGTAAGCGGCAACGCTATTGTCTTCAAAGGGCAGCACTTGGTGAATCTGATTTTACTGCTGGTCGCGGTGGCCTGCGGCGTGCTGGTCGCACTCAACACCGGTTCGGTCACGGCCATGCTCGTGATGGGCGCGGTGGCTTTGGTGCTGGGGATTCTGGTCGTGATTCCCATCGGTGGGGCCGACATGCCCGTCGTGATTTCGCTGCTCAACTCGTATTCCGGCATGGCGGCCTGCACCACGGGCTTTGTGCTGAATAACAGTGTCCTGATCGTGACGGGCGCGCTCGTGGGCGCCTCGGGCATCATCCTGACCCAAATCATGTGCAAAGCCATGAACCGCTCGCTCATCAGCGTATTGCTGGGCGGCTTCGGCGCCACTTCCGGCGGTGCGGCGGCGGCGGGTGATGGCAGCGAGATGGTCGTGAAGGAAGTGGGCGTGGAGGAAGCGGCCATGATCTTCGACTCGGCTTCGTCGGTGATCGTGGTGCCGGGCTACGGCATGGCCGTGGCGCAGGCGCAGCACGTGGTGCGCGAGATGATGGATTTACTGGAGAAAAAAGGCATCAATGTCCGCTTTGCCATTCACCCGGTGGCGGGCCGGATGCCCGGGCACATGAACGTGCTGCTGGCCGAGTCGAACGTTCCCTACGACAAGCTGATCGAAATGGAAGAAATCAACGACGACTTCGGCAACACCGACGTGGTGCTGGTCGTGGGGGCCAACGACGTCGTGAATCCCGCCGCCCGCACCAACCCGGCCAGCCCGATCTACGGCATGCCCATCCTGAACGCCGACAAAGCCCGCACGGTGATCGTCAGCAAGCGCTCGATGGGCGTGGGCTACGCGGGTATCGAAAACGAGCTGTTCGGCTATCCCAACTGCCTGATGCTATTCGGCGACGCCAAGTCCACGCTGACGAAGATGGTGGGGGAGTTGAAGGAGATGTAGTTTTCAGAAATTCCTATGAAATACCAGCTACGGGAGATTCGGGAATTTCTGAGAAACCCGAGCAGATTTTTGGTAGAGAGATCCGTCTTTTCTACGAGGAGAGGGCTACTGTACGCTTACGCGAACGAGATTCTGCTTCTGTTTATTTTTTTACTCCTGTATGTAGTTGTTTCCGTTGTTGGAGATTTCATTGGGCTTGGGAGATGGCGTTCCATATTTGACTCATTTCCAGTGCATCTTAAATCCAAAGTTGATTTCTCCATCGAGGTATTTTTGCTGCTCGTTTGGGCACCCCTTTTTGAAGAAACGCTATTCAGAGGCTTCCTAAGCTTGAAGAAAGAATACGTTTGGGTTTCCGGTCTATTTCTGGTATTCGGAATTCAAATGATCGTTCATCCCATACTACCGGGAAGAAAATCCATTGAATCCGTTTCTTACTTGCTTCTGTTTCTGTCGGTTTATGCGGCAATCGGGATTTGTGCAGCCGAGATTTTCGAAAAAGCGACGAACCAGTTCATAGATCGGTTTTTACGACCGAACTTCAATCGATGTGTCTACCTTTCTATGATCGGTTTTGGGCTTGCACACGTAATAAATTTTGAAGTAACTAACAGTTGGCAATATTTCTTAGCACCTTTGCTCACTTTGCCGCAACTTGTCAGCAGTGTTTTTTTGTGTTTCGTCAGGGTAAATTACGGTTTGGTATTTTCTGTTGCCCTTCATTTTTTGGGCAATTTTTTTACAGTGCTCGTCCGCCTGCCGAGCGAGTTTGACAGACCCGAATTAGCGGTCTTGATACTTATCGGTATCGCCTATTTCGTCAGGAAGGTATGGAAACAGTCGAATAGGTTGGCTGAAAAACTCGCTCGGCTCGATTTATGATTCAGGATCGTGTCCCCGCATTCAAAGTTAGCTGGCAAATTCAATATTGATATACAGATCTTCCAGCGAGATGGGTTTTCCTTCCACCACAAACGATTCTTTGGACTCAGTGAAATTCAGGTTGAGCCAGGCGTTGGGGCTATCCGTTCGTTCGTAGGTTTCGACCGCCATTTCATCTTGGTTGATGAAAATTATTTGCTGTAAACTAACCAGACGCTTATACTCGGCTAGCTTTTCCCCCTGATCGTATTTGGCTGTGGCTTTTGAAAGAATTTCAACCACAATATGTGGGTTGGTAATAATGCAGATTCGATCCTTCCTTTAAGATGAATCTGCCTTTTACCACTGTGATGTCAGGCAGATAACAGCTCCCCTCGAATATTGGGATTTGAATGCCAGCGTTACTGCTATAAATACGAGATATCCCATTGACCGGAAAAATAGCGCCCAGCAATATAATCAGGTTGGAAATTAGTAATTCGTGCCAGGGCGTAGTTAGTCCCATAGTGATTATCTCGCTATCGTGGTATTCAATTTTAAAAGGCAATTCGTTCGATAAGTCAAAGAAGTCAGTCTCCGAAGCTGGAATACGGACAATCTGCTGAGTCTTCAACTGCTCGATAATCGTTTCTTTGAGTTGCTCGGTCGTGGTCATAGCGGATCAATTTTACCAAATATACCGATATTCTGTTTTTCTGGTTGTTGCCAACGTAGAAAGGGCCACGAACGAATCCGTGGCCCTTTTTAAAAATACTTCTTCCCAATTAACTTTTCGTAGCGAACTTCCGGTACAGCCAAAGCAGCAACACCGCGCCCAAAATGGCGATGATGATGCTACCAAAATTGAAGCCGTCGACCGTGCCGAAGCCTACCGCGCTCGAGATAAAGCCGCCGACGATGGCACCCGCGATGCCGATCAGCATCGTGACGATGAAGCCGCCGGGGTCTTTGCCGGGGTGAATGGCTTTGGCGATGCCGCCCGCAATGAGTCCTACAACAATCCAGGTTAAGATTCCCATGTTTTTCTTTTAGTTTTAAGGGGTACGTGATGAGAGAATTCACAATGTGCCGAATGCACGGTCACCATCCAAGAAAAAACCATGCCATCGACCTTAGATCCGATCGCATGGTTATGGGAAAACATAAGGTTATGAGGCTCTACTGATTCGGCAACGTGAAGAACATGTTGCCGCCCGCCGCTTTTTGGTCAATGGAAGAATAGACCTCCGGGCCAGTTTTGGGCTGATCGACATCGTCCAGCCCGCGACGCGCGACGCGGGTGCCGAGAATCTGGAAGAGCGCTTCACCCAATAGCGGGTCACGGGGATCGCCGTAGGCATACAGCAAAGTACCTTCGGTTTTGGCGACGTTCGGCTCAAAACCCGCCGTGTAGTCGGAACTGCGCAGGCTGTTCGAGGAGCGCGATACAATGGGCTGAATGCCCCACTTGATACGCTTGCTTTTATCTGAAAATGTGATGGAACCCACATTCTTGCCCGTCGTTTTGCCGCCCACCAAAAATACTTCCATAAAGGGTTTTAGGCCATTAATAAGTAATTCGCTGGCGGAAGCCGAGGAGGTGGAGGTTAGGAAAAACACGCGGTTCAGACTACCCCCTATGTTCTGGCTTTTACTCAGGAAGTTGTCGTAAAAGAAATCTTTGCCGTACTGTTTTTCCAAATCGGGCGTGACGGTCTTGTTATATTCTTTATAGTAAAAAACGTCTTTATCAGAGGTACCCTTGCCAATCATACTCGCGATTTGGGTGGCCGAACTCACGTAGCCGCCCCGGTTGTAGCGCAAATCCATGACCAGTTCGTTGACGCCCCTGGCCTTAAAATCGGCGAAGATTTGTTCCAGTTGCTGATCGTAGGTCTTGGCGTTGCTGTTGTTGGGGCCGGGGATGAACTGGTGGTACACTACGTAGCCTATGCGCTTATCGCCTTTCACGAAGGTCGTATCGAAATAGACCGGATTAGCCTGAACTACGGCGGGCGTCACCGTGCGGGTGGTGGTGGTCGCGGCCACTTTTTGGTCAGCGTCCAGCGTTCCGATCGTAATTATTTTTGCGTCGTTGCCCGTCGTCAGCAGCGCGCGGTAGTTGCCCACCGTGAGTTTCTGACCGTTGACGTGGGTAAAATAATCGCCGCGCTTGAAGCCCGCCTTCTCGGCTGATGAACCTTTGTCGGTGTAAGTTACCAAACCGAAAAGATCGTCTTGCCCGCTCACGTACCTAATCATGCGGTACTCGATGCCCGTACTGGTGGATTCGCCGCTTAGCGATGCCTTCAGATCGTCGGCGCTCTCCTGCAACCACGAAAAGCGGTCGCCGTCAGGCCGTAGCGTGGCGTCGAATTTGTAGAGGATTGATTGGAAAAAGGACTGGGGGTCACGATTATAATCAGGACTTTCGGGTAGCTTATCGTTCCAAAAATACCACTGTTTCATGTTGCCGTAAACCCATTTGTTCACCTCTGTATCGGCAGGGTCATTTGCCCCGGCTCGGACAACCTCAAACGGCTTCTCGCACGAAAACAGAGCGGCCGACAGGCTTAGGAAAAAGATGAAGTAGGTTTTTTTCAAAGACATAGCGGGATAAATAGAATTGGGATGGATACCTAGGAAACGCAATGTACTAATGTTCAGTTTCTCAAAACGCGAATCGCGGGCATAAAGGTAAGTCTCGCCAACCATATCGGTAGAAAATTTCTCCATGTGAAGAAATGGCAGGCAAGACATTTTGATTTTTCCCGTTAGATAAACGAAAAATAAAAGCAAAAAGCCCATCCTTGTCCTGCCCATGAAATTCCCCCACCTG
This sequence comes from uncultured Cytophagales bacterium, assembly GCA_963716085.1. Taxonomy (GTDB): domain Bacteria; phylum Bacteroidota; class Bacteroidia; order Cytophagales; family Spirosomataceae; genus Persicitalea. The sequence goes on from OY970288.1 coordinate 171,074, forward strand.
AAAATTTTCGGCACGCTCCTGTGTGCTGGTACGTTGCTGAGCGGGTTCGCGTCCGCCCAGGAAAATGAAGAAAAAACCGAATCTTTCGTCTGCAACTACGTGGGCAATGATCGGCTGAAATCGCCGCAGGACATTTGCAACTACCTGGCTTTTACCTCCAACCGCCACGCCGAGCGCGTGGTCGAGCGCATCCTGCAACCCGTAGGCCTGACGCGGAACTTCGTCGTGGTCGAATGCCCCAATACTGAAAACTGTTTCGCTACGGTCGTGGATGGCAAGCGGTTCATCATTTACGACGGGCAATTCATGAAACAGGTCGAGAACCTGACCAACACCGACTGGTCGGCGGTCAGCATCGTGGCCCACGAAATCGGCCACCACTTGCAGGGCCACACCATCGACGGGATGGGCAGCCGCCCGAGTAAGGAACTGGAAGCCGACCGCTTCTCGGGTTTTGTGCTGCACCAGTTGGGCGCGTCGCTGGACGAGTCACTTATCGCGATTCGCACATTGTCGAACGTAGAAAGTACCGATTCGCATCCGGGACTGGGCGTGCGTGTAGAGGCCATCAGTCAGGGTTGGAACGAGGCCGAAAAAATGTACCCTTTGTGGAATAAAACCCCGGCTGCGCTGGCAAATTCCAACATTTCCGCCTCAAACAGCAACGGCGTGTACAAACCCGCCACCAAAGCCCCGGCACCCAAGCCAACTCCGGCCCGAGAAGAAGTCGTCGAAACCGACATCACTTACCACGCCCCCAAGGGCTGCGCTTCGGGCGACTGCTACGAAGGGCCGGGCATCCTCATCCGCGAAAACCAGGAACGCTACGAAGGCCACTTCCAGAGAGGCCAGAAACACGGCTTTGGCGTGCAATATTACCCCGGTGGTGCGGTGCGCTACAAAGGAATTTTCCGCGACGACCTCCGCTCCGGCGAAGGCACCTATTACTTCACCAACGGCGATAAGTTCGTCGGCTTCTTCCTGCACAACGTCCCCGAAGGCAAGGGAAGCTATTTCTACGCCGACGGTGAGCGCTTCACGGGTAATTTCAAGGGGGGCGTCCGCGAAGGCTACGGCGTGCTGACCCGCGCCGACGGAAGGCGGGAAGCGGGGTATTACAAGGATGATGAGAGAATCAAATAATTTGGAATGTCGGAATGTCTGGCGAAAGCAATATTCCGACATTCACTAATTCCAAATTAAAACATTCACTCATTCAAAATTGCTTCCCCAATCACCTGACACGCCCGTTCCATTTGTTCTTCATTAATAACCAACGGCGGGGCGAAGCGGATTTTGTTGCCGTGGGTGGGCTTACAGAGTAGCCCCTTGTGCATCATGCTGAGGCAAAGATTGTAGGCCGTGTCGCTGTCTTCGGTGTCGTTGATGACGATGGCGTTGAGCAGTCCCTTTCCTCGCACGAGTTTGATCAAATCCGTTTTCTGCCGCAGGTCCTCCATTTTATTTCTAAAAATTAAACCCATCTTTTCGGCATTGTCGGCGAGGTTTTCGTCTTCGACTACGCGTAGGGCTTCCATCGTTACCGCGCAGGCCAGGGGGTTGCCGCCGTAGGTGGAGCCATGTTCGCCGGGTTGGATGGTGAGCATCACCTCGTCGTCGGCCAGGGCGGCGGACACGGGCATGGTGCCCCCCGAAAGGGCTTTTCCCAGTACCAGAATATCCGGCTTCACGCCTTCCCAGTCGCAGGCCAGCCGCTTACCCGTGCGGCCGATGCCCGTTTGTACTTCATCGGCGATGAAGAGGACGTTGTACTTTGTGCAAAGTTCGCGGACGCCTTTCAGGTAGCCCTCATGCGGCACGACCACACCCGCTTCGCCCTGAATGGGCTCTACCATGAAGCCCGCTACGTTGGGGTTGTTCTTCAGAACGTCTTCCAGCGCGTTCAGATCATCGTAAGGTACCAGCACGGCACCGGGCAGGAAGGGGCCGTAATTAGTCGTGCTGGATTTATCGGTCGAGGAAGAAATCGCGGCCAGCGTGCGGCCCCAGAAGTTGCCCGTAGCGTAGACGGTCACGGCCTGGTTCGCCGGAACACCTTTTACCATGTAGGCCCACTTGCGGGTAAGTTTGAGCGCCGTTTCGCCGCCTTCCACGCCCGAGTTCATCATCAGTACTTTGTCAAAACCGAAGTACTCGGCCATGAATTTCTCGCATTCCCCCAAAATATCGCTGTGGAAAGCACGGGAGGTGAGTGTGAGTTTCTGCGCCTGCTCGATCATCGCCCCCACGATGCGTGGGTGGCAGTGTCCCTGGCTCACGGCACTGTACGCCGACAGGAAATCGAGGTACTGATTGCCCTCCACGTCCCAGACGTAAACGCCTTCGCCGCGTTCCAGCACCACGGGCATGGGTTTGTAGTTGTGAGCGCCGTATTGCCATTCCAACTGCATGGCGCGTTCAGTATCTTCGGAATGGGTGGTGTCAATGAAATGCATTATCGTTTTTTAATTGTAGAGACGTAACACGTTACGTCTGGCGGAAGAAAAAGCGCAACAAATTATTGCGTATTCGGGTTTTGGGGTAAAGTTAGCAAAACCATCCGCAAATTGAGCCAGCGCGTCGAACCTCTCCCCCGAATCAAAGCAGATAAAAGTCTTTCCGAAAAAGATTTTTACCTAAACAAAGAAGGCTTCATGGTTTTCACCGCCGCTTACCACAAGAAAAGAGGGTACTGCTGCCAGAGCGGTTGCCTTCACTGCCCTTACGGTTTTCGGAAGCCTGAAACTTCATAAATCGGCCATAGTAGTTTTTTGCCAAAATCACCTTCTCGAAGAAAAACCTGGTAACGAAAAACTATTGCTGAATTCCATGAAAAGTCTACTCCCCGTTGCTCTGCTGGCCTGCCTGACCCTCACCGCTGCAAAGGCCCAGCTTAAAGCCCCCAAAGCTACCGACTGGATTCAGCTCTTCAACGGCAAAGACCTCACGGGTTGGGACGTCAAGATCGCGGGCTACGCCATGAACGACAATTACCAAAACACCTTCCGCGCCGAGGACGGGATGCTCCGTATCATGTACGATGGCTATGATCGCTTCGACGGGCGCTATGGGCATTTGTACTTCAAACAGCCGTTTTCACACTATAAATTAAAGTTCGAGTACCGCTTTCTGGGTGAGCAACTGCCCGGCGGCGATAGCTGGAACGTCCGCAACAGCGGCGTGATGCTGCACTCCGAACCCGCCTGGAATCTGGGCAAAGACCAAACCTTTCCCGTCTCGCTGGAAATGCAGCTACTGGGCGGCCTCGGCAGCGGCGAGCGCCACACGGGAAACCTCTGCTCGCCCGGCACGATCGCCGACGTCAACGGCAAACTCGACATGAAGCATTGCATCGACGCCGCTTCCAAAACCTACCACGGCGACGTTTGGGTAAAAGGCGAGGCCATCGTATACGGCGACTCGATCGTCCATCACCTCATCGACGGCGACACCGTACTGACCTACACCCACACCCGCGTCGGCGGAGGGTTTACCAGTCCCAAAAACAGCTTCGAGGCGGCTCACTTCACTAAGGAAGACGCCACTTACTGGCGCAACCTGGACAACACGCCCCTAAAAGAAGGCTACATCGCCTTCCAGAGCGAAAGCCACGCCATCGACTTCCGTAATATCGAACTCTTGCCCCTAAAAGGCTGCATGGATCCGAAGGCGTCGAACTTCAAATCGTTTTACGAGATTTCGGACAAGGGGGCTTGTGAGTATCGGGGGAAGGGGCAATAGTTGTTTTTGGGTTGTTAGGTTTTAGGTTATTAGGCGTTAGGTCCATTTGACGAAATATTTGGTGTTCTAAGCTCAATATGGCATTTTTGCTAAGTTTTGACGTTTACCTGTATGGCCTGTCTTCGACTACGCTCAGACTGACAAAACCCAATTGTCAGTCTGAGCGTAGTCGAAGACCTCCTTTGACAACTTAACAACCCCCACTATGCAACGAAGAAAATTCATGCAACTTTCCGGCTTGGCAACGGGCGCGGCGATGCTGCCGTTTGGCCTGGTCATGGGCCGCGAAGTCGATGCCGCCCAATTGCTGGAACCCGCCGCCGATGCCGCCGCCAAGAAACGCATGGCCGATATCGCCCTCAATGCTGCCAAAAGCAAAGGCGCTACCTACACCGATGTCCGCATCGGCCGGTACTTGCAGCAGTACCTCTTCACCCGCGAGATGAAGGTGCAAAACGTCACCAACGCCGAATCGTACGGCATCGGCGTGCGCGTGATCGCTAATGGTACCTGGGGCTTTTCGGCGACCAGCGACGTGACGCCCGATGGCATCGCCAAGTGCGCTGAAACCGCCGTGGCCATCGCCAAGGCCAATTCCAAAATCCAGACCGAACCCGTCATCCTCGCCCCGCAGAAAGGCGTGGGCGAGGTGAGTTGGCAGACGCCCATCACCAAAAATGCCTTCGAGATTCCGGTCAAGGAAAAGATCGACCTGCTGATGAAAGTCAACGGCGCGGCGATGAAAAACGGCGCGGGCTTCGTGACCTCCAACCTGTTTCTGGTCAACGAGCAAAAGTACTTCGCCTCCACCGACGGCTCTTACATCGACCAGGACATCCACCGGATTTGGCCCACGTTCACCGTCACGGCCATCGACAAAGCCGCCGGAAAGTTCAAGACCCGCGACGCCATCAGCTCGCCGATGGGCATGGGCTACGAGTACCTCGACGGCCTGGCTTCCGAGAAAATCCCCGGCCCCAACGGTCTGGTCGGCTACCGCAACTCCTACGACATGGTCGAAGATGCCACCAACGCCGCCAAGCAGGCCAAGGAAAAAATCACGGCTAAGTCGGTCACAGCGGGTAAGTACGATTTGGTACTTGACCCCAACCACCTGGGTCTAACGATCCACGAGTCCGTCGGTCACCCACTCGAACTCGACCGGGTGCTGGGCTACGAGGCCAACTACGCCGGCACGAGCTTCGCCACGCTTGACAAATGGAAGGCGGGCGATTTCGCCTACGGCAGCAAGGAGGTCACCATCGTGGCCGATAGAACCCAGGACAACACGCTCGGCAAGGTCGGCTACGACGACGAGGGCGTACCGGGCAAAGAGTGGAACCTCATCAAAGACGGCATTCTGGTCAACTACCAAGCCATCCGCGACCAGGTGCATATCATCAATGAAAAAGAATCGCAGGGCTGCTGCTACGCCGATAGCTGGGATTCCGTGCAGTTCCAGCGGATGCCGAACGTATCGCTAAAACCCGGCACCGAGAAGCGCAGCGTGCTGGACATGATCAAAGGCGTGGACAAGGGTATCTACATCATCGGGCGCGGCTCGTACTCCATCGACCAGCAGCGGTACAATTTCCAGTTTGGCGGACAGCTATTCTACGAAATCAAAAATGGCGAAATCGTCGGGATGCTCGACGACGTGGCCTACCAGTCCAACACCCAGGAATTCTGGAATTCGTGCGCCCAACGTTGCGACGCCGACGACTATCGCACCTTCGGCTCGTTCTTCGACGGTAAGGGCCAACCCGCCCAAATCAGCGCCGTCTCCCACGGCAGCGCCACCACGCGGTTCAATGGCGTCAATGTGATTAATACGGGGAGGAAGATTTAATGAGTTGACAGTTGACGGTGGACAGTGGAGAGTTAGCTTTTGACTCGCTACCTTCAACTTATAGACTGCTAATGATAGCGTCAAAGTTCTATATCGAGCGAGCCTCGGAGAGGCGTAACCTTTGTAGAGAAAGAAATTCTCCCACATTACCGCAAAGCCTCGGAGAGGCGCAACGTTTGTGCCAAACGACATCCCCCAAAACAAAAGCCTCGGACCCGGCCGATAGAGGCGCAACATTTACCTAATCATCGACTTAAAATGGCAACCCTGAATAGAGAAGAAGCTAAAAAAATAATCGACAAAGTCCTTTCCTACTCCAAAGCCGACGAGGCGAGCGTGGGGTTGGGCGGCAACCGCCGGGGCAACATCCGCTACGCCCGCAACTCGGTGAGTACCAGTGGTGAATCCGAAAACTTATCGTTGGCCGTTACGTCGGTGTTCGGCAAGCAGTCCGGCACGGCGACGATCAACGAGTTTGACGACGTTTCGCTGGAAAAAACCGTGCGCCGGGCCGAGGAAATCGCGCAACTTGCGCCCGAAAACCCGGAATACGTGCCCATGCTCGGCCCGCAAAAATACCTCGAACCCAAAGGCTATGTGGAGGCGACGGCCAAAATCGACCCCGCCTACCGCGCGCAGGCCGCGTTCGACAGCCTCGATCCCTGCCGCAAGAAGAACTTAGTGGCGGCGGGCTATCTCGAAGATTCTGTCGGCTTTGGCGCCATCGGCAACAGCAAGGGGCTGTTTGGCTACAATCCTTCGACCTCGGTGGACTTCTCGATCACCGTCCGCACCGCCGACGGGCTGGGCTCGGGCTACGCCATCCGCGACGTCAACGACGTAACCAAACTCAGCACCAAAGCCGCCACCGAAATCGCGATGCAGAAGGCGCTGGCCTCGGTCGACGCCCGCGCGCTGGAACCTGGCAAATACACCGTGATTCTGGAACCCGCCGCCGCCGTGGACCTGCTCAGCAATATGATGCGTAATTTCGACGCCCGCTCCGCCGACGAAGGCCGTAGCTTCCTGAGCAAAAAGGGCGGTGAAACGCGCCTGGGCGAAAAACTCTTCGACGAGCGCGTCAACATCTACTCCGACCCGATGAACCTCGAAATTCCCGGCTCACCCTACAGCGGCGGCGACGGACGCCCCCAAACCAAGATGTCGTGGATCGAGAACGGCGCGGTCAAGGCCATGTACGCCTCGCGCTACTGGTCGCAGACCAAGGGCGTGGCCGACATCCCGTCGCCTTCGGGCTTCATCATGGCGGGCGGCACGCAGTCGCTGGCCGAGATGATCAAAAACACCGAAAAGGGCATTCTGGTCACGCGCTTCTGGTACATCCGCACCGTGGACCCGCAAACGCTGCTCTACACCGGCCTCACCCGCGACGGTACTTTCTACATCGAAAACGGCGTCATCAAGTACCCCGTCAAGAATTTCCGCTTCAACGAAAGCCCGGTCATCATGCTCAACAACCTCGAAGCAATGGGCGTCCCGCAAAGGATTGGCGGGAATTTAGTGCCGCCGCTGAAGATTCGGGACTTTACGTTTTCTAGTTTGTCGGACGCGGTTTAGGGCAATTTTGAATGAGTGATTGAGAGAATAATTTTAGGAATTGTTTTAAATTGGCTCATTCTTCTACATTTAGAGATAGAACCTATGGCTATCATCACCTTAGAAGTACCCGACCAGGAGGTACACTTTATCGAGGAACTCTTTCAGCGATTTTCCTTTCCTGTCAAAATTTTAGAAATTGAACTTGACGTGGATGCAGCGGAGGACGAGGACACTGACGAGTAAGTGATCGCCTACATCAAGTAAGGGTTGCGGCAGATGCGACTTGTAGAACAAGGCAAGATGAAGAGCCGTACGGCTCATGAATTTCTGGAAGAGCTGTGAGTTACCAAGTCGATACCATCGCTCATTTTGAGAGAGAAGCGAATACTTCATCATCTCAAAAACTCAAACCGATGAAAGATAACGAAAGGAATATCCGGGAAAGGCAGATAGTCAGCGAATACCAGGCTGTACAAAAGAAACTCGACCAGGCAAACGAAACGCTGAAACCTTTCACAAAAGAACAAATTAGAGAAGCCTTTGAGAAGGCCCGAAGTGAGAAGCAGGATAAGGCGCATCTGTAACAACATAGTTCACAACACTGAATGGAGACCGGAGAACCAATAGAAACAATCCCGCCCATGCGGCGAGGGGCCAACTCTTACAAGCCCGAAGACATCCGGCGGTGGGGCGTTCAACGGTTTATGGATGAAGTGGCACCTAAACTCCCTTTTGAGATGCCTGACTTTGGTTTTTCGGAGGAAGAGAATAAGTGTATGGATGAGCTTTTGAAGGAGGAACGAGAATCCTGAGACAGCGGACTTCGCAGGGACGCTAAGTAGCTTTTGCTTGGATCGCGTTGCAAACACGAGGTGACGCAACCCCGATCATAGATTACGATTAGAAAAGATTTATCGGTATAAGTAATTTTTTATAAAAAATTTTATTTATCAATGGAAGAACTATTTAGAACAATAAACGGATTTAATGAATCAGAAACTGTACTATTTTGGGCTGTAATTTTTGCAGTAATATTTTTGATTTCTTTATTTATTTGGACATTCTTATCTAATAAGAAAAATATTAAAAATCCAGAAACAGCAAAAGCTAAAATTGAGGGTGGGGAAACTATTTTTCAAGAAAGTAGAAATGAAGAACGAGGATCAACAATCAAAGTATTGACGTCATATCCAATAATAAAGGATGAGAATAATAATTCTACTAATGAAGTAAAAGAACTTGATGTTATTTATAAAGAGGAAAAAGTTGAAAATCAAGAAATAAATCTCGATATAAAAGAAAATAATATTAAAGAAATTGATATACTTAAAGAGCAAAATTTTGAGAACACAAAAAAACCAATAGAAACGGAAAGAGAAAAGCGTATTGAAGTTTCTGATACAATATTGGTAGATAAACTATTAAGAGATCAGATACTAGAAACTATCGAGGAAACTGAGAAGTCTGATAGAAATATTATTTATGTCGATTATGACTTTCCAAAGGATAATATTATAAATTCTTACCCAATATTGATGTTTCCAAAAAAGGGTACGATAATAAGGAGCCATAGAATTGGGAAGTCAAAGAGAAGAGGTCATAAAGAGGAATCCTTTCAAAGGTCTATTTCTATATATTTTGGAGATTCTTTTGAAGTTTTAGGTAATGCGAGACTCAACACGGGTAAGGGAACGAGACCTTTTGAACCTGATATTGCGATCATAGGCAAAGCAAGTTCATCTAGGCTGAGAATAGATATTGAGATTGATGAACCTTACGCTGCATTATCTCGAAAGCCGATACATTGCGATGGCGAGGATAGAAACCGAGATATCTATTTCATTGATAGAGGTTGGATAGTAATTCGTTTTTCGGAACATCAAGTGCATTTATTTGAAAAGAAATGTTTAAAATTCATCGTTGAAATAATACAAAGTATTGATCCATCCTATAAATTTCCTTTTACATTTAATGAAATATCAGATTTGCCCCCTGAAAGTCTTTGGGATTTAGTTCAAGCTCAAAAATGGGAAAATATCAAATATCGTGAAGAATATTTAGAACACACATTTCTACCCATAGAGGAAAAGCCCGAAAAAGTTGATAGAGATTTTAATGAGCAAGAGTTATTGGAGGAAGGTTTAGTTCAACCTACTCAAATTGGAGTTGTCGACACAAAATTGGGAAGCGGCTTTAATCCAACTAACGCCCACCCGCGAGATGAAAGGATCTGTTTTTATCCTGACCAACACATATATACAATTGATAAAGTTCCTGCTACGTCAGTAACTACATTAATATCGAAATTCTTTCCTGAATTCGATGCATACGGTAAAGCTTCAACGCTAAGTACAAAACATCCATTATTTGGTATGAAAGTTGAGGAGATTGTGCGTATTTGGAGAGAAAACGGAACAGAAGCAGCTGGCAAAGGAACACTTTTACATGAACAGATAGAGAAGTTCTACCTAGGAGAGGATTTTACTAAAACTGAGGAGTTTCATTTGTTTGGAAAGTTCGTAGCAGATCATACAGAAATAAATCCACACAGAAGCGAGTGGAGAATTTTTGATGAGGATTACAATATTGCTGGAACCATTGACTTGATTTCAAAAAATGGAGAAGAATGTGAAATTTATGACTGGAAAAGGAGCAAAAAAGTTATTAATGTAGCCACTGGAAAACCTATTTCGGAAGATTCATGGGGTAACGTAGGCATTGGAAAACTTAGTAGTATCGACGATACGAGCTACAACCGCTATTGCATACAGCAAAGTATCTATAAATATATACTGGAAAAAAGATACGATTTGAAAATTTCAAAGATGTATTTGATCGTACTGTATCCTGAATACCCGAAGTACTATAAAGTGGACGTTCCATACCGTAAGGATGTAGCTGAATATATCCTCAACACTTTGTAAAGTTTTATTCGGCCGTTGTGCGGGGTCTTCCGAAGGATGACCGCGCACCAAAGATAAAAAGGCCTTTTGTAAAGGCTCCGCTGCCAAGTTTACGCCAACGCCAGAAAGCCAGCAATCAGTCGCTCCGTTCCTTTTCCTTATATTTGAGAAAAAACGACTATGAACGCGCTACGCCAATTCGTTACGTCCAGTGATGGCATCATCCAAATCGAGGTACCTGCCGAGTACACCAAGCGGCGGTTGGAAATTATCATCCTGCCCGCTGATGATATCAGTCGCGCCGCAAATAATGAGGAGGGAACCATCGTGAAATCATCGGAAAGCTTACAAGAGGCGCATCGTATCATCGATGAAGGAGGCGGGATCGAAAACCCAACAGAATTCTTAGCTGATTTCGAGCGGAGTCGCCAGGATCGCCCGCTACCCTTTCGAGACTGATTTTCACTATGCGCGTCCTCGACAGTAACCTCATCATTTATTCAGCCCTGCCTGAATTCGAGTACTTACGACCTTTGATAAAGGCCGCAGACAGCCGCGCCTCCCTTTTTTCAAAATTAGAAGTGCTAGGCTTTCACGGCTTAGACGCAAAAAGCAAGCGGTACTTTGAAAACGTATTTTACAGCCTCCCGCTTTTTCAAATTACCGATACGATACTATCGACGGCAATTGAACTCCGTCAGCAACGTAAAATGTCGGCGGGAGATGCTATTATCGCGGCTACGGCGTTACAGTATGATTTTGAACTTCACACCCGAAATGTGTCAGATTTCAAGTGGATTTCCGGTTTGAAAGTGGTAAACCCTATCCCATAAATAAAAGGCTATCTAAGGCCTTGCCGCTAGGTTTACGCCTTCGCCGAGCAACAAGCCACCACGCCTGTAAAACGCGCCTCTTAACTCAGAAAATCGTTAGCTTTGGGTAAAAACAGCAGAACCCATGACAATCTCCATTCCCGACGAGGTATTGGCACAGACCAAACTCTCGACCGATGAGCTGAAAATAGAATTGGCGGCCTACCTCTACGAAGAGCAGCGGCTAAGCATCGGAAAAGCGCGCAAGATTGCGGGTTTGGGCCTAATCGACTTCCAGAAGGAACTTGCGAAGCGCAGCATTTATCTTCACCTGACCATTGAGGACGTCGATACCGATCTGAGAAACCTCCGCAAGCTGTGACATTGATCATCAGCGATACCTCGCCCGTCACTAACTTGATAAAAATAGGGCGTTTATCATTGTTGCGCGACGTATACGGGCAAATCATTATTCCAAGTCAGTTTACGATAAACTGTGTGAGATCGCGAATGAAAGACAAAAAAGCAGCCGGATGGTCGGCCCCGCTGTACTACCCGAAGTATAAACGGCACTTCCAAGTCACCCCACTCAAAACAACTCCACCGCCAACAGCCCTCTCTGATTATTCATACAATCTCGCACCGAAGAATAGCGGTACTTCCAAGGCTCACCGTACAACGACGGCGTCAAATGTCTTGGTTATCTATCTGATAAATAGGTATATTTGAAGCGACAGTGCGTCGCCAAAAACCTGTCACACCATGAAACCGATAATCCAGGAGATCACCAACCTCATCCGCCAAACCGTCAACCAAGTGGATGACAAGGCGGAGGTTATCCTGTACGGCTCCCGCGCCAGGGGGGACGAGCGGGCGGATTCGGATTGGGACATTCTGGTACTTACGGATTATCAAGTGGATTTAGCCAAAGAGCGGGCATTCCGCTATCCCTTATACGACCTGGCCCTTGAACTGGAAGAGGATTTTTCTGTCTTCGTGTACTCCAAAAATGAGTGGCATACCCGGCAGAGGACTACCCCCTTTTATGAAAACGTATCCCAGGAAGGCGTTCTCTTACGACTGGCGAAGAAAGGAAACAGTACGTTCTGCACCGAATCGAGACAGCCTACGCTACATTTTTTCATGCTGTGAGCGCTTTGTTGACAGCAAACGGAATTCAGGCTAAAACTCACGGCGCACTAAAAGGGAATTTTGCGCTTCATTTTGTAAAAACGGGCATACTTGACCCAAAGTTCAGTAAGCTTTTGTCTGAACTTTTCGACAACAGGCAGAAAGGGGATTACGGAAACGCTGCTTCTTTCGAAGCAGAAACCATAAGAACTTACTTTGAGCCTGTACACGAAATGATTGAACAAATAGAACTGAAAGTGAAGGCCGGATTCAGCCAGTCGAATGCTGAATAGCAGGATGCCCCAAGTTCGTCATAGTATTCCGCGACGCAGGATTGGTGAAAAAGCGTCATTTTTAGCTTGAAGGATTAACCGCCCGGCGGCCCGGTTAAACAGCTTCTTAGCTTACAAATGCCTTTTCTTCGAAGATTCATACGTACCCGTGCTCGACACGTAGAACGGGAAGTTCGCGTAGGCAACCGATCCCTGACCGTCGTGAATGCTCACAAATAAACGGTAGGCCCCTTCGTCTTTCGGGGTCTTGAACCGAGCGTGCGCCTGGCCATTCTGTATCACGAGATCTTTCAAAATGGGTGATCTTGTTTCTTTTCGTCCCGCGTAGTTTCCATCGGGGATGACTACCTCCGGCCGTATGTCCCACGAGTAAGAAAGGGAATCACTGTCGATGTCCAGCACCTTGATGCGGGCGCTGTGTTCTGAGCCAGGACGTAGCACCTGAGCCCGCTTATCGGGAGTATCATCCAGTTCAAAGCTTACCACGATAGGAGCTAAGTTTGAGGGCAGCCGCCCTCGCCAGTGGTATTCCATCACATCAATGGGCTGCGTCCGTTTCTGCTCCGTGAAGAGGCCATACCACGTGTGCGTCGTTTCCTGCTTCTCGCTCCAGTAGAAGACAAACGAGCCCAAACAGTTGGTAGTGTCACTCTTGATGACCCGGCGGTAACGGTTATCTATTGCCACCGCCTTTTCGCTGCTGGTTTCCTCAATGGGGGCACCCCATACGGTGCGCGGCACCTCCCAGTGGCCGGTGGAGCCCCATTCGGTGACGATGTAAGGTTTGGGCCAGTGTTCCTGTAGCGTCGCGGCGGTTTTGGCGAGTGCGCCGTAGGCATTGAGTCCGAGCAGATCGAATGAGGTACCCTCGCGCGCCAACTCCTTGATCTTCGTTTCAAAGTAGCTGTTGCCAACAATGGTCAGCACGAGGTGGTTCGGATCAACCTCTTTGACCTTCCGCGCCAGATCGTTCAGTCGCTGCCAAATGCGCGGATTGTAGGGCTCGTTGGGGGGAATATAGTCAATTTCGTTGCCCAGCACCCACATCCCTACCGCGGGGTGATCTTTCAACGCGCGTATGGTAGCCAGGGTCTTTTCTGCCTGGGCGTTCACCATCGTGTCGTTGTCCCAATCCATGCCGTCACGTTCACCTTTCAGAATCAGGTCTACCACCCCCAGCATTTTGTGGGCGTGAAGCGTATCCAAGATCGTTCGGTCTGATGCTACCCTGGCCGCATTCGCCCCGGCCTTTTTGAGCACGCTCACCGGGTTCTGTACGCCACGAGGGGCCCCAGGCAAAGCGGTGGCGTCCCCTACGACCGCCCCATGCAGGTAGATGGGCTGATCCTCGCGGAGCAGCAAGAACTTTCCGTCGCGTTTCTCGATCTGCACGGGAACAGGCTGAGCCCCGACTTCACTCAAACATCCCAACAGGGTGAGTCCACTTGCTACTAAACGAATCAGGTTTCCTCTCATAACGGTGGGGTTGATGGAACGTCAACTATCAGTTGGCGAGGGCATAAAACATCGACCATTTGAAGAACTAAACTTTCCATCTTCGACCTAAGTGACTACTCTGTTGTGGTAAGAGGAGCGATTCCCCTCTCCTCCCGAGGTAGGTAATTTCTAATTTATTTTTCAGGGATAACCAGTTGCTCCGCACTGCGGGGGTGGACAACTACCGCCACTACCCGGGCCGTTTCGGTGTCACTGGCGCTCTGGCCTACTTCATGCAAAATCATGGTAGGTTCATAAAACGTCCCGCCAGCTTTAATGATACGCAGGGGCTTGCCCTCCACTTTGAAACTAAATTCGCCCTCGACAACGTAGCCGTATACCGCTCCCGGGTGTCGGTGCGGTGGGCTCACCTGGCCCGGTTCGAAGATCAGCTCAAAGGTAGTGGCCCGGCCGGGTTGTCCCGCTACCGTCTCTTCCACGTCTACGGCGGAAACGACGCTGATGGTTGGCATGCCAGCGTCGTCCATCGGTTTCATCTGCGCCCAGGCAGACACTGCAGTCATCATAAGTAATGTGAAGGTAAATACTTTTGGCTTGTTCATAATGTCGTGATTTTAAGTAACATGTTTGCGTTAAAAGTACGTATTTATCAGCGTATTAGTGGGGTTCAGGAAAAATAAATCCCCCTAGTTCATCGTAATGTGCCGTTGTGCGGGGCTTCCGAAGGATGACCGCGTACCAAAAGTGATTGGTAGTCTGTGAGTCTCCGAAGACAATAGTAATTTCAATCAAGAAAACCGAGAATTCCGATGACCATCAATCACTCGTTTGGCTTTTTTACCTATCTTCATCATTTATAAAAATTGTCCGCCGTGCTCAATCTACTTGATTTTAGACGCAAAAATCGAAGAGCTTTTTTTAAAAATCAATCGCATCAATATGAAATATAAAGGCTACCTGGTAGTCGTATTGAGTTTCTTGGTCGTCAGCACGTTTGGCAGTGAAAGCGAACCGGTCGAATCAGCAACCGATAACCGACCCAACGTCTTATTTATTGCCGTCGATGATTTGAATACCTGGCTGGGATGCCTTACCAACTACTCGAATACCAAGACCCCTAATATCGACAGACTGGCGGCGCGGGGCGTTTTGTTTTCCAACGCCCAATGCCAGGCCCCCTTGTGTGGCCCATCGAGGGCTTCCTTGATGACCGGTTTGCGCCCATCGACCACCGGAATTTACGGCATGATAGACGATGATATAATCCGATCGGAGAGCAATCCCAGCACGAAGGACATCGTCTTCCTTCCTGAGTACTTCAAAAACCAGGGGTACCACACGATGGGAATTGGCAAGTTGTTCCACGAACACGCTCCCGAGGGCGTATTCGACGAATCGGGGGGAAGGGTCAAAGGCTTTGGGCCGGTGCCCGCCAAGCGATTTGTCTGGGACGGACACGGCACGGCAGACCGTAAGAATTACGGCCGCACCAGTACCGATTGGGGAGCATTCCCGGAAGCGGACTCCCTGATGCCCGACCATCAGTCGGCCGATTGGGCGGTCGAACGCTTGGGCAGAAAATATGACAAGCCGTTTTTTATGGGGGTGGGTTTTCTGCGCCCGCACGTCCCGCTGTATGTACCCCAAAAGTGGTTTGATATGCACCCCATCGAAGGCATTCAAGTGGCGCCTTACCAATCGGATGACCTGGATGATGTTCCGACAGTTGGCTTGCAGATCAACGACCTGCCCATGATGCCCACCACCGAATGGGCCAAAAAAAGCGGGGAATGGCCCAAAATCATCCAGGCTTATTTGGCGAGTGTCAGCTTTGTCGATTACCAAGTCGGTCGCGTACTGGACGCCCTCGAAGAAAGCGGCTACGCCGATAACACGGTGATCGTGCTGTGGTCCGACCACGGGTATCGCCTGGGCGAGAAGGGTACTTTTGCGAAACACGGCTTGTGGGAGTCGGCCACTAAAGCGCCGCTAATGTTTGCGGCTCCTGACTTACCGATGGGAAAAGTAATCGGCGCGCCCGTCGAGCTGCTGTCCATTTATCCTACCTTGCTTGAACTATGCGGACTGCCCGCCTACGGAAAGAACGAGGGTAAAAGTCTGGTTTCGCTCATGCAGGGCGAGGGGGCGAGCGAAAAGCCAATTGCCCTCACCACCTACGGGATGAACAACCACGCGGTCGTTTCGGAGCAGTACAGGTACATTCGCTACGAAGATGGAAAGGAAGAATTTTACGATCATAAAAATGATCCTAATGAGTGGAATAACCAAGCCGACAATCCTGAATACGCGCGCGAAAAAGCTAGTCTGGAGAAGCACATTCCGAAAGTCAACGCCAAGTGGGACGCCCATTCGTCTTACACCTTTCAGCCCTATTTTGTGGAGCAAAAGGCGAGGACGGAAGGAAAACCAGCAAAATAGAAAAATCCCCAATCCGGTGAAACCTCAAAAATTTTCAAGAATCAATATAGGACTTTCGCTTCGGCTGAGATAAATGTGCCGTTAGGCACAGGATGTGGGTAGAAAAAGCCGATTCGTTGGCTGGTCATGTCCCGTACGGGACATAATAATCGACTAGGAAAGCACTTTTCTATCCACATTTGATCCCTAATGGGATCGCATTCAAGTCGACAAGCGAAAGTCCTACAATAATACCATGAGCGATCTTTAGGAATTTTAGAAATTAGTGATAGAGAACGCTTCTTGACTCCAAAGCTTGATAACGCAATGGAATTCCAAAGCCAATCTGAATATCCAAATTATGAAAAACATACTATTTGTAGCACTATTTTTTGTTTCAGCCATTGCGTGTGCCCAGCCTAGCACCGAAGTTTTTTTGGTTGATATTAGAAAGCCGAACGCAAGAGTAGAATTAGTAAATCTCAAGAACGTCTCCAAGAACGAAGGTTACGACAATCAGCCCTCCTTTTTTGACGATAGTACCGTCCTGTTTTCTTCCACCAGAGACGGTCAAACCGATGTCAAAACCTATAAGATTGGTAGTAATGAGAGTTCCTGGTTAACAAATACTTCTCTCGGGAGCGAATATTCACCGTTGAAAGTCCCCAACCAGGACGCTGTTTCCGCAGTCCGTTTGGATAAAACCGGATTGCAGCGGCTGTATCGCTATGACCTGGCCAACGGAGCGTCGAAGGTCATTTTAGCCGATTTAAAAGTGGGCTACCACGTTTGGTTCAGCCCCACAATCTTGGTTGTGACGGTTCTGGTGGACGACGGGATGGATTTAGTGGTGGCTGACCTTAAAGGAAATACAATCAAAACCATCCAGAAAAACGTAGGACGCTCATTGCACAAGATTCCCAATTCTGGCTTGATTAGCTTCATAAGTAATGAGAAGGGGGGCTCATCCATTAAGTCTTTGGATCCCATTGCGGGAATTATCGCTACAATCAAGGTATTACCCACTCCAACTCAGGATATTTGCTGGCTAACGAACAACCTAATTTTGATTCCTGATGGCACAACGATCTCCCAACTCAATACTGTCGATGGCAGTACCACTGTTTTGCGTCGCTTTGAAGAAGGTGGAGTAAAAGGAATTTCAAGGATGGCCGTAAGTGCCGATGGTAAGCATTTGGCGTTTATTTCTGAAGAGTGAATCTTCACTATTTCATCTTGAAGAGCAGATGGGAATATCGAAATAGGAGGATTAGCGATTAAGTAATCACAATTACGTGATATTGCCACTTTCGTTAGAGTTAATTTTGTACTGGCGTGTTTTAACGATACATTTAGCTTCATTATGTTGAAAAACAGACTATTTCAACTCTTTTGAATCAAAAAGGCCCTCCATGAAGTTTACGCTGCTTTTACTCTGCTTTTTTAGTGCTGTAGGGTCAGTCTGCCTGGCCCAGCAGGTGCAAATCAAAACCAGCATGGGTAACATCACGGTGGAGCTCTACGCCGATAAAGCTCCCGTCACGGTCGCCAACTTTTTGCGATACGTGGACGAGAAACGTTACGACGAGGGTTCTTTCTACCGCGTGGTACGCATGGACAACCAAGACGGCATTCCTGTCAAAATTGAAGTAATTCAGGGCGGCGTTCACGACGATTCTACCAAAGCATTCCCCCCGATTCAACAAGAAACGACCGACAAAACGGGCGTCTTACACCTGGACGGCACGATCTCGCTGGCCCGTGGTGCACCCGAAAGTGGTTCTTCCGAATTTTTTATCTGCGTCAACGCCCAGCCCGAACTCGACTTTGGGGGTAAGCGCAATCCCGACGGACAGGGTTTCGCTGCTTTTGGTAAAGTCACGAAAGGCATGAAAGTCGTCCGCAAAATTCAGCAGGGCCAAACGGGATCTCCGGGCCCTACCAACGCCTATTCCAATCCGAAGCAACTATTGTTAAAACCTGTCGTCATTAAGACCGTTCGACGGCTGAAATAACCAACAGCTTTACCCAAATCTATCCATTCTACCTACCATCCCCCACTATGAAAGAAAGTGTACTATTTTTATTGCTGCTATTTTGTCTGCCCACCCTTGGGCAGGCGCAAACCAATACGGTGTCGGGCAAGGTTTCTTCGCCCGAAAATGAAGGCATTCCCGGCGTCAATGTGGTGGTGAAGGGGACCAATGTCGGGACATCTACGGATGCCACTGGTAACTACACCATCAACGTGCCAAGTAAAGGCGGTACCCTGCTCTTTTCTTTCATTGGTTATAAAACAGCGGAAGCTGTGGTTGGCAATGAAACGACCATCGATGTCCAGTTGGTTGCCGACCTGATTAATCTTAACGAGCTGGTAGTGACCGCCAACGCCATCGTGCGGGAGAAAAAGGAGCTGGGCTATGCCGTATCGACGATTGGCGGTGCCGAACTCATCAAAGCGCGTGATCCCAACTTGCTCAACTCGTTGGCAGGAAAAGTAGCCGGGGTGCGCATTTCGCAGCAGTCGGGTACGGTGGGTGGTTCCAGCCGCGTCATGATTCGGGGTGCTAATTCCCTTTCGAGTGCGAGTGAGCCGCTTTTTGTGGTGGATGGTATTCCTATTTCCAATTCGTCGTTCAACAACTCCGAAACCGACATCGTGACGGGCGGTGTGGATGTGGGCAACCGCGCGGGGGATCTCAATCCCGACGACATCGAAAGCATGACGGTGCTCAAAGGTGCAGCGGCATCGGCCTTGTATGGTTCGCGCGCCCGAAACGGGGTAATCGTGATCACGTCGAAGCGAGGAAAACCCGGCGGTAAAAAAATGAACATATCGGTCAACTCTTCATTTAGAGCCGATAATGTGTTGCGCGCCCCCGATACCCAAAGCGAATACGCCCAGGGAAACCTCGGCGTATACAACCCACAGTTAGGCAATGGCTGGGGACCCAAAATCAGCAGTGTCACGGGGCCGGTTACCGATTACAAAGGCGAGCAAACTACCCTGCAGTCGTACCCCGATAACTGGAAGAACTTTTTTGAAACGGGCTACACCCGGATCAACAGCATCGCCATTGGTGGGGCCACCGACCAGAGTGACTACCGCATAGGCTTCACGAACCTGAATCAGACAGGCACCGTACCAAACTCCCAAATGGGCCGGAATACGCTGTCTTTCAATGCGGGACAAAAGATCAATAGTAAGCTCAGCTCGCGGGCGTGGATCAACTACGTGCGCACTACCAGCGACGGCCGCCCCGCGCAAGGCTCTAACACCACGAATATCATCCCCACGATTATGTCGGGCCTTGCCCCCACCATCGATATTCGCGAACTAAAGGACAATCTTTTTGCCCCGCCTACGCAGGCGGTGCCACCCGGCTGGACGGGCGATCTGGCGCGTGCGATCGACCTCAATGGTGTCCAGAACAATCCTTATTTCGTAACGGAATTCAACCGCTTCTCCAATTCCGTGGATCGTCTTTTTGGAGGCACAAGTTTGAGCTACGACGTGACGCCCTGGTTCAATTTGACGGCACGAGCCGGGACGGACTTCTTTACCGAAAACCGCCGCAACGTGTCGCGCAGAGGCACACGCGGACGGCTCAACGGTATTTTCGAAACAAACAATATTTACGAACGCGAAATACAGACCGACCTGATTGGATCCGTAACGCGGAGCATAAGCAGTAACTGGACTTTCAAGGGCATCGTGGGCCACCAGTTCAACCAACGTACCCTTCGCCGCGAGCGCGTAGTGTCAGAGGGCCTGAATATCGACCAGCTTTACACCTTCGCCAACGCCCAGTCGAACGTGGCGTCCAATTTTTACGGCCGTCGCGAAATTTTTGGTACCTACGCCGATGTCAGCTTCGACTACAAGAATTATTTGTTTTTAAACGCAACGGGCCGCAACGACTGGTCTTCGACTTTACCCGTGAGCAACAACTCCTATTTTTACCCGTCGGCCAGCGTCTCGTTTGTAGTGTCCGAAGCCTTCGAAAATTGGGGAATCGTGCAAAACGATATTTTGAGCTACGCCAAAATCCGCGCTAACTTCGCCAGCGTGGGTAGCGACGAGGACCCTTATCAACTGGCTTTTACCTACAATCCGCTCACGCAGGCCAACGATATTTATACGTTTAACATCCTGTACCCCATTGGCGGCGCATCAGCCTTTGGCGCGACGAACATTCTGCCGCCCACCAACCTCAAACCACAACGGCAGTCTTCATATGAGCTTGGGGCCGAAATGAAATTTTTGGGTGGACGCCTGGGTTTGGATGTTACTTATTATAAAACGATCAACTTCGACCAGATCATCTCGATTGCCATTCCGCAATCGACGGGTTACTCGGCCCGCCGCTTGAATATTGGCGAGATTTCAAACACCGGTGTGGAAGCCATGCTGACCGCAACGCCCATCCAAACGCGCTCGGGTTTCCGCTGGGATGCCACGCTCAATTTCAACCGCAACCGCAATATCGTGGAGTCGTTGGCGCCTGGCTTGCAAGAATTCATCGTCACCTCGGGCGACGGGTTTGGGATATTCATTGCCGCCCGTCCCGGCGAAACCTTCAATATCCAAGGTGTAGGCTGGGCCCGCGACCCCGACGGCAACATCATCATCAATCCCACTACGGGCCTGCGAACCCCCGGACCACGTAAACTCTTGGGGGCGATTTACCCTGATTGGACCATGGGCATCAACAACTCATTCTCGTACAAGGGCTTTGACTTTAACTTCCTGATCGATATCCGCAAAGGCGGGGTCATCAACTCGCAAACCGTCAGCATCGTGCGCGGTGGGGGACAAGCCATCGAAACTACCGTCAATGATCGTACACCCTTCATCGACCCAGGGGTAGTGCGTAACGCCGACGGCACATTTAGCCCCAACACCACGCCTGTGGCCAGTGTGCAGCAGTATTGGGGCCAGCTAGACAACTCGGTAAGCCCCGAAAACAATACTTTCGACGGGTCGTATTCAAAGCTGCGTGAGGTGCGACTGGCTTACAATATTCCTAAATCGTTGGTGTCGAAAACCCCCTTCGGAAGCATCGCGGTAGGTTTGGAAGGCCGTAACTTGTGGATTATCAGTTCGAACGTACCCCACATCGACCCCGAATCCAACGCATTGGGTACCGGACTCATCGGGGAAGGCCTGGAGCGCGGAAGTGTGCCAAGCAGCAGAACAATAGGGGGTAACCTGCGTTTTACGTTTTAAGATTGTTCAGCGCAATTTTAAAGTACCTGATTTTTGAAAAAAGATATTCAACAGCCTTAATCTTATATAAGAATGAAAAAGCTAATCCTTGCCACCCTGTTGGCATTCTCAACCACGGCCTGCTTCAAAGACAGCGATATAAACATTGACCCCAACCGCTCTACTTCGGTCAATCCTGCGTTGCTTTTCGCGGGGGCGTCGACCCAGTTTTCGCTCTTGCGGGTAGCCGAACTCACCTGGCCGGTAGCCCTAATGAGCCAAATGTGGTCTTCGGGCGGGCGTTGGGGCCTGTCGCAGGCGCAGTATGACCAGACCCGCATACGCAGCGCGTGGGGACGTACCTACACCGACGTTTTGAAGAATCTCAACGTGGCCGTTGAAATTGCGGAAGCGGCGAGGCCTGTCAATAGTAACGCGGTGGCGCAGTGCAAGATCTTAATGGCTTTTGCCTACGCTCAAACCTCGCTTTTGTGGGGCGACATCCCGTTTTCGGAAGCCGCTACCGGGGAGGTGGATCTCCCCAAGTTTGACAAGCAACAAGATGTACTCAATGGCTGCATTGCCATGATCGATGAAGCGCTCGGCATGATAGATCCCGCAGGAGCAAGCATCAGTGCCCCCAGCGACTTGTACTACGGCGGCGATATGGCCAAATGGAGAAAGTTTGGCAACTCTTTGAAGATGAGAATTTTGTTCTCGATGGTGGACGCCGATCCGTCGAAAGGGGCGGCGATCGGGCAGGTGATTTCATCAGGAAACATGATCGCCTCCAACGACGACGCGATGGAGTACCAATATTTCGACCAGCCGGGTCGCCGGAATCCGCGCTTCTCGTTTACGGCGATCTTTCGTGGCGGGGTACAGACCGACTGGTACTGCTCGAAGCCGGTCTACGATTTACTGACCTCGCTCAATGATCCACGCATTCCGTATTTTTTCCAGCCTGGCCCTGAGGCCGCTCCTGGCGAGTACATCCCACTCGGCTCGGTCGAAACGTTCAACCCCAAGTCGGCGTTGGTAAACCTGGATCTGCTCCAGGCTGATCTACCCGAAGTGTCGTTTTCGTATTCAGAGCAATTGTTATTCGAAGCGGAGGCCATCGCCCGCGGCTTCGCACCGGGAGGCTTCGATGCCGCTACCACCCGCTACCGCACTGGAGTGCGGGAGTCGCTGCTTTCATTCGGCGTACCAGCCGCCGAAGCCGATGCATATGCCACCAGGCTCCCGGCCCTGACGGCGGCAAACTACAAGCGGCAACTGGCCCAGCAGCAATACCTGGATTTGTTTATGCGTCCCATCGAAGGCTGGGTACAGCACCGCCGCTCGGGGCCGATCGGTCAGGAAATTCCTGCTATGACCGCGCCTACGGGAGCACCCGTATCCGGTCTGGTGCGCCGCCTGCTCTATCGCAGCGAGGAAATCAGCTCCAACCCAAACACCCCGACGGGTATCACCGTCGATACGCCGCTGTGGTTTGATAAATAAAATCGGGGGGATAGTGAAGTGAAGGGTCGATCCCGATAAAGGTCGGGTTCTCAGCCTATTTTCGCTTTTTCGGCCTGGCTGACCCCTTTTTCATGGTATAAGGTAGCTCCCGCACGGTGCCCCGGCTGTCGCCAAAGTACATATGCGATGGGCTGAACTTACCCGGATCGCCGTCGGTCCAGAAGTAGTAGAACGGATCGTGACCGCCCACTACTTTCCGAACATAATTATGGTTACGGGGGCTATCGTGAGTAATTTGCCTGGCGCGGGTCCATGATTTGCCCTGGTCGGTGCTTTTCCACTGCACCACTTCACCGCCGCCGCCCCAGGGCTGGGGCGTGTTCTCGGTCGGGGCCACCACCATCCACTCATCGCCTTTCACGAACAGGCTGCCCATGTCGTAGTTATGGTCGGAAGTCGTGACAGAGTGGTGTTCCCAGGCTGAGCCATTCCAGTGGGCCACTGCCCATTGCCGAAGGCCACTTTCGGGGCCGGGCTGGTGGCCGGGGCCGTGGAGGTAGAGGGCGATGGGATTTCCCCTGCTGTCAAAATCCACGTCCTTCACGTACACATTCTCCCCTTGGCTGAAATACTCTTTTACCAGCGTCGGCGAAGCCACATCCGTTAGCGGCACAATCATTTCCTTCCCGTCGGCGGTCGTCCAGGTTCTACCCATATCGGTGGTTTGCAAGTAGTAGAGGTTCGTCCGCTGATCGACGTTGCCATTCGGGTGCCAGTTAAAGAAGGTCACCACTTTGTCGCCCCTTTGTCCGCTGATTTGGTAGTGACCGGCGTTTTTGTCTTCGGGGCGCTTGATGCCCGCTAGTTTTTGGTCTTCGGTCCAGGTGACGCCGTCGGGGCTGGTCTCGAAGTAGAGTTCCCGCACGCCTGTATATTTGGTAAATAGGTTCAGGAATCCCTGGCCCGGAACGTACTTGGGCTGGGGGTAGGTCATGGTTTCGCCCGTGATCTGGTCGAATCCGTCGATGCTGTACGGCTGCTTGCTGCGGTACTTGAAGCCGGGGCGGCGGGTGTTGCGGCCGCTCACAAACACCCAGAGGTACCCCTGGTCGTCCAGCGCCAGGCTGGGGTTGTCGTGCGGGTCGTTCACGCCTTTTTTGTCGTAAACCACGGTGGGGCGGGAAACCTTTTTCTTCTTGTGATCATAACTGCCAATCATGCAAAGCAGGTAGCGCTCCTGCTCGCTGACGGTGCCGCCATACACGAAGAAGGTTTTATTTACCTCGGGGGCGTAGATCGCCAGCGGAACGTGCTTTGCGGTGTAAGTACCCAGGCCGCCCGAGTACTTATCGCCGTACTGAGAGAATTGGCCCAGCGTAAACCAGATTCCCTTATAGCCGTCGGCCTTCTGGTTGTCGCGGTCAGGCTGATCCTGGATTTCTTGAGAAAAAGCAAACTGGATTGAAATGAGAAGGAGAGTACCTGCTAGAAATGCTTTCATAAAATTTGGTTTAGAATGATGCGAACTATTGGATAAGGATTTAAGAAACAAAAACTACCTTGCCGCTTCGCCTTGGGGCGATACAGCGGGTAAAATTATGGTCAAAGCCGAACTGACCCAAAAGTACTGCCCCTGGAAGAGGATTACGACGTCGATCCCATGGACAGCTACGGGTTGTCGAAGGTGGTGAACGAAAAAACGGCGCGGAGTTTCCAGCGGCGGTCGGGCTTCGACATTTACGCTCTTCGGATTGGCAATGTGATTGAGCCCCACGAATACGCCGAGCTGTTTCCGCGTTATTTTGAAAATCCCGAAGTACGGCGTCGGAATGCCTTCTGCTACATCGATGCGCGCGACCTGGGGCAGATCGTGGATTTGTGTTTGCAAAAAGACGGCCTCGGCTACCAGGTTTTCAACGCCGGAAACGACCAGAACGGAGCCATTATTCCCAGCAGGGAACTGGCGGAGCGGTTTTTCCCTGGCGTACCCATCAGCCGCGAATTGGCGGAACACGAAGCCCTGTTTTCAAACCGCAAAATCCGTGAGGTGCTGGGGTTCAAAGAGCAGCACAATTGGCAGCGGTGCTTGAAAGTGGACTGAACTCAAACAGCTTCTAAACCCATGAAAAAACTCCTGTTACTTGCGGTAATTTGCCTGAATGCGCTCGCTGGTTTTTCCCAGAAAAAGCCCAACATCGTCCTCTTGTTCGTCGACGATCAGGGCTGGGCGGATGTCGGTTATAGAAACAAACTGCTGCACACGCCCAACATCGACCAGCTAAAAAAAGAGGGGCTGGACTTTACGCGGGCCTACATCGCCACGCCCACCTGTAGCCCCAGCCGGGCGTCGTTATTGACGGGCAAAGAGCCGGTGCGTTTGCAGATGGTGCGGCACATTCCGCAAGTCGGCGGGGGCAGGTTGCAGGACGATGAGTTCAGTACGCTGGCAAGCGACCCCGTCCAAATGCCGACCCGCAACTTCCTGCCGCTCGAAGAAGTCACTTACGCCGAACGCCTGAAAGAATTCGGGTACTACAATATGTTCATCGGCAAGTGGCACCTGGGGAACGAGGCGCATCATCCCGTCCGTCAGGGGTTTGACGCACAATACGGAACCGCCAACGCCGGGCATCCGAAGGACTACTACGCGCCTTTTTTCGATAGTGAAGACGGTACTTTACGCGATTTTACAGGAAAAAATTACTTGACCGACGTCCTCACCACCAGGGCGGAAGACTTCATCGGCGATTACGACCAACCGCAACCCTTCATGCTGACGATGTGGTACTACGCCGTACACAACCCGCACGTGGGCAGGAAGGATTGGGTGCAAAAGTACCACGACGAAGGGCTAAGCGGCAGATACGCCGAATACGCCGCGATGGTGAGCGCCATGGACGAGTCGGTGGGGCGGGTGAGGAAAGCACTCGAAAGAAAGGGAATCGCCGACAACACGATCATCATCTACCTGTCGGACCAAGGCGGTGATTTCAGCAATGCGCCCCTGACCGGCGGTAAAAACGGGGGCAACGCCCTGGGCGAAGGCGGGGCCAGAGTACCTCTCATCGTGCACTATCCGGGCGTTACGAAACCGAACACTACCTGCGAGGTACCCGTGCAATCGCTGGATATTTTCCCAACGTTGGTGGAGATTGCTTTCGGGAAAAAACCTACGGAAAAAAACATAAACGGGGTCAGTTTGCTGCCGCTGTTGAAGGGAGGCACGCTGCCGAAGCGGAATCTGTACTTTTTCCGAAGCTACGAAGACCAGTACGCCGCCGTCGTTTCGGGCGATTGGAAATACATCAAGTACCACAGCGGCGGGGATAAACTTTTCAATCTGCTGATCGACATCGGCGAGCAGAAAAACCTGACGGAGGAATACCCCGAAAAAGCGGCAGCGCTAAAAGAAGATCTCGTGCGCTGGGAAAAGGAGGCGGTTCCCAATTGGAAATAGCCCGTTGCTAAATAAAAAACTATGAGGAGATTACTAATCCTGTGCGTGGTGCTTTCAGGCACTTTCGCTGCTTGCAAGAAGGCAGTCGAGCAAGCCGGGCAGCGGCCCAATATCCTGTTCTGCATTGCCGACGACGCTTCGTTTCCGCACATGGGTGCGTACGGCGTCACGTGGGTCGACACGCCGGGCTTCGACCGGGTAGCCCAAGACGGGCTGCTGTTCATGAATGCTTACACGCCCAACGCCAAGTGTTCCCCCTCGCGGTCGTCTATTCTGACCGGGCGCAATTCCTGGCAACTGGAAGAAGCCGCAAACCACTGGCCCAATTTCCCCGCAAAATTCAAGACATACGTGGAGGTACTGGGCGACAACGGCTACACGACGGGCTACACGGGCAAAGGCTGGGGGCCCGGCAACCCCGGTACCGTGAATGGCCAACCACGCGAGCTTACCGGAAAGGCATTCGACGTCGTTACATCCACGCCGCCCACCGCTGGCATTTCTACCAACGATTACAGCGCCAACTTCAAGGTGTTCCTGGACAGCGCGGCGGTGGCCGGGAAGCCCTGGTGTTTTTGGTACGGAGGCCGCGAACCTCACCGGACTTACGAATATGGCTCAGGGATCAAGAAGGGAAAAAAGAAGCTGTCGGACATCGACAAAGTACCCGACTTCTGGCCCGATACCGAGGTGGTTCGTAACGATCTGCTGGATTATGCCTACGAGGTAGAGCACTTCGACACCCACCTGCAGCGAATGCTGGCCGACCTGGAGGCAACGGGGCAGCTCGACAACACGATTATCGTCGTCACCTCCGACAACGGGATGCCTTTCCCACGCATCAAGGGCCAGGAATACGAATATTCCAACCATATGCCCCTGGCGATCATGTGGCCGAAGGGCATTGAGAACCCCGGCCGGAAAATCGAGGAATACGTGAGCTTCATCGACTTCGCCCCCACCTTCGTGGAAATGGTCGGCATCGCGTGGGAAAACACGGGTATGCAGCCCACGCCCGGCAAAAGCCTGACCGACCTGTTCAAGGGAACCCCCACGAAAAACAAACCTGACCGGGAGTTCGTGGTTTTTGGCAAGGAGCGGCACGACATTGGCCGTCCGCACGATGTGGGCTACCCGATCCGGGGCATTGTGAAAGGCGACTATATGTACATGAAGAACTTTGAGATTTCAAGATGGCCGCCGGGCAATCCCGAAACCGGGTACCGCAACACCGACAGTTCTCCGACCAAGACCGTCATCCTCGATATGCGAAGGAGCGGCGAGAACGCTAGCTATTGGCAGATGAGCTTTGGAAAAAGGCCCGCCGAAGAACTCTACAACATCAAGACCGACCCCTATTGTCTGGAAAATCTGGCCGAACTACCCGGCATGAGTGATACGAAGCGCCAACTACTCGGCCAACTGACCGATGTTTTAAAAGCCCAGCAAGATCCCAGGATGTTCGGTCGGGGGGAGGTTTTTGACCGATACCCGATCATTACCAAAGACAAAGATTTCTACGAACGCTTCATGCGGGGCGAGAAAGTGAACCGGGCGGGGGTGCTTGAGTCGGATGATGAAAAAGAGAAACTTAAAGAATGACTGGCAGCCCTGACCTTGTCAGGGTAAAATTCATCTGTTTGTGCTACCCGGTCGAATCCGAAATATTAGATTGAGGCCGATAATCTGGGACATGACTTCCTGGCATTGTCCCCCGGCGTAGGTGTAGCGCGTTTTCTTGCCGTCGGGCATCACGATGTCATACACTCCCGCAGAAACCTTTTGCACCGGACACATTTCCCCGTAGCGGTCGGAGTAAACTTGTTTGAGATTTAGCGGTTCCCGGTAGTATAGGCTGGTTACGGTGTGGTTGATGGGATGGGAAATCCGGGCGATTTCCTTAGCGGCGGAATTTCCTTCGGCGACCGTCACCCGATATTGATTGTCGGCTTTGACGGTGTTGGTTTTTTCCTTCCTCTTGCCGTTCACGTCCTGGCTCGACATGGAGGTTTTCAATACGCCATTTTCAAACTGGTTTTCGCTCACGTACACCACATCGTACAGGAACGTGTCGATGGCACCCCGCACGCGCAGATGATCGCTGCCGCTGTTCGGGCGGGAAGGCGAAATCGTCAGTTCACCCACCGACTTCCCGGCGAGCAGGATGTCGTATACGATGGCTTGGCCCGCGGCGGGCAAGTGGAAGATCAGCCACCCGAGCATCAGGGTAGAAATGAATTTTCTCCTATGCCCTTTACCGCTCACTTATAGAGCACCGCATTCACTGCATCCACCGTCCGTTTCACATTGGGCAGAATCTCCTCGATGAGCGTCGGGGCGTAGGGCAGTGGCACGTCGCGGTTGGTGATGCGCATTACCGGGGCATCGAGATAGTCGAAGGCATAGCGCTGAATGTGGTAGGCCAGCTCGGAGGAGATGGACGCTAGCGGCCAGGCTTCCTCCACGATCACGCAGCGGTTGGTTTTTTTGATGGATTCCACCACCGTGGCGTAGTCGATCGGGCGCACGGTGCGCAGGTCGACGAGTTCGGCGCTGATCCCGTTTTTCTCCAACTCTTCGATGGCGGGCAGCACCACGCGGGGGATCATCTTGCCAAAAGACACGATGGTCACGTCCGAGCCTTCTTTCTTGACCTCGGCTTTGCCGATCGGAATCAGATACTCTTCTTCGGGAACCTCACCCTTATCGCCGTACATCACTTCCGACTCCATGAAAATAACGGGGTCATTGTCGCGGATGGAGGATTTTAAAAGTCCTTTGGCATCGTAAGGATTGGCCGGAACCACTACCTTCAGGCCCGGTGTGTTGGCGTACCAGTTCTCGAAATTCTGCGAGTGCTGCGCGCCGAGTTGTCCGGCGTTGCCCGTCGGGCCGCGAAACACGATGGGAACATTGTACTGTCCGCCCGACATGGACAGCATCTTGGCCGCGCTGTTGATGATTTGGTCGATGGCGACGAGCGAGAAGTTGAACGTCATGAACTCGATGATGGGCCGCAGGCCGTTGGCCGCCGCCCCGACGCCGATGCCCGCAAAACCCAATTCGGCAATGGGCGTGTCGATAACGCGCTTGGCCCCAAATTCGTCCAGCATTCCCTGGCTGGCTTTGTAGGCACCGTTGTACTCAGCGACTTCCTCGCCCATCAAAAACACTTTCTCGTCGCGGCGCATCTCCTCGGACATCGCCTCCTTTATGGCATCTCTAAACGCTATTTCGGGCATAAAATCAATTATGAATGAGTGAATGAGTGAATGAGTGAATGATAGAATAAAGGAGAGAATGAAATATTCTATCATTCACTCAATCTATCATTCTATCATTGATATTGTAAAACTACGGCATTGGGGTTGAATTCTCAAATTGTTGACGTGGTTTGGGGTAGGGAAACCAGCGAGAATCCTTAATTTTAACTTTGATCGTATTGACAATCCTTTCCATGAAAAGATATTTTCTTGCTTCGGTTTTCCTCTCCGGGTTTTTTATTTTTAGTTTAAATTCCTGCAAATCAGGAATAAGTGGAACAAAAGACGACGCTGTGAGTGCCTTGCGGGCCGGGCGGGTGATGCTGCCCAACGGCTGGTCGCTGACGACGCCGGGTAAGAGTCTGCCGTTGGGTGATTTGCCGCTGAATGTGGCGGTCTCTTCGTCGGGCAAGTGGATGGCTTTTACCAACAACGGGCAGGGAACGCAGACCGTCACCCTCATCGACCGCGAAAATGAATCGGTTTCCGACACCATCGAAATCCCGAAATCCTGGGTGGGGCTGGCCTTTTCGGTGGACGAAAAGCGGTTGTTTGCCTCTGGCGGCAACGACAATCTCATCAGGATTTATCAAAATAATAAGGGCAAACTTCAAGAAAATGGCCAGATCACGCTGGGCGAGCCCTGACCCAAAGGCAAGATTTCCCCGGCGGGCCTGTGCTTCGACGACGCCACCAATTACCTCTATGTCGTCACCAAGGACGACAGCGCCCTCTACACCTGCGATGCCGTGACGCGGCAGGTGCTGCGCCGCGAGCCGCTGCCCGCCGAGGCTTACACCTGCGCGCTTTCGCCCGATAAGTCTGCGCTGTACATTTCGCTCTGGGGCGGCGGGCGGGTTTTGATCTATGACTTGAAAAAAAGAGCCATCGCCGCCGAGGTGGGCGTCGGCAGCCATCCCAACGACATGGTGCTGACGAAAGACGGTATACACCTCTTCGTGGCCAATGGCAACGAAAACACCGTTTCGGTCGTCGACCTGCCCGCCCGAAAAGTAACGGAAACACTTACCACCTCGCTCTATCCCGACGCCCCGGCGGGCAGTACGCCCAACGGTCTGGCGCTCTTAGCGGATGAAAAGACGCTTTACGTCGCCAACGCCGATAACAACTGCCTGGCCGTGTTCGATGTCTCGGATCGGGGCGAAAGCCGCTCTTTGGGTTTCATCCCCACGGGCTGGTACCCGACGGCGGTACGAGAGGTGGGAGGAAAAATTTACGTCGCCAATGGCAAGGGCGTCACGTCGCTGGCCAATCCTGGCGGGCCGCAGCCGACGATGACCGGGGCCGAGCGGGCCAAGGCGGAGTACATCGGAAATTTGTTTCAGGGCAACCTGTCCATCATCGACAAGCCCGACGAAGATCTGCTGGCGGGCTACACCAGGCTGGTGTATGAAAATACGCCCTACACCAAGGAGAGGGAAACGACGAGTGAAGGCCAAAAGGGCAACCCCATCCCCCGTGAAGTAGGCGGGCCGTCGCCGATCAAGTACGTTTTTTACATCATCAAAGAAAACCGCACCTACGACCAGGTATTCGGCGATATGCCCGAGGGCAACGGCGACGCCAGCATGTGCCTGTTTCCCGAAAAAATAACGCCTAACCACCACGCCCTGGCGCGGGAGTTCGTGCTGCTGGATAATTTTTACGTCAACGCCGAGGTGAGCGCCGACGGCCACAATTGGTCGATGGCGGGCTACGCCACCGATTTTGTGGAGAAAACCTGGCCCACCAGCTATGGCGGCCGTGGCGGCACCTACGACTACGAGGGAACGCGCGAAGCGGCGCACCCCAAGGGCGGTTTTATCTGGGATTATTGCAAGAGGGCGGGTGTTAGCTACCGCAGCTACGGAGAATTCGTATCCACCCACGGCCCCCGTCCCAATAACGTGAGCCTCGACCAAAAGAACGTTGCCGTCAACAAATATTCCATCCGCTCGGGCGAGTTGAACCTGTCCGTTCCCGACGCGATCGACGATGTGGAATTCAGCGAGATCGTCTGGAAAGCGGTAAAAGGACTAGACAGCAAAATGCCCGCACCGCGCCGGTCGGCGTTTGTACGGGTACGAGCGGAGGAAGAAGAGGACGACGATTGAATGCCGTAGGGGCGAACCCATGGGTTCGCCCGCGTCGCAGCTAGTGATATATCTGCTTCGCGTTTGCAGCGGGATTACGACAATTCACATATTTCCTCTAGAAACTCCAACGCCAACTTTTCCCGGTCAAAATGTTCACGGGCGTAGCGGTAGCCGCTTTCGCCTTGTTGCCTAAGGAGTTCAGGGTTTTTTAGATAAAAACGAATTTTTGCTGCAAAGTCGGTCGGGTTTTCCGGCTCCACGAATGCACCCGCTGCGGCGGTTTCAATCAGTTCTCGCGATACGCCGTCAATGGCCATTAGCACGGGTTTCTGGCAAGAAAAATAATCGAAGGTCTTGTTGGAATAAATGGTCTTGAAGGTGTCGACTTTCTTCAATACCGATGTCCCCATTTCCGACGCCAGGATGTATTCAAAAACCTTTCGCTTCGGTACCGGATCGATAAAACGGACGTTGGTCAAGCCACGCCGCTGCGCTTCGGCAACCAGCTCTTTCTTCTGCATCCCGTCGCCAATGAGCAGGAAAAGCGCATTCGTGTCGCGTAGCAATTCGGCGGTATCCAATACCTGTACCAAGTGATTAGCCACGCCGTGCGCTCCGACGTAAGTGATCACGAATTTTCCCGCCAAACCGTGCGCCTCGCGGAAAGCCTTGGTGTCGAAGCCGACCAGTACCTCCTCCGACAGTGCAAAGTCGGCGGCGTTAGGGATGAAAATTATTTTTTCGGGGGGAATCTTCTTTTTGGAAATAAGCACTTCCCGAAATGCGGGCGTCAGCACGTTGATGAGCTTGGCTTTTTTGTACACAAAGCCCTCGAACCAGTAGGCGAATTTTATGATGGTTTTATTGTTCAAAACTCCCGTGTCGATCGCCGACTCCGGCCACAAATCCCGTACCTCGAACACGAAAGGCATCCGCTTCCACCAGGAAAGCACGACCGCCGTAACGCCCACAAACAGCGGCGGCGAGGTGACGACGATTGCGTCGTACTGCTCTTTGGCCAGACGTATTCCACCCCATATGCTGGAAAAGGTGAAGGAAAAATAGGCCCACAGCCGCCCCAAAAAACCCGCGTGATAGCGCTCCGAGACATGGCAGCGGATGACGCGTACCCCGTCGCGGTTGACGCTCTCGTGAAAACGTTTCCCGTCGTACCGGCCCGATCTTCCGGCCATATAATGCACCATGCCCGCCAGTACAGTCACTTCGTGGCCGGCCTCGATCCACACGCGGCTCATTTCGTTCCAGCGCGAGCCGCCGCCTTCGTCGTCTTCCAGGAAAAATTGGTGGATTAGGAGAATGCGCATTTTGGCTATCGGGCTTCGTCTACGCTCAGCCTGACAGGAGCGTCTGATGCTGGTATTCGGCTTTTGATCATGGTTTTCAGGTAGCGGTTATGCGTTGAGAATATAAAACGCGGCACCGCTACTTTTTGCCCGTACGTCTCGGAATACCAACCTTCGGTTTCGGTCGGAGCTATTTCGCGACCGGCTTCATCGAAAGCATTCAGGGAATAATGGATAAAAAAGTTATTCCCTGGATGCCAGATTTGGTGCATCGGAAGGTCGAGCGGCACATTTTCGAGCCAGTCTTCCACTACCCACGACAGCTTTCCGGCGGGTTTCGTCACGCGGCGACGGTGAACAATGTTTTTGCCCGCTTGCCGGAACCCCGTGAATTGTCCTTCAAAGATGAACACATCCTTGGCTGAATCTAGCCAGCCCGCGCGGCTTTCCCTGATCCAGTCGTACCAAATGAAGCGTGGCCCCTTGCGCATTTGGTCGTAGTCGCCCAGCATGACGGTGTTGTGCGAGGCTGTCCCGGCGAAGTAGCGCGTCCAGCGTTCGTCGGTGTTGTACAGGTACGAACCCGCGTCGCGCAGGATGTTCTCGCCGTTCGCCCAAATGTCCAGGTGCAGATTGTCGGCCTGGAAGGGGCGGTCTTTGTAGTGGCCACAGCGCAGGAAGGTGAGCGTTCCGGCGTCGCGCAGGACGTAATAGCCGCTGTCGTCGAAATCATAGGTCGTTGGAGGGTGGTCTTCGACTACGCTCAGACTGACAGAGGGGTGGTCTTTGATTACGCTCAGACTGACAGAGGGCTCTTTCGTGGTCTGTGGCCCCACGGACCCGCTTCGTCGTGAGGTCTGTGGGGACACAGACCACGGAGCCGGAGTTGAGACACTGCTTAATGACCTCTCCAAAGCCTCGAGCTGCAGCTTGAAATCACGGAAATGACTTTCTGTCAATGGGAAAAAAAGTGCCCCATCGTTATTGCCGTAGTTAGGCAGCCAGCCGATGGTTTCATCTTGGCAGATGCGCAGGAAGTGCAGCGACTTGTGGGCGCGGTCGTACACTACCCCATTCCAACTTTCGTCGTTTTCGTGCGCGAGGTCGAGGGCCAGTGTCAGTAGCTGCACGGCCACGCGGTGGTAGTTCATCGAAAATTGCAGGAACGTGCCATCCTCATAAATTTGGTAAGCGATTTCTTGCTCAAACCACTTTTTGCCATCTTTTTTCCAGCGCTCGCTTTCCGGAAAGAAAGGATAGAGCAAACCCACCGCGTACAGCGCCAGCGTCTCTGTCAGGGCGTGGTTGTTGCGCACGACATAGCGCGAAAAATTAATGTGCGCTGCCACGTGCCGCATTTGCCAGTAGACCGAATGCAGGATTTGGGCAAAGCGCTCGTCGGTGAGGGTAGGGGAGTTTTTGTAAAAATCAAGAGCGAACGTCCAGTTTAGTACCCGCAGCGAGATTTCCTGACTGCACCGCCAGTTCGGGCCGCAGTTGACAGGGTTGGCCGTAATCCAGCTTTCTATTTCTCCGAAAACTATCGCCGATTGATCTTCTTTGGAATGAACACCATAGCGGATGAGGTCGTGGAGGAAGGTGAAACGTGATTTCTCCCAAACGTACTTGATGTCTCCCGCTTCGGCCGAAAAATCAGGAATCTCCGTCCAGTGTTTGGTGGCGTCGTAGCGGTAGCCCGTCGAAGGGTTGGTCAGCCAGTCTACAACTTCGTATTCCTCGCCTCCGAAGAAAGTGAGACGTCCCGCCTTAAAGGCTTCGACGCGTTTTTGCAGGTTGCGGGGTTCGCTCCCTGAGACCTTATTTAGGTAGAGGTCAGGCGAACGAACGGTGAGTTTTTGCCAATCTTTTCTCGAAATAAACTCCTGAAAATCGGGTCGTACCGGAAAGCGGCTTTTCAAAAAACCAGTACGCCGCGACACTTCGTATCCAACCCGATGCAGCACGTACCGAAAACCCATATTTTGGAGAAGTTGCAGGGCGTTTTTCAGCATTCGGGTTGTTGGTATTTGTACGATTGGGGGGCAACCTGTTTCCAAAAGGAGCAGGGACAAATTAACGATGTTTGCTTATCAAAGGAAAATCAACCAATATTACGAGCTCTCTTCCACTACTATCCTTCCTTGATTATGGCCCTCATCAAATCCGTTCGCGACACCTCCCCCACTTTTGGCAACGAATGCTGGCTCGCCGACAACGCCACGGTAGTGGGCGAGGTGACGATGGGCCAAAACTGCACCGTGTGGTTCAACGCCGTGGTACGGGGCGATGTCAACAGCATCCGCATCGGTGATTATACCAACGTGCAGGATGGGGCCGTGATTCACTGCACTTACCAGCGCTTTGCCGCGACCATCGGCAGCTACGTTTCTATCGGCCATAATGCCATCGTTCACGGCTGCACCGTCGAAGATCATGTGCTGATCGGCATGGGGGCTATCGTGATGGATGGAGCAGTGATTGGTGCGGGGTCGATTATCGGGGCCGGGGCTATCGTGACCCAAAATACCCAGGTTCCGCCGGGTAGCATCTACGTGGGCAATCCGGCTAAGTTCTTGAAAAAAGTCACGCCCGAACTAACTGCCAACATCGACCGCACGGCGATGAACTACGTGACCTACGCGAGTTGGTACGGGGAGTGAGGCACAATTCAACACCTTCAGAACTCTTCTTTTCGGGCGTTGAGGTACCCCTTTATCACGGTAAAGGTGGTGATAGCCAAGAAGAACAGCACGATGTAGTGCACGTAATCCACGATCCAGGGAAAGCGCTCCCCGAATAGATAGCCACCGCCCGTAAGCAATAAAATCCAAACGAAGCCTCCCACGACGTTATGGGTCATGAACCTCGGCCAGGGCATCTTCACTAAGCCCGCCAGAATGGGCGCGAAGGTGCGAACGATGGGCAAAAAGCGGCTGATGATTAAAGTCCTGCTGCCGTATTTATCAAAGTATTTTCGGGTCGTGTCAATGTTTTTCTTCTTGAAAAAGAAAGATTCCTTTCGGTTTTCGAGGCTGCCGCCGAAGAATCGTCCGAACAAATAGCCCACCAGCGAGCCCAGAATCGCGGCGGCGATCATGCTGGATAGCAAGGTAACAATGGGAACGTCGAGCGTGCGGGTGCCACAAAAAACGCCCGCCAGGAAAACCAGGTAGTCGCCCGGCAAAAAAAAAGCAAAGAACAGGCCGTTCTCGGCAAAAACGATGAGGGTAATGACGATCAACCCGCCCGTGCGGATGATTTCTTCGGAGTTGAGGATATACTGAAAAAATTCAATGATGGCGTCCATGCGGGGGGATTTTGGCCAAAGCTACGCAATTTCCGAAAGTTCGAGCCAACGCATTTCCTTTTCGCCCAGCGCGTCGTTGATCTCCTCTATCTCGACCGACCACGCGGTGAGTTCTTCGTGACCGCCGCCGCCATTGAGTTTTTGGATTAGCGCAGCTTTGCGTTTTTCCAGTTTCGGCATGTCGGCTTCCAGCTCCTTTATCTCGTGTTGTTCCTTAAAAGAAAGCTTGCGTTTGGCCGTTTGGTCTTTGGCCTCGGGAGCCACCGCTACCTCAGCTTGCGCAGCCTCATTTTTGCTGACCGACGACTGGCCGTTGCTCTCCTGACGCTCGGCGGCTTCCTGCTCTTCCAGCCAGAGGCGGTAGTCGGAGTAGTTGCCGGGGAAGTCGCGGATTTTCCCTTCGCCCTCGAACACAAAGAGGTGATCGACGAGTTGATCCAGGAAATAGCGGTCGTGGCTGACGATCATCAGGCAGCCGGGGAAGTTGGACAAAAACTCTTCCAGCACGTTCAGGCTGCTGATGTCGAGGTCGTTGGTCGGCTCATCAAGAATCAGGAAGTTGGGTTCCTTCATCAGCATCAGCAGGAGTTGCAGCCGCCGCTTTTCGCCGCCGCTGAGTTTCTCCACAAAGTCGTACTGCTTTTCGGGGGGAAAAAGAAAGGTTTCCAGAAACTTCGACACCATCACTGTTTGTCCGGTGCCGAGCCGCACGACATCGGCCACTTCCTTTACAATCTCGATCACGCGCTGTCCCGGCTCGTATTCCAGATCCGACTGCGTGTAATGCCCAAACTGTACCGTATCCCCGCGGATGACCTGGCCGTTGTCGGGTCGTACTTCACCCGTAATCATTTTCAGAAGGGTAGTTTTGCCCATGCCGTTCGGCCCGACGATGCCGATGCGGTCGCCCTTGCGGAAGGTATAGACAAAATTGTGGATCAGCTCGCGGTCGTCGTAGCTTTTACCCACGCTTTCCAGCTCGATGATCTTGCTGCCCAGCCGGGTCGCGCGGACGTTCAGCTCCATTTGGTTGTCGGCCTTCTTTTGGCTGGCTTTGTCTTTCAAGCCCTCGAAGGCATCCACGCGGTACTTGGCTTTGGTGCCGCGCGCCTTGGGTTGCCGCCTGATCCAGTCCAGCTCCTTGCGCATGAGGTTACGCGCCTTATCGATTTCGGCGGCTTCTACCTCCTCCCGCATGAATTTCTTTTCCAGGAAATAGGCGTAATTCCCTTTGTAGGTGTAAGCCGTGCCGTGATCCAGTTCCAGGACGTTGTTACAGACTTTATCCAAAAAGTACCGGTCGTGCGTCACGACCAGCAGGGTGGTATTCTGGGTATTCAGATGATTTTCCAGCCACTCGACAGTCGCGAGGTCGAGGTGGTTGGTCGGCTCGTCGAGCAGCAGTAGGTCAGGATCTTCCAGCAGTACTTTCGCCAGAGCCACGCGCTTGCGCTGTCCGCCCGAGAGGGTGCCGAAGCGTGCATCCACGTCGTGAATGCCCAGACGACCCAGAATTTCCTTAGCCTTCGCCTCGAAATCCCAGGCTTTGAGCCGATCCATCTCTTCAAGAATATCCGTCAGCGCGTCGTTGTCGCCAGTTGCCAAAGCGTGTTCGTAGCGCTTCACGGCGTCGGCGACAGGATTGTCCGAAGCGAAAACAACCTCCATGACGGGCAGCTCGTCGTCAAACAAAGGGTTCTGATCCAGATAGCTCACCCGAATTTCCTTCCGAATATTGACCTCGCCGCTGTCGGGCGGAATCAAGCCGGCCAAGATATTCATGAAGGTAGTTTTGCCCGTACCGTTGGTACCGATCAAAGCCACCTTATCCCCCCGGCTCATGCCAAAGGTCACATTCTTAAAGAGCCACTTTTCCCCAAAGGATTTGGAGACATTTTCGGCGGAGAGGTAGTTCACGGGGGGGAGGTTGAGTTTTTGTGTAATCGTTGAATCGGGTAATTGTTGAATCGATGTTTTTTGTTAATTGTCGTTTGTTTAGGATTTGTGACATCACAATGAACTCATTCACACATTTAGTAGATAGACAAATAACAATTCAACATCAATTACACGATTCAACGATTACACAATTAAACAACTTTATAAAAATCCCAACAACGCTTCCCCCGTCGCCTCCGTTCCCAGGATTCTGTCTTTGGGAGTGTTGGCGTCGGCGATATCGCGGGTGCGAATGCCTGATTTCAGGACTTGATCCACGGCGTCGATGATGGCGTCGGACTCTTCTTTCAGGCCGAAAGAAATATCGAGCAGGAGCGCCGCCGATAGTACCGAGGCCATGGGATTCGCCAGGCCCTGGCCCGTGATGTCGTGGGCCGAGCCGTGGATGGGTTCATACACGCCCGTGCCATCGCCGATGGAGGCGGAGGCCAGCATTCCCATCGAGCCGGCGATTTGGCTGGCTTCGTCGGTGAGGATGTCGCCGAAGAGGTTGGCCGTCACGACGACATCGAAGCGGCGCGGGTCTTTGATGAGCAGCATGGCGGCGGCGTCCACAAACTGGTGTTCCAGCGTTACTTCGGGGTACTCCTTCGCCACGCGCTGCACCACTTCGCGCCACAGTCGGCTGGTTTCAAGTACGTTAGCTTTATCGACCGACATGAGTTTCTTGCCGCGCGTCATGGCGGCATCGAAGGCTTTGCGGGCGATGCGCTCTACTTCGTACACGCTGTATTGCGCGATGTCGTAAGCCGTATTGCCGTCGTCCTTCCGGCCTTTTTCACCAAAATAAATATCGCCCGTCAATTCGCGGAAGAATAGAATGTCCGAACCTTTCAAGATTTCGGGCTTGATGGAGGAAGCCGATAGCAATTCATCGAATAGCTTGATAGGGCGGAGATTGGCGTACAAGCCCAATTCCTTACGCATTTTCAGTAATCCCTGTTCGGGACGCACTTTCGCGCTTGGGTCGTTATCATACTTAGGGTGCCCCACCGCGCCGAAAAGTACCGCGTCCGACGCCCGCATTTTTTCCAGCGTCTCGTCCGGCAGGGGATTGCCCGTGGCTTCGATGGCCGCGTGGCCGATCAGCGCCTCGTCGTAGGTGAATTCGTGGTGAAATTTCTCGGCTATTTTTTGGAGGACTTTTTTGCCAACGGCGGTAACTTCCTGGCCAATTCCATCGCCGGGTACTACTAAGATTTTCTTTTGCATGGGTGTTTTTAGGTCACATGGTGCCAGAGGTCCAAAGATCCAAAGGTCCAGGGTGAGTTTAGATTTATAGTTTGAGTTTCAGTTTTTGGATTAGGCTTGATAGCATTCTTTCGATTCACGGCTTAGCGGGTAAAGGGTATCAAATTCATTTTTGGATAAATACTCCAGGTTGAACGCTATCTCAAGTTGGGTTTGTAATTCGTAGAGCGAACCAGCGGCAATTTGCAGAAAACGTATATAGTCCCCTGTGCTTCTACGGCCATAGCCTTCTGCGATATTACTGGGAACAGAAACAGATGAGCGTCGAATTTGAGAAGTCAGTCCGAACTGCTCCGAAGGAGGAAAACTGGCGGTAGCTTTATAAATATCGGTCGTAAACGACAAAGACTTTTGCCAGACCAGTAGCTCTCGGTAATAATCTATGATCGCCATCTTTTATTATTTAGATACAACGCCCACTTTGGACCTTTGTGCCTTTGGACCTTTTTACAACAAATTAAGCATCTTCTGAGTAGCCTGAATCGCCGACACTGTTTGATCCGAATCCAGTCCGCGTGTCTTTACATCCCGCCCCCCGATTCGCCAAGTAATAATCGTCTCACAAAGGGCATCGGTTTTTCCGCCCGGCGGAATGCGCACGGCGTAGTCGGTCAGCATAGGTAGTTCGGTATTGAGCTGAGCGTATATTTTCTTCAAAGCGTTCATGAAAGCATCGTACTGCCCATCGCCCTGTGCGCTTTCTTCAAAAGTACTTTCCCCAATTCTCACCTGCAAGGTCGCCGAGGGTTTCAGGCTTTTGGAGTGCGTCAGGACGTAGTTCAGCACCGTCACTTTTTCCTCGATCGCCTCGCTGTCGAGCACATCGGAGATGATATAAGGCAAATCTTCCGGCGTGACGACTTCCTTGCGGTCGCCGAGCTGAATGATGCGTTGCGTGACTTTCTTCAGCTCGTCATCACTGAGCGTAATGCCCAGGTCGCGGAGGTTGTTTTCGATATTGGCTTTTCCAGAGGTTTTTCCCAAAGCATAAAGTCGCTGCCGCCCAAAGCGCTCCGGCATCAGCTTGCTGAAATAGAGGTTGTTTTTCTTGTCTCCATCGGCGTGGATGCCTGCCGTTTGAGTAAAGACGTTTTCGCCCACCAATGGCTTATTGGAAGGAATGCGAACGCCTGAGAAAGTCTCGACCAGCTTGCTGACCGGATAGAGCGCTTTCTCGACCACCGAGGTTTGCACCTCCGGCAGAAAATCATTCAACACCGCAATGGTGCTCGACAAAGGCGCATTCCCGGCCCGTTCGCCCATCCCATTGACGGTCAGGTGCAGCCCGTGCGCCCCGGCTTTGACGCCTTCCAACGCGTTGGAAACGCCCAGATCATAATCGTTGTGGGCGTGGAAATCGAAGTGCTGATCGGGATAGCGATCGACGATGGATTTTACAAATTCGTAGGACTCATCGGGTGTGAGTATGCCCAGCGTGTCGGGCAGCATGATGCGACTGATGGGCTGCGTCGCCAGAAAATTCAGCGCCTCGAAGACGTACTCGCGCGAACTGCGCATCCCGTTGCTCCAGTCTTCCAGATAGACGTTGACCGCAATACCTTCTCCTCGTGCTCGCTCCACGACTTGCTGGATGTCGCCAAAGTGCTCGGCGGGCGTTTTTTTAAGCTGGTGTGTCAGGTGATTGAGCGAGCCCTTGGTAAGCAGATTCATCACTTTTGCCCCGGCTTTCTGCATCCATTGGATGGATGCCTCGCCGTCCACAAAGGTTAGTACCTCGATTTTGTCCAGAAAATTGTGACGCGTGGCCCAATCGGTGATTTTCTTCACGGCCTGAAACTCCCCATCCGACACACGGGCGGAGGCGACTTCCAGGCGGTTCACCTTTACTTCCTGCAACAACAACTGCGCGATGGTCAGCTTCTCGGCGGCTGAAAACGACACGCCGCTGGTCTGCTCCCCGTCGCGCAGGGTCGTGTCCATTATTTCAATTGATCTCATAAGAGGGCTTTCGGCGGTCGGCTTTCGGCAGTCGGCTGCTTTCTCGACCTAGAAAAAGCCGAGAGCCGATAGCTGAAAGCCGACGGCCCTTAATACATACTCTGCTCCGCGTACGCGCCGATCTCCTGCTTCATAGCGCGAAGGTAGTCGATGTCGTCGTAGCCGTTTAGCAGGTTATGCTTTTTATAGCCGTTGATGTCGAAAGATTCTTGCTCGCCCGTGGCTAGAATAGTGATGGTTTGGTCGGGCAGACTGACTTCTATCTGGGCTTCGGCGTCTCTTTCGATAGCCTGAAAAATTTTGTCCAGGAACTCCGCCGTCACAGTCACGGGCAGTAAGCCGACGTTGATGGCGTTGTTCTTGAAAATATCGGCAAAAAAGCTCGACACCACACAGCGGAAGCCGTAGTCGTACAGCGCCCAGGCGGCGTGCTCGCGGCTGGAACCGCTGCCGAAGTTTTTGCCACCGACGAGGATTTTGCCGTGGTAGATCGGGTTGTTGAGGACGAAATCCGGCTTGGGGCTATCGTCTTTGTTGTAGCGCCAGTCGCGGAACAGGTTGTCGCCGAAGTTCTTGCGCTCCGTCGCTTTCAGGAAGCGGGCGGGGATGATCTGGTCGGTGTCCACGTTCTCGATGGGCATCGGGACGGCGGAGGAAGTTAGGGTTGTGAATTTATCGTAGGCCATAGTTAGTGCTATATGCTGTAGGCTATATGCTGTAGGCTTTCTTTTATCCTACCCTTTCGCCTGCTATCAATTATTTTTTGTTTCGTTGATTTTCTTTTCCAATTGGAAAAGTTTTCTTTTTACTGTGTTGATCTTTTGATTTAATGCCTCATAAGATGCTCCGTCAATAAATTGTAGGTCAAATGATAACTGCAAAAGGTATTCGACTTCGTGGGCTGACCCGAGAGCTATGTGAATGTATCTGACGAATTCGTTATCAGTTTTTCTACCGCATCCTTCACTAATATTAGTTGGGATCGATACCGAGGCTCTTCTTAACTGACTGGTAATTCCATACATTTCAGAACTGGGAAAGGCTTTACTAAGAGGATAAATTTCCAGTACTAATTCGTGTGATAATCTCCAAACCTCATACTTTCTAAAATCTCTCATGCTGATTTTGTATTGGTGTAAGATTCGAAAACCCTCTTTTAAAACAGCCTAAAGCATACAGCCTATTGCCTACAGCTTTTAAAGATATTCTCTTGGATCAGATACAACACCCGTCACGGCAGCAGCAGCCGCTACAAAAGGACTCGCAAGCAGTGTTCGCGCCCCAGGTCCCTGCCGGCCCTCGAAGTTCCGGTTAGAGGTACTCACCGCATACTTCCCGGCGGGTACTTTGTCGTCATTCATCGCCAGGCAAGCCGAGCAACCCGGCTGTCGCAGCTCGAAACCCGCCTCCGTCAGCACATCCAGCAGGCCTTCTTCCTTGATTTGAGATTCCACTACATGAGAACCGGGAACCAGCCAAGCCGTGACGCCTTCGGCTTTCTTCCGGCCTTTCACAATCGACGCGAAGGCTCGGAAATCTTCGATGCGGCCATTGGTGCAGCTCCCCAGAAACACGAAGTCGATGGGTTTGCCCAGCATACTGTCTTTTTCGGCAAAACCCATGTAGTCCAGCGATTTGGCGTAGGTCGCCGCCCCGCCTTTGGTTTGTTCCGCCGTAGGAATGTGCCGCGAAATGCCCGAGCCCATGCCAGGGTTGGTGCCGTAGGTGATTTGAGGTTCGATGTCGGCAGCGTCGAAGGTATATTCTAGGTCAAATACCGCGTCGGGATCAGTTTTCAGGGTTTTCCAGTAGGCCACGGCCTTCGTCCACGCTTCGCCTTTGGGCGACTGCTCACGGCCCACGAGGTAGTCGAAAGTTTTTTCGTCGGGGGCGATCATGCCGCCGCGTGCACCCATTTCGATGCTCATGTTGCAGACCGTCATGCGGCCTTCCATGCTCATGTCCTCGAAGACTTCCCCGGCGTACTCCACAAAGTAGCCCGTGGCGCCGCTGGCTGAAATTTGTGAGATGATATAGAGCACGGCATCTTTGGATAGGACGCCCTTGCCCAGCTTGCCATTGACCGTAATGCGCATCTTCTTGGCCTTGGGCTGCATGATGCATTGCGTGGCCAGTACCATCTCGACCTCCGAAGTACCGATGCCGAACGCGATGGCCCCGAACGCGCCGTGGGTGGAAGTATGCGAATCGCCGCAAACGATCGTCATGCCGGGCTGCGTGATGCCGTTCTCCGGCCCGATGATATGGACGATGCCGTTTTTGGCGTGGCCCAATCCCCAAAACGAGATACCGTGTTTAGTGGTATTGTCAGCCAAAGCCTGCAACTGATTGGCCGACAGCGGATCCGCAACCGGTAGATGTTGGTTGATGGTGGGTGTGTTATGGTCGGCGGTGGCGTAGGTACGCTCCGGGAACAGTACCTCCGCACCCCGGCTTTCGAGGCCGTTGAAAGCCACCGGGCTGGTCACTTCGTGAATGAAGTGGCGGTCGATGAACAGTACGTCGGGGCCGTCGTCTATCTTGCGGACGACGTGGGCGTCCCATACTTTGTCGAATAGGGTTTGCTTACTCATTTCTTGTTTGGTTTTTGCTTTTCTCTATTAATAATTTCATCGATCCAAATTTCAGCATAGGGGATTTCATCTTGCAGGATATTCCAAAGTATTTCAAAATCAACTCCCCAATATTGGTGTATTAAAACATCCCTCAATCCGGCAAAACCTTTCCAGTCTATTTCGGGATAATCAATTCTGATTTCATCAGGGATTCTCTTTGAAGCTTCACCAATTATTTCTAGGCTCCGCACGAACGCTTTGTTAAGAATAGCATTTTCTATCAATTCTTCATAAGTCAGATTTTC
This sequence comes from uncultured Cytophagales bacterium, assembly GCA_963716085.1. Lineage (GTDB taxonomy): Bacteria > Bacteroidota > Bacteroidia > Cytophagales > Spirosomataceae > Persicitalea. The sequence goes on from OY970288.1 coordinate 215,392, forward strand.
AGTATTTTTTACCAAAAAGCTGATCTCATCGCGGATGTGTTCGAGAAATTCAATCAGCGATGGTGACATATTCAATTTCTTTAATCACTTCTCGCTTAACAAAATCAGCTAGGCCCATCCAAGTAACAACCTGTACTTTTCTCTGGATTAATTCTTGCAAGTAATAATTGAGGTGAACCAGATTCTTAAAGGTTTTCTTTCCAGGTCGAAACTCAACCAATAAATCGACGTCGCTATCCTCGTGCTGATGATCTCTTACAAATGAACCGAACAATCCTAAACGGTCAACCCCAAAAAACTTTATGTCTGACTGGTGCTGTTTCAGCAAGTCAAAAATTTCGCTCTTGTTCTGAATTATTTTTGGCTGTACGATCATTTTCATGCGTTATATTCCAAACTCAGCAGTAAAATAGTGCTTACAACTTTAATATTGCAAAATTGAGAAATTTGCTCCGTTCCCACATAACGTAAAACGCCCAAAAGGTAGCGATTTTGGGTTTCGGCCGTAAAAATACCTAAACAAACAATTACTTGCCCATTATGTGATACTGCACTAAGCCCGGCATCGGACTCTTCTCAACCGACCCCAGTTTTAAGCTCTTCTCATTGAGTACCACTTTCAAAACCTTTTCAAAGTAGTGCGCAACCGAACCCGTGAAATGCACAGGCAACGAACCAGAACCGGGATGTCGAACTACATAAGTATCGAGAAAAATGCGGAAGGCATTCTGCACAAGTGCTTCGATGAAAGGGTGCGCCAGATGTTGAGTCAAAAAAGGCGCGAAGGTGGCAAAGTAACGGTTGGGAAAAGGCTGCTTGTAAGCACGATTCAGCACCGACAGCCGCGCTACATCCGGGAAGGCGACCCGGAAAGCTTCATGGAGTTCAGCGGGTAATTCGCCGTGCAGGTAATGAACTACCAACCGCTTGCCTAAATAACCGCCGCTTCCCTCATCCCCCAGCCAAAATCCCAGCGAGCCGATATTATTGATAATTCTTTCGCCGTCATACAGGCAGTTATTAGCGCCCGTTCCCAAAATACAAGCGATGCCCGCCTCTCGTCCGCACAGCCCACGCGCGGCGGCGAGCAGGTCGCTGTGGACGGCGATGGCAGCGTCGGGAAAAATAGCAGTCAGCGCGTCGTGAGCTGGTTGGCTGGTCTTTTCGTCGGCGCAGCCCGCACCGTAAAAATGGACTTCTTGCACTGGCCCGTGCAGGTTCGGCACGACCTCGGTGCGCAAGCCTTCCGCGATAACCTCCTGGCTTTGGTAAAAAGGATTGAAGCCGACCGACGCGAAACGCGTCACTTGCTGGCCGTCGTCGTCGAGGAGGAGCCAGTCTGTTTTGGTAGAGCCGCTGTCGGCGAGGATAATCATTTGATGGTTCCGATGATGGTGAATTTTTTAAAAACCTTTTCGGTGTGTGGGGCGTCGGGTAGTTCGTCGGTAAGATCTTGGCCCGCCCAATGCTCGTAGTGCTTGCCATCGCGCCACAGCCGCGAAGCCGATACATCATAAATATTGCCTTGGTAGGCGCACCAGATTTCGTCGCGATCCTGCCCGTTGCGCAGGGCCAATTGGGCGCGGGTGTACTCTTTCATCGATGAATTGCCGCTAACTTTTTTGCTATAATCCCGGTAAATGTAGAAATTGTGGCCGGGTTTTTGGAGAATCTCACCTAATAGATATAAACCCAAACGGAAATTTCGTTCTTTTGAAAAATTATTTTAGTTAAGACATTCAATACCATGAAAAAAATTCAACCTATTGTGTGGAGTCTTTGCCTGGCTCTTGGTTTGCTGGCCGTAAGTTGCAAGCCAAAAGTACCACCCATGACCGAGCGCATTGCCAAAATTTGGTCGGCTAATACCATTAAAGAAGGCAGTACCGTGGTGTACACCAAGGGTGGGGCTAGCAACGCCAAACCTGGCTACGCCAATTACAAGCTGAATCTCAGCCAGGGTGGGACGGTCACTTACACCGAATTCGACGGCAACACCTTTACGGGCCAATGGGAACTCAACGGCGACAACAAGCTGATTCTCAAAAATTTGAATCCGCAGCCCACTGGCACCAACGGTACCATCGAATTTGACATCACCGAGTTCAGCGACGGCAGCATGGTCCTGACCCGCACCACGTCCAGCGTCAAAACGGGTGGCACGATTAACCAGTACACTTTATCGAATCCGTAAAATCGATCAAGAGTTAAGGATCAACGGTTTTTTTGAGAATTCTACTTTTAGAAGACTCACTCTACTCATTTTTCAAAGAAGCCGATTCGCCCGCGAATCGGCTTCTTTGCGTTTTCGCTACCTTTGTTTTTTACTTTATGCCTTTTCCACTTTGTCAGGCTGAGCGTAGTCGAAGCCTTGCCTCCTTTAAAAAATGACCCGCACCGAAATAGCTTCCATAGGCGAATTTGGCCTGATTGACCGCCTGAACCAATCTTTTATGCCTGCTTTGCCCGATACTGTGAAAGGAATTGGCGACGATGCCGCCGTGATTGATTTGGGAAAGGAATACGGCTTGCTGAGCAGCGATCTGCTGCTGGAAGGCGTCCACTTTGACCTCAGCTTCTTTCCTCTGAAACATTTAGGATACAAAGCTATCGCGGTCAACGTGTCGGATATTGCCGCCATGAATGGCCTGCCGGGGCAGGTGACGGTGAGTCTGGCGGTGAGCAATCGGTTTTCGGTGGAGGCTGTGGAGGAGCTTTACGCGGGGATGCGGGCGGCTTGTACCGACTTCAAGGTAGATTTGGTAGGCGGCGACCTATCGTCTTCGCGCTCGGGGTTGCTGATTTCGGTGAGCGTATTCGGTAAAGTGGCGAAAGACAAAATCGTGTATCGCAACACCGCTCAGCCCAATGACTTGCTTTGCGCTACGGGCGACTTGGGCGCGGCTTACCTGGGCTTACAGATTCTGGAACGTGAAAAGCAGGTGTTCCTGGCCAATCCCGACATGCAACCGCAGCTGGAAGGCCACGATTACGTGGTGCAGCGCCAGCTCAAGCCCGAAGCCCGCATGGATGTCATCTACGAACTGGCCGAGGCGGGCGTCACACCCACCGCCATGATCGACCTGTCGGACGGACTAGCCTCCGACCTGCTGCAACTTAGTAAGGCATCGGGCGTAGGAGCGATGGTATTCGAGGAAAACCTGCCCATTGACGAGCAGACTTATCTTGCCGCCACCGAACTCAACCTCAGCCCCGTTACGGCCGCCCTGAATGGCGGCGAGGACTACGAACTCCTGTTCACCATTCGCCAGGGAGACTACGACAAAATCAAAAATAACCCCAAAGTCAGTGTCATCGGCTTTATTACCGACCAACCCCAGAGCGTCGAACTCTCGCTAAAATCCGGCACGAAGGTGCCGATCGTTGCGCAGGGGTGGTGATTGTTGTTTAGTTGTTTAGGCGTTTAGTTGTGGAGTTGTTTGTCAAACAGTATTTTCAACTTCACAACTTCACAACTTCACAACTCCGCAACTCTTCTCAACTCCACTTCACATCTAAGGCCTTCGCCTCGGCGACTAGCTCCTTTACCTTTTGTTCGTCATTCTTGCGGCAGATGAGCAGGACACCGTCATATTCGGCTACGATGAAACCTTCCAGGCCGTTGATCGCTACCAGTTTGTCTTTGGGTGTTTTGATGATGCAGTCATTGGTGTCGCGCAGCAAAACGCTGCCCTCCACCACGTTTTCGTTCTCGTCTTTCTCCGAAATCTCGTAGAGCGATTTCCAGGTACCCAGATCCGACCAACCGAAACTACTCAGCACCACGTGGACATTGTCGGCCTTTTCCATGATCCCGTTGTCAATCGAAATGCTGCCGCAGTGCGAGTATATCTTATTGATGTACGGAATTTCGCCGGGCGTGTAGTACTGCAATTCGCCACCTTCGAAAAGCTCCGCTATTTCTGGCAAGTGCTTCTTGACGGCCTTCTTCAGCGTTTGCACATTCCAGACAAAAATCCCGGCGTTCCAGACGAAATCCCCGCTTTCCAGAAACTGCTCGGCCAATTCAAGGTGGGGCTTCTCAGTAAAGCTCTTCACCTTTTTTACCGTCATCTTATCGGGAATATATTGGATATAGCCGTAGCCCGTGTCGGGGCGCGTCGGCTGGATGCCCAACGTTACCAGCACATCACTGAGGCGAGTTGCGCCCAGCGCTACCCGGAGCGTATCGCGGAAAGCCTCTTCCTTCAATATAATGTGGTCGGCGGGCGCTACGACGATATTGGCTTCGGGGTCGCGGGCTCCGATCTTATAACTGGCGTAGGCGATGCAGGGGGCGGTGTTGCGGCGGTGTGGCTCGAGCAGAATCTGATCGTCGGTCAGAAATGGGAGTTGCGCTTTGACCAGATCCTTGTACTCGTGGCTGGTGACAACGTATATGTTTTCTTCGGGACAAATCCCGTCGAAGCGGTCGGCGGTCTGCTGGATCAGCGTTCGGCCGGTTCCCAGCACATCGTGAAACTGCTTGGGGAAGTTGGTGCGGCTGAAAGGCCAGAAGCGGGTACCGACTCCACCCGCCATAATGATGACATAGGTATTTTGCATGAAAGTGCTGGTTATTGAGATTATTTGGACTCAGTAAAGAGCTGAATTGTGCTATTTTAATAATATCAAGAAAAAATTGCAGATAGGTGTTACTATTCTCTAATTTTACGTTCAAATTAAAACAAAAAACATCAGCCCATTAAATGAATATGAACAAACTATTTACAAAAACCACGCGGCTCATCGGTACATTACTGCTCGTACTTACCCTCGGCACGCTAGCTTTCGGTCAAGATAGAACCACTAAAGTAGCCGGAAAAGTAACGGATGCCGCTACCAAAGACGGCCTGATCGGCGTCAGCGTCCAGGTTAAGGGAAAAGTGATCGGCACCATTACCGACGGTGATGGTAACTTCGAATTCAACACGACCACAGCCCCTCCTTTTATTATAGTCGTTACTTCGGTAGGTTACGAAGCACAGGAAGTAGCTGTAAGCAGCAATCAGTCCAACATCGCCGTCAGCTTGGCTGAGCAGGCCATCATGGGCCAAACCGTGATCGTGTCGGCTTCGCGGGTGGAGGAGAGCATCATGGAATCGCCCGTAGCGGTGGAGCGCATGGACATCCGGGGCATCCAAAACACGCCCGCCGCCAGCTTCTACGATGGCCTGGCCAACCTCAAGGGCGTCGACATGACCACCCAGGGACTGCTGTTCAAATCGATTAACATGCGCGGCTTTGGCGCGACGGGCAACCCCCGCACGGTGCAGATGATCGACGGTATGGACAATTCCGCGCCTGGCCTTAACTTCCCGATCGACAACATCGTGGGTATTCCCGAGCTCGACTTGGAAAGCGTGGACGTGCTGCCCGGCGCGGCTTCGGCGCTTTACGGCCCCAACGCCATTAACGGTCTGGTGCTGATGAACAGCAAAAGCCCATTCCTGTATCAGGGATTAAGCGCTCAGGTCAAAACGGGCGTGATGAGTGCCAGCAACCGCGATGTGGTCAACACGCCTTTTTATGACGGCAGTATTCGCTACGCCAAGGCTTTCAACAATAAGTTCGCCTTCAAAGTGAACCTCTCCTACATTCAAGCTCAGGACTGGCAGGCCACCGATAACACCAACCTCAACGTAGGCGGCTTAGAGAACGGCACGCGTGGCGCGGGTGTGGATAACGACTACGACGGCATGAACATTTACGGCGACGAGGTTCAGGCCAATCTCCGCACCGTAGGCCAAAGCCTGGTCGGATTGGGAGCCATTCCTTCGGCGGCGCTTGCGTTACTGCCCGATGTCAACGTGAGCCGCACGGGCTACAACGAAAGAGACCTGGTAGATTACAATACCAAATCCCTCAAGTCGAACCTGGCCTTGCACTACCGCATCAATGATAAGGTCGAGGCCGTGGCGCAGGTCAATTACGGCTCAGGTACTACGGTGTACACGGGTACGGGCCGCTACTCGCTGCGTAATTTCAATATTACCCAGGGCAAGCTCGAATTGCGCGGCGATAACTTCACCCTCCGCGCCTACACTACCCAGGAGCGCTCGGGCGGCTCATACCTGGCCGGACTAGCTGCTATTTCCATGCTTAACGAAGCCACGCCCCACGCCACTTGGTTCGGAACTTACACGGGAGCCTTCGTGCGAGCGAGGGGGGCCGGAGTTCCTCAAGAGCAGGCTTTCATCGCGGCTCGTAACGCTGCCGACCAAAATATGTTTATGCCGGGATCGGAAAGATTCAATGCTTCTTACGACAAATGGCGTGAAACGCCCATTTCGCAGGGCGGCAGCAACTTTACCGACAAAACCAACCTGTACCACGCCGAGGGACTTTACAATTTCAAAAACCAAGTCAAGGTCGTGGATCTGCTCGTAGGAGCCAACGTTCGGCAGTACCAACTGCGCTCCAACGGAACGCTGTTCGCCGATACCAAAGATGGTCGCGACGGTACCATCGGTATCACTGAATTCGGTGCTTTTGCCCAGGCCAGCAAGACTCTTTTTCAGGATCACTTGAAACTATCGGGCTCGCTCCGCTACGATAAAAACCAGAATTTCGACGGCCAGTTTACGCCGCGTGTATCGGCGGTAACGACTTTCGGCAATAGCAACATCCGGCTTTCGTACCAGTCGGGCTTCCGCATTCCCACGACCCAAAACCAGTACATCGACCTGAGAACACCCAATGCGATCTTGGTCGGCGGGCTGCCGGAGTTTAACCAGCGTTATAATCTCGATCAAGGTCTGCTTCTCCAGAGTCTGGATCCAAAAGCGATCACCGCCCTCATTCAAAGCGACCCCAGCATCATTCAGGCGGCTACCCAGTACGCCACGACCGGAATCACCCAAGCAGTTACGGCGGGTGTCACGGCCAGTGTCAACGCGGCGGTTGCCGCCGGACAAATCCCCAATAATCCACAGGTGATTGCGGGGGCTATTCAGCAAGGAGTCGCGGCCACTCTGCCGGGTGCCTTGCAACAGAACCTGCCGGCTGCGGTGGCACAGGCGGCACCCGCCTTTGCCCTGGCCAAAGCCCCTAAGTATAATGCCGCTCCGCTCAAACCTGAGCGAATTGCCGCTTATGAAATCGGCTATAAAGGAATAATCGCCAAGAAGCTGTTTGTGGACGCCTACTACTATTTCAGCCAGTACACCAATTTCATTGGCTCAGCCATTGTCTTGGTTCCTACGGCTCCCGCCGCGCCGGGTCTGCCCATCGAGTCGGGCTTGGGTAGTGCCAGCACCCGTGCGGTTTACCAGCGCCCTGCCAACACCAATGAAAAGATCAATGTGCAAGGGGTTGCGGTTAGTGCTGACTACTCGATAAACAAAGGGTATTTTGTTGGAGCCAACTACGCTTATAATGCTTTGGATGAGCAAGCTTTTGTCCAAACGGCCGAGTTGCCTTACGCTGGCTTCAATACGCCAAAGAATCGCTATAACCTCAAATTCGGGCGCCGCATAGGCAGCGCCAACCGCATCGGTTTCAACGCTTCGTTCCGTCATCAGGATGCCTTTGTGTGGCAGTCGGGTTTCGTGCAGCCCACCACCGCCAGTCAGGTGGATCTTTTCACTAACACGACCGTAAGGGCTATCAACAACCTTGATGCGCAGGTGAGCTTTAAGCTGCCAAGCATCAAGTCAATTGTGAAGGTGGGTGGTACCAACCTGTTTGGTACCCCTTACGTGCAGGCTTATGGCAGTGCGTCGGTAGGTTCGATGTACTACATTTCGCTGACGTTCGATGAGTTGTTGAACTAGCAGTCGGCAGTCGGCAGTCGGCTTTTAAGGTTGACCGTTTCGAGAGTTATTTATCAGAGAAAAGCGCGGGCTTCCCAATTTCGGGAATCCGCGCTTTTCTCTCGTTGGAAGCTCTGCCTTCAATTCATCACCCATAATCAGTAGTGTACGAGAGAGTTCTGCCAAAACGAAAAATTCACTTAAATAGCCTCGGAGAGGCGCAAGTTTTGTAGAAAAGCTGGTTGCAAGAATGTTCTTAACTCATAATTATTCCCCGACGTACCGCTCGAAGAACTCGTAAATCCTGAGGATGCGGTCGAGGCGCTGGCGGGGGTTGCCGCTGCGGCTGAGTTCGTGGGTGGCACCGGGCATTCGTACGTATTCCACGTCTTTACCCAGAATTTTTAGGCTTTTGTAGAGCAATTCACTCTGGATGACGCCCGTTCGGAGGTCGTTTTCGCCGTGCTTGATGAGCAGCGGCGTATTGATGTTTTGGACAAAAGTCTGGGGGGAATTGGCCCGCATGGAAGCGGCCGCTTCGTCCTCCCAGGGATAGCCGCCGAAGTAGCCCGGCACCAGCCGCCAGGCATTGCCCTCGCCCATGAACGTCGTCAGCTCGTACACACCCCGCTGGGCAAAAGCGGCTTTGAAGCGGTTGTCGTGCGCTACGATCCAGGCCGTGAGGTAGCCCGCGTAGGAACCGCCCGTGATGACCTGACGCGATGTATCCACCCAAGCTTCTTTGGCGGCTTCGGTGGTGGCGGCCAGCACATCCTCGGCGGGGCCGGTACCCCAGTCGCGGTAGTTAGCTTTCATAAAATCGACGCCGTAACCGCCCGAACCGCGGGGATTGGCGTACACGATGCCGTAACCCTGCGCGCAGAAGAATTGGAACTCGTGCCACATCGACCCTTCGCCCGGTCCCCACATGGCCGTCGGCCCGCCGTGCATCTCCAGCAGCAATGGATATTTTTTTCCTGCCTCCAGGAAAGTCGGTTTCATGATCCAATAGTCGATCGTTTGCCCTTCGGAGTTGGTGAGCATGCGTTTTTCGGGGTAACTCAGGGCGCGGGTTTTGACCCAATCGGTATTGTGGTGGCTGAGTTGGGCTTCGTTTTTGAAGGACAAGTCGGCGCGGTATAATTCCGACGGGTTGGCGACTTCGGTTTTGGCGTAGAGGACGTCTTTGCCCGAAACCGCAAAATCCGTGATGCCGAACAGAAAATCCGTCAGCCGCTCCACCTTGCCCGAGGGCATGGCCATGCGGTAGGCAGGCGCGCCGCCGTTGGCCGAGGCTGCGAAATACAGTGATTTGCCGTCTTTGGCCCAGGTCAGACTTCCTGCCGAGCGGTCGAAGTCGGAGATAATCGGCCTTTTCAAATCTGCCATATTCACCACGCCGACGTGTCCCTGATCCAGCAAAGCGGGGCGAATGGGCGCCAGCGAAGTAACGAAGGCCAGGTACTTGCCGTCGGGCGAAAAGCTGGGTTGGCTGAAGGTTCGCTCGGGGTCGGTCAGCAGCGTAAACCAGCCGCTGCCGTCGGCATTCAGCCGCACGATTCGGCTGCGTATCGAGCGGTCGGGATGCTGGAGGCTGTCGCCCTGCACGACGAGGACGATGCGTCCATCGGGCGTCCATTCGGCCTGTCCGTAGTTGTAGTAGCCGCGGGTGAGCGGCTTGGGCGTGGCATCTTGCTTTACCTCTACTGTGTAAAGTTGCCCGAAAGAAATTTCCGGCTGCGTGGTGGACTCGGCCTGGAAGTTCAGGCGGTTGATGACCTTAGCCTTCTTGTCTTCGGTATCTTTTTGCAAAAACGCGCGGACCTCGGCCAGCGAGCCGTCGGGATTTGGCTTGATATCTTTGGCTGGTTTTACAAAACTATTATCGCCGAATCCCGGCTTTTCCAGCGACCAGGCGGGGAGTTCCTGGTTAGGGTTGATGATCGAATCTTTCATCATCTCGCCCATACTCAGCCCGGCGGAAAAAAGGATCGTGTTCCCATCCGGCGACCAGCGCGGACTGCCCGCGCCGTAGTCGAGCCGCGTCAGTTGCCAGGCTTCACCACCACTGAGCGGCAGGACGAAAATCTGGTTTTTGTCCTGAGCCTTCCTGACGAAAGCAATCTTGCTCCCATCCGGCGACCAGGCGGGTTGGCTGGCGCTCTCGGCTCCGTAGGTCAGGGCTTTCGGCTCTTTCCTGTTGTCAAGATCGACCAGGTAGAGGTGCGTCCGATACTCGTACTCGAACTTTGTATCCGGCGTAGCTTCCGTCGTGTTCAGCGTATAAACCGCCTGTCGGCCCGAAGGCGACATAGCGATCGTGCCGACCTGCGCGATCCGGGTCAGGTCAGTGGCTCTGACTTTTTCTTTGGTTTGGACTTGCCCTTCGGCCCCGCTCGGGATGACAAGTTGCAGGCTCAGTATGACAAAGAGCGGTCCGGCGTACCGGAAGAGGGAGAGTTGTTTCATTGCCGTGGATTTTTTGACAAAAAGCTTTCTTCGCAAAGATAGGCCTTTTGCTTCACCAAAAGCGGGAGGTCTGAACCCAAAAAGTGAGGGTCAGGTTTTGTTAGGAAAAAATCTCCTCCCATGAACGCAACGCAGACCGTCTTCACCCCCGAAAATATCGGCGAAACCTATACTTACGAGCAATACCTCGCCTTAATGGATCAGGTAGTCGCCGAAAAGCGCACCACCGGACCGCAGCAAACCCCCGAATTAGCTGAATACACCCGCCTGAACGAGTACCGGATGCATCGGCTGGATAAAACGGTGAAGTTGGATCTGGACTTGCAGCAGCTAGCCCACCAGATAGCGGCTCCGCAAACCTGGTACGTGCTGACCGAAGCCTGGTGCGGTGACGCAGCTCAAAATCTGCCCGTAATGGCCAAGGTGGCAGCCCTCAATTCGCACATTAAGCTTGTACTCATGCTGCGTGACGAGCATCCCGAAATCATGGATGAATACCTCACCCACGGCGGCAGATCCATCCCGAAGCTCATCGCGCTGGATACCCAAGGGAACGAACTGTTTACTTGGGGGCCGCGGCCGCAGGCGTTGCAGGAAATTGTCGAAGCCTACAAGAAAAACCCGACCGTTCCCTACGCCGAGTTTCTGGAAGAAGTGCAACGCTGGTATAACGCCGATAAGACGACGGCGGTGCAGCGGGAACTGGTTGAACTCCTACGAAGCGAGGCACAAAGGCACAGAGTTCCAAAGGCACAAAGTGGGCATTAAGCTGTATGGTAGCCTGATAGGGAGTCCAAAGTCTTTGCAATTAATCCTGTATTTTTGCAGTTAAGAAAAAAATAGCAGCCTTGTCAGGCTGAGCGTACCGAGTTGGCGTACCAGCCGAAGCCCAATGCCCAATACTTATTTCAAAAATATCGCCGACGGAATCCGTACCACCGCGAAGGGCATGAGTCTGACGTGGGAGCACCTGTGGGCGGCGCGGAAGCGGCGGACGGCGGGCGACATCCGGCGTGACGATTTTTTTGAGCAAAGCCAGGGGATGGTCACGATTCAGTACCCGCTCGAAATGATCCCCATTCCGGATAACGGCCGCTACCGCCTCCACAACGAGATGGACGACTGCATCGTCTGCGACAAGTGCGCCAAGGTTTGTCCGGTGGACTGCATCGAAATCGAACCCATTCGCGCGACGGAGGAAGTCGGCAAGGCTTCCGATGGCTCGCCGATCCGGCTCTACGCCGCCAAGTTCGACATCGACATGGCCAAGTGCTGCTACTGCGGCCTGTGCACGACCGTCTGCCCCACGGAATGCCTGACGATGACCAAAACTTTCGACTACAGCGAGCTGGACATCCGAGACATGGTATACGAGTTCGGCAACCTGACCCCCGCCGAAGCGGAAGAGAAAAAGCGGCTTTTGGAAATATTCCAGGCCGAAAAAGAAGCGTTGAAAGCTGCCGCCAAGGCTGCTCCCAAAGCCGAGCCAAGCGACAAAACTGCCACACCGCGTCCGGCATTCAGGCCGGGCATGAAGCCCAAAACCGCCCCGCCTGCGGCAACTGAATCAGAAGAAACTAAGGCAGAAGCGGCTCCCGCCGATAAGCCCAAAGTACCTTTTCGTCCGACCAAACGCCCCGTCATATCTGTCAAGGAAAAACCGTTGCCTGCCGATGCTTCGTCGGAAAAAGAGCCGGAAGAACCCACGAAAGCAAAGCCAAAAGTGCCTTTTCGTCCGATCATGAAGCCAAAGGCAGTTCCTACTCCTGCGATTTCTGCCGAGGAGCCTTCGGAAGAGAAGCCTAAGCCGAAAGTACCTTTCCGCCCATCGATGAAGCCTAAAACTGCCCCTAGCGCTGAATCTGCCCAAGCCGCAAAAGAATCTGCCGATGAAAAGCCAAAACCGAAGGTACCGTTCCGTCCAACGATGAAACCTCCGAAGCCAAAAAGTGAATAAGCAGTCCAGGCGTTCTCAAATTTCAACTTTCAACCCTCCACGCTCTTGGAGTTAATCGCTTTCTACGCCTTCGCCGCCCTCACCCTCGGCGCGGGCATCTTCATCCTCCTGACCCGCAACCTGATGTACGCGGCTTTCTCGCTGTTCCTGGCGTTACTGGGTGTGGCGGCGTTGTTCGTGTTGGCAGGGGCCGATTTTCTGGCCGTGGCGCAATTGATGGTGTACGTCGGCGGTATCTTGGTATTGCTGATCTTCGGCATCATGCTTACCCGGGTTCCCGATCCGGAGGCGACTTCCCAAACGCCGAATCGCGTTTTAGTGACCCTGGGACGCGGCTTTTGGGGCGGCGCAGTAGCCTTGGCGCTATTCTTCGTGATGTTCCTGATGATCGTGCAGGCGAATTTCACTCTTGTGGGCGATACCTTAAATAGCCGCTCCACCATTCGCACGCTGGGCGTAGAATTGATGACGACGCACCTTTTGCCTTTCGAGATCGCGGGTATCCTGCTGCTGGTGGCCCTGATCGGCGCGGCTTACCTCGCCATGAACCGTAATCCCGAACCAACCGAATGAATTCTGCCATTCCTCTCTTTCATTTTTTGGTCGTGGCAGCGGCATTGTTCAGCCTGGGGCTGGCCGTAGCCGTGACCAAGCGCAACGTAATCGGCATCCTCGTTGGCCTGGAGCTGATGCTCAACGCCGTGAATTTGAACCTGATCGCGTTTAGTAGGCACGATGCGGTACTTTTGCGGGGACAGTTGTTTGCGCTGTTCGTCATGGTGGTAGCCGCCGCCGAGGTCACCGTCGCACTCGCCATCGTGCTGCGCGTGTATCATCACTACGGCAGCATCGACCCAGACGAAGTAGCAGAGTTAAAGAGTTAATCCGCAAGATGTTCTATATTTTCCTTTTTCTGGCCTTCGCCATCGGCATGGCGACCACCGTGCAGGCGGGCGTCAATTCACAAATGCGGCTGGCGGTCGACAATCCGATTTTGGCGGCCATCATTTCTTTCACGGGCGGGCTGACGGTACTCACTTTTGCCTTCGCCTTCTTCAATACCGGCCCCGTACCCTCGTTAGAGTCGCTGCGGCAAGTGAGCTGGTGGAAGTTTTTTGGCGGTGTGTTCGGGTCGTTTTATGTCCTGTCGGTGATTTTCATTGTGCGCGATTTGGGCCCCGCCAACATGCTTGCTCTGGCCGTTGCCGGGCAACTCATCGCCGCCATCGTCATTGACCACTACGGCTGGCTGGGATTCACCCTCCATCCTGTAAGTCCGTTGCGCCTGGTTGGCGTGGCTTTTTTAGTGGTGGGGGTTTATTTAATTCTGAAAAACTAATGGATATCCACTACCGCATTTACCCAACGCTCCTCAACACCTTCGCCCGCTTTCAGAAGGGATACCTGACGGAACAAGAATTGCTGGATCGCATCAACCGCGTACCCATTCCGCAAACCCAGGCGCAAGCGAAGGGCGTGTCGTTTGAGGAAGCGGTCATCAAAGGCACCGACGAAGATTATTTCGACCCCGAGGTCATTCGCAAGGCCCGCGCCCTGCTACCGCGCCCGATGGCCGATACGCAGGTTTATTGTCAGTATCAACTCGGTGATGTTCTGCTGTACGGCTACGTCGATGTGGTGGGCAAAACCCTGGCCGTGGACTTGAAAACCACGGGTCGCTATTCGCCGGGCCGCTTCACGCACAACCACCAGAATTTTTACTTGTTAGCCCTCAAAGCCAAAGGCGTCCGCTCGCTGCGTTATGTTATCACCGATTTCAAGGAGGTGTATCAAGAAAATTTTGATCTGAATATGGATTTCTCCGTTCAGGAAAAACAAATCCAGCTTTTCCGAGAATTCCTGGAAGCGCACCGGGAGGGGATTACGGATGGGAAGGTGTTTGTCTAGGGCTTTCGGCTTTCGGCCATCGGCAAAAAATCATGTGTCCTTTGACAGAAAAGTTTAATTCGACGTTTTCAAGAAAACAGTTCCTGCTCTAAATAAAAGGCCGAACCGCGACGGCGGACCGTGCCGAAAGCTGATAGCCGAAAGCCCTTTATGAAACGCTTCATCTCCCGCCTAACGCTCCTTCTTGCGGCCCTCATCGCCCTCAACTACCTCGCTTCGTTCGTGTCGTTGCGCTGGGATTTGACGGAGGATAAACGCTACACCGTGTCGGATGCCACGAAGCGATTGCTGGAGGGGCTGGATCGGGATGTGAACGTGACGGTGTATTTGGCGGGAGATTTTCCGCCGGGCTTCGAGCGGCTGGAAACGGCCACGCGCGAGACTTTGGAAGAGTTCAAGGGCTATGCCGATGGGCACCTTTCCTACACTTTCATCGACCCTTCGGAGGCAGCCTCGGAGGAAATACGCGGGCAGCAGTACCAGCAACTGGTCGAAGCCGGTCTTACGCCGACTAATCTTTTTGATAACGAAGGCGGCAAGCGTACCGAGAAATTGGTTTTTCCGGGAGCCATTGTGGAAGTCGATACGCTGACGCTGCCTGTGCAATTGTTAAAGGGCAACAAGAGTGCCTCGTCCGAAGAGCAGCTCAATCAGTCTTATGAAGGCGTAGAGTTCCAACTGGCCTCCGCCATCCGGCAATTGGTGCCGACGGAGCGGCCGCGCGTCGGGCTGGTCGTGAGCCACACCTCTGCGTCGCCCGCCGGCTTTTCCGATCTCATTGCCACGATGCAGCAGAAATACGACGTGTTTCTGGATGTGAACAACCCAGCTTCCTACGACGGACTGGACGCGCTGCTGGTGCTGAAACCCGATCAGCGGTTTACGGACGAGGAAAAATACAAGCTCGATCAATACGTCGTCAACGGCGGGAAGGCACTGTTCTTCGTGGATGGAGCCAAGGTCGACAGCATCAGCCTGGAAGGTACTTTCGCCCAGCCGCTCGACCTGAACCTGAGTGACCTGTTTTTCAAATGGGGCATTCGCCTCAACGCCAACCTGGTCAAGGATATGAACAGCGCGGCCCTGTTGCTCAACGTGGGAAACATGGGCGACAAGCCGCAGCTACAGCCGCTGCCGTGGCGGTTTTTCCCTTTACTTAACAATTTTGGTAAAAGCCCCATCACCCGCAATATCGACGCCGTGTATAGCCGCTACCTCAGTTCGCTCGACACCGTAGGCGGCGCGCCGGGCGTCCGGCGGACGCCGCTACTGATGACTTCGCCTTATACCAAAACCCTGAACGCTCCCGTGCTGGTAGCCTACAACGAAGCCCGTCAGCAACCCGAGCCAAGCGAGTACCAAAGCGGCGTGAAGCTTGCTTCGGTGCTTCTGGAAGGAAACTTCGTCTCCTTGTTCCAAAACCGCATTTTGCCCGAAGACCCGCGTAAAGTAACGTTCAAGGAGTCGGGAACGGCAGGTAAAGTACTTCTCTGCGCCGACGGCGACGTGGTGGTCAACGATTTCGATTTCCGCCGCAACACGCCTTTTCCACTGGGCTTCGACCGCGTGACGAGCAACGTTTTTGGCAATAAGGACTTCGTGCTGCACGCTTTGGATTACATGCTCGATCCCGACGGGCTTATCACGGCCCGAACCAAGCAGATCAGCATCAGGCCATTGGATAAAATACGGGTGCAGCAAGAACGTACGCAATGGCAGTTGATCAATCTCTTGGTGCCCCTCGGGCTGATCGGCCTTTTCGGGGTGGCGCGGTATGGCTGGCGGCGGCACAAATTCGCCCGGCAAGGCTGACCGCTTCGTTATTTTTCTTACTTTTGTCCGCTTGCGGCCAAAAAGCCGCTTCTGACCTTAAAGCCCTACCCAATCTCATACTTTCATCTCATTAAAGCCTCTGCGTCATATGAAGTTCGTTGTTTCCTCCTCGGTCTTACTCAAACAGTTATCCGCCATCAACGGCGTCGTTTCGACCAATCCGATCGTGCCGATTCTGGAAAATTTCCTTTTCAATCTTGAAAACAATACCCTGACTGTCACGGCGTCGGACTTGCAGACGGTGATGATTACGGAAATAGAGGTAGAACAGGGCGACAAGGGAGCCATCGCGGTACCCGCTAAACTGCTGCTCGACACGCTGCGCGGCCTGCCCGAGCAGCCGATCACTTTCAATGTGGACGAGGAGACTTTCGGCACCGAGATCGTGTCGGACAATGGCCGCTATAAGCTTTCGGGCGAGAACCCCATCGACTTTCCTAAGACTCCGGGCGTCAACCGCGGCCAGTCGGTCGACTTTTCTTCAACGGCTTTGGGAACGGCCATCGCCAACACCATTTTTGCCACCAGCACCGATGACCTGCGTCCCGCCATGACGGGCGTGTTCGTGCAAATCGGCACCGAAAACGCCACTTTCGTCGCCACTGACGGCCACCGTTTGGTACGCTACCGCCGTACCGATATAAAATCCGAGGCGGATACCTCGATGATTATCCAGCGCAAGGCGTTGAATCTGCTGAAATCGTGTTTGCCCGCCGAAGACGTGCCTTTGAAGGCCGAGTTCACGGCTTCGAACGCATTCTTTAGCTTCAATAACATCCGCATGATCTGCCGCCTGATCGACGAGCGGTTCCCGGATTACGAAAACGCCCTGCCGACCAATAACCCCAATACGCTTACCATCAACCGGATGGAGATGCTGAATTCGCTGCGACGTATTTCGATCTACTCCAACCGCACCACGCATCAGGTACGGCTTAAGATGGAAGCGGGTAAGCTTTCCATTTCCGCCGAAGATCTTGACTACTCCAACGAGGCCAACGAAAAGCTGATGTGCGAGTTCAACGGCGATCCCATGGAAATCGGCTTCAACGCTAAGTTCCTCATCGAGATTCTCAACAATCTGGTTTGCAAGAACATCACCTTTGAACTCTCCGCCCCCAACCGCGCCGGACTGATCATTCCCGTGGAGCAGGAGGACAACGAGGATATTTTGATGCTGGTAATGCCAGTGATGTTGAATACGTACGCTTAGAGGTTTTAACAAAAGGGTTAACGGTCAACGGTCAACGGTTAACGATACGCGGACTTCGATCGGCGACGAGGCGCAGGATGCTGAACCGTACGAAATTATTTGGAGTGAGTAAGTAGAGGACAACGAAAAGCACTTTTCCGTTAACCGTTGACTTCTATCGCATTAGCGACTGCAGCACACCTTCTTTCAAAGCGTAGGTCGATACTTTGATTTGCTGGATATGGTGGGTGCGGAGAATGTAGTCGATCAGGCAGGCGGCTACCACGATCATGTCGACACGCAGGGCAATCATGCCCGGAATGGCCATTCGCTCGTCCTGGTTGCGGCTTAGTAGTTGTTCGTAACTGCGGTAAAATTCTCTAAGTGGGAGTTCAAAACTAGTTTGGCTGCGGTCGGGCAGAACACCCGTGCGGTGCATGAAATCCATGGCTACCAGCGTATCGAACGAACCCGAAGAGCCAACGACCGTGGTAGGCGCGTACTGATGCATGGCGTTGGCGAGGGGAATCAACTGCTCGTCGAAATAATTGTAAAGCCGCTTGCGGTCGGCCTCGGCGAGCGGGTCGGTGCGCATGAATTTTTCCATGAGTCGCTGTCCGCCGATCTCGAAGCTTTGCTTCCAAAAGACCTGGTTTTGGTTGCCGATGATAAACTCCACGCTGCCACCGCCAATGTCCATGATGAGCGCGGGTGCTTCGCCCAATTCCACCGCTGACTTTACGCCCTGATAAATATATTCCGCCTCCTGCGCACCGTCAATCACCCGGATGACGATGCCGGTTTCTCGCTTGACAATTTGGCAAAATTCTTCGCTATTGTCGGCGCTGCGAACGGCGCTGGTACCGGATGCGAACACGTTCTCCGGCTTCACGTCAAATTCCTGCAATTTTTCCCGGTAATAACGTAGCACGCCCAACGCTCGCTCGATGGCTGCTTCCGTAATAACCCGCTGGTTGATCCCGCCCTGTCCAATGCGAGCCGCCTGACTTTCGTGAAAAACCTTTTTCATCTTCCCTTCGTGCCTTTCCACAATGAGCAAATGGAAGGTATTGGTACCCAGATCGATTATGCCAATTCGGTCTTTCATAAGTCAATTTAAAAGAAAAAGGTCAGGGAAAGGAGTCAAAAATAACAGATTTATACCAAAGCAGTCGTTCAAAAATAATAATCAAAATAAACTTGCACGAATTAAGATCCTATTAGTCAGAAGATTACAAACTTTGAACTTTGAACTTTGAACTCATAAACTCGACACACCTTGATTTTCATGCAAAACTATGTTTTCTTTGCAGTCCCAATTTTTGAGAGACAAACATAAAATACCATATAGTTCTATGCTGATTATCAACGTAAAAGACAACGAGTCGATCGACCGCGCTTTGAAGCGGTACAAAAAGAAATTTGAAAGAACCGGCACCATGCGCCAGTTGCGCAGCCGTCAGGCTTTCACGAAGCCTTCGGTAAAGCGTCGTCACGAGATCCTGAATGCCGTTTACAAGCAGGAGACGTACGGTCACCTCGAAGATTAGGTCTCTCGTTCAGCGTTCATAGTTTTTAGTTTGATTTAGAGAAGCCTGGTCTTCTCTAAGGTCATTCTGCATATTTTATAAAAGGGTCGTCTTGTATAGGACGGCCCTTTTTGTTATTCTTAGGCGATGAACACCGAACGATTCCTCGACCACCTTCGCTACGAAAAGCGCCTGAGCGAACACACGCTGACGGCTTACGCCAGTGATTTGGATCAGTTGTCCAAGTACTTACTATTTCAGTACGAGTGCAACACGCCCGAAACCGCCACGGCTCCCATGCTACGCTCGTGGGTGGTGAGTTTGGTAGAAGAAGGACTAAACGCCACTTCGGTAAATCGTAAAATGGCCACGCTGCGCTCGTTCTACGGTTTCCTGCGCCGCCGCCAAATTATTGCCGACAATCCTGCTCGCAACCTGCAATCGCTAAAAACGAAGCGGAATCTTCCGGCTTTTGTGGAAGAGAAGGCCATGGAGTTGCTGTTCGACCAAGTGGCGTTTCCCGAGGATTTTTCCGGCCTGCGGGATCGCGTGATTCTGGAATTGCTGTACGGTACCGGAATGCGGCTTTCGGAACTCCTGGCCCTGAAGGTCGAGGACATCGACACCTTGGCCCGCATCGTACGGGTAACGGGCAAGCGATCCAAAGCGCGGCTTATTCCCATCACGCATTCCCTGGCAAACTTACTTACTCAATACACTGCAGCGAGAATTCCGGCTGAGAATACCAATCGGCTCATTCTGACTGATAAAAACAAAGCGGCCTACCCGGTTTTTATCCAAAGAACCGTTAAAAAATACCTCTCCGCCGTCACGACTTTGTCCCAAAAGAGCCCCCACGTGCTGCGGCATACCTATGCCACGCACCTGCTCAATCGGGGTGCCGATCTCAACGCCATCAAGGAACTCCTCGGCCACGCCAACCTCGCCGCCACCCAGATTTATACCCACAACTCCATCGAAAAACTCAAAAAATCCCACCAGCAGGCGCATCCTAAGGCTTGAAAAAGTTTAAAGTTTAAAGTTTAAGGTTTAAAGTGTTGGAGTACAAAATTCTTATAATCAAGCCATTGAAAGAACAGGCTTGTTTGTCTGTCCCTCACAGGCAGTTCAAAAACAACTTTTTCAGGGTATATTTGCTTGAACAGCATCGGCAGATTCTCCACTTAAAGGTATAAATGCACGCTATATCCGAACCGGACTGCCGCCCACTTTAAACTTTTGACTTTTAACTTTCAACTCAGTAAATGAATCAAGTCTTCCAGGAAGCCGTCGTTACGAAGTATAACATTTTCAACAGCCTGTTTTTGAGTTTGCCGTATCGCGGTGTGTTTCAGACCGGTTCGCTGCTGCCGCTGCTGACGCAGAAATGCGAAGAAGGGTTTGAAGCGGAAATGTCGCCTCGCCAGATCATCGAGCATTTTTTCAGCGAGTACCTTGAAGAAGCCACGACCAAGCAGCGCATGGATTTGCTGTTTGCTTTCATTCAATACATCGAGCGTCAAGTGGTTCTGTTCGATTCGGTGGAGGACGCTGCCTTCGACGAAACCCACGAAATGGACGGCAAAGGCTCGGCCAAATTCCTGGCCGACCGCCTCGATACCGACGCGCTGCGCAAGAAAATGCTGGACAAGTTGCAGGATTTCAGCGTCCGCATCGTGCTGACGGCCCACCCCACGCAGTTTTATCCCGGCAAAGTATTGGGTATCATCAACGATCTGGAAGAGTCAATCCGGGAAAATGACTTCACGGCGGTCAATCAGTTAATATTGCAACTGGGCAAAACGGCTTTTATCAACGACACCAAGCCCACGCCCTACGACGAGGCGGTGAGCCTGAGCTGGTTCCTGGAAAATGTCTTTTACGACGCCATCCCGGCGATTCTCCGCAAACTTATCGACAACCTGGGCATGTCGGCCCACGACTGGCCTTATCCCAATGTATTCCGGCTGGGCTTCTGGCCCGGCGGCGACCGCGACGGCAATCCGTTCGTTAACGCCGACATCACGCTTAAAGTAGCTGCCAAACTGCGTGATTCGCTGTTGCGCGGCTACTACCGCGACATCCGCAACCTGAAGCGCCGCCTGACCTTCAAGGGTGTCGAGGGCACCATCTCCACGATGGAGCGCAAGATGAACAGCACCATCTTTGGCCCCGAAGCCGAAGGTTACCGTGACGCCGACGAACTCATGGGCGAATTGCAACAGGCGCGGCAGGTACTGGTGGACAAGCACCAGGGGCTTTTCCTGGATATTCTGGACGATATGATTCTGAAAGTCAAGCTTTTTGGCTTCTTCTTTGCCAGTCTGGACATCCGGCAAGACAGCCGCAAGCACCTCAAAGCCTGGGAGGATATCTTGAGGAGGCTGGAATCGAAAATTCCGCTTTTGAAATACGACGATTACGTAACCTGGGACGAAGCGCGTAAAATCGAGCTACTGCTTTCGCTCAACATTCCGCTGCGTGAGGAGGATTACGAGGACGTCACGACCAAGGATATTCTGGGTTCGATTCGCACCATTTCGACCATTCAGCAACGCAATGGCATACCGGGGGCGCACCGCTACGCCATCAGTAATTCCCGCACGGCCATCGACGTGATGGGCGTAGTGGCTTTGGCCAAGAATCTTATCGCGGATGAAAACGGCCATCTGACCCTGGACGTGGTGCCGCTCTTCGAGACGGTGGAAGACCTTGCCAACGCCGCCGAGGTGATGCGCGTCCTCTACGAAAACGATTATTACCGCGACCATCTCAGTCGCCGCGAAAATCACCAGACGATTATGGTGGGCTTCTCGGACGGCACCAAGGATGGTGGCTACCTGCGGGCCAACTGGTCGATTTATGGTGCCAAGGAACAACTCACCAAAGTCTCACGCGAGTTCGGTATCAAGGTCACCTTCTTCGACGGCCGGGGAGGCCCTCCCGGTCGGGGCGGAGGAAACAACCAGAATTTCTACGCCTCGCTTGGTAAAGACATCGAGGATAAGGAAGTACAGCTCACCGTGCAGGGCCAAACGATCAGCTCCAACTACGGCACCGTGCTGACGGGCATGTACAACCTCGAGCGCCTCTTCACCGCCGGACTGGAAAACAGCCTGTTCCGCAGCAGCCGCAAGGACGAGCAACTGACCGAGGCCGACAAAGCCCTGATGGAAGAACTGGCCGAAGCCGCCTACCAGTCGTATCTGGAACTCAAAAACCATCCGGCTTTTGTGAAGTATCTGGAGAAGAAAACACCCCTGCGCTTCTACGGCCAAACCAACATCGGTAGCCGCCCCACCAAGCGTGGAAAAGCGGGCGATGGTCTGAAATTCGAGGACTTGCGGGCCATTCCCTTCGTGGGTTCCTGGGCGCAGATGAAGCAGAACGTGCCGGGCTTCTACGGCTTCGGCTCCGCCATCAAGCAATTGGCCGACGCAGGCAAGCTGGAAGACGTGAAGAAGCTGTATAAAAAGTCGCTGTTCTTCCGCACGCTGGTCGAGAATTCCATGCAGTCGCTGTCGAAGGCGTTTTTCCCCGCCACCGAGTACCTGCGCGACGAGGAAGACTACCGCGATTTTTACGACAAAATGCACGAGGAGTTCAAGCGCACCGATGAACTGCTGCTGAAAATCTCCGGCCAAACCGAACTACTGGAAAGCAACGCCGTGTCGCGCGAGTCCATCAAAATCCGCGAGCGCATCGTGCTGCCTCTGATTACCATCCAGCAATACGCCCTGCAAATGCTGTCCGATACGCCCGAAAACCGGGAGGTCGAGGAGGAGGTGCTGAACAAATTGGTGATGCGGGCGATGTTCGGGATTATCAATGCGGCGCGGAATTCGGCGTAGATTTGACAATTTTTTGGAAGGTATCAAATCATTTGATTTCAAATACTTAGAAAGGCGTTCTTCTTTACTTAATAGCTTCGACAACCTTTCGATCGGATGTCGAAGCTATTTTTGTTTGAAATTCAACTCACTGCTTATGAAAGTGCTGCGTCACCTTTGTTGTCTGGTTCTTTTGACGGCCTCCTTGTGCGCCTCAACCAAGGCTGAACATTCACCAAAAATAAAAACAAATACCCTTCAGACCAGCTACATTGTCCAAAAGCTAAACCAAGCGTTTTCCCAAAACATAAACGGGGCAAATGCGAATTGGGCAGTTTCTTTTGTACTGGATAGCTTGGCTTTGGGGACAGAGGACTACCGGATTACGAAGCAAAACGGTACGGTCGTCGTGCGGGGCGGTGGCCGGCGCGGGTTGATTTATGGTGGGCAGGAAGTCTTGGCGCAGGTGCGCAACGGCGTGGCTTTATCTGATCTGCAACTGCGTGAAGGCAAAGCTAGGCAGGAGTTTCGGGCCATTAAGTTCAACTTGCCGTGGTTCTCGTACCGCGATGGCCCCGCGCTGCAACAGCATACCGAGGTTTGTAAGAAGGTGGAGTTTTGGGAAAAATTTTTGGACATGATGTCCGAAAATCGCTTTAATGCGCTGACCCTTTGGAACCTGCACCCGTTCCCGTACATGATTCAATCCAAAAATTTCCCTGAGGCGCGCATGTTCAGCGACGCGGAGATGAAGGAGTGGCGGAACCTGTACACGCGCATTTTCGAAATGGCGCACGAGCGCGGCATCGAAACCTACCTCGTCAACTGGAATATTTATGCACCGGATGCTTTTCTCGAAAAGCACAACCTGACTACCACCGATGACAAAAACACGCCGCTGGGCGATGCCGAACTGTCGCCCGTCGTGCAGCAGTACAATAAGGAAAGCCTGACGCAGGTCATCGACGAATATCCCTTGCTGACGGGTTTCGGGTTCAGCCTGGGCGAGAAAATGGGTAAAATGACGCCCGCCGAGCGCGAACAATGGGCGCTTGATACTTACGTGGAGGCTGTGAAGGCGGCCAGTCGCCCTATCAAGCTGATTCACCGCGTGCCGTTTTCGGGCAATACCCGCTCCGAGGGCTCTACCTCGGCAGACATGGAGACCATCACGCGCCGGGGCATCGAAAGCATCGACGTCGCAAAGGGTCCCATTCTGGTAGAGGTGAAATTCAACTGGTCGCACGCACACAGTACGCCCAAGCTCATCAAAACCCACGGCGGGCCGCTGCACGACAAATACTGGAACCCCAAACCGGATAACTATAAGATTGTGTGGATGGCGCGGAACGAGGATTTCTTCTGCCTGCGCTGGGGACAGCCCGACTTCATCCGCGAGCACATCGCCCAAAACGACCACGACTACACTGCCGGATATTTCCTGGGTTCGGAATGCTACATTCCGGCTTTGGATTATTTCTCGAAGCTTGACGATGTAAAGTGGGAATACGCCTTCGAGCGGCAATGGTACTATTACATGGTATGGGGGCGACTGCTTTACGATTCGAGTACGTCGGATGCGGTTTTTGAAAATGAATTTACCCGCCGCTACGGTAAAAATGGGCCAAGGCTTTTCCGCGCTTACAACGCCGTCAGTAAAGTACCACTACAACTTATTTCGTCTTTTAATATCGGCTGGGACTACACCATGTACGCCGAGGGGTTCACGACACTGCTCGGGCCGGGCGGGACACGCCTGATTTCTATCGAAGATTTAATTAGGCACCCGCCACTCGATCCGGCCTATATGAACGCCGAAGAGTTTGTGAAAATCCAGCAGAGCGGCAAGACGGTCGACAAAGACCGCATCACGCCGCTGCAACTGGCCGACCGCCTGGAGGCGGAATGCCGGCAGGGTCTGGCGGATGTGAAATCTGTTTCTACGGAAAACGACAATACGCTCCGCTACGAAGTGACGGATGTGCAGGCGTGGGCCAATTTGGGCTTGTATTTTGCCCAAAAACTTCGCGCGGCGGTAGCGCTGGAAACCGCCCGCGTGACCGACGATGCTACGATGCGGAAGCAGGCCGCTGCTGAGTTGGAAAAAGCGATAGACTATTGGAAAGAGTTAGTCGCCGTGACTGAACCGGTGTACAAGCCATTTCCGGTCATGGTGTACCGTGATAAGAAAGACCAGTACTTCCACTGGTCGAAGCTGATGGACGACGTCGAGGCAGAACGGGAGAGTTTGACGAAGTAGCAAGACGAGAACAGAATACGCTCAATCGGTAACCCAATCGATGATGATTCCCTGAGGGAGTTGTTACTGAACTCTTTGTATGAAAAACATGGCTAGAGACCTGATAAAACATGTAATTCCAAAATCTGTTCGAGGCGCAATTAGCAATTATAGAAATCAGATTAGACGCAGCAGATTAGCAAAAGTGTACAAAGGCGTTGGCGTGAAATGTCCAATCTGTGGGGCTGAGTATCGGTCGTTTGCTCCTTTTGGCAATAGTCAGCGGCCAAACGCGCTGTGTCCCCAGTGCGGATCACTCGAAAGACATCGGCTCCTGTGGTTGTATTTACAGTCGAAGCCCTTTTTTTTTCAGAAACGGAGGATTAAGCTACTACACTTTGCGCCCGAAAAGGCTTTCTACAATTTATTTTCAAATGAATCTAGTGTCGACTACCATCCGGTCGATTTGTTTCCTGAGTCTTATAATTATCAAGGTAGCGTAACTGTGAAAAAAGTGAACATAACCAGCATTCCTTTCAGTGACGGTTATTTTGATGCTATCTTGTGCAACCACGTTTTGGAACACATCCCTGATGATAAACTAGCTATACAGGAACTACGTAGAGTTTTAAGTTTTCAGAACGGCTGGGGAATCTTCCAGGTACCCCTCGATTACAGTTTAGAAAATACTTATGAGGACGCTAACATCACCCAGCCAGAGGCGAGGAAGAAGGCATTCGGGCAGATCGACCACGTTCGCCTGTATGGCAGAGATTACTATTCCAGGCTTGCTGACGCTGGATTTAAAGTCAAAGAGGATGACTTCATTGCTACAATACCGGCGGGAGATATTTTTAAGTACGGTCTGATGAGGGGTGAGAAAATTTGTTTTTGCACTCCTGCGTAAGATCGAATTATTTTCCTCCAATCCAGCTCGGTAGCGTCATTTCCAGCCCCAAAATCGGAATCACCACAAAATACAGCAGCGCCGTCAGCAGCACGACCGAAATCAGGTTCAGCCACAAACCGCACTTAGCCATTTCGGGAATCGTGACCTTTCCGCTGGCGAAAATCACCGTGTTGGTGCCCGTCCCGGATGGCATCATGAAGGCGAATGAGCAGGCGAAAGTCGCCGGAATCATCAGAAACAGCGGGTTAATGCCCGCCGCGACGGCCACCGCCGCCAGCACGGGCAAGAAGATGTTGGCCGTAGCGGTATTGGAGTTTATTTCGGTTAGGAAAACGATGAAGGTCGTCACGATCAGCAGAATCAGCAGCGGCGGATAAGTACCAATAAAATCCATTTGCTGCCCAATCCAGCCCGCCAGACCCGTTTTTTGGAAGCTGCGGGCGATGGCGTAGCCGCCCCCCACGATCATCACGATGCCCCAGGGCACGGTGGTGGCCTCCTTCCAGGTCAGTAGCGGCTTACCCGTCTGCTTGTTGGTCATGGCAAAGAGCATAATTGCCCCGACGACCGCTACCGTGGAGTCGTGCACGTAGTCGGCCACGCCCAGCCAGGTGCCCCAGCCCGTCACCCGGAACGACCCGAAGTCGAAATCGCTGCGGAACACCCAGCCGATGGCCGTGAACAGGAACACGCCGAAGGCTTTTTTCTCGCCGTCGGACATCGGCCCTAAGGCGGCCAGTTCGCGGGCGAAGGCGGTGTTGTCGATCTTGACTTTGGTAGAAATCCTGAAATACTTAATGATGTAAATCCAAATGACGGGGATGAACACCACGACCATCGGGAAGCCGATCTTGAGCCAGGTGAAGAAGTTGATCTCCGGCGCGGCGGGGAATAACTCGCCCACGATGCCCGCAAACACCATGTTGACGGGCGTCCCGATGAGCGTGGCCGTGCCGCCAATGCTGCACGCGTAGGCCGTCGCCAGCATGAGTGCCAAGCCAAACTGCGAGGTTTCGTCGCCCTCGCTCTCGTCGGTTTTGGCGATGACCGCCGTAGCGATGGGCAGCATAAGCAGCACCACGGCCACGTTGGCGATCCACATCGATAGGAACGCTGCCACCAGCATAAAGCTTAGGATAATGCGCTGCTGATTGCTGCCCAGACTTTTCAACACCGTAAGGGCGATGCGGCGGTGCAACTGCTGCGACTCGATGACTTTGGCAATAAAAAAGCCGCACAGCAGCATGATTACGTAGCTGTGGCCATAGCTTTCGGCCACGTCGTCGGTTTCCAGCACGCCCAGCAGCGGGAAAAGCGCCATCGGCACAAAGGCCGTGACGTAAATGGGTATAGCCTCGGTAAGCCACCAAATGGCCATCAGCACCGTGACCGCCACAGCCCGCTGCGCGGTAATCGCCATGCCTTCGGGCGCGGGCATAACTACAATGAAAAGGGCGACCAATAAGCCGCCCCAAAAACCGATTCGTTGGGATTTTGTCATTTAATGGAGGAGGGATTTGCCCTAAGAAAGTCCCCGGCGTGGTTTCTCTAATCGTTTTATTTTTCAGGGTGGAGCAAAAAACAACGAGTTGTGTCGTTACGGTGGTGGCTTTGCCGTACTTTTATTCAAAAAATCAGAAAGTGACATGAAGAAGAGAAAATTGCCCCAGCTATTGGCCGGACTGCTTCTGTTGATTGCAATCGGCGGCTGCGAAAAGCGGGAAGATAACTCGCTTTTGTTCGAGGTTCAGAACTTTACCAAGACGGAAATAACCAACGTCCGGGTCGTGGCACTGACTTCCTCTTATCCCCCCAAAACGCTGATCGAAAAAAAGGATCTGGCCGCCGGAGACAGCTACAAGCAGTCGATCCCACCCCGCTTTCTGCCCGACTCGGATGGTAGCTACGAACTCCAACTGACGGAAGCCACCGGGGACAGAAACTACAAATTTGGCTACTTTACGAACGGTGTAGCGCTTGACAAGCAACTCATCCTTCGGGTTGAGAGGGATTCTGTGCTTATTTTCCGTATTGGGAGGGAGTACTGATACTAGAACTTATTAAGTTTTCTCGACCGTGTAAGCGGCAAACCATATCCGGCACTCGTCCAGGCTTGATTCGCCGGAGGCTAGTTTTAGGATAAAGGTGGTCAGACAAAGAGAAGCAAATTGCGCTATCTGGGCTTTCTTGGGCACCAAGACGATTATATTTGGTGGCCTTCATCGCTTTCCTGAATACAAACCAAGCTCTTTGAATAAAAATGACCCTCCGTATCCTCTCTCTTTTACTCCTGCTGGCCGTTCTTGGCCCAAATAATGCCTCCGCTCAAACCAAACCAAACGTCATCTTTATCCTGGTCGATGACCTGGGTTATGGTGACGTAGGTGCCTTTTGGCAAAAACAACGCCAGCAAAAGAACGATCGCAGCGAACCCTGGGAATATACTCCTGCCCTGGATGCGATGGCGGCGGGCGGGGCTAAACTGACCAACCACTACTGCGCCGCGCCCGTTTGTGCGCCGTCGCGGTCGTCCATCTTGCTAGGTGTGAGCCAGGGACACGCCAATGTGCGTAACAACCAATTCGATAAGGCACTACAGGACACCTACACCATGAGTTCGGTGCTGAAGAGTGCGGGCTACCGCACCGCCCTGGTAGGAAAATGGGGCCTCCAGGGCGAAACTACCCAGGAGCCAAACTGGCCTGCCCATCCGCTGAATCGGGGCTTTGACTATTCGTTTGCCTACATCCGCCACCGCGATGGCCACGAGCACTACCCCAAGGAGGGAATCTACCGGGGCAAGAAGGAGGTGTGGGAAAACAAGACCAACCTCGGTGACCAACTCGACAAGTGCTACACCACCGACCTATGGACGGCCGCCGCCAAGCGGTGGATCGCCGAATCGGTGAAATCCGCTCCGAAAGAGCCTTTCTTTCTGTATCTGGCCTACGACACGCCCCACGCCGTGCTGGAAGTGCCCACCCAGGCGTACCCCAAAGGCGGCGGCCTGAAAGGCGGCCTGCAATGGACGGGCAAGCCGGGTCAAATGATCACAACGGCTACGGGAACGCCCGACTCTTTCATCCACCCCGACTACGCCAATGCCACTTGGGACCACGACAACGACACCAAAACCCCGGAAGTCGCCTGGCCCGACACTTACAAGCGCTACGCCACTTCCTGCCGCCGCATCGACGACGGCATCGGCGACCTCCTGACGCTGCTAAGAGACTTGAAAATAGACGATAACACGATGGTCGTCTTCATGTCCGACAACGGGCCGTCCGTCGAGTCTTACCTGCCCGACTCCTACGTAGATTACGAACCCACTTTCTTCAACAGTTTCGGGCCATTTGATGGCATCAAGCGCGATGTGTGGGAGGGCGGCGTGCGTATGCCCACGCTGGTGCGTTGGCCCGGCCGCATTCCCGGCGGACAGACAATCGCCAGCCCAAGCATCTCCTACGACTGGTTGGCCACTTTTGCCGATGCGGCGGGCATAGCCGCTCCGGCCCGGTTGGACGGCGTGTCGCTGCTACCGGAGCTCTCCAAGAAAGGAAAACGGCGGGAAAGCCTGGTGTACATCGAGTACGAGCAAAACGGCAAAACGCCCGACTTCAAAGAATTCTCCCCTAACCACCGCTCTCGCAAAAGGAACCAAATGCAATTAATTCGGCAGGGGGATCTGGTGGGCGTGCGCTACGATATCGCCGGGGCTGGGGACAATTTCGAGATTTATGATGTGATGTCCGATCCGCAGGAAATAAAAGACTTGGCTTCGGATAAAAAGTACGCGGCTTTGCAGCAAGCATTCAAGAACCGAGTGTTGCGGGTACGGCGGCCCGACGCGGAAGCCAAGCGCCCCTACGACGACGCGATGATACCGGCTGTCGAAGAGTCCACCGGGGCGATGAAGGCGGGTGTGAAATGGCGTACTGCGGCGGGTGGATTTCCCTGGGTGTCGGCGCTAACTGAGGCGAAGTTTACGGGTAAAGGCACTGCCGCGCTGCCCGATATTTCCAAAATTAAACTACCCGAAGGCGTGATCGCCTACGAAGGGTTCTTGAAAATCCCGGAGGACGGAGGCTATACTTTCAGCGCAAGCGCAGATGGCGGGTTCGTTCTTAGGGTTCACGAGGCGTTAGTCATCGACAGCAGCTACGGCGATGCCGCCGGAAGCAGGCAGTCGGCCGACATCAGGTTGGCGGCGGGTTACCATCCGTTTACGGTATATTATCATAAATCTGCCAAAGCCAAAGGCAATTTGGACTTTGCGTGTACCAGGGCGGGCGGCGGTTCGATCGAACCGACCGCACTCTTCTTTTATCAGTAAATTTTCCCGGTACCCGGCTTACTGCTTTGGAACCTTCGCCTCACGCGAAGCCAAGACTCGATTTTTCCATACACAACGCTTCCATATATTATGAAAATCCCACCCAATTCTCGCCGAGATTTTATCAAGAAAACACTGACAGGTACCGCTGCGCTGTCACTGGGCGGAATGCTACCCGCATTTAGCCCCAAAAGCTACGCCCGCATTCTGGGAGCTAACGAGCGGGTGCTGCTGGGCGTAATGGGTGTCAACAGCCGGGGATTGGCTCTGGCCTCTAATTTTTCGATCCAGCCCAACTTCGAGGTCATCAGCATTTCGGACGTGGACTCCCGCGCCGCCGACAAGTGCATCCAAACGGTAGCCGACTTGACTAAAAGTTCGCCTGAGGCGGTGCCGGACTTTCGTAAGGCTTTGGAAAATAAAGACATGGACGCGCTGGTGATTGCCGCGCCCGATCACTGGCACGCTCCGGCGGCCATTCTGGCGTCAAAGGCGGGAAAGCATGTGTATCTCGAAAAACCGTGTAGTCATAACCCCAACGAAGGCGAAATGCTGCTGGCCGCAGCCAAGAAATACAAGAACGTCATACAGATGGGCAACCAGCGCCGCTCGTGGCCCAATGTGGCGGCGGGCATCGCCGAAGTACAGGGCGGCACCATCGGCCGGCCCTATTTTGCCAAGGGGTGGTACACCAACAACCGCCCGTCCATCGGCATCGGCAAGAAGGTGGCCGTTCCCGACTGGCTGGATTACGAACTCTGGCAGGGGCCCGCGCCGCGCAAGGCCTATCAGGATAACTTGATTCACTACAACTGGCACTGGTTTTGGAACTGGGGCACGGGCGAGGCACTCAATAATGGCACCCACATGGTGGATCTCATGCGCTGGGGGCTGGGTGTGAACTACCCCACGCATGTGACCTCCTCGGGTGGACGCTATCGCTACCAGGACGACTGGCAGACGCCCGATACGCAGGTAATTACGCTGGAATTCCCGAACAATACCGCCATGACTTGGGAGGGCCGGAGCTGCAACGGTCGTACGATTGAAGGGAGCAGTGTGGGCGTCATGTTTTATGGAGAAAAGGGTTCGCTGCTGATCGAGAGTGGCAACTCTTACAAAGTGTATGATCTTGAAAATAAGCTGGTGAAGGACGTCAAGAACGATTTGGCCATCGACCCCCGCAACAAGATGAATCCCTCACAGGCCCTGGACGCCTTCCACTTCCAAAACTTCCACGACGGGATTACCAAAGGCTCTGCCCTCAAATCCGACATCGTGGGTGGGCACCAGAGTACGCTGCTGTGCCAATTGGGTAATATCGCCCAGCGAACGAGCGGGGCACTGGAGGTCGATTCCAGCAACGGCCACATCAAAAATAATCCCGAAGCGATGAAACTCTGGAAGCGGGACTATGAGAAAGGTTGGGCACCGACGGTGTAATCTGGCTTTCGGCAGTCGGCGCAGTCGGCTATCGGCTATCGGCTATCGGCTTTTGGCTTAGTTCTAATTTGATGAGAAACATTTCGTTATGAGAGACTTTCGGAAATATAACGTCTGGGAGCAGAGCCATTTGTTGACCTTGGAGGTTTATCGTGTGACCAGAACATTTCCAACGGAAGAGAAATACGGGTTGACGTCTCAGCTTCGACGGGCTTGTTCTTCCATTCCAACCAACATTGCCGAGGGCTGTGGAAAGCTAAGTGAGAAAGATTTTGCGAGATTTCTTGGCATTTCTTTCGGATCAGCTTCCGAAACCGGATATCTTATTCTTCTAACGAGAGACTTAGCGTATCTTGATCTGGAACGATATGAAAATATTCAAATTGAGCTAGTTTCCATTAAAAAACAGCTTTTTCAGTTAATCAAAAAACTAAACGAAAATCAATAGGCTATCGGCTGTCAGCCGTTGGCTATCGGCTCCATTATCGAGCAGAAAAAGCCGACAGCCGACAGCCGATAGCCAACAGCCATGCCAGCCTCTACCGTCGATGCCAGTTCGCTTAGCAAGCGCGATACTATAATTTCTATCCTGATTGTCGGGGTGCTGTTTTTCATCTTCGGCTTTGTATCGTGGGTGAACGCGATCCTTATTCCCTACTTTAAGATTGCCTGTGAACTCACTAGTTTTCAGTCGTACCTGGTTGCGTTTGCTTTCTATATTTCCTACTTCGTGATGTCGGTGCCGGCGGCTTATTTGCTCAAAGCGGCGGGTTTCAAGAAGGGTATGATGGTGGGTTTCTGGGCAATGGCGCTGGGTGCGTTCATCTTCGTGCCAGCAGCTTATTCGCGTACTTACGAGATATTTTTGCTGGGATTATTCATGATTGGCGTGGGGCTGGCGATTTTACAGACAGCGGCCAATCCCTACATCACCATCCTCGGCCCCAAGGAGCGGGCGGCGCAGCGCATCAGCATCATGGGCATTTGCAACAAAGCAGCGGGTATTTTGGCTCCGCTGCTTTTTGCTGCGGTGATTCTACGGCC
This sequence comes from uncultured Cytophagales bacterium, assembly GCA_963716085.1. Lineage (GTDB taxonomy): Bacteria > Bacteroidota > Bacteroidia > Cytophagales > Spirosomataceae > Persicitalea. The sequence goes on from OY970288.1 coordinate 247,833, forward strand.
CACCGACTCCGCTCTCTTCGAGCAACTGGCGACGATGGGCGACGCGGAACGTAGCGCGGCCCTGGATGAGTTAATCCGTCGCGTCATTGCGCCCTACGCTACCGTCGGAACGATCCTTTTTATTTTGGGAATTCTGGTTTATTATTCTCCATTGCCCGAGCTAAATACGGAGCAGGAAAGCCCAGAACTAGCCGAGGCCAACGCGGGAAAAACCAGCATTTTCAAGTTCCCGCACCTGATTCTAGGCGCAGTAGCCATTTTCCTGCACGTCGGTACGCAGGTCATTGCCATCGACACCATCATTGCTTACGCGGGTTCGATGGGTATTGGGCTGCTGGAAGCAAAGGTTTTTCCGTCCTACACGCTTTTCCTGACCATTTGTGGTTATATTTTGGGTATCATACTCATTCCAAAATTCATCCGACAAGTCAATGCCCTGCGCATTTGTACGCTGCTAGGCATGGCCTTCACGTTCCTGATTATTTTCGCCAGCGGACAAGTAAACTTCCTGGGTCACGATGCCGATATTTCGATTTGGTTTATCGTGTTGTTAGGCCTGGCCAACTCGCTGGTGTGGGCGGGCATCTGGCCGCTGGCGCTGGATGAACTGGGGCGGTTCACGAAGCTGGGCGCTTCGATCCTGATTATGGGGCTATGTGGCAACGCTCTGATGCCCCTGCTGTACGGCTACTTAGCCGATCTTTACAGCCTTCGGGCGGCGTATTGGGTGCTTATTCCCTGCTACGCGTATTTGGTGTATTATGCTTTCTACGGGCACTTGGTACGGCGGTGGAGTTTGGGCTAGGTTCGCCTCATCCACCAATCGCAATCATCGAACGATTCGTTTCGTATTCCGCCTTCGCGCCTTTTTCGGCAAAGTCGCTGTGTCCGCCGTGGGCGAAATGCTTAGCCTGAAAGTGGTCGAGAATCAAGGGTCGCACGTCCTCACCTTGGCGCAAGGCTTTAAGCAAATCGACCTCGCCCGTATCGAAAAGACAGTTTTTTAGCTTTCCATCGGCGGTAAGGCGGATGCGGTTGCAGCCCGCGCAGAAGTGATTGGTGATGGTGCTGATGATGCCGAAAGTACCCGCTCCGTCCTGAATTCGAAAGCACCGAGCCGTATCGTGGGCCTCGCCGGGCAGCGCGTCGAAGTCAAACCGCCCGCCGATGGTATCCAGCAAAGTCTGGTAAGAAACCATGCGTGAGAAGTCCCACTGATTTCCGTTAAAAGGCATAAATTCGATAAAGCGTACATGCAAATTAGGTTGATCGCGGGTCAATTCCACAAAATCGTTGACCTCCTCCACATTCAGATCGCGCATCACGACCATGTTAAGCTTCACGCTAAAATCTTCGGCCAGCAGCAAGTGAATGTTATCGAGCGTTTTCTTGAAATGACCGCGCTTGGTAATCGTCTGAAAGCGCTCTTCCTGCAAAGTGTCCAGGCTGATATTCAGCGAGCGAACGCCCGCTGCCTTGAATGTACCGAGGTACTTATCCACAAAAACGGCATTGGACGTCAACGTTAGCTCGACGGGTAGCCGCCCCAAAGAAATGATGATGTCGCCCACGTCCTTACGGATCAGCGGTTCGCCGCCCGTAAGCCGGATTTTCTGCACACCCATCTCCACAAAAATCCCCGCGAGTGTCCGAATCTCGTCCGCCGACATCAGCCACTTATTGGGCATAAACTGCATATCCTCGTGCGGCATACAGTAATTACAGCGAAGATTACACTTGTCCGTCAGCGAAATGCGCAGATACGTGTGGGTGCGGCCGTGGGTATCGGTTATGGGCATATTGTGTAATTGTTGAATCGTGTAATCGTTGAATTGTATTCTCTGACAATCAATTACACGATTACACAGTTCAACAAATCAACAACCTTTCAGTGCTTTTCGCCTTCCATAACGCCAAACACGTGCAGAACGTGCGGGAAGAGGGCGTTCATGGTGTCGGTGACGCCGCCCGTGCTGCCGGGCATGGTGATGACGAGCGTGTTTTCGATCAGGCCAGTGACCGACCTCGAAAGCATCGAGGTCGGGATGCGCTCTTGGCCGTACTGACGCGCTACTTCGGCGATGCCGGGGATGGGGCGGTCGATGAGTTCGGCGACGGCTTCGGGCGTGACGTCGCGGGGCGAGAGTCCGGTGCCACCCGTGAGCAGAACCAGTTGGTAATCCAGCGCGACCAGACTTTTTATCTTTTCCTGAATCAAGTTTCTCTCGTCGGGAACGATGCCGTAGTCACTAACCTCAATGGCGAAAGGTTTTAGTTTTTCAATGATCTTTTTGCCCGATTTATCTTCCCCTAAACCCTTGGCGATGCTGTCGGAACAGACAATCACGGCGGTTTTCAGGTCGGCCCTATTGGCCTTATGATCGCTCTTACCACCTTTTTTCTCCAATAATTTGATGTGGTGAATCTCCACGCCCTTGTCGATGGGCTTGAGCATATCGTACATCGTTAGTGCCACGACCGACGCGCCGTGCATGGCTTCCACTTCGACGCCCGTTTTGTAGATCGTCTTGACCGTCATTTCGATGATGATCGACAAATCCTCGATACGATACGCGATGCCCGTGTACTCGATGGGCAGCGGGTGGCAGTCGGGCAGCAGGTCGGGCGTTTTCTTGACGGCCAGCAGTCCGGCGGCCTTGGCCATCTCGAAGACATCGCCCTTGGGGACGGCGCGCTCATGGATAGCCATGATGGTCTCGGACTTGCTCACTTTCACGGTCGCTTGAGCGGTGGCGATGCGCAGGGTATTGGTTTTGTGGGTAATGTCAACCATATTGTTACTATATTTGATAAAAATGAAGCACCATGACCACCACCGCGACCGAAGAACTCAAAGAAACGATCATCGAGCAGCTAAAAACGCAAAAAATTGTCCGCATTCCCGCTTCGGAAGCAGATTTTTTTGCGCTCTCTGACGAATTACCCTTTAAAATTGAATATCACGAAAGCGAGATTGTGACAATGGGACTTACTACGCCTTGGCACGAAGTACTCGTGGCCAACCTGATCGTGCTGCTAAATGCTGCCTTTTCTTCTAGAAAACTCAGTTTTCGTTTTAGGCAGCAACGCGGGCGTTCAGATTCCAAAATTCGAAGGCGGCTACTATTTACCGGACATCACAGTGGTCAAAGGGGCATTTGAATTAAAGGAAGGCTCCAATTGCATCATCACGAACCCGCATATCGTAGTAGAAGTTTTGTCCAAATCCACCGCTAACCACGACCGGGGCGACAAAATTCCCGAGTACAAACGAGTGGAAAGTTTGCAGCAAATCATTCTCGTCAGTCAGGACAAGATGGAGGTCGAGAGCTATACCCGAACCGACAAGCCCAACACCTGGCTCAATCAGACTTTTACTAGCGCGGAGGAATCCTTGACGGTTCACCAAAACTCAATTCTGCTGAAAGACATCTACCGCAGGATTGAGTTTGCTAAGTAGTTTTCGTAAAAAGGCATCGCCGCAAGGACAGCCTCACTGATTTTCCTTCCAGACAAACTCTCCTTTCTCGCCAATCAACTCTTTGGCAAAAATCGGCACATTGGCCTTAATTTCTTCTACCAAAAACTCAATAGCCTCAAAAGTCGCGCGGCGATGCGGGGAGGAGACGAAAACGAACAGGCTGATTTCGCCCGTGGGAACCACGCCCAGGCTGTGGTAGATGTGCATACAAGTCAACTCAAACTTCTCGAAAGCTGCTTCCCTTATTTTATGGAAAACACTTTCGGCCATTTCGGGATAAGCTGAATAGTCGATGCCCGTCACTACGCCGCCTTCCTTTTCGTCGGCGCGAATTTGGCCCAGAAAAATATTATGCGCCCCAATGCTGGTTTTGGATTGATGCTTGGCGATGGAATCCGCGACGAATTGCGGAGAGATTGGGCCTTGGATGAATACTTTTTTCAAAATTAATGTCGGAATGTCGGAATTAGTGAATGTCGGAATATTGCTTTCGCCTTATTCCGACATTCACCAATTCCAAATTAAAAACTACCCACCCGCGAAAGGCGGCAACAGCGCGATTTCAGCCAGTGGCGGAATGGGAAAGGCCTCGTCGGCGATTTGCTGGTTAACGGCGATCTGGAATTTGCGGTCGCGCAGCATCGGGTATTTTTTTAAAATATCGTTCTTCAAATCACCGACGGTAAGCGCGTCCAACGAGTGCCAGGTTTCGAGCGGCTGCCCGACGGTCTCGGCGATCATGCCAAAATACAGGATTGATAGTGTCATAATTTTTCAACAAAAGAAAGGCAACAAATGTGTCTCCACCAAATCACCCGGCTGCACAGAGTTCTGGGACGAAGGTAGATAAATAAGCGCATTGGCTACCGCAAACGACCGTAACGCAAACGACTCCTGGCCGTCGAGCGGCGTTACGGACTCGGTCGTGGCGGTGGCTTTCAGAAATTCGTCGCGCTCGCCCTGAAACGAAAAAGCGTGAGTAATTGGTAGCTTTATTTTAGGCAGAAAGCAATCGGTGCGGCCCGATATGAGCCGTAGGGCGGGCAACACGTATTCGTAATACCCCACCAGAGCCGAGGCCGGATTGCCGGGTAACCCAAAGACCGTCGCGTCTTCATTCTTTCCAAAGAAAAGCGGTTTGCCGGGCCGCTGGCGCACCTTATAGAAAATCGTTTCCACGCCAATCTTTTCCAGAGCGGTACCCACGTAGTCGTAGTCGCCCACCGATACGCCGCCCGTGCTTAGTACCAGGTCATTCTGCTGGGTCAAGTCCCGGAGGGCAGCAATGGTCGCAGTTTCATTGTCGTCGACGTATCGGATGTCTATTTCCGTAACCCCCTCGGCCCGTAGCACCGCCGCCAGCATGGCCGAGTTGGATTCGTAGATTTGGCCGAAGCGCAACGCACTTCCCTCATTTGGCTGCACTAGCTCATCGCCCGTCGTCAGAATGCCCACCCGTGGCCTGCGGTAGACATTTACTTTACAAACATTCATCCCGCCCAGAAAACCCATTGAGCCGGGCGTGAGGTAGGTGCCTTTTGGCAGTGCCAAATCACCCTTCTGGATTTGCTGACCTGCTTGACGCACGCTTTGGCCTTCGCTAACGGGATACTGCTGGATAATCGCTTCATTGCCCTTGCGCTCCACTTTTTCCTTCATCACTACCGCCGTAGCTCCATCGGGAACGGGAGCGCCCGTCAAGATGTGTATCGCCGTGCCGCGTTTCAGCGTCTGCAAGCTGGCATTGCCCGCTCGCGACTCGGCAACCACGGGCAGCGAGGTACCTGCCTCACTAACATCCTCATGGTGCAAAGCGTAGCCATCCATCGACGACTGTCGAAAGGGCGGCAAGGCAAGGGGTGAAGTGATGTCCTTCGCCAAGACCTGCCCCACTGCCTCCGAAAGCTTCTTCTGCTCGGGTTGAAGCACCAAAACGTTGGATTGAATAAGGGCCTTGGCTTCCTGAACGCTGATCATTTTTTGGATAATGTGGTTTTGGTTTTCAAGAAATAAAATTTCTGTCTAAAAACGAAAAAAGCGCCCTGCTAAGGACGCTTTCCCGGGGACAATCGCCCCTTTCATCGCTAATAGATACTTTTGGAAGCTGTAGGCTATAGGCAATATGCTTTAGGCTCTGTTTCTCTTTTAGGTCTCATAGAGCCAGCAGCCTATTGCCTACAGCTTATAGCCTAAAGCTTTTCATTGATTCACATATACACTCCCGCTACTGGCCGTCAGTTTAATGGGAATTCCTCCGCCGTTCAGGCTGCCTTGTACACGGTCCTTGTCCATGCGCCCGTCGAAGTTCTTCAGGTCGATGGACACGCGGTTGCCGCGCAGATCCAGGTCGAGCCCTTTGTTGAGCGGCATATTTACCCGCACGCTACCCGCCGAGGTGGAAAGCGACACGTAGTCGCCCAGGCGGTCGAAGTCGGCCTCGATGCTGCCCGCGCTGGTGGCGGCCTTTACGCTGGCGGCCAGATTTTTCATACGGATGGAGCCGCCCGAAGTGCGGGTTTCGAAGTCGCCCTGGATGCCGTCGGCCCGCACGCCGCCGCCGCTGGTGGTAGCGGTAATTTTGCCGTTGAGGTCGGCCAGCGCAATACTGCCTCCGCTGGTAATCAGGCGAATGTTGCCCACCATGCGCTCGGCCTTGATGCTGCCACCGCTGGTGACGAGATCCACGTTATCGGAGCATCGGGTAGCCTCGATGCTGCCGCCCGAAGTGCGTCCTTTAATGTTGCCTTTCAAGTCGTCCACGTCGATACTGCCGCCGCTGGTGGTAAATTTCTGCTCGCCATTCAATGAGGCCAGGCGAATACTGCCGCCGCTGGTGCGGAGGTCGGTGTTAAAGTCACGGGGCGCAAACACCTTAAAGGAAATAGACAGTCCCTTTTTCCAGTTCATGCCATTGCGATTTTTCGGCTCAGCGATGGCTACCACGTTATTGCCCTCACGGCGGATCGTAATGTCGTATTCTTTCAGGCGGTCTTCGATCTCGTCGTCGTCCAGGTCGCCGCCTTTCCAGTCGTTGCCCCGCACGTACATTTCTACGGTTACGCCGCTTTTACTATCGCCTTCCACCGAAATAAAACCGCCGGAGGTCTGGACTTTTACGGCCTCGAGGTAGTTCTCAGTGAAATCTTTGGTGAAGTAGGGCTTTTCGTTGTTGCGCTGCGCGAAGGTGGTAGTGGCTACGAGCAGGGCGATGATAGCTAAATAAAGTCGATTAAATTTCATGATTCGCTTTGGGTTGGTTTTAAGAGTGATGCAGGAAGCGGGTGAAACGTTGCATCGGAGTTTTTTATATTTTGAAATAATTGAATGACATAAGGGCACACAAGGGGTGTGCCAGCAAGTCGGTTTGCTGATTTTCAGTATTTTACAAGAAGAAGGTTTGAAGAAAGTGGTCGTTAGCGGACAGTAGGTGTTCGGAATCGGACACCTGCGTCACCTCACTCCCCCGGCCTCCTCTCCTTTTTGGAGAGAGGGAGTCACGTGTTATATCAGGGGAGTCATGTGTTACATTATTTGTTTTTTGCCGAAATGCGCTTTTGGGTGGGTTGGCAAATGGGAAGGTAAGAGCCGAAAGCCGATGGCCAGTCGTGCGACGGACAGCCGCTAATTCAACAGATAATACACCACGATTCCCGAAAAATAACCCAGCAGTGCATAAACGGAGATGCGTTTGAAGTACCACACGAAGTCGATTTTGAGAATACCCATCGCGGCCACGCCCGCCGCCGAGCCGATGATGAGAATGCTGCCGCCCGTACCGGCGCAGTAGGCCAGCAGGTTCCAGAAGTCGCTGTCGGGCGGGAACTCCGAAACGGGGTACATGCCCATCGTGGCGGCGACCAGCGGGACGTTGTCCACTAGTGAGGAAAGGATACCGATGAGCGTGTCGATGATGTAGATATTGCCAAAGGTTTCGTCGAGCGTAGTGGCCAGTAACCTCAGGTGGCCCGAGGTATCCAGCGCTCCCACGGCCAGCAGAATGCCCAGAAAAAACAAAATACTGGGCGTATCCACGCGGCGCAAAATATTAGCCACTGACAGGCCGCGCTTGATTTCCACTTCTTTGGAGCGGTGCAGCATTTCGGTAAACGCCCAGAGCGCCCCCACCGACAGCAGCACGCCCAAGTAGGGCGGGTAGTGCGTGATAGATTTGAAGACGGGTACGAAAAGTAATCCCGCCCCACCCAAAACGAACATGGCGTTTTGTTCAAAAGGCGTGGTGCCCACTTGCCCGTGGCCTAATGCCGAAGGTTGCTCGGGTGCTTGTATTTTGCCTTTCAGGAAGAAAGAAGCGGCCAACAGCGGCACCAGCAGACTCACAAACGAAGGCAGAATGAGTTCGCGCATCACGCTGAACGTCGTGACCTGTCCGCCGATCCAAAGCATGATCGTGGTCACGTCGCCGATGGGCGAGAAGGCCCCGCCCGCGTTGGCGGCCACGATGACGAAGCCACCCAGTAGCCAGACATTCTCCTGCTGCCGCACGATGCGGCGAATCAGGGCGCACATGATGATGGTCGTCGTCATGTTGTCGAGGCCCGCCGAGAGCACGAACGACACCCAGGATATGATCCACAGCAGCTTGACGCGGTCGGTGGTGGCGATGCGATCCGTGATGGCGCGGAAGCCGTCGTGGGCGTCCACCAACTCGACGATGGTCATGGCCCCGAGCAGGAAGAAGAGGATGCCGGAGATTTCGCCCAAATGCTCGAAGAGCGATTCGTTCAGGAATTCGTGCGGGTCGTCGGGCATCGCAGCGTTCTGGAAGGCGGGCATGTACTCGAAGCCAGCCAGCAGGATGAGCCAACAAAAAACCCCCGTCAGCAGGGCTGAGGCGGCTTTGTCGATTTTTAGGGGATGTTCCAGCGCGATTAGGGCGTAGCCCATAACGAAAACGCCGACGAGGAGGAGGGCCATTTATTCGATGAACGATGGAAAGTTAGTAAGGAGCTAACGGTCAGATGTACAACTATTCAGGATTGCGTGATGTACTGTTCCAAGTAGTTGATGTGTTCCTTTTGCTCCGACATGATGGACTTCACTACGTCGCCGATGCTGATGACGCCGATCACACGGTCGTTTTCCAGCACGGGCAGATGACGGATCCGCTTTTGACCGAGCATTCCCATGCATTCCTGAATGGTAGTGTCCGGCTCCACGGTGAAGACTTTGGGCGTCATAACCTCCGAAATGGGTGTGCTTTTAGCTTTGCGCCCCTGAATGATTCCCTTGCGGGCGTAGTCGCGTTCGGAGAAGATTCCGACGAGCTTATCGTTGTCCAGCACTACCACGGCTCCGATATTTTTTTCGGACAACAGATGTAGTGTGTCGATTACGCTCTGGGTAGGCGGTACGCTCCACACTTCGGCAATGGCCTTATCGGCGAGGATTTGCTTGACGTAGATCATGACGGAATCATTAAGAAGGTTGTAAGGTTTAGGAATAGTACGACGAATATAATAATGCGCCTTTTTATTTACAAATATTTCCTTGAAAATTATTATCAGGGCAAAATCTTTATTTCGTTAATTCGTATCTTGCCCCTAAAAACTGTAAACCCATGCTCACTGTCATCTCACTTTCCATTGTTCTGGTACTTGCCGGATTTCTGCTGTTCAGTGTTCGTTTGCTGTTTATCAAGAATGGCGAGTTCAAAGGAACCTGTGCTACCAATAACCCCTTTTTGCAAGAGGAAGGCGCCACCTGCGGCGTGTGCGGTCGCAAACCGGGTGAGGCTTGCGGAGATGAAAAGGCACTGGCCTGATTTGCGATAGAAAATGGCGAAGAAGCCTCGGTGGATGTCTCCTGAGAATATCATCTTGAACCTTTCCAGGTGGTAGCGACGTATATTGGTCTGATTGTTTTAGCGAATGCGCTAAACTCTCCAATTCCTATCATTCAATAACGAAACCATGCTGCACAAAAATTTCGCCTGTTTGGCGAGCCTATTCTTGTTACTCGCCACCGTAAGCTGCGGCCCCGACAACAAAGCCGATTCCGAAAAATCCGCCGAAGAAATAAAAGAAGACAAAGCCGAGTGGCAATACGCCTCGCTGCCCATCAGTCATCAAAAGTGGGATGATTTACTGAAAGCCCACGTCGATGACGAAGGCCGCGTGGACTACAAAGGCATGGCCGAAGACGAAACCAAGCTTGACGAGTATCTGGCCCTGCTCAGCAACACGCCCGTCGTGAAAGGCGAGTGGACCGAAGACCAGGAAATGGCGTACTGGATCAACGCCTACAATGCTTATACGGTAAAGCTGATTCTGAAAAACTACCCGGTGAAAAGCATCGAGGACATCAAGTCCGACGCACAGGGGAAGTCAGCCGAAACGCCGTGGGATATCAGCTTTTTCAAGATTGGTGGGGAAGATTTTGATCTCAACAAGATCGAACACGGTACCTTACGCAAGCGTTTCGAGTCTGACCCGCGCTATCATTTTGCGCTGGTGTGCGCCGCCAAATCGTGTCCCGACCTACGGCAGGAAGCCTACGTTCCCGAAATTCTGGACGAGCAACTGCGCGATCAAGGGATGAAATTCATTAACAATTCGGCCAAAAATAAAATCACTGACGCAAGCAACGCCAAGCTGTCGCCTTACTTCGACTGGTACAAGAAGGACTTCCAGCGCGGCGACGACACGGTGGTCGACTGGGTCAATGAATACGCCAACGTGAAGCTCAACAAAGACGCTAACGTAACCTACATGGACTACGATTGGTCGCTTAACGAGCAGGAAAAATAATTCTCTCGCTATTCATTGACCAGCAAATGCACGATCCGGCAGGCGTTTCCGACGCTTGCCGGATTTTTTGTGTCGGCGATGCTCAGTTTGAGGGTGTGTTTACCCGATTTTAATTCATCGTCCAGCACCAGGTACCAGGGCAAATGCAGGCTCGGACTCCATTGGGTGAAGAGGTCGAGCGTCCGCGCTTTCTTGCCGTCGATTTGGTAGGAAACAATGCCCGCGTCGGGACCGGAGATGAGGGCCACACCCACCGCTTTTCCCGTAAAATCAAACTCGAACGAGTCGTCCGAATTTTCGCCCACCAGCATCGGTACGTTCACGAAGCCTTCGCGGGTACTTTTGGGCGGATTCGGTTTCCAGGATGGGTCGATGGAGAAGCCTTTCAAAGCCTTTGCTTCGTCGATAGAATGGTAACTGGCTTTGCCGTACGAGGCTTTATCGAGCGGTGTGGGAAGTTGGGCGGGTTTGACATCGCCTTCTATTGGGGTATTTTGAAATAAGTACTTTATGGATTGAAAGTAGACCTCCTGTCCGTAAGGTGAGGGGTGCAAATTCTTAAAATCGTACTCCCAGGAAAACTCCCCGGCCTGCACACGGTCATAGACTTCCTGCGATAAATTGATGAACGCCGCGCCGTAGTGCGCCGCCACTTTGCGGTGGACTTCCACTTCCACGGGCTGCTTGCCTGTCTCGTAGTCACCGAACTTATCGGGGTCAGCAAAGGGCATCAGTACTATATTCATGGCAGGGTTGGCGGCGTAGGCCTGTTGTAAAATACCTTCCAATGCCCGGACTTGCGTCTTCTCCGAAAAGCCGTTGGTGCGGTCGTTGACTGCGCTTTCCACAAAAAGCAGATCGGGCGTTCCCTGCGCCAGCACATCGCGCCCGAAGCGAAAGGCATGCGGCGTGCTACCCAGCGACGAAATCCCGGCGGCGATGAAGGTAAATTTTGTGTCGGGAAAGCGTTCCTGCAAGTACTTCCCCACCTTATTGCGCCAGCCCGGATTGTAGGTGATCGAGCCGCCCAAGAAAGCGACGGTGCCAATTTTCTTATTTTCAAATTTGGCAAAAGCCGTTCCCAAGCCGCCATTGGCTTCCACGTAACTGGTTCGCGCCAGCGGCTTTTCCACCGGGATGCTGTGCTGCTGAATGAAATCGGCCCAGCGGTCGATGTGTTCAATCACAAAGTGATGGCCTTCCAGCGTCTGCACGCCACGGCTCATGGGGTACACCGCCGCCGGACCACCCAGCCGCAGGTACTTCTCGATCAATGGAAAGGTATTTTCTTCGGGCGGAACGATCTTGTCCTGCAAACTCACGACGTGCAACACCGGAATCTTGAAAGCCGCCATGCCCTCTAAATCATTGAGCGGAATATCGTCAAAGGTATCCGCCGTGGATTCGGTTGCTGTGCTTTCCGTCAGGTCGTTCAATTCCAGCCAGCGCTCCCAATCTTTGGGCGAGCCTTGTCCCTTTCCCTTGCCGCCCGGCCAACTGCGCGGGTCGCAGACGGGGGCCTCGGCGTAAATGCAGGTTACCTTGTCGGGATTTCGCTTGGCCCAGCCGTAGGCGTACAGTCCGCCCCGGCTGATGGCTTCCAGTGCCACTTTGGGGGCGAAGTTTTTTTCGGTCGTGAGGTAGTCGTAAAATTTGTCCCACACCTGCATCGCTTTGGGGTGGCCGAACAAGTTATTGGTATTCACGTAGGCCAAGTGAAAGCCGCGACTCACCAGCAGGCTGTCCATTTCGGGGTGAAAGTTGGGAAAATGCGCCCGCCACACCCAGGGATTGCCGGGCAGCGGCTGTTTCGGTTTTATGAAATAAGCCGAAGTGTTTTCAAAGGGGAAATCCACTTTCTCGAAGCCTGTCCAGATGGAGGTTGCTTCGGCGGGTTCTTGCGCGAAGGCTGTTTCGGTGGCAAGCAGGAGGGCGAGAAGGAGTATTTTGAGGGCAGGAATTCTTTTCATTTTGTAAAAAGAAACCGGAAGATCAAGTTTACTAACTTGATTCTTGACCAGTAGCTGAACCTGCGCTGTCAGTCGTGTCAGTTTCCATCTCAACTGCTTTAAAATACAAATATCGCACATTGATGTTCTTGATCTGAGCGTAAGGAATGACGAAAATATCTCCCGGCATTTCGTAATATCGGCTGTCCAGCCATTTTTCAACCTTCTCATCCTGTATTGTCAGATCCGGCTGATTCGTCAGATCGCTTTCCAGCCTGCGTCTGAATATCTGCTCGAAGTAAATACGATCCAGCCCATTGTCTTTAGAAAGAAAGAAATCCTTGACCAAACCTGAGTAGAGATAGCTACCTTCCTTAGTTTCTACGAGCAAATCTGCGTAGACATCGACCCCTGGATTTTCAGGGACAGCTTCCGGGGTGTAAAATCGCCCCGTCAGCAGGTAGTACCATTCGTTGTGAATTCTTAGGAAATGGTATTTGTAGTCGAGTTTGTTGCGTAGTACTATCCGTCGAATCAGTTTCCCAGCGGCAAAAGCCATTATATAAACCAGAAAATGGTACCCGAAAAAGCCAGTGAGCCCACGCTCGATATTTGCAAAGTCGACAGTGGGCTGCCCGGTGACAAGTTGATAAATCAGTTTCTCGTCCACCTCGACGGGAATCGTGGGCAGGTTTTCGACCACGAGGTATCCGAGAAATTGAACAATGAAGGCAGGAACCAAGGAAAGGATTAGCTCATCTACAAAAGACGATTGCACCGTACGGCGGCTGTACGGGCCGTCCAGGTAAGAGATTCGGAAAACGATTCCGGGAAAAAGGAGAAAGAAAATGACCAGCGCACCAAACGCAATGTTCATGGGGCAGTCATTTGGCTATTTGCGGTTCGAAGTGGAAGCCCGCAGCGAAAGTATTTCGTACTTTTTTCCGTCCACCACGATGTACTGGTTTTTGTCCGACCGGGCTCCTAGAATTACCTTGCCCATAAATTCCTTGGCCAGTTTGCGGTCGCTGAGAATCTGGCGAACCAGTTTTGTTCTTGGTGCTTTCATAGCAGCGTAGTTTTGAATAAGTTGCGTGAAGATAACGAAAAATTTGAACCGCAAGTTTTTCCACCTTATTTTTAGAACCGCAGACTACCTTATTCATCATTCATAACTCATCATTAAAAACCGTGCTCACCAAACTCCCCTTCTGCCTAACCCTCCTTCTGCTTTTCACCTACAAAGCCTACACCCAACACCTCCCCGTCGTCTTGGCCGAGCGCGAACGCGCCGCGACCGTGGACGCCATTCTGGAAGATCGCTTCGAGAACCTGCTGCCCCGCCTGATGCGCCGCGAGGGCGTGGACATGTGGGTCATCATCTCGCGCGAGTACAACGAAGACCCCGTCATGCGCACCATGCTGCCCAGCACCTGGCTGTCGGCGCGGCGGCGGACGATCATGGTTTTCTACGATCCCGGCGGCGACAAACCTTTGGACAAACTAGCCATCGCCCGCTACGATGTGGGTACGCTATTGAAAGGCGAGTGGGATCTTAGCTCTAACCCCGACCAATGGGAGGCTTTGGTGAAGGTGATTAAGGAGAAAAATCCGAAGAAAATCGCCCTCAACTACTCCAAAAATTACGCCCACGCCGATGGCCTGACTTACACCGAGCAGCAGGAATTCATGGCTAAGCTACCCAAAGAATACCAGGCCAAAGTCACCTCCGCCGACCGCCTGGCCGTGGCCTGGCTCGAAACCCGCACCGAGAAAGAAATGGCGATTTACCCGATGATCTGCCGCATCTCGCACCAAATCATTCAGGAAGCTTTTTCGGAGAAAGTCATCCAACCCGGCGTGACGACCACCGACGACGTGGTGTGGTACCTGCGCCAGCGCGTCACCGACCTGGGCCTCGACACCTGGTTTCATCCCACGGTGGACGTACAGCGCGCCGATGCCAACAGGTTCGACCACCTGCGCACCTTTGCCAAGCGGCCTGGCCAGGAAGTCATCATGCCCGGCGACCTGATCCACACCGACTTTGGCATCACGTACCTGCGCCTGAATACCGACCAGCAGCAAATCGCCTACGTGCTGAAACCCGGCGAAACCGACGTACCCGATTATCTCAAGAAAGCCTTCCAGCAGGGCAACCGCTTGCAAGAAATCCTGACCGAGCAGTTTACGGCGGGTAAGTCCGGCAACCAGATTTTGCTCGACGCCCTGGCGCAGTCGGAGCAAGAAGGCATCAATGGCACGATTTACACGCACCCCATCGGCTTGCACGGCCACGCCGCCGGCCCGACCATCGGGATGTGGGACGCGCAGGGCGGCATCAAGGGGCCGGGCGACTACCCGCTCTTCGAGAACACCGCCTACTCCATCGAACTCAATGCCGCCGTGAAAATCGATGAGTGGAACAAAACAATCAGGATTATGCTGGAAGAAGACGGCTACTTCGATAAGGACGGCTTTCGGTACATCGACGGACGGCAGCGGGAAATCTATACCGTGCCCAGAAAGTTGGATTACGTACGATAACATTGTTCAACGACCTCAAACCCAGCTTGAAAATCCATGAAATCACACGCACTCACCATACCCACCAAAAGTGGCCTGAACCTGAACGCTCGCCTGGAAGTGCCCGCCACCGGGACGCCGCTGCAATACGCGGTTTTTGCGCACTGCTTCACCTGTACCAGTAATCTGAGCATTGTCAGGAACATCGCCATGCAATGCACCTCCCGGCGAATCGCGGTATTGCGTTTTGATTTTACCGGCCTGGGTAGGAGCGAGGGGGAATTTGCCGATACCAATTTCTCGAACAACGTCAGCGACATCATCGACGTGTGCGAGTTTCTGGCCAAGAACTACCAGGCCCCCGAGCTGCTCATCGGCCATTCGCTGGGCGGTACGGCGGTGCTGATGGCCGCTTTTCACCTGCCCGAGGTAAAAGCCGTGGCGACCATCGGGTCGCCTTCCGAACCCGAGCACGTGAAGAAGCTGCTGAGGTACCAACCCGAGAAGTTGGTGGCCAGTGATTCTTTTGAAGCCAATATCGGCGGACGGCCTTTCACGATTCGGGAACAGTTTATTGCGGATCTTGAAGAACACAACCTGCTGGGAATGATTGGCGATTTGCGCAAGGCGCTTCTGGTGGCGCACTCCCCACAGGACAGAATAGTGGACATCGGCAACGCCAGCAAACTGTACCACAATGCGCACCATCCCAAAAGCTTCGTAAGCCTGGACGGGGCCGACCATCTGCTCACCAAGAAAGAGGACGCCGTGTACGTGGCCGAAGTGATCGCCTCCTGGGCGTCGCGCTACATCGACCTGGCACCGAAGCCCGAAGAAAAAATCTCTACCGAAGGTGAGCAGGTCGTCGTGCACCTGGATTTGGCGGATGACTTCACTACCCAAATCTTCACCGAGCGCCATACGATGATTGCCGACGAACCGGCCACCGTCGGCGGCCAGGACTTGGGCCCCTCGCCCTACGACTACCTCAATGCCGCCATCGGTACTTGCACGGCCATGACCGTGAAACTTTACGCCGAAAGGAAAAAGTGGGACTTGCAGGAAGTTTTCGTGTACCTATCTCACGCCAAAGTGCATACGGACGAAATAAATGTCGAGACCGAACAAATGGGCCGCATCGACTTGATCCGGAAAAAACTGAGATTTGTCGGTGACCTGGACGAAAAGCAGAAGGAAAAGCTCAAAGAAATCGCCTCGAAATGTCCCGTCCACCGCACGGTGAGTGCAGGAGTGACTTTCGATACCGAGATTATCGACTGATTGCGCCGCTCATCGCGCCATCAAGCCTTCCAGTACTTTTTCCACTTGCGGCACGTGCATTTTTTCCACTAACCGGAAGTGACCCTTTCCTTTCGCGTCCCAATCACTGCTGCCGTTGTCACGGGCCACGAAGCGGCCTTCCTCCAAGTCGTAGTAGGGTTCGTGGCCTTTGATGGCTACCAGCACGGCGGTCTGATCCCAGCTCATGCGGCCCTTGGCGTCTTGGGGGTTCATGGGAATACTCTGCGCAAAAACATCCTTCACGGGCGAATTACTGATTTTATCATTTTTGGACAAAGGCAGTCCGGTATGCACTCGGCTGCCTATCTCATAGCCGCTGAAAACGACGGGCGTGGGCCAGCCGTCAAACACGATTTTGGACGACACCGGGTCGAGGTACACGTTGAATTCCCGGGCATTGGGAAAGCGCCCCGCCATGCTTACAAGCTTTTTGACTTTCTTTCTGACCAAATCCTTACCACTGAGTGGCGAGTATTGGTCGGGTTTCGAGATGAGAAGATCGGCCATGTTAGTCAGGAAACCCACGGTCACGATCGTCACGCTGCCATCAGGTTGCTCGGCCAGGATGCGACGATAGAGCGTCAGCGCGTCCTCGGCCTGCTCATTGTTTTCAACTCGATGCGGATACTTCGCCACCAGCAGCGAATCCCACTTTTGCCCCGCCACCAGGTTGACGCCCCGTCCGCGTACTACGCCGATGGGAATGCCGGGCCTTCCGAAGTAAGTGTTCAGCACACTCAGCACCCCGGCGATGTACTCCGACTGGTTGCTGGCTACCGTCGCCAGGATGTTTACCTGTCCGCTGTCGGCCAATGTGTGCAGCACGGCCATCGCGCCCACATCGTCGTAGTCGGGGCCGATGTCGGTGTCGAAGATGAGGTTGACGGGTGATTGCGCCAGGAGGAGAGAGGAGGAAAGGAGGAGGGAGGAAAGGAGCGATCCCACGATTCGGAAGGAAACAAGAAATTTCATGCGATAAGCTTTTGGGTGAAAAGTAAAGGTGGGCACCGTTTTACTGAACCAACGTTTGGTTTGGCGACATCGAAAAACTATTTTTGCTAAAACCTAAAGAGGCAAACCGTTATGACTTACATCAGCGATAGAATTACAATCGACGAGGCACTCTGCAACGGCCGCCCTACCGTTCGGGGTATGGGGATTACGGTAAAGACCATTTTGGAATACGTCTTTGCTGGTGACAGCCACGAGGAAATCCTGGATCAGTATCCTGACCTTGAAGCCGAAGACATCGAAGCTTGCTTGCAATTCGCCCTGGCCAGCATCGATCGTCAGTACGCGGTCAGGCAGTTCGCCGCGTGACGATGCCCCGCTATCTGATCGACATCAACCTGCCTTATTATTTTTCGCTTTGGCATACAGACGAGTATATTCACCAAAGAGACCTCAATCCCAAGGCAGCGGATACCGAAATTTGGCAGTATGCCAAATCGCGCAAACTGACCATTATTACTAAGGATCGGGATTACTCCGACCGGATTCTGCTTTCAGATCCCCCTCCCCGCATTATTCATTTAAGAGTTGGCAATATGAAACTGCGGGATTTCCACATTTTCGTATCTGCTCATTGGGACGAAATCATTGAGATGAGCAGGACATACAAACTAGTGTACGTTTTTAAAAACCGAATGGAGGGAGTGCATTGATCGCTCTCCCCGGAAAACTTTCGCCCCGAGCCTTGCAAATCAGCGGCTTTTCCCTAATTTTGCAGTCCGATTTTTTCAAAAAAACTGTATCTATCAGAACGAATAGCTCATTAGCCGTTCAAAATCAAAAAGTTAAATGCCTACTATTTCACAATTAGTCCGTAAAGGACGCGAGAAAATGACGTGGAAATCCAAGTCTCCGGCTTTGGATTCCTGCCCGCAGCGCCGGGGCGTGTGCACCCGCGTGTACACCACGACGCCCAAGAAGCCCAACTCGGCCCTCCGCAAGGTGGCCCGCGTGCGCCTCAGCAACCAGAAAGAAGTAAACGCCTACATCCCCGGTGAAGGCCACAACCTGCAGGAGCACTCGATCGTGCTGATTCGCGGCGGACGGGTGAAAGACCTGCCCGGTGTGCGTTACCACATCATCCGGGGTGCCCTGGATACCTCCGGCGTAAACGGCCGCAAGCAGCGTCGCTCCAAGTACGGCGCCAAGCGCCCCAAGCCCGGACAAGAGGCGGCACCCGCCAAAAAGAAGAAATAATCAATCCGCAGTCTCGACTTTTTATTAGGCAAAAGACTTGATATGAAGGGGAAGTAATCCTGAGCTTATGGTTTGGGGTGAATGAGTTGCAAAACGAAACCTATTTTAATTTTTAGAAGCAATGAGAAAATCAAAACCAAAGAAGCGGTACATTCTGCCCGACCCGAAGTTCCGCGATGTGATGGTGACCAAGTTCGTCAATAACCTGATGTACGACGGCAAGAAAAGCACCGCCTTCACGATTTTTTACGACGCCATTGAGCAAGTAGAGAAAAAAACCGGCGACAACGGACTCGATCTGTTCCGCAAAGCCCTGAACAACGTAACGCCCGGCGTGGAGGTAAAAAGCCGCCGCGTGGGTGGTGCCACTTTCCAGGTGCCTACCGAAGTACGTCCCGAGCGCAAGCAGTCGCTGGGGATGAAGTGGCTCATCAGCTACGCCCGCAAGCGCGGCGAGAAGACCATGATGGATCGCCTGGCCGCCGAGATTATGGCCGCCGCCAAAGGAGAAGGTGCCGCCGTAAAGAAAAAGGACGACACGCACCGCATGGCCGAAGCCAACAAGGCGTTCTCCCACTTCCGTTTCTAGGAAACCAGTTTTTTTTGAAAATACCGGGAAAGCCCGCTTCGTCAGGAGTGGGCTTTTTATTTGTATAAGGGTAATGTATATTTGGATAAAAAACTGGAATAGCTATGGAAAAGCCAATCTCCGAAAGCGAGTCTGTTGACGAAACTGTTAAGCGAATCCGTCATAGCTCGACCGTCAACCATGCAATCGAATGGATTCCTCTAAGTGGAAAAGTAGCTCTCGCTATTCTGATAGTTGTCTCATTGGGTAGCTGTTCCTTTGAGACTGATTCAAGATACCCTTATCTCAGATTCGACAAGAACGACACAAAAACATTCATCGACTACCAGAAAGGCAGGATCTTAGTATTCAACAGCCTGACAGCACCGAGTCGGTCTTATCAAGTGGAGGAAATAATCCAAAGGAAAAGTGAGTACACAAGAGGAATGGGCTTTTTAAGCGAGTATGCTTCTAAATATTACGATTACGACGAACGGATAATCACGTTTAAAAACTTGAATGGGAAAATCAACAAATGGGTAATCAACTATCGTAAAAGCCCGTCTGCCTCGGATGCCTCAGGCAAACCCGATTTATCGTCTCCTGCCAAACTGCATTCGAGAATGCTTATGTGGGAGTGGAATGGTACGACTGGACATCAATATCCGATTGATCTAAATGACAAAACCGAATTGGTGACTTTACAAATCGGGAACCAGCAGGTTCGTAATGTTCGAAAAATTACAAGCGTCAACAACCGTTTGCCAACTGCAACTACCAAATCATCTAACCCGGAGCGGCTCGACTGGGATATCAATGTACTCTATTTTAGTGCTGAACTGGGGGTAATTGGGTTTAGCAATGAGGGCGGCGATACTTGGTTGCTGGAGAAATAATCAGATTGTCCTTCGTTATGTTTCCCCTCATCTTCCGACCGCTAAAAAAGCCGATTTTGCGGTTAGCTTTTAAAACTGACCTCAAATCACGGCTCACAAGCTCGCTTCTCTGAGAAAAACACCCCAATAATTGACTAAACAAAAATAAAACACTATTTTTGCGACTCGATTTTCGGGAGGGGAGGCACTAATCTGCTAATTCGTCCGTTTTCAGCCGCATTACACATTTAGCAACAGACCTTTAAACATTCACTTCCAGCATGGCACGTGACCTAAGATTGACCCGGAATATCGGGATTGCCGCCCACATCGACGCGGGCAAAACCACCACCACCGAGCGTATCCTTTATTACGCGGGTGTCAGCCACAAGATCGGCGAGGTACACGACGGTGCCGCCACCATGGACTGGATGGAGCAGGAGCAGGAGCGAGGCATCACCATTACGTCCGCCGCTACCACGGTGGACTGGATGTACCGCGACGAGAAATATCACATCAACATCATCGACACCCCCGGCCACGTGGACTTCACGGTGGAGGTGAACCGCTCCCTCCGCGTGTTGGACGGACTAGTTTTCCTGTTTAGTGCCGTGGATGGCGTCGAGCCGCAGTCGGAAACGAACTGGCGTCTGGCCAATAACTACAACGTGGCCCGTATCGGCTTCGTGAACAAGATGGATCGCTCGGGAGCGGACTTCCTGATGGTTTGTGAGCAGGTGAAAGAAATGCTGGGCAGCTACGCGGTGCCTTTGCAGTTGCCGATCGGGGCCGAAGACAACTTCCGGGGTGTGGTCGATTTGATCAACTTCCGGGGCATCGAGTGGAACGAGGAGGACATGGGCATGACCTTTACGGAGGTCCCCATTCCTGAGGACATGGTCGAGGAAGCCAAGGAGTGGCGCGAGAAGTTGCTCGAAGCCGTGGCCGAGTTTGACGATACCCTCCTGGAAAAGTACTTCGAGGATCCCAAATCCATTTCGGAAGACGAAATTTTGGACGCCCTGCGCGCCGCGACGATCAGCATGAAGATCGTACCGATGGTGTGCGGTTCTTCTTTCAAGAACAAAGGCGTGCAGACCATGCTGGACTACGTGATGGCGATTCTGCCCTCACCCCTGGATCGTGGCACGATTACGGGTACCGACCCCCACAGCGAAGAAAAAATCACGCGTGAGCCTAAGGGCGATGACCCCTTCTGCGCCCTGGCCTTTAAAATTGCCACCGACCCCTACGTGGGCCGCTTGTGCTTCATTCGTTCCTATTCGGGCACGCTGGAATCGGGTTCTTATGTCTTGAACAACCGTTCGAGCAACAAGGAGCGTATTTCCCGCATTTTCCAGATGCACGCCAACAAGCAAAATCAAATCGACCGTCTCGAAGCGGGCGATATCGGTGCTGTGGTTGGTTTTAAAGACATTAAAACGGGCGACACCCTTTCGGACGAGAAGCACCCCATCGTTCTCGAGTCGATGGTATTCCCCGAGCCGGTTATCGGCTACGCCATCGAGCCTAAGAAGAGCGCTGACCAGGACAAATTCGGTAACGCCATTGCGAAGCTGATCGAGGAGGATCCCACGCTGCAAGTCAACACCGACGAGGAGACGGGTCAGACCATCATCCGCGGCATGGGTGAGCTGCACCTGGAAATCATCATCGACCGGATGCGCCGCGAGTTCAAGGTAGAGATCAACCAGGGCGCCCCGCAGGTAGCCTACAAGGAGGCGCTGACCAAGACTTACGAGCACCGCGAGGTTTACAAGAAGCAAACGGGTGGTCGCGGTAAATTTGCCGACATCGCCTTCGAAATCGGACCCCGCGACGACGCCGAAGAAGGCAAGGAAGTGGAGCAGGGTTTGCAGTTCGAGAACGCCATCGTCGGTGGTGCCATTCCCCGCGAATTCATTCCTTCGGTTCAGAAAGGCTTCGACGAGGCCATGAAAAACGGCCCGTTGGCCGGCTATCCGCTGGATTCGATGAAGGTGCGCCTGTTCCACGGCTCTTTCCACGATGTGGACTCCGACTCCTTCTCTTTCGAGATGGCCGCCCGCATCGGCTTTAAGGAATCAGCCCGCCACGCGGGTGTCAAACTGCTCGAACCCATCATGGCCGTCGAGGTAGTTTCTCCCGAAGAATACACGGGTCCCATCACGGGCGACCTCAACCGTCGCCGTGGCCTGATGAAGGGCATGGATACCAAAGCCGGTTCACAAGTCGTGAAGGCCGACGTGCCGCTGTCCGAACTATTCGGCTATGTGACCGACCTCCGCACCATCACCTCGGGCCGCGCCACGGCTAGCCTGACCTTCTCGCACTACGACATCATCCCCTCCGGCCTGGCCGACGCGGTGATTACAAAGGCGAAGGGAGGGCCGGTGAATGCTTAATGCATTAGAAGCGTGGGCTTATTTGGCTCTTGATTTTTAATGCCAAGAGATCGTTTGGACTTTTAATAAACAGAGAAGGCCAGCTCTAGTATGAAGCTGGCCTTCTCTGTTTTGAGATCAACGACGAAAAAGTTCGGCTTACAGAGAGATTGTTTTCTTGAAAAATAAATTTTGGATTTGTTTTCGCAAGAAATTAGTCTAATTTTGCGACTCGATTTTCGGTAGGGTAGGTGTCAACGAATACTAATCCGCTCGATTTTCATTCTTACCACCAGCGAAGCAAATGGTTCTTTCGTCAGTGGTCGTTCGTCGGGAACGGACACCTATTATAATGAACCAGCCTACAAACCATTAGAATGAATCAGAAAATTCGCATTAAGCTGAAATCCTTCGACCACATGCTGGTCGATGCTTCGGCGGAGAAAATTGTCAAGGCAGTGAAGGCCACGGGCGCGGTAATCAGCGGCCCCATTCCTTTGCCAACGAAGAAGGAGAAGTTCACGGTACTGCGTTCGCCGCACGTCAACAAAAAAGCACGGGAGCAATTTCAGCTTTGCACCTACAAGCGTTTGGTGGATATCTTCTCGTCCAGCGCCAAGACGGTCGATGCCTTGATGAAACTCGAACTGCCCAGTGGCGTCGATGTAGAGATTAAGGTATAAGCAGCCATTAGCTGTTAGCCTTTTATTTTTAGACTTTTGTTCAAAAACTGGAACTGAGACTCAAAGTAAAAACTTGCTAAACAGCTAAACAGCTAAACAGCTAAACAGCTAAACAGCTAAACAGCTAAACAGCTAAACAGCTAAACAGCTAAACAGCTAAACAGCTAAACAGCTAAACAGCTAACAACATATTGGTCGGGTGAAGGTCCACTTTCGGAAACCGCATCTGAGTTCTTCCCCAAAGAAGAGGCCATGTCAAGTATTGACTGGCGCTTTCCACGGCGATTGAGGTCAGATGTCACACGCATCTGACCTTTTTTGTTGAGAATCAGAAAAATAAATGAGGGGCTGGGTAGGAAGTCTGAAAGGTTTTCCTAACTTTGCAGTCCGTTTCAAAAAAAGGTTCAATCCCTGCTATTTTAAAACAATAAAAGATGTCTGGTTTAATAGGAAAAAAGATCGGAATGACCAGTTTGTACGATGCTGACGGGCAGGCTCTGGCATGTACGGTGATTCAGGCGGGTCCTTGCGTCGTAACGCAACTCAGGACTGAAGAAAAAGATGGCTACAAAGCCGTTCAGCTCGCTTACGGCGAGAAGAAAGAGAAGAACACCACCAAGCCGATGCTGGGTCACTTCAAGGCGGCGGGTACTACGCCCAAGCGCAAAGTGGTCGAGTTCAAGTACTTCGCCCGTCAATTCGAACTAGGAAATACGCTAGAGGTTGCGGATGTTTTCGCCGAGGGCGATTTCGTGGACGTAGTCGGTAAGGTAAAAGGACGCGGCTTTCAAGGCGTCGTAAAGCGCCACGGTTTCTCGGGTGTGGGTGGACAAACCCATGGTCAGCACAACCGCGCCCGTCACCCCGGCTCCATCGGTGCCTGTTCGTTCCCCTCACGGGTATTCAAAGGACTCCGCATGGGAGGTCGCATGGGCGGCAACCGCGTGACGATCCAAAACCTGCGCGTGTTGAAAATTATCCCCGAGCAGAACCTGCTGGTTATTAGTGGCTCGGTTCCCGGTGCCAAGCAATCATTCGTAATCATTGAGAAATAATCCGATGGAACTGTCAATATTAAATGTAAAGGGCGAAGACACCGGCAAGAAAGTAACGCTGTCGGAAGAAATCTTCGGAATTCAACCCAACGAACACGTCGTATATCTGGACGTAAAGCAGTACCTGGCCAATCAGCGCCAGGGAACGCACAAGGCCAAAGAGCGCGGCGAGGTGAATTACTCCACCCGCAAGCTGAAGCGTCAGAAAGGTACGGGCGGTGCGCGTGCCGGTAGCCGTCGTTCCCCCGTGATGGTCGGTGGTGGCCGCATCTTCGGCCCCCGTCCCCGCGACTACGGTTTCAAGATCAACAAGAAGACGAAAGTACTGGCCCGCAAGTCGGTGCTGGCCGCCAAGGCGCAAGCCGACGCGGTGATGATTTTGGAGAATTTCACTTTCGATGCCCCCAAGACTAAGGATTACCTGAATTTCCTGGATGCGCACTCGCTGACGGGCAAGAAAACGCTCCTGATTCTGGGCGAGGCAGATAACAACGTGTACCTGTCGGGGCGTAATATTCCCAAGACTAAAATCACCACGGCCTCGCAGGTCAACACCTACGAGCTGCTGCACGCCGATCGTCTGCTGATCAGCGAACCCGCCCTGATTGTTCTGGATAACATTTTGAATAGATACCAATAAGATGAGTGTACTTAAGCGTCCGATCATAACCGAAAAAGTGACCGCCCAGGGAGCTTTGCGGAAATACACCTTCGAGGTGGAGAAAACGGCGAACAAATTCGAGATCAAAGATGCGGTCGAGAAAATGTTCGATGTGAAAGTGGAAAAGGTGAACACCATGCGCAGCATCGGTAAATCCAAAACGCGCGTGTCGGGTGGCAAGCAGGTAACGGGGAAGACCTCGACTTACAAGAAAGCCATCATCACCGTAGCCGAAGGCGAAATCATCGACCTCTACGGAGAAGTGTAATGTGATGTGGTACGGACTGCCAGTCCGTCTACTCAAACCTCTCACTTCCCTCGAATATAAAGACCAACAAAACTGAGACCATACAATCATGGCAGTTAAAAAACTAAAACCAACGACGCCGGGGCAACGCACCCGGGTCGCCCCGGCCTTCACCGAAATCACGGCTTCCAAGCCGGAGAAAAGCCTGCTCGAACCGATCAAACGGACGGGTGGCCGGAACAGTCAGGGACGCCGCACGGCACGATACATCGGTGGCGGACACAAGCGTCGCTACCGCGTCATCGACTTCAAGCGCAACCGTTTCGACGAACCTGCCGAAGTCCTGACCGTGGAATATGACCCCAATCGCTCTTCTCGTATCGCATTAGTGCAATACGGCGATGGCGAAAAGCGCTATATCCTGGCCCCCAATGGCCTGAATGTCGGTCAAAAAATTGTTTCCGGTACCAGCGGAATCGCCCCCGAAGTAGGCAACACGATGCCACTCGGTGCCATGCCCATTGGTACGATCGTCCATAACGTTGAACTGACGCCCGGCAAGGGCGGTCAGATCGCCCGCTCGGCTGGCACGTATGCTCAGTTAGTGGCACGGGAAGGCAAGTACGCCGTACTGCGTTTGCCATCGAGCGAAATGCGGATGATTCTTTCGACTTGCCTCGCAACGGTCGGTACCATCGGTAACTCTACTCACATGAACGTTACGCTTGGTAAGGCGGGCCGTAGCCGGTGGTTGGGACGCCGTCCCCGCGTTCGTGGTGTTGCCATGAACCCGGTCGATCACCCCATGGGTGGTGGCGAAGGTCGCGCCTCCGGTGGTCAGCCACGCTCACGCAACGGTCAGTTCTCTAAGGGCTTGAAGACCAGGAATAGGAAGAAGCAATCTTCGAAAATGATTATTAGCAGACGTAAAAAGTAAGTAAGCGATATGTCACGTTCATTAAAAAAAGGCCCTTACATCGATTATCGTTTGGAGAACAAAATCCACGCGATGAACGACGCCGCCCGCAAGTCAGTCATCAAGACCTGGTCGCGCCGTTCGATGATTTCTCCCGAATTCATCGGCCACACCTTCGCCGTACATAATGGCAACAAGTTCATTCCGGTGTACGTCACCGAGAACATGGTGGGTCACAAGCTGGGTGAATTTTCGCCCACGCGGAACTTCCGGGGTCACACGGCCAAAAAGGACAAAGGAAGACGATAGGAGGATGGTTAGCTGTTGAAGACTGGGTTTTACAACAAATGGTAATCATTCTAGCCGAGCTAAACAGCTAAACAGCTAAACAGCTAAACATAAAATAACATGGAAGCAAGAGCAATACTTAAAGACGTACCGACCTCCCCGCGCAAAATGCGTTTGGTAGCGGATCTGGTGCGCGGTCAAAAGGTCAGCCAAGCCCTGGCTATCCTGAAATTCCAGCCCAACGCGGGTGCCGCCGTTATCCGCAAGGTACTGCTTTCGGCTGTCGCTAACTGGCAGCAAGGAAACGAGGATGCCGAAATTGGCGACGCCGACTTGTACGTGAAGACCATATTCATCGACGGGGGCCGGATGCTTAAGCGCCTTCGCCCCGCTCCGCAGGGCCGCGCCCACCGGATCCGAAAGCGTTCCAATCACATTACGCTGGTAATCGACGACGCCTCTACCGAATCTGGATTGATCCGTATGGCGGAAGAAGAAGAAACTAACACCGAATCATAAAAAGAGCATAATTAGATGGGACAAAAGGTAAACCCAATTGGTCTGAGACTAGGAATTGTCAGAGGATGGGACTCAAGCTGGTACGGTGGAAAAGACTTCTCCGATAAACTGGTCGAAGACGAAAAAATCCGAAATTATATTCAGGCGCGTATCCCCAAGGGTTCGATTTCCAAAGTGGTTATCGAGCGTACGTTGAAGCGGGTTACGCTTACTATCCACACTGCTCGTCCGGGTATCGTGATTGGTAAGGGCGGCAGCGAAGTGGATCGTATCAAAGAAGAATTGAAAACGATCACGGGCAAAGATGTCCAGATCAACATATACGAGATTAAGCGCCCCGAAACCGACGCGAAATTAGTTGGCGAAGGAATCGCCCAGCAATTGCAGGCCCGTATTTCCTACCGTCGCGCTATGAAGCAAGCCATTTCTTCGGCTATGCGGGTGGGTGCGCAGGGAATCAAAATCCGTTGCTCGGGTCGTCTGGGTGGTGCCGAAATCGCCCGAACGGAAGAATACAAAGAAGGACGCATTCCGCTGCACACGCTGCGCGCAGACATCGACTACGCTATTTCCGAAGCCCAAACTGTGTACGGAAAAATCGGTATCAAGGTGTGGGTTTTCAAAGGCGAGTTGTACGGCAAGCGCGACCTCACGCCAAGTGCAGCTACGGCTCAATCCGATAAAAATGACCGTGCTGCCGGTGGCGGTGGACGCGGTGATCGTCGCGGCGGTCGCGGAGACAATGATCGCGGTGATCGTCGTCGCGGCAGAGGCGGTAATTCTGGCGGCGGTGGTCGCGGTGGAAGTGGCGGCGGAGGAGGCCGTGGCGGAAGCGGTGGCGGTGGTGGCCGGGGAGGAAACAGATAGAACGACATTCGACGCCCGTCGTCGGTAATTATAGATAAGAATCATGTTACAGCCGAAAAGAACCAGATTTCGCAAGCAGCAGAAAGGAAAAGGAAGTTTCAACGGAATCGCTTCGCGCGGACACCAGATAGCTTTCGGATCATTCGCCATCAAAGTACTCGAGCCGGGTTGGATCACCGCCCGCCAGATTGAATCCGCCCGTATTGCGGTCACCCGCGCCATGAAGCGTGAAGGCCAGGTATGGATCCGGGTTTTTCCTGACAAGCCCATTACGAAGAAGCCCGCTGAGGTGCGGATGGGTAAAGGTAAAGGTGCCCCGGAATACTGGGTGGCTACCGTAAAACCGGGACGTATCATCTTCGAAGCAGGTGGCGTGGATTTAGCCACGGCGAACGAAGCCCTCCGCCTGGCGGCCCAAAAGCTGCCTTTGAAGACCAAATTCGTCGTCCGTCGCGATTACCAGGAGTCATAGAAAGGCTGAGAAGCTTTTTGAACTTTTCAAAATTGACATTGTAATGAATAACGAAGAAATCAGAGCCCTTTCGGCTGATCAGTTACAGGAAGAAATAACCAAGGAGCGCGAGCGTCTGCTTCGACTTCGGTTTGCCCACGCGGTTTCTCCAATCGAAAACCCCCTGCGCATTCGGGCGGCGCGTAAGCAGGTAGCCCGTCTTCTGACAGCGCTTACCGTAAAAACTTCCCAAACGCAAAACAGCCCTGCGGCCTAAGAAATTATGGAAGAACAGACCAAAACAGAAGAGGTGGCTAACACAGAAGAAGTGATTCAGCCGGAAGTGCAGGCGAAAGCGGAAGCACCAGCGAAGTCAGCAGAATCTGCCCAGCCCGACGAGCATGGCAGAAAGCTACGCAAAGAAAGAATCGGCTTGGTAGTGAGCGACAAGATGGAAAAGTCTTGTGTGATCCGAGTCGATCGAAAAGTAAAGCATCCGATGTACGAGAAGATCATGAAGAAATCCTCCAAGCTGATGGTACACGATGAGAATAACGATTGCGGTATCGGTGATACGATCCGCGTGATGGAAACCCGCCCGCTGAGTAAGCATAAGCGGTGGCGTTTAGTAGAAATCATTGAAAAAGCGAAATAACAATGGTACAGCAAGAATCAAGACTGTCCGTAGCCGACAACAGCGGCGCCAAAGAGGTACTTGTAATTCGGGTATTGGGCGGAACCGGCAAGCGTTACGCTTCCGTGGGTGATAAGATCGTAGTAACGGTTAAGCACGCGCTTTCTTCCAGCAATATGAAGAAAGGTACTATTTCCAAAGCCGTGGTCGTACGCACTAAGAAGGAGATCCGTCGTAAAGATGGCACGTATATCCGCTTCGAGGACAATGCAGCCGTATTATTGGCAGCCAACAACGAGCCCCGTGGCACTCGTATCTTCGGTCCCGTAGCCCGTGAATTGCGCGAGAAGCAGTTTATGAAAATCGTTTCTCTGGCCCCCGAGGTTCTTTAAGAAATCCGCCGCAGTTCTTTGAACGCATAAAGCAGAATGACAATGGAAAAGAAAAAGAAAATGCAGCCTAAGTTTCACATTCGCAGCGGCGATATGGTGAAAGTTATTTCCGGCAACTCGAAAGGAAAAACGGGTAAAGTGTTGACCATGCTGATCGACAAGGAGCGGGCGATAGTGGAGGGAGCCAATATGGTAACCAAGCACTTAAAGCCTAACGCTAACAATCCGCAGGGCAGCATCGAGAAACGCGAAGCGGGTATCCACCTCAGCAATCTGATGCTTGTAGATCCTGCAACGGGTGAACCGACCCGCACCGGACGCCGCCTGAACGATGCTGGTAAGCTACAACGCTATTCCAAGAAAACAGACAAGTTCATCTAACGAACGGTCGCCCGAACCAATAACAAGATAAACACCAACGACCGATGGGTCGGAAATTCATCGGCAAGGATAAATTACCAATGGCAGCTCCCAGACTAAGAGAAAAATACGATAAGGAAATTATCGGCCAACTGAAAGAGAAATTTCAGTATAAATCAATTATGCAGGTTCCGCGCCTGACCAAGATTGTCCTTAACAAAGGCATCGGTGCGGCTGTGGCTGACAAGAAGCTTGTGGATGTGGGTATTGAGGAACTCAGTGCGATTACGGGACAAAAAGCCATTGCGACTATTTCCAAGAAAGCAATCTCGAACTTCAAACTTCGGGAAGACATGCCCATCGGTGCGAAGGTCACCCTACGCGGCGATCGGATGTACGAATTCCTTGACCGCCTGACTGCCATCGCTATGCCCCGTGTCCGGGACTTCCGAGGTATCAGCGACAAAGGCTTCGACGGCCGGGGCAACTATACCTTCGGTGTGAAGGAGCAAATCATTTTTCCCGAGATCAGCATCGATAAGGTGAACAAGATCACGGGTATGGACATTACCTTCGTGACCTCGACCAATTCGGACGAAGAAGGTTACGAGCTGCTTAAAGCGTTGGGAATGCCCTTCGCCAGTGCGGCCAAGACAAATCAGTAAATTCAAGACATTAATATAAAATGGCAAAAGAATCAGTAAAAGCCCGCGAGAGGAAAAGACAGCGTTTGGTAGAGAAATACGCCGAGAAACGCGCTAAGTTGAAAGCCGAAGGCGATTGGGTAGGTCTGGATAAACTTCCCCGTAACTCCTCGCCCGTGCGTCTGCATAACCGTTGCAAACTCACTGGCCGTCCTCGCGGCTATATGCGGAAGT
Source organism: uncultured Cytophagales bacterium (assembly GCA_963716085.1). GTDB lineage: Bacteria > Bacteroidota > Bacteroidia > Cytophagales > Spirosomataceae > Persicitalea. The sequence continues at coordinate 277,844 of OY970288.1, forward strand.
TTGGTATCTCGCGTGTGGTTTTTCGTGATTTGGCTTCAATGGGCAAGATTCCCGGTGTTACCAAATCAAGCTGGTAACTAACGCTTTCAATTCTGATTTTAATCACTTACCTTTGCACGCCTTTTTGAGGAGTGCTTAACCAAGTCAACAAAATGTTAACGGATCCCATAGCAGATTATCTGACTCGAATCAGAAACGCGATCAAGGCCAGACACCGGGTGGTAGAGATACCTGCTTCCAACCTTAAGAAAGAGATTACGAAAGTACTCTTTGAGAAGGGCTACATTCAAAGCTACAAGTTTGATGATAACGGTCCTCAGGGAGCAATCAAGATTGCCCTTAAATACAATCCGACAACAAAGCAGCCTGCCATTGTCAAGTTGCAGCGCGTCAGTAAGCCCGGCCTCCGTCAGTACGCTGGTGCCGCCGAGGTACCCCGTGTTCTCAGCGGACTCGGAATCACGATCATCTCTACTTCAAAAGGAGTGATGACAGACAAGGAGGCTCGTACCATGAATGTGGGCGGCGAGTTGTTGTGCCAGGTGTACTAACCGCAAATTTCACAGAGAGATGTCACGAATAGGAAAGAAAATAATCGAAATACCTTCAGGAACCACGGTTTCGGTAGACGACGAGAATGTAGTTACGGTCAAAGGACCCAAGGGTACTTTGACCCGCTCCGTCGACAAAGACATGACGGTCAGTGTTGACGGTAGTGAATTGCAGGTAGAGCGCCCAACCGAGCAGAAGCGTCATAAAGCGCTGCACGGTCTTTATCGCTCGCTCATCAATAACATGGTAGAGGGCGTAAGTACAGGCTACCGCCGCGAACTCGAAGTGGTGGGCGTAGGCTACAAAGCAACTGCCTCTAACAACGTCCTGGACCTTAGCCTGGGTTACTCACACGGCATAATCATGGAAATCCCCAAGGAAATCAGCGTTACTACCGTGACGGAGAAGGGGCAGAATCCAAGGGTTATTCTAGAGGGGATCGACAAGGAACTAATTGGCGATGTAGCGGCTAAAATCAAGACGTTGCGCAAAGTCGAGCCTTACAAAGGTAAGGGTATCCGCTTCGTTGGTGAGAAAGTTCGTCGCAAAGCAGGCAAGGCCGCTGCTAAGAAATAAGCGGCACTTTTTTAAGATTTACAATCAAGTTTATACGATTAGCATATAATGGCGACGGTAAAAACATTACGGAGACAGCGCCTCAAGCGCGGCATCCGCAAGAAAGTGAACGGCACAGCGGAGCGTCCGCGTCTATCAATCTATCGCTCCAATACCAGCATATACGTGCAGTTGGTCGATGACGACAAGAGCGTTACGTTGGCGAGCGCTACTTCAAAAGAAGTAAGCGACAAGACCAAAAATACAAACGTGGAAACCGCGGGATTAGTTGGCAAGAAGATTGCCGAGAAAGCCCTGGCGATCGGTGTTGAGAAAATCGTTTTTGATCGTAGTGGCTACCTGTACCACGGTAAAGTGAAGGCCATCGCCGATGCCGCCCGCGAAGCCGGACTCAAATTCTAAGCAAAAAGCGAACATGCAACAAAATTCAAATCGGCCCGAAAAGGTCAACGAAGCAGACCTGAAAGAGCGGGTTGTATCTATAAATCGGGTTGCCAAAGTAGTAAAAGGCGGTCGCCGTTTCAGCTTTTCCGCCATTGTGGTGGTAGGGGATGGGAACGGGGTCGTGGGCTACGGTCTCGGCAAAGCCAATGAAGTTACGGATGCCATCACCAAGGGCATCGACGAAGCAAAGAAGAATCTGTTCCAAGTGCCTTTGATGAAAACCACCGTACCTCACGCAATGGAAGGAAAATATAGTGGTGGTTATGTGCTCATAAAGCCCGCTGCTCCCGGTACGGGCGTTATTGCGGGTGGTGCTATGCGCGCCGTTTTGGAGGCCGCCGGTATCCACGATGTACTGGCTAAATCCAAGGGCTCATCCAACCCGCACAACGTGGTAAAGGCGACAATCGACGCGCTGTTGAAGATGCGCGCACCCCATCAGGTGGCATTCCAGCGTGGTATATCGGTAGAGAAAGTTTTCAACGGGTAAACTGACCCGCATATAATAGAACCAATCATGGCAACAGTACGTATTACACAGGTTAGAAGCATCATTGGCCGTCCCGAGAGCCAAAAGCGCACGATGAAGGCGTTGGGTCTGGGCAAAATCAGCCAGTATTGCGATAAAGAAGTTAGTGATTCGATGTCGGGCATGATCCGCAAGATCAATCACTTGGTCAAAGTCGAAGAAATTTAAAAGATAAGCGAGTTATGAATCTCCATAATTTAAAGCCGGCGGAAGGTTCGGTACGGAACATTAAGCGGGTAGGTCGCGGACAAGGTTCAGGACGCGGCGGCACCTCCACACGCGGACATAAGGGTGCTCAGTCACGCTCGGGTTATAGCCGCAAACGTGGTTTCGAGGGAGGTCAAATGCCCTTGCAGCGTCGTTTGCCTAAGTTTGGCTTCACCAGCCCAAATCGCGTCGAATACAAGGCCATCAATCTCGATACCATTCAAGAAGCTGTTGAGCGGCTTGATGCCAAAGTTCTGGATCACGAGACTTTGTTAACCAACAACATGGCCAAAAAGAAAGATTTGATCAAGGTCTTGAATCGTGGGGAACTGAATGCAGCGGTTGAAGTGCACGCTCACAAATTTTCCAAGAGTGCCATTGAAGCTATTGAGAAAGCAGGTGGCAAGGCGATCGTCATAGATCGATTTGTGACGGAAACTGCTGAAGTGTAATCCGGCTATCTCCTGAGCTTTCTAAGGGAGAACTAAAACAACTGGACGAACCTCCGGCTTACAAAACAATTCCTATGAACCGATTTATCGATACGATCAAGAATATTTTTTCAATCGAGGAGTTGAGAACGAGAATTCTCAACACTCTTTTGTTTATTACGGTATTCCGTCTGGGGTCGTTTGTGGTGCTTCCCGGTGTCGAGCCTGATTTGATGAACATCTCTACGGGTGGTCTGTTAGGTCTGCTTGATACTTTCTTGGGAGGAGCTTTTAGCAAAGCCTCTATTTTTGCTTTGGGCATTATGCCATATATTTCGGCGTCCATTGCCATTCAGCTATTGACGATGGCCATGCCCTATTTTCAGAAGATGCAGAAGGAAGGGGAGTCGGGTCGTAAAAAGCTTAACCAAATCACGCGGGTGTTGACGATCATAGTCACCTTCGCCCAGGGGCTGACTTATTTGGCCACGACGGTGCCGGAAGAAGCTTTGCTTGTATCCCGAAGCATCTTCACTATTTCTTCCATATTCATTCTTATTTCGGGAACCATGTTTTGCATGTGGCTCGGAGAAAGAATCACGGATAAGGGCGTTGGCAACGGTATCTCAATGTTAATCATGATCGGCATCGTGGCTCATTTTCCAGGTGCCATTTATCAAGAGTTTGCCTCACGCGGTAGTGCAGGAATTTTGATTTTCGTTTTGGAACTTGTCGCCTTGTATTTTGTTATCATGGCTGCCGTGATGCTCACGCAAGCTGTCCGCCGGGTACCGATTCAGTACGCCAAGCAAGTGGTGGGCAACCGTGCGGTCGGCTTGGGACAGCGACAGTATTTACCACTTAAGGTGAACGCTGCTGGTGTAATGCCTATCATTTTTGCGCAAGCATTGATGTTTTTACCGACAATGGCATTCGGGGCATTTTCCGATAACAGTGATTTTGCCGCTAACGCCGCAACTTCGTTTGCTGACTTTACCTCGTGGCAGTACAATTTGCTATATGCGGTATTGATTATTGTATTCACGTTCTTTTACACGGCTATTTCAGTTAATCCTCAGCAAATCGCGGATGATATGAAACGGGGCGGTGGGTTTGTTCCGGGAGTAAAACCAGGTCAGCAAACTTCGGAATACATAAGTACGATTTTGGATCGGATCACGTTTCCTGGCTCGATCATGTTAGCATTGGTGGCAATTTTGCCCGCATTCGCCGCGATGCTGGGAATGGTTAATTCATTCTCAATGTTTTTCGGAGGCACTTCACTGCTGATTATGGTGGGTGTGGTGCTGGACACTTTGCAACAAATTGAAAGTTATCTGTTGATGCGCCGGTACGAAGGATTGATGAAGTCGGGACGAATCAAAGGCCGGGCTGAAACTTTGGCCGTTTAACTGATGATCTACCTGAAAACAGATCAGGAGATCGAGTTAATCAAGGTTAGCGCGCAAGTACTTGGTAAAGCGCACGCCGAGGTGGCTAAATGGGTCAAGCCTGGTATCACGACTCGGCAGTTGAATCGCGTTGCTGAAGAATACATCAGCGATTACCATGGAATTCCGTCATTCAAGGGATTCAATGGCTTTCCAGCGGCTTTGTGTATATCGGTCAATGATGTAGTCGTCCACGGATTTCCCAGCGCATACGAACTACGCAGCGGCGACATTATTTCAATCGACTGTGGTGTTAAATTGAACGGATTTCACAGCGATAGTGCTTATACCTATCCGGTGGGGGAAGTATCACCGGAGATTTTGGCCCTGCTGGAAAGAACCAAGCGGTCGCTTTACCTGGGCATAGAAAAAGCTCGCGATGGAATGAAGATTGGCGACATCGGATATGCTATCCAAAATTATGTCGAAAAGTACAAGTATACGGTCGTCAGGGAATTGGTAGGACATGGTGTAGGCAAGAGTTTGCACGAAAGCCCTGAGGTTCCCAATTACGGCAAACGTGGAAAAGGTGTCAAGTTGAAAGAGGGGATGGTTCTGGCCATTGAACCCATGATTAATTTGGGCAAGAAAAGTGTAGTGCAGGAAAAGGATGGCTGGACCATTCGAACTTCGGATCGCAAACCCTCAGCGCACTTTGAACATACTGTCGCTGTCAGGAAAGGTCGGCCTGAAATTCTGACCACATTTGAATACATAGAAGCAGTCACGGCAGACACCAGCTTAATGGTCGTCGCTTCTTAAATAGGTATTAGGTTATTAGGCGTTAGGTATTGTTATTTAAGAGAATACCAGCACAACAAGATTGAAAAATCTTGACTCATTAATTTAGTGCCTTAATCCTGTAAGACTTATTTTAAATACTCGATAATCGAGCGTACAAGAACCTAAAACCTAACAACCCAATACCTAAAAAAGAATGGCCAAGCAAGCATCCATCGAACAGGACGGCGTGATCCTCGAAGCACTTTCGAACGCCATGTTTCGGGTCGAATTGGAAAATAAACACGAAGTAATCGCGCACATCTCAGGTAAGATGAGAATGCACTACATTAAAATTTTGCCCGGTGACCGGGTAAAGTTAGAGATGTCGCCTTACGATCTTACGAAGGCGCGCATCGTGTATCGCTACAAGTAATAATTCAAGAACGTTGCCCGGATAGCCGGACAAAAACTCATATATAAAATGAAAGTCAAAGCATCGGTAAAGAAACGCAGTGAGGACTGCAAGATCATCCGCCGCAAAGGCAAGATCTACGTCATCAATAAAAAGAATCCCCGTTTCAAACAAAGACAAGGTTAATTATATGGCACGTATTGCAGGAGTAGACATACCCGATCGTAAACGGGGCGACATCGCCCTCACCTATATCTTCGGAATCGGCCGTAGCGCCGCTAAGACGATTCTGGAAAAAGCGGGGGTACCGTTAGAGAAAAAAACCGCCGAATGGTCGGACGACGAGTCGGGTGCGGTTCGTAACATCATCGCCAACGAATATAAAGTTGAGGGTGCGCTGAAATCGGAAGTGCAGTTGAGCATTAAGCGCCTGATGGACATTGCTTGTTACCGGGGCTTGCGCCACCGTAAGGGCCTGCCATTGCGCGGACAGCGCACCAAGAACAATTCGCGGACGCGGAAGGGTAAGCGTAAGACGGTAGCCAACAAGAAGAAAGTCACGAAATAATCGGTAGGCGGCGGTTCGCCGCCCTTAACCAATCCTATCAATGGCACAAAACAAAAGAAAAGACAAGGCGAAGAAACGGGTGGTTGTCGTAGAGTCCGTGGGCCAGGTTCACATCAAGGCCTCGTTCAACAACATTATCATTTCGATTACCAATAACAGCGGTCAGGTTATCTCCTGGGCTTCAGCGGGCAAAATGGGCTTCCGGGGCTCCAAGAAAAACACACCTTATGCCGCCCAAACGGCAGCCCAAAACTGCGCACAGGTTGCGTACGATTTGGGGATGCGCAAAGCGGAAGTTTTCGTGAAGGGGCCCGGTTCAGGTCGTGAGTCAGCTATTCGTACCATCCAAAACACGGGAATCGAAGTTTCAACGATTCGTGACATCACGCCGTTGCCCCATAACGGTTGTCGTCCCCCCAAGCGCCGCAGAGTTTAATTCATTCATCAGCGTCTGACCCAAGTGGCAATTTAGGAACTGGGATTGCACAATTGACAGACGATTCATTTTTACATAGAGTACATGGCACGTTATACAGGTCCTAAGGCAAAAATTTCCAGGCGTTTCGGTGAACCCATCATGGGTCCCAGCAAGGCGCTTACCAAAAAGAATTACCCTCCCGGCCAGCACGGTCGCGGACGTCGCTCCAAAAAGTCTGAATATTCGCTACAGTTAGCGGAGAAGCAAAAGGTGAAATATACCTATGGCATTCTGGAGAGACAATTTAGAAACGTCTTCCACCGCGCGGCGGTAAAGGACGGGATCACTGGCATCAACTTGCTGCAATTTTGTGAGGCCCGCCTTGACAATACGGTGTACCGCTTGGGCATTGCGCCTACGCGCCGTGCCGCCCGTCAGTTGGTTTCGCACAAGCACATCATGGTGGACGGCGAAATTGTAAACATCGCTTCCTACGCACTGCGTCCGGGACAAACCATCTCGGTTCGGGAAAAATCCAAGTCACTTGAAGCTATTACGGATAGCCTGAGCGGACATTCGGCGCGACGCTTTAACTGGCTCGAGTGGGAAGGCTCGGATATGACAGGTAAATTTATCACGTTTCCTGAGCGCGATCAAATCCCCGAGAATGTCAACGAACAGCTCATTGTCGAGCTCTACTCGAAGTAATCCGCTAAGATTAATTGTGAATGAGTGACAGGACCGCCCGCGCGGTGAGTGAATGGGTGAATAAGCAAGCGTGCGAAAGCAACATTCTTTATTCACTCATTACGACATTCACTAATTAAAAAAAGGTGCCGCTTGCGATCGCAAAAGGTAACGACAGCCTGATCAACTGTCACTTACTATATAAAAAGGACACAAGACTATGTCAATATTAGCATTCCAAATGCCCGATAAGGTCGTGATGGAGAAGTCCGACGATTTTCACGGGATGTTTGAGTTCAAACCTCTTGAGAAAGGATACGGAGTAACGATCGGCAATGCGCTGCGTCGTATTCTGTTGTCTTCTTTGGAGGGTTACGCTGTAACAAGCGTTAAATTTCCTGGCGTTTTGCACGAATTCTCGACCATAGAGGGCGTAGTGGAAGATGTTACGGAGATTATCCTTAACCTCAAATCTGTTCGTCTCAAGAAGGTAGTCGACTTAGTTGAGAATCGCATTGAAGTCAATTTGAAGAACGTTTCGGTCGTGACGGCTGGCGATCTTGGAAAGTTCACGAGTTCTTACAAAGTACTCAACCCTGACCAGGTAATTTGCCACCTTGATGATAAGAAGGAGTTCGAGATGGAGATTCTGGTAGATAAGGGACGAGGTTACGTTCCCGCCGATGAGCCTCGTGCTAACGAGATTCCTTTCGGTCACGTAGCTATTGACTCTATCTACACGCCCGTCAAGAATGTACGGTACAGTGTTGAGAACACCCGTGTAGAGCAAAAAACTGACTATGAGCGCCTCTTGCTTGATATTCAGACGGACGGCTCGATTCATCCCGAAGAGGCCCTGAAAGGTGCCGCCAACATTCTGATTCAACACTTCATGCTGTTCTCTGACCAAACCATGACGTTTGAGAAGCAAATGGCCGAAGAGGACAATCAGGTTGATGAAGAAATGCTGCGCATGCGTAAGCTGCTCAAAACTAACTTGTCGGAACTGGATCTTTCTGTGCGTGCCTTCAACTGCCTGAAATCGGCAGATTTGAAAACGCTGGGCGATTTGGTGAAGCTCGAAATCTCGGACATGATGAAATTCCGCAACTTCGGTAAGAAGTCGCTGACCGAATTGGAGCAGATGGTGGCCGAAAAGCAGCTTACCTTCGGCATGGATGTGGCGAAGTACCGTCTGGATGAAGAATAAAAATTAATTTTGAATGGGTGAATGATGGAATGATAGAATAGGTGAATTATGGCGGAAGCAATATTCACTCATTCACTCATTCTATTATTCAAAATTAAAAAAGTACGTATTCTGTAGCGCGACCTGTACGCCGCTCGAAGCTACTAATCAATCACAAAAATGAGACACGGAAAGAAACACAATCACCTCGGCAGAAAGACCGCTCACCGTCACGCGATGCTATCGAACATGGCCGCTTCGCTTATTATGCATAAGCGTATCGAAACGACGGTCGCTAAGGCGAAAGAATTGAGAATGTACGTTGAACCCTTGTTGACGAAAGCCAAGGACGATTCGACCCACAGCCGCCGTATGGTGTTCAGGAAACTACGGGACAAGGAGCCAGTAAAGGAGCTGTTCGATGTTGTCGCCGACAAAATCGCTGACCGTCCCGGCGGCTATACCCGTATCATCAAACTGGGTAGCCGTCTGGGTGACTCCGCCGAAACCTGCATGATGGAGTTGGTCGATTTTAACGAAACTTACTTGCTAAGCAACGCCGATAAGCCAACGCGTACGCGTCGTAGCCGTCGCGGTGGCAAGAAGTCAGAGAGTGAAAGCACTGACTCTCCTGTAAAAGCCGAAGCGATCGATCAGGAAGCTACGATGAAGTCCGGGGCTGCTGACTTGGCCGACGCCAATGCATCTGAAGAAATTCAAGCGTTGGAGGAAAAAGTAGAGACCGAAGTAGAAGCCACACCCGCCGAAACGACGGAAATAGAAGAAACTGCACCCGCTGCTGCTCCGGTTGTGGAGACAAATACTGTCACTCCCGCCGCAGAAGCCGAAGTTTCTATTGAACCTGACGACCTGACGAAAGTAGAAGGTGTTGGTCCAAAAATAGCCGAAGTCTTGAGCGAAGGAGGAATCGATACTTACGCCAAGTTGGCTGCTTCGACGCCCGAGGCCATTCGTGAGATGCTTGACAATGCCGGTTCACAGTTTGCTTCGCATGATCCGGGCACTTGGATGCAGCAAGCCCAACTGGCTGCCGATGGCAAGTGGGATGAGCTTAAGACGTTGCAAGACGAACTCAACGGAGGTCGCGAAAATTGATAGCACAGAAATCAGAAATGATTGCAGATATTTAAAAAAGGGGTCGAACGTTTTCGTTTGACCCCTTTTTTTGGGCATAAACGCTTACTTTTGCGCTCGTTGCGCTAAAAAACTTTACCTAAAAAATATGACACAGACACAGGAAGCACTGCTATTGCTGGAAGACGGAACCGCCTACCGTGGTTTAGCTTTGGGAAAAAAAGGAACTACGGGCGGCGAAATCTGCTTCAACACCGGCATGACTGGCTACCAGGAAATTTACACCGATCCTTCATACTACGGCCAAATAGTCGTCAACACAACGCCACACATTGGTAATTACGGCGTACAGTTAGAAACCGAAGAAGAGTCTGCTACTGTCAAGATAAAGGGTATGGTGTGCAATACTTTTTCTGACGACTACTCCCGACATATGGCCGACTTTTCTTTGCAAGAATACCTCGAGCGAGCCAATATAGTCGGTATCAGTAATGTGGATACCCGGCAACTTGTACGCCATGTACGGGAAAAGGGCGTGATGAATGCTATCATCTCGACCGAAATCCTGGATGAAGGGGAATTGATGAAAGAATTAAAAAAAATCCCTTCGATGGCTGGCCTTGAACTGTCCTCAGTGGTAAGCACCACCGAACCCTATTTCATGGGCGACGAGGAAGGCAGCCGCTGGCGCGTAGCGGTGATGGACTATGGGATTAAAAAAAGCATTCTGAAAAACCTGACGGAACGTGGCTGCTACTGTAAAGTGTTTCCTGCGCAAACGTCCTTCGAAGAAATTATGAAATGGAAACCCGACGGTTTCTTCATTTCCAACGGTCCCGGTGATCCCGCCGCGATGATGTACGCCGTAGAAACGGTGAAGGAAATGGTCGAATCCGGCAAGCCGCTGTTCGGTATTTGCCTGGGCCACCAATTATTGGCCGAAGCAAGCGGGATTTCCACGTACAAAATGCATCACGGCCACCGGGGTCTGAACCATCCGGTCAAAAACCTGATCACGGGCCTGTGCGAGATCACGTCGCAAAACCACGGTTTCTCCGTCAACGCCGAAGAGACCGCGAATCAGACCAATGTGGAGGTGACGCACATCAACCTCAACGACAAAACCGTCGCGGGCATCCGCCGCAAGGATCGCCCCGCCTTCTCGGTGCAGTATCACCCCGAAGCGTCACCGGGACCGCACGATTCGCATTATTTGTTCGATGAGTTCGCGCGGATGCTAGAGGCAAAAGCTTGACGACTACTTTAATCAGAAAATGTTGAGATTTTTGGAGGCTGAGGACTGATCGTTCTCAGCCTTTTGTCTGCAAGGGGCCTTCGTCAATACTACCTATGAAACTGCAAGGAAGCTTTTCCTTATCTTTGCCCCCCAAAACGCGCCCGCCGGGCCATTCAGGATCAGCCAAGTAACTATGATTTCCAAAACCTACTCGCCGCAGGAAATAGAAGACAAGTGGTACCAATATTGGATCGAAAACCGCTGCTTCAACTCGCAGCCCAATCCTGATAAGGAGCCTTATACCATTGTGATTCCCCCGCCCAACGTGACGGGCGTGCTGCACATGGGCCATATGCTCAACAACACCATCCAGGATATCTTGATAAGGAAAGCCCGCATGGAAGGTAAAGAAGCCTGCTGGGTGGCCGGCACCGACCACGCTTCCATCGCTACCGAGGCAAAGGTAGTGGCCATGCTCAAAGAGCGGGGCATTGAAAAACGCGACTTGAGCCGCGATGAGTTTTTGGAATACTGCTGGGAGTGGACGCACAAGTACGGCGGCATCATCTTGCAGCAGCTCCGCAAGCTTGGTGCCTCCTGCGACTGGGAGCGCACCCGCTTTACCATGGAGCCCGACTTGTACGACTCGGTCATCGACGTTTTCATCGACCTTTATGAAAAAGGCGACATCTACCGCGGTCACCGCATGGTCAACTGGGATCCGCAGGCCCGCACTACTGTATCAGACGAGGAGGTGATGACGAAGGAGGTTCATCAAAAGCTCGTATACATCCGCTACGACTTGGAAGGGCAGGGGGGAAGCGTCACCATCGCTACCACCCGGCCCGAAACGATCATGGCCGACACGGCGATTTGTGTCAATCCCGAGGACGTGCGCTACCAAAATTTGATCGGCGGAAAAGCCATCATCCCGCTGATCGACCGGGCCATTCCCATCATTGCCGACGAGTACGTAGAGATGGAGTTTGGTACGGGTTGTCTGAAAGTGACACCCGCCCACGACACCAACGACTACGAACTGGGAAAAAAACACAATTTGCCCATTATCGACCTGCTTGCTGAGGACGGAACGCTAAATGAGAGGGCGCAAATTCTGGTGGGTGAAGACCGCTTTGTGGCCCGTAAGAAAATTACGAAGATGCTGGAAGCCTCCGGCCATCTGGTGAAGGTGGAGGAATACCAGTCGAACGTCGGGCATTCGGAGCGGACGAACGCCATCATCGAGCCGCGACTCTCGGAGCAGTGGTTTCTGAAAATGGAGCGACTCAGCAAGCCTGCGCTCGATAATGTGATGGATGATACCATCCAGCTCATCCCGCCGAAATTCAAGAATACCTACCGCCACTGGATGGAGAACGTTCGCGACTGGAACATCAGCCGTCAACTTTGGTGGGGCCATCGGATTCCGGCTTATTACCTCAATGATGGTACGATCATCGTGGCCAAGAGCAAGCGAGAAGCCCTTCGTAAAGCACAGCACGATCACCAACTTTTTGCTCTCACCGAGGAAGACCTGCGGCAGGACGAGGACGTACTGGACACCTGGTTTTCGTCTTGGCTGTGGCCGATTTCGGTCTTTAATGGCATTAAAGAGCCGGAAAATGCGGACGTAAATTATTATTACCCGACCAATGACCTCGTCACCGCGCCCGAAATCTTGTTCTTCTGGGTGGCGCGGATGATTATTGCGGGCTACGAATACCGGGGACAATATCCTTTCAAGAATGTGTACTTAACAGGCATCGTGCGTGACAAGCAGGGCCGCAAGATGTCGAAGTCGCTGGGTAACTCGCCCGACCCCATCGACCTCATCGAGCAGTACGGGGCCGACGGCGTCCGTACGGGGATGCTGTTCAGCTCACCCGCCGGGAACGACCTGCCATTCGATGAGAAACTGGTGGAGCAAGGCCGGAATTTTTGCAATAAAATCTGGAATGCATTCCGCTTGACGGAAGGCTGGGAGGTGTCGGAGGAATTGCCCGCCGTCAATGAGCTGGCCATCCGCTGGTTCGATTCCAAGCTGAACCAAACGCTTGTGCAATTGCACGATGACTTCACCAAATTCCGCATTTCTGACGCGCTGGGGGCGGTATATCGGCTCATCTGGAACGACTTCTGCTCGCATTACCTTGAAATGGTAAAGCCCGAATACCAGCAACCCATCGACGCCGAAACCTACCGTGCCACGCTGGATTTCTTCGATAAACTAATGCGGCTGACGCATCCGTTCATGCCCTTCATTACCGAGGAAATTTGGCAAAACCTGGCCGGGCCGCGTACGGCCGAACGTGGCGAAAAGGAAAGTATTTGCCTGGCCCCGTATCCGCAACCCGGCGCAATAGATTCTGCCTTACTGGAAGATTTCGACCGCCTGATTGAGCTGGTCACGGCACTGAGGAATCTGCGTAACACCAAGAACCTCAGTCCCAAAACGGCCCTGCCGCTTGCCATCCGCGCGGACTCTCAAGAGCGCTACGAAACGATGTCTGCCCTGATCCAGAAGTTGGCCAATGTTTCAGAAATAACTTTCGTCGAAGCGCAAGCCGATGGAATGTCGTTCCTGGTGCGCTCCGATGAGTTCTTTGTCGACTTGGCCGGAGAGGTGGATGTAAAAGCCGAGCGCGAGACGTTGCTGGCCGATCTGAAATACACCGAAGGCTTTCTGGTATCGGTAACCAAGAAGCTTTCCAACGAACGCTTCGTGCAAAACGCTAAGGGGGACATTGTGGAAAAGGAACGCCAAAAACAAGCCGACGCCGAGGCAAAGATTGTGACGATAAGGGAAGCGTTAGCACGATTGGGGTAACACCAAATTGATTTTGATAAGATTGAATCTCCTAAAATCTCCTAATTTAGAGAAAATTAGGAGATTTTAGGAGATTTGCTCATCTTTGTAGCTTACTTTTCTGAGAACATAGTGCTCAATAATAGCAAGATATGAGGAAAATTGAAAAGGCCCCAAATTGGTTTAAATCTAAAATTATCGTAGAAGCAGTCAATGAATTAACGACAAATAAGGACTTCAAAGCCGCAGTTAGTAAAATCAACGACGAGTACCTGTATTGGGATAAGGTTAAGTATCAGCAGAATTTTGGGATAAATAATCATGTTGTTTTGTGGGCAGGAGTGAAGCAGGCTCGAAGCTTCCAATCTCAATCAGTCAAATTCGGAACCTATCGCTTTACCTACAATCTTACGAGCTTCATCCAAAAAAAGCTCCATGAATTTGACTTATATATTGGAGGTAATCTAGGAGCGCAAGGCATCATCCCTGACGAGGATAAACACAGATATCTTATCAGTTCCATCATGGAAGAGGCTATCGCTTCCAGCCAAATAGAAGGAGCAGTCACGACGCGGAAGAAGGCCAAAGAAATGCTCCGAAAAAGCATCAAGCCTAAAAATAAATCGGAGCAAATGATTGTTAATAATTACTTAACAATCAGTCAAATTGTTGATAATCAGAAGCAGCCAATCACGCAAGAGAGGCTATTTGAAGTGCATCGACTAATCACTCACCAGACAATGGATGATGCTGATGATGAGGGGGTGTATCGTGACAATAACGACATAAATGTGGTGGATGCAATAGACGGGGAAATCGTTCATATTCCGCCCGACTTCCAGGAAGTACCTGCCTTGATGGATGAACTACTTCGGTTCTTCAATAACGACGACACCGAAAAGTTTATTCACCCTATCATCAAGGGTTGTATTATTCACTTCATGATCGGCTATATTCATCCGTTTGTTGATGGAAACGGCCGTACAGCGCGCGCCTTATTTTACTGGTACTTATTGAAGAACGGATACTGGCTGACGGAGTACCTCTCTATTTCAAGACTTATCGTAAAAAGTAAGAGCCAGTATGCCAAAGCTTTTATTCATAGCGAGGTCGATGAGAATGACCTGACTTACTTCCTAAATTACAAAATGAAGGTAATGAAACGCGCCTTCGATAGCTTGCAGGAATACATTCAGCGTAAAATTAATGAAAAAAAGCAGTCTACTGATTTTCAGAAGATAAAAGGTATAAACCAAAGGCAAGCTCTAATACTTAAATGGCTCATGGAAGAGTCTGACCTACTTTTTAGCGTCAGAGAGATAGAAACTCGATTCAATGTTTCTAACCATACTGCCCGAACCGACTTAACCGGATTAGAAGGAATGGGATATTTGGATGCCATCGATCTGAACAAAAAAACGAAAGGGTTTGCTCGATCTCTCAAATTTAATGAGTTATTGAATAATGCCTTAGCCAAGTGATCTTGTTAAGGCGGTTCTCTAATTCGGCAACTCCTGGAACAAGCATTCCAAAAGCGGGGTTTTTGTATTGATTGAAGAGAATGCTCTCAACTCTGGGAGCATTTTTCTATTCAAGTAAATCAGAAACCACACAAAGATGAATAACGAACAACCGCTTCTGAAACCTCTCATGAGCAAAAATCTAAGCCTATCCAATCGCGTGGTCATGGCTCCCATGACTCGCAGCCGCGCCGATAATCCTGAGAAAAAACCCACCGCCGATTTGCAAGGAGAATACTACGCTCTGCGCGCCAGTGCCGGACTTATTATTACCGAAGGCTCACAGGTTTCGGAGCAAGCCGTGGGCTACATCAATACGCCGGGCATCCACAGCGAAGCGCAGGTCGCGGGCTGGAAAGAAGTGACGAAGCAAGTCCACGCGGAGGGTGGGCGGATTTTCATCCAACTATGGCACGTCGGGCGCATTTCGCATCCCGACTTCCATAATGGTGAATTGCCCTTGGCTCCGTCGGCCATCAATCCAGAGGCCAAAGCATTCACGCCGCAGGGATTCAAAGATACCGTAACGCCCAAGGCGATGACGCTGGAAGACATCCAAACGACGATTCAAGATTTTGCCAAAGCGGCCAAGAACGCCGTCGAGGCGGGCTTCGACGGCGTGGAGATTCACGCTTCCAATGGGTATTTGTTCCACCAGTTTTTTAGCGCAACTTCCAATCACCGTACCGATGCCTACGGTGGTAGCATCGAGAAGCGGGGACGTTTCTTGTTCGATGTGCTGGATGCAGTAAAAAAGGAAATTCCCGAAGGGAAAATCGGCGTACGGATGAATCCTTCGTTAAACGGGATTTTCGGCATGACGATGGACGAAGAAACCATTCCGACTTTCGACTATCTCATTAACAAGCTGAGTGAGTACGATTTGGCGTATCTTCACCTATCTGAGCCATTCAACGATGTGTCGGATATTTCCTACGCCGAGACGGAAATCGCCAAGCGTTACCGCCTGATCTACAAAGGTACCTTGATGATAAACGCTGGTTTCGATCAGAAAAAAGGCAACGCGGTCATTGAGCGTGGCGACGCCGATTTGGTTTCCTTTGGTAAGCTATACGTTTCAAACCCTGATTTGGTAGAGCGCTTTGCGCAAGGTATTCCGATGACGGAATGGGACGACAAAACCTTTTACACGCCCGGCGAGAAAGGCTACCTCGACTACCCCTTGAAAGCGCGGGAAGCTCAGGAGGTTTGATAGCAGAAAGGGATTTTTTTAACGAAAAAAGGCTCGGAAGATATTTTCCGAGTCTTTTTGATGGAGATTGGTTAAGACTTAGGCATCCAATCGACCGTCTTCTCTTTTAGGGACAGGAAGCGTAGGGTCATGATCTGGAATAATAGCGTCCTCTTTTATTTCTGCGTCCTCCGTCAGGTAAGTGATGCTGGTGTCGGTGGAGTCCAGGGGTTCGGTATTCTCTTCAGACGAGTGCATTACTGCTTTTATGGAATCGTCTCCGTTATCGATTCCCGCCTCTTCTTCGACCTCGTACTCGTGGCTGTGCTTAAAGAATGAACTTTGGAAAATCAGTATCGTGCAAACGCCCACAAAAATGCAGGCATCGGCGAAGTTGAAGATAGGCGTAGAATAATACTGTCCGCCCCACAGGGGTACCCAGTCGGGTACGAATCCTTCCCAGAAATCCACGAAAATCATGTCGATGACCTGTCCGTGAAACCAGGGCGTCGGGGAGCCATAAGGGGCATTGCCGAGCAATACGCCGTAAAAAGTGCTGTCGATGACATTGCCCACGGCCCCCGCCAGAATCATCGCTAAAGCCCACAGTAGCCCGGAGGCCGCACCGCGCCGCGCCAGATTGACAAGGTACCAGGCAATTGCGCCCATGGCTACCAATCGGAAGAGCGTCAGGAACAGCTTGCCGTACTCGTGGCCCAGCTCCATGCCGAAGGCCATGCCGGGATTAAGAACATAATGCAGCTTCATCCAGTCGCCAATCAGCGCGATTTGCCCCGAAAACCCCGGCTCCATGTACTTGTGCACCAGCATTTTACTTGCCTGATCGATAACGATGAGCAATACACTGAGGAGAATATATTTGGTTGGATTTTTGGGCTGAATCATTGTTGGAAAATTTGCGAAAAGCACGGCCGCTGAGTTGAGTCCATCCGGACATGGTGGCTGACTGCGCCTGAAAAGCAAAAATAGAGCTTTTTTCGTGCCTTACACAGCACCGAGATTACGGCGTTTCATTTCGCGCTTTACCAGCAGGAACTCCCGGCTGCTTTGTCCGGCGATGGATTTGTTTTCTTCAGCGCGGCGGAACAGATACGGCATCACCGACTCGATGGGACCATACGGCACGTACTTGGCTACGTTGTAGCCCAGGTTCGCGAGGTTGTACGACAGGTTATCGCTCATGCCCAGCAACTGCGCAAACCACACGCGGGCATCGCCGGGTTTCAAATCTAATTTCTGCATCTTGTCGGCGCAATGCAGGCAACTCGCTTCGTTGTGGGTACCCAGGCAAAACTCGATGTAGTCGATATGCTCCAGCGAAAAATCCACAGCGGCATCATAATCACGGTCGGTGTCTGCCTTATTCGCCTGGATAGGATTGCGGTAATTGTTTTCGCGCGCCCGGACGCTTTCTTTTTCCATGTAGGCACCACGCACCAGTTTTCCGCCCAGAATATATTTGTTTTCCCGTGCCCGCAAGTAGGCGCTTTTATATTTTTCCAACACTTCGTGCTGATAAAGCTGGTAGGTGTTGAACACGATGGCCTGTCGGCTGTTGTACCGTGCCATCATGCGATAGGCCAAATCGTCTATCACTCCCTGAATCCAGCTTTCTTCGGCGTCGAAAAATATCCGCACTGAGCGCAGATGCGCCTGACTGCACAACCGCTCCACGCGGGCCACGACACGTTCGTAGGCCTGCTGATCTTCTGTGGATAAATGGCCTTCTGCTTGTACTTTTTCAAGAAGGTCGTTAGGTGCGATTCCCGATACTTTAAATACCGTGAACGGGATGTCGTTCGAGGTGGCCGCACGGTCGATGGTACGAAGGAGTTCGGCGGTCGTGTCCTCGAAAACGCTCTCTTCATCTTCTCCCTCGATGGAGTAATCGAGAATAGTACCGATGCCCGAGTCGCTCAGTTGGCGAATAGTGCTTTCGCATTCCCGGATAGTTTCACCACCACAAAATTGCTCGTAAATCGTTTCGCGAATCAGTTTTTTTATGGGTAAATGAAGGCGTAAAGCTAGTTTTATAAAAAAAGTCCCTAAATTTACAAGTCCGGCCCGGTTCATCATGGCAAAGAGCCAGTAGGTCTTGCGTAATTGGTGGTTGGACTTGGCGGCAAATGCCACAGAGGTATCTTCAAATGCAGCGGGCGAAATGGCTGGTTGAGTTATAGGAAGCATTTTGAGTGATTCGTCGGGTTGTACTTACGTTCTCTATTACCTTAAACGAGGATAAACGGGTTCTGTTTTCAAGAAGAAAAGATAAGGGGTCAGTATAATTTTTTTTAGAATCATACGAATAATTGACCACTCAGCAATTGTTTGAGCAACAAAGGTAAGTAAAGCCTCGTAATACCCTATCCAATAAAGATTTTTATCAATCAATTTTTTATTTTTTCATAAGGTTAAGTATTTGATTATGAATGCCTCATTAGATATCCTCCCCCTAAATAGCTGGATAAATACCGACGGAAAACCCCTGGTGATTGCCGGGCCGTGCAGCGCCGAAACCGAAGAGCAGATGGTGGAATCTGCCCAACAGATTAAGAACGAAGGCTACGCGCACGTTATCCGGGCGGGCGTATGGAAGCCCCGTACGCGTCCCGGCTCTTTCGAGGGTATGGGCGAAGCCGCGCTGCCCTGGTTGCAAACGGTGAAAAAGGAAACCGGGCTACCGGTGGCCATCGAAGTGGCTAACCCCAACCACATTGAATTGGCCCTGAAATACGGCGTGGATATTCTGTGGGTAGGCGCTCGCACCACGGTGAATCCCTTCAATGTGCAGGAACTGGCCGACGCCCTGAAAGGTGTGGACGTGCCGCTACTCGTGAAAAATCCCGTAAACCCAGACCTGCAGCTCTGGATCGGTGCGCTAGAGCGTTTCAATCGGGCGGGCGTCAAGAAATTGGGTGCCATTCACCGGGGTTTTTCCAACGCTCAGGAAAACAAGTTCCGTAACTCGCCGATGTGGCCGATCGCCATAGAGCTGAAGACACTTTTCCCGCAGTTGCCCATTATCGGTGACCCGAGCCACATGGCGGGCAAGCGCGACCTGCTGTTTGAACTCACACAACGCGCGATGGATCTGAACTACGACGGTCTCATCATCGAGTCGCACCGTGACCCCGAAAAGGCCTGGTCCGACGCCGCGCAACAACTCACGCCCGCAGCTTTGGGCGAAATGCTCCACGAACTGCACGTACGTAAGAAATCGTACGGCGACGACTACCAGACGCAACTGGAAATAATCCGCGAAAAGCTCGATCACCTCGACCGCGAATTGCTCGAAACGCTGGCCGCTCGCATGTCGCTGGTCGAGAAAATCGCCGAGTACAAGCGTGATAACAACGTATCGGCCTACCAGGTGGATCGCTTCCGGGAAATCCTGAACACCCGTGCCGAATGGGGAAACAGCCTTAACTTGTTTCCCAATCTGGTGGATGAACTCTTCAAGCTCGTCCACATGGAGTCCATTCGCAAGCAGACGGAGGTAATGAACCAGGTGCCCGCGTAATTTTCTTGCTTCATTTGAAATCAAAAGGCCACCGAGGGGTGGTCTTTTTCTGTTTTGGGGTAGCTTTGTTTGGGACAGCAAACGCAATCAGTTAGCTTTGTCTGAGACCTTTCGTAATCGCAGGGGTCGCTCCGGCGCCCGTCATACCTAACATTTATCCGAATGAACAAGTACATCCAAGACAATAAAGATCGCTTCCTGAACGAACTGCTCGACCTGCTCCGCATCCCTTCCGTGAGCGCCGACTCTAAGTTTAATGACGACACCCGCCGCGCCGCCGAGTTCGTGCGGCAAAGCATCGAAAACGCCGGAGCCGACTGGGTCAAGATCTTTGAAACGGACGGTCACCCGATTGTGTATGGCGAGAAGATAATCAATCCCGCCGCACCGACGGTGCTGATCTACGGCCACTACGATGTCCAGCCCGCTGATCCCTACGAGCTTTGGGATTCGCCGCCTTTCGAGCCCGTGATTAAAAACGAGCGGATTTATGCCCGTGGCGCCTGCGACGATAAGGGGCAGTTTTACATGCACGTAAAAGCGCTGGAAATGATGATCGCCACCAAATCGCTGCCATGTAATGTCAAAATCATGATCGAGGGCGAGGAGGAAGTAGGCTCCGACCACCTCGGTGAGTTTGTAAAGTCCCACCGCGACATGCTGGCTTGCGACACCATTCTGATTTCCGATACCAGTATTATTGCCAACGATGTCCCGTCTATCGAAGTGGGTTTGCGCGGCCTGACCTATCTGGAAGTAGAGGTAGTGGGTGCCAACCGCGACCTGCACTCGGGCGTTTACGGCGGCGCGGTGGCGAACCCCATCAACGTGCTGTGCGAAATGATCGCTTCACTACACGACGAGAACGGCCACATCACCATCCCTGGCTTCTACGACAACGTAGAGGAACTCTCCGCCGAAGAGCGCAAAGCGATGAACGAAGCACCCTTCGATTTGGCCGAATACAAGCGGGATCTGGTGATCGATGATGTGAAAGGTGAAGCGGGCTATACCAGCATCGAGCGTACCTCGATCCGCCCTACGCTGGATGTGAACGGCATTTGGGGCGGCTACATCGGCGAAGGTGCCAAGACCGTCCTGCCTTCCAAAGCCCACGCCAAAATTTCGATGCGCCTCGTCCCCAATCAAACCGACAAGGAAATTGAGGAGAAATTTACCAAACATTTCCTGTCGATTGCTCCGCCTTCGGTAAAAGTGAAAGTAAAGCCGCACCACGGCGGCTTGCCCTACGTGAACCCCACCGACTCGGTGGAATACGAAGCGGCGTCGATGGCGATGGAGGAGTCCTTTGGTAAGAAACCCATCCCTACGCGCGGCGGCGGCAGCATTCCCATCGTGGCGCTCTTCGAGCAGGAACTGGGCCGCAAGAGCATCCTGATGGGCTTCGGCCTGGACATCGACGCATTGCATTCGCCCAATGAGAGCTACGGGTTGTTCAACTACTATAAGGGCATTGAGACAATTCCACTGTTTTTCAAGCATTATGCGGCGTTGAAGGCATAACTGGTGGCGTTGTAGAGACGTTGCATGCAACGTCTCCACGGCCATACTGTTCCTACGGCTTCACCAAAATCTTCCCCCAGCGTCCCGGTGTGCCAGCGTGTTCGATGGCCTTCGTGATTTCATCCAGACCGTAGGCCGCTTCCACGGGCAGTTCCACTCCACCGCTGGCCAGCCAGCCGATGACGTTCTGCGCGGTTTGGATTCTGGTTTGGGCATCGACTCTGCGCATCCATTCGGTGAGCCAAAATCCCTGAATAGTAATTTCTTTAAAAATCATCAAGCCTACATCCAGGCGCGGATTCTTCTGACTGAGCAAGCCGAATATCAGCATTTTACCGCCCTGTCCCACACACTTCATAGCGGCTTCGGTAGTATCGCCACCCACAGAATCCACCACGCAGCGGACGCCCCGCTTTTCCGTAATTTCGCGGACGCGGCGGGGCAGGTCCTCCGTTTCGGTATTGACGACCTCGTTCAGGCCCAGTTTTTTCAAATCCTCATTCAGGTCGTCGCGGCGGACGGTACCGATGGTCTTGATGCCTTTCTTCTGACACAACTGAATGACTAACTTCCCGTAGGCAGAGCCACAGGCCGTAATCATCAGCCATTCGTCCCTTTGCACGCCCGACTCCTCGACCATCGCCCAGGCGGTAAAGGGATTGACGAACAACTGCGCCGCCATGTCGTCGGGGATAGCGTCCGGCAACGGAATAGCGGCCTTCTGGTTCGCTATGGCGTATTCGCTCCAACTGCCGATGGTGGTAAAACTCACCCGACTACCGACGGGCAGCCGCACGTCCTCGCCTACGGCTTCCACCGTACCGACGCCCTCGAAACCAGCCCCCGAGGGCGACTCGGGTTGGATGCCGTACTGGCCACCCACAAAAGAAATATCGGAAGGGTTGATGGGGGCAGCAATGACTTTGACCAAAACTTCTCCCTCGCCGGGTTGTGGCTTTGGCTGCTCGATAACTTTCAGTATGTCGATAGGATTTCCGGGCTTTTCTAACTGAATGGTTTTCATAATTGGTTGATAGGCAATAATATGAATTTAACTTCTACACGAAAAAATGATACCCTACGTAGCATTTGACGTACGTATTACGACCAGGATAGGGAGTTCCCAAAGACTTTCCTAACTTTATTTTTTGAAAGAAGGGCAAAGTAATAGGCTTTAAGCTGTAGGCTACTGTACCCGAAGAAAATTGGCATAAAAAACAAAAAGGCTGACCTTTGAAGCGACCAAGCATCAAAACCAGCCTTTGAGGATGACAGAAATCATCAACGCCCAAGTTATACAAATTTTCGATATCGTGCCCTTGGCGGCGAATTTAGCGCGAAAAAAATTCATCTCCGGCTTTCTGACTGGGCTTATAAATAGCAGAAAAGTACAATTCAAGGAGATCGCCCTGCATATGTCTTCTAAGGCAAAAGACGAATCCGTAGAGCGAAAGATACAGTCGTTTTTCAAGGATTTTGTATTTGATTATGACAAAGTCTGCTTGTTACTTTTGCTGTTTTTACCTAAGAGTAAACTTGATTTATGCATAGACAGGACGGAGTGGGATTTCGGCGTTTATCAGTGTAATATCTTGATGATAGTCGCAAAGTGTGGCTCGGTTGGAATTCCGCTGTATTGGAAGCTCCTCGATAATAAATCTGGCAACAGCAACTGGCTTGACCGATGTGACTTGTTGGATAAACTGGTGAACGTAATTGGGAAAGAACGGATAAATACGATTATCGGTGACCGAGAATTTATTGGACTTGAATGGATCAAATACCTAAAATCCAATAATATAGACTATTGTATGCGTGTTCCGAAGAGTCACTTGATAACTTTAAAAAATGGAGACGTTTTTTCAATAGGTGAGCTTTTGAGCAAACAAAGCGAAAGGTATTTCCAAGATTGCATGGTGGACGGTGTCTGGGGTAATTCTATGCTAAAAACACTAGTAAAGGGAGATTTTTTGTTTTTGATAGGGAATCTTCCAGCCAAAAACTTAGGTGAAACTTATAGGAAACGCTGGTCAATAGAAGTACTCTTTCAGAGTTTCAAAAAAAGAGGGTTTGACTTGGAAAGTACACATTTGAAAAGCAGTGATAAATTGAGTAAATTATTGGTCTTCGTTAGCATAGCGGTCGCAATATGTGTGAAAGTTGGTGAACTTCATCATGAAAAAGTACAAAATATAAAGATTAAGAAGCACGGCTATAAAGCGAACAGTTTTTTTAGGAAGGGACTTGACATTTTGCGGAGTGGACTTAAAAACCCAAAAGAGAGTTTTACTCAATTCTGGCAGGAGTGCATAAGTTCGTTCGTCAGGTGGATCATACTTCAAATAACTTATAATCAGAATTTTATAAAAATACTCGGGTAGAGTAGCTGTAGGCTATATGATTTAGGCTGGCTCAAAAAAGCTTAATGCTTGTTGCTTAAAGCCTGAAGCCAATTCGTCCCCCTTATGAGTGAATTCCAGGCGTATCTTCAAATAGGGTTTGAACACATCACCGATCCGAAAGGTTACGACCATATTCTGTTTGTCGTGGCGCTTTGCGCTATTTACACGCTGCGTGATTGGAAAAAAGTCCTGGTTTTAGTAACAGCATTCACCGTCGGTCATTCGCTGACGCTGGCGCTGGCTGTGTTCGATGTCATTACTTTTCGGCAGGATGTCATCGAGTTGTCGATTCCTGTTACGATCCTGATTACGGCCATCGTCAATATGTCCCACGACATCCCTAAAACCACGCTGGTAAGGCGGGAAAAGGGTTCGCCCGCTCGCTACGCTTTGGCGCTGGGATTTGGTCTGATTCATGGAATGGGCTTCTCGGGTTATCTCCGTGCATTGCTGGGCGGTGAATCCAGCATTTGGCAGCCCTTGCTGGCCTTTAATCTCGGGCTGGAGCTGGGACAAATACTTATTGTGCTGACCTCGTTGATCTTGACGTTTCTCATCGTAGATTTGGGCCGCGTTCCCAAGCGCACGTGGAATTACATCGTATCAGGTATTGTGGCAGGTATGGCGCTATCTTTGATTATCGCTAATGCCACTTTTGCTCAGTTAATAGCAAGCCTTCTTTAATTTTCGTTTTTCCTTTTCTCCATTCTCCTTTCATTCTTTTCTCCTTTTTCCATGAAAAAACTATTATCACTGATTCTGGCGCTCCTGTCGGCGGGCGGTGCGTGGGCGCAATCCACGAACCCCAACAACTACAAAGCCAACGACACTTTCGAGCAGCTGGGGACGACCCTGCCCACGCCCAACACCTACCGTACCGCGTCGGGTGCTCCCGGTAAGGAATACTGGCAACAACGCGCCGACTATGATATCAAGGCTGAACTCGACGACGAGAACCAGCGCATCATCGGCACCGAGACCATTACTTTCTTCAATAACTCGCCCGACGATCTGCCTTACATCTGGCTGCAGCTCGATCAAAACCTCTTTAAGGAAGATGCCGTGGGGGGCCTGAGCCGCACCGGAACAGTAAGTGAAAAGGGCATGAGTACCCGCCAATTGCAAGCCATGAATGCGGGACGCGGCGCGAGCCTCGACCCCAAGAAGCAGTTTGGCTACAACATTACGGCCGTGAAGGACAAGGCAGGCAAGGCGCTCCGCCACACGATTGTCGGCACGATGATGCGCATCGACTTGCCAATTGCTATGAAGCCCAACACGAACCTGGTATTCAGCGTTGACTGGGACTACTACATCACGGAATACTACGGTCGGAGTGGCTACGAGTTTTACGAGAAGGATGGCAACTACAACTACTTCATCGCGCACTGGTTCCCGCGGCTGGCCCCCTACGACGACGTCAACGGCTGGAACCACAAGCAATTTCTGGGGCAAGGCGAGTTCTCACTCATTTTTGGCAATTATAAGGTTGCCCTCACCGTGCCGAACGACCATATCGTGGCTGCCTCGGGCGAATGCCAGAACTACAACCAAGTGCTGAGCAGCGACCAGAAGAAGCGGATGAAGGACGCCGAGAACGCTACGACGCCTGTCATCATCGTGACGCAGGACGAGGCCATCGCTAACGAAAAGAACAAGCCTACGGGCAAGAAAACCTGGGTGTACAAAGCCGACAACGTGCGCGACTTCGCCTTTGCCAGCAGCCGTAAGTTTATCTGGGATGCCATGAAAACCGATGTCTACGGCAATGGCCGTAAGATTTGGTCGATGTCGTTTTATCCCAAAGAGGGGAACCCGCTTTGGGAACAGTACTCGACCCGCGCCGTGGAGCACACGCTGCGGTCGTACGGCAAACGTACTTTTGAATACCCCTATCCGGTGGCTATCTCCTGCCACGCTACGGCGGGCGGCGGCATGGAGTACCCGATGATTTCGTTCAACGGCGGTCGGCCCGAGGCGGATGGAACCTACAGCGAAGGCGTGAAATACGGCATGATCGGCGTGATCATCCACGAGGTCGGCCACAACTTTTTCCCGATGATCGTCAACTCCGACGAGCGCAACTGGACCTGGATGGACGAAGGACTCAATACTTTTTGCCAGTACCTGGCCGAGAAGGAGTGGGACTACAACTACCCCACGCGGCGGGGCGAGGCCCAGAGCATCGTGGAGTACATGGCGTCGGACAAGGCGGTGCTGTCGCCCATCATGGCGCAGTCGGATAACGTGATTGGCTTAGGGCCCAATGCTTATGGCAAGCCCGCCGCTGGCTTGAATATTCTGCGCGAGACGATCATGGGCCGCGAGTTGTTCGACTACGCTTTCAAAGAATATTCCAACCGCTGGAAGTTCAAGAGCCCGACGCCCGCCGACTTCTTCCGCACGATGGAGGACGCCTCGGGCGTGGATCTCGACTGGTTCTGGAAGGGGTGGTTCTACGGCGTGCAGCCCGTGGATCTGGCGCTGGTGAGCGTGGATTGGTTCAGCATCGACACGCAGAATCCCGAGGTGGAAAAAGAAATCGCCCGCCAGCAGGACGCCCGCATGAAGAATACCATCAGCAAGCAGCGCGACGCCCTCACCAAAGACCAAACGGTAGTAGCCCAGGATTCGTCGATGGCCGATTTTTACAACCGCTACGACGAGTTCAAAGTCACACCGCAGGATCGCAAGAAGTACGAAGACTACCTGGCCAGCCTGTCACCCGAAGACCGCGACCTGGTGCAGTCGAACACGAACTTCTATACCCTGAGCCTGAAAAACAAAGGGGGGCTGGTGATGCCCGTCATCGTGCGAATGGAGTTTGAGGACGGTACCGACTCCGTGGCTCGCTTCCCCGCCGAAATCTGGCGCTTCAACAACGAGAACGTCAGTAAGGTAATCTCAACCAAGAAAAAGGTAGTGCAGTGGACGCTCGACCCCTACTTCGAGACCGCCGACATCGACACGGCGGATAACTCGTTCCCACCCGTGGCCAAGCCCACGCGCTTCCAGATTTACAAGCAGCAGCAGTACCAGCGCCCCATGAATCCCATGCAGGCCGAGCAGAAACAGAATGGCGGTGCGGGTAGATTGGGGACAGGGAATAGGTAGTTTTGAATCAGCGAGTCGTGAGTGAATGATAGATTCTGAACTCCCCTTTTATTCTTGAAAACGCCCTGTATTCTATACTTACAGGGCGTTTTTTATATATTTCCCCTCCAAACCATACATTTAAAATAAATAGCAATGGAAATAGCGTACGAACTCGATCAAAATATCGCCTTCATCACATGGGACATGAAAACGTCTCCGATGAACGTCCTCAACGATACCTCCATTCCGGAATTTCAGGCGGCTTTGGAAAAAGCTTTCGCTGATGAAGGGGTGGAAGGAATCATCATTACTTCGGCCAAGCCGGAGTTCATTGCCGGAGCAGATTTGAAGATGATTCTGCGCAATCAGGATCAGGATCCGAGCGAGATGCTGGAAGTATCTATGGGACTGAATCGGATGTTTCGCCGCATGGAAACCAACGGCAAGCCCATCGTAGCGGCCATCAACGGCACAGTGCTGGGCGGCGGTTACGAAGTGTGCCTGGCCTGCCACCACCGCATCGCGCTGGATAATCCAAAAACCAAAATAGGTTTGCCCGAAGTGAAGCTCGGCTTGTTGCCGGGTGGCGGCGGTACCCAGCGGCTGCCGCGAATGATTGGCATCGGGGCGGCACTGCCGCTGATGCTGGAAGGCCGGGATGCGTCGCCAACTGAGGCGTTAGCCATCGGCATGGTTGACGAGGTCGCGGCCACGCGAGAGGAGATGATGCAAGCCGCTAAGGACTGGATCTTGGCGAATTCGGCACCCGTGCAGCCTTGGGATGAATTGGATGAGAAGACGGGCGAGATCATCGCGCAGAAAAATTTTCAGGTGCCCGGCGGCAATGCAAACAGCGAAGCCGGAAGGCAGGCCATCGCGGCGACCCGGAAGGCCGTCCTGGAGAAAACACACGGTAACTACCCCGCGCCACTGGCGATTTTGGCGTGCGTGGAAGAAGGGCTGGCGGTCGGAATGGATAAGGCCATAGAAATCGAAGCCGGGTACTTCGTGCAAGTAGCCCGCTCAAAGGTAGCCGGCAACCTGATTCGTACTATGTTTCTGGGACTAAATAAGGCCAATAAGGGCGCGAGTCGTCCGCAAGATATTGAGAAAACGGAAGTAAGGAAACTGGGTATTTTGGGCGCAGGACTCATGGGCGCGGGCATTGCCTATGTGTCGGCTTTGGCGGGCATCGAGGTGATCCTGAAAGATGTTAGCGCGAAAGCCGCTGAAAAGGGCAAGGGTTATTCCCGCAAATTGCTGGACAAAGCCATCGCTCGTGGTAAGATGGACGAAGCGAAGGCAGCGCAGGTTCTGGATTTAATAAAACCCACCGCCGAGAATGCCGACCTGTTGGGCTGCAACCTCATCATCGAAGCTGTTTTTGAGAATCGTGACGTCAAAGCGCAAGTGATTCGCGAAGCCGAACCGATGCTGGTCGAAAACGGCGTGTTGGGTTCCAACACCTCTACCCTGCCCATCACGGGACTGGCGACTTTATCTGAAAAACCGGAAAACTTCGTGGGCATCCACTTCTTTTCTCCGGTGGACAAAATGATGCTGGTGGAATTGATCGTGGGCGAAAAAACCTCCGATTACGCGCTCGCTCTGGCGATCGACTTTGTGCGAAAAATTCGTAAAACGCCCATTGTCGTCAATGATTCGCGGGGTTTTTACACTTCCCGCTGCTTCATCACCTACTCATCCGAAGGCATGGAGCTACTGAAAGACGGTGTCGACCCGCTCTTGATCGAGCGCGCCGCCAAAGAGGCTGGAATGCCCGTCGGCCCGCTGGCTGTGACGGACGAGGTGGCGCTGGATTTGGTCTATAAAATCGCCTCGCAGTCTATCGCCGATGGTGCTTCGACGGAAGAGAACACGAGCTATCAGATAAGCAAGCAGTTTGTAGATATGGGCCGGATGGGCAAGAAGTCGAAAGCCGGTTTTTACGAATATCCCGAAAATGAAACAAAGTATCCCTGGCCGGGCCTGGCGGAAATGTTCCCTCCTGCCGACCCGCAGCCGGACATCGAGGAAGTGAAGAAACGCCTGCTGTACCGGCAGGCGCTGGAAGCGGTTCGCTGCTTCGAGGAAGGCGTGATCCGCACGAAGCTGGACGCCGATTTGGGTTCGATTCTGGCCTGGGGTTTCCCGGCTTACACGGGCGGAACGCTGTCGTTCGTGGATTTTGTGGGTAGGGAGGAATTTGTGAAAGAGTGCGAGCGGCTGGCGGAAACCTACGGGGAGCGGTTTCGGCCTACGGCCTAATGTGGTACGGGCTTCCAGCCCGTTTATTCCTGTAGCTGAAAACGGGCTGGAAGCCCGTACCACAAAAAATACCGGAAATCCGGTATTGAGCGGGAGCGGAATTGGTGCCTACTTTGCAACGTGCAAGTTTTACAAGACTAGCACCATCAGAGATGAATACCGCTTCAATTCCTCATCTCCTATACAAGCACCACTTGCCCTTTCCCGTCCAGGCCATACCCATACGCCCGGACAGGAAGGGCAATTTTTCGTTTAACCGATCATTTCTGCCACTTCGCGGCCCGTCTGCATAGCGGCATTCAGCGACGGATAGGCCGTGTAGTCGCCGCAACGATAAAGATTTGGGGACAATTGCAGCGCCTCGCTCCCGCTCCCGGCCTCGAACTTCACCAGAGCCTGCGGCAAATGGTAGCTGCGCAAATGCCGCCAGCCCCGCACTTCTTCTCCAAACCATTCGCTCAATTCCATTTTGATGTCCTCGGCCAGTTTAGCCTTATCTGACAACTCCAGGCCTTGCGTACTAATCGAAATCAGGCTTTGCCCGGCGGGGGCGTAGTCAGGGGCCACATCGCTGGGAACGCACATGTGATCCACCGCAGATAGTTGGTGGGGATTCAGCACAATCATCTTTTTGTCAGATGGCGAGCGCTCCGCCGCGAAGTAGGTGCAGGTCGTTACGTTGTATTCGCGCCTCTGTTGGTTTCCCAGCAGCCGATCAGCGGTAGCGGCATCGGTGGCGAGCACAATCTTTTCGGCGTGAATCGTTTCGCCGCTTTCCAACTTAATCGTTTGGCCCTCGATGGCCGCGACGGGAGCGTTGAGCCGAAGTGATTCAGCGGGGAGTTTGGCCGCCAGTTGTTCGGGAATAGCCTGCATCCCTTTGGCGGGAACAACCGCGTCGCCGTTGTAGAACTGCTTGAAGACAAAGCGGAAGAAATTGCTGGACGTGACCAGCTCGTTTTCCAGAAACACCCCACCGAAGAACGGCCGGAAAAAGCTGACGATCATTTCCTGGCTCCAGCCGTAATCCTGCAAATAACGCAAGGTAGAAGTGTCGTCGTCTTTGAAAAAGTCCTCCGCCCGTGTCACCTCGTTTACGTCCCGCATCAGTTCTACCAGCCGCATCTTATCGCCCAGCGAGCCGACCGGGGCGGTCAGGGCTTTGAACACGCCGAGTGGTTCTTTCAGAGGGTTGGGCATTTCGGTAAAGCCGCCGCTGGTTTCTTCCTGCCGGATCACCGCCCCCGAACGAAAGGCCTGCAGGTCGAGCGCGTCGTAGTCGAGCAGCCGCTTTGCCTCGGGGTAGGAGGTGAGCAGGATCTGAAAGCCACGATCGAGCCGAAACCCAGCGTGCATATCGGTACGCACCCGCCCGCCTACGGCATCCGACGCTTCCAATACCAGACTCTCCCGGCCCGCCTGCTGCAGGTATCGGGCGCAGGTCAAGCCTGCCATACCACCACCAATAATTACAATCGGATAGGACGTTTCCATGTTTATAAGGGTAAATGTTTGATTTTAATATAAAATTTAGAAGATTGCGTAATAGTTATTTTTCAACGACGCAGTCATTCTTTTTGTTAAAAAAACGTGTAGCTTTGAACCTACCCGATCTTTAATGCTGGAAAATTAGGCATATTTCTATACACCATCCGTGCATTTTGCTTATTATAGCAGGCATAACCCTCCCATACAACCGACTGATCAAAAATGAAATACCAGGTACACGAAGAAGGCGGCTTCCGGTATATAGATGAAGGGCAGGGCGAGACCCTGCTTCTGTTACACGGCCTTTTCGGCGCCTTGAGCAACTGGGACGGAGTTATTGACGGGTTTTCCAGCCGCTATCGGGTGATCATTCCGGTATTGCCTATCTATGAACTTCCGGCTCGGAAAGCTGGATTGGAAGCACTGCTCGATTTTCTGGAAAAATTCCTAGCTTTTAAAGAACTCGACAACTTCAACCTTCTGGGTAATTCTCTGGGAGGCCACATCGGTTTGCTTTACACCCTCAAAAATCCCGACAGCGTCAAGCGGCTTATTCTTACGGGCAGCTCGGGTTTATTCGAGAATTCGATGGGTGGGTCGTTTCCCAAGCGCGGCAGCTACAGCTACATTGCCGAGCGCGTGGCTTATACCTTCTATGATCCCAAGGTGGCTACCAAAGAACTGATCGACGAGGTGTTCGAGACCACTTCCAGCATCGCCAAGTGCATGAGCATCGTGGGGATCGCCAAGTCGGCCCAACGGCATAATCTGGCCAAAGATCTGCACCGCATCGACATCCCGACGCTATTGGTGTGGGGGCTTAACGACACGATTACGCCGCCCTACGTCGGCCACGAATTCAAGCGTCTCATCAGGAAGTCCGAACTGCACTTCATCGACAAGTGCTGCCATGCCCCCATGATGGAGCATCCCGACAAGTTCAATGCCATCCTTGAACAATTCCTGACCAAAACTGCGTTATTAGAACCTGCTGCTATCCACTAAACGCTACCCGCACTATGCTTGCCACCACGTTACTCAATCCCATGCTGCCCACGTTGAAACTTACCGACTCGGTGGGAACGGCGCTGGCCTGGATGGATGAGTACCATACGCCGCAACTGGCCGTGGCAGAAGATGGTGCTTACCGGGGTCTGGTCTCCGAAAACTTGTTGCTCGACCTTCCCGACGACAGCGCGACTCTGGACGAAATCATCCGGCAGCATCAGGATGTGTACGCCAATGAGGACCAGCACGTGTACGAACTTCTGCGGCTGGCAAATCAGTATCGCCTGAAGGTAATCCCGGTTGTGGACGAGGAAGGGGTATTGATCGGAACCATCTTAGTTAATGACCTCCTGGAAAACTTCGCCGACCGATTGGGCGTGCAGGAACTCGGTGCGGTGCTGGTGCTCAGGGTAGCGGAACGCGACTATTCCCTCTCGGAACTCAGCCGTCTGATCGAATCCAACGGCACCAAAGTCATAAGCAGCTACTATACTTCGGCGGCAACTTATGGTAATCCTGGCGATGCCCGACTGACGCTCAAACTCAACCGAACCAACATCAACCCGGTCATCGCGACGCTCGAACGCTACGGCTACACCATCGAGGAGGCCCACGCCAACGATCCCGTCGAGAGCATCGACCAGGAGCGCTTCGATATGCTGCTCCGGTACCTGGCAACTTAGGTTGTGGAGTTGTTTAGGGTTTAGTTGTTTAGACGAGGCGTGGCAACGCAGCCGGTACACCGACGGTCGGCCACTGCTGAGCGGATCCCATTTATCGCTTTATGACTCTGTCGCTTTGCTACTTTCTTCAGGGTAAGTCTTCTCGTTTTCGTCCTTATAGATAGTGGGTTTTAATTATCCATTCTCAATTCTCAATTATCCATTGAATAAAATGTCATCACGCAGAACATTTATAAAAGGCGCATCGGGAGCGGCAGCGCTATCATTATTGATTCCGAGGCTAACTCGGGCCGATGAGGCGGCCGTGCCGCATGAGGAGGTAGAAACATTCCGATTGGGAATTGCGGGCTACACCTTTGCCAAATTCAAGCTTGATCCCGCTCTCGAAATGGTTAAAAAGGTGGATGTCCATTGGCTGTGCATCAAGGATTTTCACCTGCCGATGAAAAGCAGCGCGGAGGAAATTGCCGCCTTCCATGCCAAGCTGAAAGAAGCGGGCGTGACAGGCTATGGCGTCGGGCCGATTTACATGAAAACTAAGGCCGCCATCGACGATGCCTTCGATTATGCCAAGCGCGTGGGCGTGGATTTGATCGTGGGTATTCCCGAGGTCGCGGATTTGCCTTATGTGGAGCAGAAGGTGAAGGAATACAATATTCGCTACGCCATTCATAATCATGGGCCGGGCGATAAGGTTTATCCCAATGCCGTGACGGTCAACGGCCATATCAAAGACCTCGATCCGCGCGTGGGCATGTGCTTCGACATCGGCCACAATATGCGTTATGGCAATGATCCCATTGCCGATTTCGCTAAGTACCACAAGCGGATTTTCGACATGCACCTGAAGAACGTTACCTCCGCCACGCACGACGGCAGCACCAACGAACTTGGACGCGGCGTCATCGACATTACCAAAATGGTAAAAATGCTCCGTAAGGTCAAGTACAGCGGGGTCTGCGCTTTGGAATACGAGAAAGATATGGGCGACCCGCTAGCGGGCATCGCCGAGTCTGTCGGGTACTTCCGGGGCGTACTGGATGCGACACGGAAGGGTTAAAGGTCAACGGAAAAACAGGTTCTTACTACTCACCTACCAGCTTGACTAAAATAACTTCGTCCGGTTCGTCAACCCAGCTTTGCCGCTTTGTCGCTGTGAACCTTTGTCGCTTTAAAACAAACATCACCATACACCAACCATGGAAAAAAGAAGAGAATTTATAAAAAAAGTTGCCCTCGGCACGGCCGGCATTACGCTGGCGGGTGCTACGCGGGGTATGTCGGCCAAGAGTTACGCCAAGATCATTGGGGCTAATGACCGACTGCACGTCGGCATTGCCGGACTAGGGCGTAGGTTGGGGGCCTATTACCAGCCCATTGCCCTGAAAAGCAGCAACGTGGAACTGGTTTATCTGTGCGATGTCATGAAAAGCCAACGCGAGTCGGCGGCGAAAAAGTTTTCTAAGCACATCGACTATTCCCACAAGATGGAAAACGACATCCGTAAGGTGATCGAAGATCCCAAGGTGGACGTCCTTATCAATGCCACCCCCGACCACTGGCACGCGCCGGGTACCTGGATGGCCGTGAAGGCGGGAAAGCATGTGTACGTCGAGAAGCCTTGCAGCCACAACCCCCGCGAGGGAGAATTGCTGGTGGAATTTCAGAAGAAATACAACAAGGTGATCCAGATGGGCAACCAACAGCGCTCGGCCCCCGAATCGCAGGAGATCATCAAGGAAATTCACAGCGGCACCATTGGCAAACCTTACAAAGCCATCGCCTTCTACGCCAGCGCGCGTGGCGAGGTGCCCAAGCAGCAGAAGGCACCCGTTCCCGACGGACTCGATTGGGAGCTATGGCAAGGCCCGGCCCCACACCGCGACTACACCAGCGAAACCTGGGACTATAACTGGCACTGGTATGGCTGGAATTATGGCACTGCCGAATCGGGCAACAACGGGACGCATGAATTGGACGTAGCCCGCTGGGCTTTGCAGGCCGACTATCCCGAACACGTAGCGGTCGAGGCCGACAAGCGGTACTTCCCCGACGACGGTTGGGAAATGTACGACACGATGGAGGCCACGTTCCGTTTTCCCGGCAATAAAATCATTCAATGGCAGGGCCAAAGCCGCAATGGCTACAGCACTTACGGTAGTGACCGGGGAACGCTGATTTTTGGCACCGAGGGCAACGTGTACGTCGATCGCGGTGGCTATAAGTTGTACGACCGCAGTGGCAAGATGATCAAAAGCAGCGAATCGAGCGGTAGCGAAGCGGGTACGGCCCTGGGCGGCGGCGGCGATATGAGCACGCTGCACGTCGTCAATTTCTTCAACGCCGTGCGCGGTACCGCCAAGCAGAACTCGACGATCCAGGAAGGGGCCGTGAGTGTTCACCTGTGTCACTTGGCCAACATCGCCTACCGCACGGGCGGCAAACCGCTGGATGTCGATCCAAAGAACGGTAAGATCATGGACAAGAAAGCCATGAAGTACTGGGATCGCGAATACCAACCCGGCTGGGAGCCAAAACTATAATCATGCAAAATTTTTAGAAAGGAAAAGCCGTAGGAAAATGATTTTTCCTGCGGCTTTTCTAATTCGCCTCTGTGCCTCTGTGCCTCTGTGCCTCTGTGCCTCTGTGCCTTTCACTCACTGCGTCGTATCCAACGGCGAGAAGTCCTTGAAAGCGCGCTTCAATGCTTTATCCGTCGCTTCTTTCTTATTTTCCCAGTTGGCGTCCAGTTCCATCGCCACCAAGCCTCTAAGGTTCATCAGGGCGCGAAACTCATCCAATTTCCTGATAAAGTCGTTGGTACGGCGGGCTGACTTGAGGGAGTATTCGCGGGCGAAAATGTCGCCCTTGTTCTGCAATTCGCTCTTTTTTTCCATAACGTAGTTGAAGCGATCGAGCAGGTCTTTGGTCGACCGACCGATTACTTCAGTCGCTTCCAGCGTACCGATGGTCATCACGGAAGTGCCGCCCACCGTGGTGATGCCCGTTCTCAGAGTAGGATTCTTGGGGCCCGCAATCACCGGGGCCAAGCCCGTGGTGGCTCCCAGCGAAGCGTTCAGCACCGAGCGGTTCTTTTTTCCCTTCTTGGCCCGGCGATAGGATCTTTTCAACTCTTCTTCTTTCTCCTTCATCTGCTCCAGCAGCCCCCAGGCATTCACCAGGCCGCTGCGGTAGAGCGCATAGTTGTAGGCATCGCGCTCGGCTTCGTTGACGGTGTTCAGGATCGTGAAGCGGATTTTGCGTTCGGAGCGGTTGCGGGCTTTGTCCAGCACATAAAACGTCATGTCGAAAGCCAACGAGTCGTAGGGATCTTTCACATAGTCGTAGCCCGGCGTCCAAATGAACTCGTACTGCGTGGGAGCATTTTTCACGACGGTGTTTTGCGGAATGTCCCGGTTGTCCGAAATAAAGGAGAAAGTGGATATGTCATCATCACCGTTGGGATCGGAAAGGAAAAACTTGATATTGATCGCCGCGTTTTCCTTGCTTTTTATCCGGGTCACATTCGGCACTACCGTGATTTCGGGGGGCAGATCCATCTGCGTGGCTTCCAGCTTGATGCGCCCCTTGGTGCGGGCTTTGGCGGGTTGATCCTCAACGTAAAACTCAATGTATCGCGCGCCTTTGCCCAAGAAGTTGAATTGCGTTAGTGATGGTTCCCAGGTCACTTCTCCATTGGCCGAAATCCGCATTCCCTCGGGCATTTGTTCCGCCACGGGAACAATGACCATCGGGTCGCTGTCGGGGTCGCGCGTAGCATTCATGTCGATTTGGTAGGTATTCTGGGTCTTGTATTGGACGTAAAAAGGCCGCAGCTCGTCTACTTCCGGCGGGCGATTGACGTGGACGATCCTGAAAGCAATCTGTTTGGTGACGCTCTCCCCGGCAGCGTTGGTGGCCTCGAACACCACGGGCAGCGAGCGTAGCGTATTGATGCGGTCGGCTATATCGTAAGACGGTGTCCAGACGAAGCGCCCCAACGAATCGAAGATCATATCGCTTTGTCGACCCTCCGCGATGGAAAAAAACACAGTGTCCGATTTACCCCCCTTCGATTTGAGTCTGAAAGCCATCTCTTTGCCTTCCTCCAAAATATTCCAGCTAGGTTCGGTGGGCAGGATGATCTGTAAGGGGGACATATCGCTGTTCGTATCCTGAGCAAACGAAACGTTTGTGATTATTCCAAGAATAGCAATTAATAAAAAGCTTGGAATAAGGGGACGTGAAAGTTGAAGAGAGGCGAAATTAGGCTCAGATTTATGCTGATTTACAGAGAGTTGTGTTGTCATTAGTCAATGTAATTATCGGACAACTGTCTTAAAAAGAACCGTACCTTCTCGTCCGACATTTAGGAAAAAATCTTTATTCTAAACGCAAAAATAAGGAATCCCGTATGGAATGCCGCTTTTTGAAAAAAAGAGCATAAAAAAAGCGAAGCATTCAATGCTTCGCTTTTTCGTAAAAAGAAGGTTCTTGTTACTTCTTGGGCGGTGTCGTACCTGCCTTCGGAGCGGTCGATGGGGACGTTGGCGTCTCGGGGGCCACCTTAGCAGGATCAACGCCCAGCTCTTTGAACACGAGGTCGGATACGTTGTTTTCTTCCGATCCGACGAACAACAAAATAGGCGTGGTGTTCTGACCCGCATCGGAGTTCAGGATATACAGGTAGTTGTTTGCTTCACCTACGGCTTTGATAGCCGTGTTGATTTTCAGCAGTACCGGCTCGATCAGTTGCTGATACTTATTTTGGAGGGAAGTCTCGGAATTGCGCTGCAATTCCTGGATAGAGGTTTGCAAACCCTGCAATTCCTTTTCCTTATCAGCCTTGATGACATCGGCCATGCCGGCTGCATTCTTGTTATAGTTATCCAGTTTTTCCTGGAATTCTTTATACTTGTCTTGGAGTGCTTTGTCGAGCTGCGCTTTCGTGATAGAAAGTTCATTTTCGATTTTCTTGGCTTCGGGAAGTTGGCCCAGAATAAAATCGACGTTCGTATAGCCTATTTTGGTCGGTGCCGATGCGGTAGTCTGCGCGAAGAGGGGCGTGCAGGCCACGGCAAAAAGCAACATCAGAGTAATCAACTGTTTTTTCATTGTTTCGTGTTTTTGATTGATAATTGGTAATGTAAAGTTGGAATAGAACGGTAAGCGCTTGGGTACTAAAACTTATTTGGGTTCATTGGCAGAAGGGGTGGACGAACCCGCCGCAACGGGTTTCGTGTCAATGCCCAAATCTTCCATGACGTAATCCGTGTAATCGTGCTTGGGGTTGGTAAATACCATCACAAAATCACTGGATTTATCAAAAAGAAAATCGAGCCGCCGCTGTGAACAAACCTTTTCGACCGATCTCTGCACGCGTTCCATCACGGGTTTCAGCAAATCTTTTTTCTTCTGAAACATCATGCCGTCCACGCCGAAGACCTTGTTGTTGTACTCGCGGGCTTCCAGTTCTTTCTCTCTGATCTCATTTTGCCGCTTGCGTTTAAGATCGTCCGTTAAAAGTACCTCCTCAGCCATGTAAGCGCGTTGCAGTCGGTCGATCTCCGAGCCCTTTTCCTGAATTTCCTTGGCCCAGCGCTCCGAAAATTGGTTCATTTCGCTTTGGGCCTTCTGGTACTCGGGCAGCTTGCTGGTGATGTACTCCATATCGACATAGCCAAACTTCTGAGCCTGAACTCCCAGCGACAAAACGGACGACAAAAGTAATAAAAATACGATCTTCTTCATGCGAAGGTGCTGTTTTTTTGCACTTTATAACGAATCGGCGATTTTTTTATTACCGGATCTGTTGCCCGATTGTGAAGTGGAACTGCCCACCACTGCGTGTATTCGAGCCCTGAATTTTGTCGAAGCCATAAGCCCAGTCGATACCCAACAAACCGAAGGCAGGCATGAAAATGCGGGCACCTCCCCCCGCTGAACGCTTGATGTCGAATGGGTTGAAATCGCTATAGCTATTCCAGTTATTGCCGCCCTCCAAGAAAGTAAGCAAGAATATGGTAGCCTGCGGGTTGAGCGAAACCGGATAACGCAGCTCCGTCAAGAACTTGTTGTAAACCACGCCGCCGCCGCCCGCTGGCTGGCCACCCTCATCGAGTTGCCCCACTCGGCGATCCTGGTAGCCTCGTAGACCGATGATGTCTTGGTCGGCCAGGGCAAAGGTACCCTGTCCGGCCAGTCCTGCACCACCCACGATAAAGCGACCGAACGGACTTATGCCCATTTGGCTATTGTAGTTACCCAGGAAGCCCATGTGGGCGCGGGCGCTCACTACGAGTTTGCCCGTAATGGTAGCGTACCAACTGCCGTCGAACATCCACTTATGATATTCTACCAGCTTGAATCGGTCTTGGGCGTCGCTAAAGTCCTTCTTACCGAAGGCCGAGTAGGGAGGGGTAAAGGTAGCCGCCAGTGAAAGTGAAGAACCAGAACGCGGGTACTGATTGTCGCTCAACGTATTGCGCGATAGCGTCGTGTTGAATGTTATGTTGTACGACTTACCGTTGTCATAACCGATGCGGAAGAAGTCCCAGTCGTCGAGGCGGTACTGCTGTAACGACAGCGAGTGGGTCATAACCAGAAAGCGGTCGGGGACTTTCAGGCGACGGCCCAGCGAGAAAGTGATACCCGTGTTGTTGTATGAGCCGAAGAACGTCGGTCGGCCTCCACTAAAGCCACCGCCACCAAGCCCGCCTCCGCCAAATCCACCGCCACCAAACCCGCCGCCAAATCCACCAAAGCCGAAGCTCGACTGCCGGTACACCGTTTTGGTAAGTGACACACCGAAGTTGATGGGCTTTTTGCCCCCCAACCAAGGTTCACTGAACGACATAGAGTAAGTTTGGAACTGCCGCCCATTGGCCTGAAAACGCACGGAAAGCTTCTGTCCGTCGCCCGAAGGCAGTGGTCGCCAAGCTGATTTATTTGGGATGTTACGAAGCGAGAAATTGTTAAAAACCAGTCCCAGCGTACCCACGAAACCAATGAAGCCACCCCAACCGCCGGAGAGTTCGATTTGGTCGGAGGGTTTTTCCTCTACCGTATATTCAATATCCACCGTACCATCAGACTGGTTGGGAATGGGGTTGATCTGAATCTTTTCGGGATCGAAATAGCCCATCTGCGCCAACTGGCGGTTGGTGTTGATAAGCTCGGTTTTGCTGAATTTCTGACCCGGCAGCGTGAATAGTTCCCGTAGTACCACGCGGTCACTCGTCTTGGTGTTGCCGTTCAGAATAATCCGATTGATGGTAGCCTGCTTGCCCTCGCGGAGGCGAATTTCGACGTCGATCGAATCCCCCACAACGGAGACCTCGACGGGCTGAGCGCTGAAATACAGATAACCGTCGTCCATGTAGAGTGAGCTGACATCCGACCCAGGGATGCCGTTAATTTTCTTGTCGAGTTCCTCCGGATTGTAAACATCCCCTTTGTTGAGGGCCAGTATTCTGTCGAGCAGCTCGGTCTTGTGCAGGTAGTTGCCCGCCCAGGTAATGTTACGATAGTAGTATTTAGGCCCCTCGTCGATCTTCATGACAATGTCGATCGTCTCGCCGCCCTGGCCCCGGATGCTATCGTATTCGATGGTCGCGTCGCGGTAGCCGTTCTTTCGGTAGTAGGCGATAAGCTTGGTTTTATCTTCGTCGTAAAGTTTGGGAATGTACTTAGAAGGCGTGAAAAGGTGCCAAAGCTTTTTCTCTTTGGTCTTTTTAAGCTTCTTCTTCAAAGTAGCGTCGCTTACAGCCTCGTTACCGATGAAGTCGATTTTCTCGATCTTGACCTTTTTACCCTTATCGACGGTGAAATTAAGCGTCGCCTGGCCGCGCGTAGTGTCGGGGATTTGCAGGGCTTTTACGGTAATGTTGTAAAAACCTTTGTCCATAAAATGCTTCTTGATCAGAAGCTGCGTGTTTTTGATCACCGTCGGCGTGATCACACGGCCTTTGATCAGTTTTACTTTGTCGTTCAGCGTCTCCTTCTCGCCTTTCCGTAGACCCGCGAACGTCACCTTATACAAGCGAGGCCGCTCCTTAATATGGATATTAAGCCATATTTTGCCCTCCTCTATTTTTGTGTAAAGGATCTCGACGTCGTCGAGTGTGCCGAAATCCATCATCCTTTTAATAGAAGAAGAAACCGCCGGACCCGGTACCCGAATCTTGTCGCCCTTCTGCAAGCCCGAAATAGAGACCATGCTATTGGGGTCGAGGAACTGCGTCCCGGATACCGTCACATCGATGATCTCGTACTCCTTGGGATCGGTGTAGTCCAGTGCGGGAGCCTGCTTTTCGGCGGCGGGTTTTGCGGGAGCGCCACCACCCACCCCAATTCGCTGCGCCTGACCCGCGACCGAGCAAGTCAGTATTAATATCAAAACTTTCAGTGAAGTGTGCATTCCGGTAAATTTCTTCATAGTATTTCTCATTAGCCGTATCTGTAAAATTCTAGCTTGCTTGTGTAAAAAGCCGAATCTGAAAATTTTCAACTCTGAACTCTGAACTCTGAACTCTGAACTCTGAACTCTCAACTATTGACCTGCTCACTCGTCTTCCCAAATCTTCTTTCTCTCTTCTGATACGACAAAATACCCTCGTACAGATGCGGCTTACGGAAATCAGGCCAATAAACATCGTCATAAATGTACAGTTCGGCGTAAGCCAATTGCCACAGAAGAAAGTTGCTAATCCGGTGATCGCCACCCGTTCGCAACATTAAATCTACGTCGGGCCGCCCCTGCGTGGCCAGCCTTTCGTTCAATAGACCCTCAGAGATGTCTTCGGGTTGTAATGCCCCCGATTTTATTTCGTGGGCGAGCTGCCGGGTGGCCTGCACGATGTCCCACTTGCCGCTATAGCCGAGCGCCAGAACCAGGTTCAAGCCGTCGTTTGGACGGGTTTGCTCGATCGCTTCGGCCAATTGACGACGGCAACGCTCGGGCAGGCTATTCAAGTCGCCAATCGAATCCAAACGCACCTTGTTTTTTTGTAAAGTCGGCAATTCGTCGCGAATCGTCTGAACGAGCAACTCCATAAGGGCCTGCACTTCCAGCTTCGGGCGGCCCCAGTTTTCGGTCGAAAATGCGTAGAGTGTCAAGTACCCGATACCCAATTCGGCGCATCCTTCGGTCACTTCACGCACGGCTTTAATGGCACTTTTATGGCCAAAAATGCGGGCTGCGCCCTGATTCTTCGCCCAGCGACCATTGCCGTCCATGATAACGGCGATGTGTTTGGGCAGATTGCTCAAGTCGATGTCTTCCTTCATTCCGCAGACCCGAGATTAAGTTTTTTTAACATGAATGTGGTACGGGCGGCCCGCCCGTTTCGGCAAAAAAATCAATTTTTCGGGCTAAATGATTAGCCGACAGGCCAATAAAAATCATCGTCTCCACAAATCGGGGCGCAAGTTAGTCATATCTCGGACGGCTTCAAAATCAATAGCTTGGGGGGACGGTGCGGCTAGATACTGAGCAACTGGCGAATGGCATTGCCGTAGGTAGAGCCACTCTGCAACGAGGTGGCTTTGCGGTCGCGCAGGACAAGGAGGTATTTGCTATCGAAGTAACGTTGTATTTCGGCGATCTGGTGCGTGTTGAGAATTGCGGAACGACTCACGCGCAGAAAATGCGGCGGTAGTTTCTCTGCTAAACTAGTGAGTGTATGATTGATTAGGTATTGCTGACCGTCGAGGGTGTTGAGGAATACGTATTTGTCTTCGGCCTCGAAGTGCGAAACCTCGGTGAGCGGAATAAGCAAAATACGTTCGCCCGACTTGACCGAAAGCGCGTGCATTTCTTGTTTCGGCTGTATTTCTTCCAGAAGCTTCAACAGGTTCTGACTGTAAAAATCCTTGGCTTCTTCGGCTTGCGCTTCTTCTTTCGACTCGGTTCGAGTTTTTATTTTTTCAACCGTCTTCTGCAAACGCTCGTTTTCAATGGGCTTCAACAAGTAATCCACCGAATTTTCCTCAAAGGCGCGGATCGCGTACTGATCGTAGGCCGTCGCGAAGACGACCATTGGCATCGCGCTCACCCTAGCAAGCATCTCGAAGCCATTGAGCAGCGGCATTTCTATATCCAGAAAAATGAGGTCGGGCTTGTGTTTTTCAATCAATTCCAGCCCCTCGGCTCCGTTGTGCGCTTCGGCGATAATGTCGAACACGCCCCCATAATTGCCCAGCATGCGCCTCAGGCGGTCAAGAGCAAGTTGTTCGTCATCTATAAGGATGGTGCGCAACGGTAGTTTCATGAAGTCTCGTTAGGTTCGGCCAGAATTTCTTGATTCGAGATACGCTTC
Organism: uncultured Cytophagales bacterium; assembly: GCA_963716085.1. Classification (GTDB taxonomy): domain Bacteria; phylum Bacteroidota; class Bacteroidia; order Cytophagales; family Spirosomataceae; genus Persicitalea. Next base: position 320,210 of record OY970288.1, read on the forward strand.
GGGAGTCATCACCGGGATTTCACTTTTTTTGTAGTCTTTCACATTCCGGGTCAGGATTAGATCTATATTACCGTGCTTGGCGGCAGCAAAATACTGTAAAGCATCTTCGAAGTCAGCGAATTCTGAAAAAACGGCGTTGAGAACGACCTCCTTATCCATAGCGACAATATCGACGACTTGCAGCAACTTTTTAAATTCTGCCAGCACCTTCGTGTGTTCCGACTTTTGCCTGAACACGTAATAGGCGTTGCTAATAATGACAGGAGTCACGTAGCCTTCAATCAATTTATTGGCGCACAACGTAAACACCTCGATGGCGTACTCCTCAAAAGGCTGTCTCTTCAAGTAAAAGTCCAGGACAATATCCGAATCGATTAGTATCTTATCCATTACAGATATTTCTCGACCAAGGCTTTTGTCAACACCTCCTTGTAATCAAAGTCGTCTTCTGCTTCAAATGCGCCAAGCATTGACTTGATAATCGGAGGAATGTCAGCACGATGGCTGTAATCTTTTTTATCGTCCGGTGCTTTGAGCGAGCCAGCCGTCGACTTGGTTATCGGGGGAAGGTCGTCAAAGTTGAATTTTTCTTCCTGAATGGCTTCTGAGTTCTCGACCCCTCTTTGATCAACTGTTGCCCTCTTTCGGGTTTGCTTCTTCGAGGTAGGCAGTCCATTCCCCTCTTCCTCAATGGAAATCAACCCAAGTTCAGCCAAATCTTGTAAAAGCACGGCGGCCTTGGGATGGATGATGTTTACTTGGTAGGTCATAATTCGTCGGGATCAAGTGATTAAGGTAACGCGCCAGGAACAAGTTAACGAATTATTCCGGCAAATCATTCTGATAGGTTATCTCCGACAGTAGCCCCACGGCGTTGAAACGCAGAATCACTTTCAGAGCGGGAGAGGGTTTAGTGATGTCCTCGCACTGCGGCCCTTTTTCCAGGAAATACACGTAAAATTTCTGATTTCGTCCTCCGAGCTGATGTATGTCCGGCTTGCCCAGCATCGACCCGACCTCATCGGCAAACTTCCCCATCAAATTGGCCTGCTCGGTCTTGAAGTCAGCCACCAGCGTCGGGCGAACTCCCGCACAGGCGCTGCGATCTTCCCGCCACTTCACCAAATCCAACCGCCCCAACCGCTCTGGCGGCGAAGAACAACCAACAGCCACCCAGAGAAAGAAACTAGAAACAAGCCCTTTCTGTAGCCAGAAACTCTTAAACTTTAAACTCATAAACTCATAAACTTTAAACTCCCCCTGGCTGACTTTCGTTATACACCACCTGAATCAAAGTCTGTCCCACGGCTTTAAGGGTGTTGGGGTCAATGTTTTTCATATCGTCTCCCGCCGTATGCCAGTCGTCGAAAAAGGTGCGATTGGGGTCGTTCATCCGCGTATGGATGATGTCGATCATGGGAATGCGGGCTACTTCGTTGACGGGGACATGGTCATCGGTAATGCTCGGCCCTTGCTGGTCGATGAAATAATTGCCGTACCCGAGCTGGCCGGCTGTATTCCAGACCGTGCGCACCACCTCACTGGCGTATTGGGTCGAGTGCCCTTCTTTCAGAAAAGTGGCCCCCTTCGCTCCGACCATATCCAGCAAAATTCCGAAATAGGCCGAATATCCAGGCACATGTTTGTCGGCGGCCCAATGGCGCGACCCGAGCGCGAAGCCGCCATACTGCTTGTCGTTAGGTACACTTGAAGAACTACCCCAGTCTTCGGCGTCGAAGAAGAAAATGTCTATGCCAAGGTCAGGCTTATTTTGGCTTTGGTGCAGCGTACGGGCTACTTCCAGCAAAATGCCCACGCCACTGCCGCCGTCGTTGGCCCCGATCACGGGCAGCGTCTTGCGGGTGGAATCCTGGTCGGAATAGGGCCGCGAGTCCCAGTGCGCCGCCAGCATGATGCGCTTGGCGGCTTGCGGCTGGTAGCTGCCGATGATGTTGCGGGCATTGAGCCGCTGGCCGTCGTAAGTCGTAACGGTAAACTTCTGCTCCGTCACCGTGAAGCCGTATTGTTCCAGTGTTCTCACCAAATAATCCCCCGCCGCCTCGTGCGCTATGGTATTGGGCACACGCGGCCCAAAAGCCACCTGCCGCTCCACAAAAGCATAGGCTGAATCGGCGTTGAAGGTCGGGGCAGCTACCATTTGGATAGTTTGGGTGGCGGTTTGCTCGGAGGAGTCTTTGGTTTTGCAGGAAAAGATGGCAAGAGTCAGGCCAAAAACTAAAAGGAATTTACGGCTGGTGTTCGTAGGCATTAGCTGCATAGAAGGGCATAGTAAATGTTTAGAAATAAGTTTAGAAATCACTCCTCATACGCCCAGTCGATCCGGTGCTTCATGTCGCGAATCACCAGGCCCTGATTTTTGAAATAAGAACGCACCTCATCGACTTTGTCGTACTGCTGAGCGGCCTTGTACTCACGGTAGAGGTTCAGCATTCCGCTCAGCACGGCGGTGCCTTCGGCGGGTTCTTCCCGCAAGCCGAGGACATCTTCCATAAACGTTACGAAGTTTTCTTTCAATTTTGTAAAAAGCGCTTCTCCCAGGGCACCTGCTTGCAACTGATTCATGTAAAGCATGTTGACGTACTTCAACAAATTGAAAAGGTGCGCGATGGCGACGGAAGTGTTCAGGTCGTCGTTCATGCCTTCGTAAAAACCCTGCAAAGACTGCTCGATGTCGGCGCGCTTTTTCTCATCCGACGCTACATCCTCCTCGGCAACGTATTCCAGCGTTTTCACGATGCGCAGCCCGTTAGCCAGGCGCTTAAAGCCTTTCTGGGCCGATTTCAAGGCGTCGTTCGAGAAATCCAGCGTGCTGCGGTACTGGCTTTGTAGCATGAAAAACCGCACCGTCATGGGGCTGTACGCCTGGTCGAGCAGTTTGTGGTCGCCGCTGACCAGTTGCGCGGGCAGGAACGAGTTGCCCAGCGACTTCGACATTTTCTGGCCGTTGACCGTCAGCATGTTGGTGTGCATCCAGTAGCGCACCGGATCGGTACCGGTGAGGCCCTTGCCCTGCGCGATTTCGCATTCGTGGTGCGGGAATTTCAGATCCATGCCGCCGCCGTGGATGTCGAACTGAGTACCCAGGTACTTGGCGCTCATGCAGGTGCATTCGAGGTGCCAGCCGGGAAAACCGCGTCCCCAGGGCGAGTTCCACTGCATGAGGTGTTCGGGTGAGGCGTTTTTCCAAATCGCAAAATCCAGCGGATTGCGTTTCTCGGACTGTCCGGCCAAGTCGCGGGTTTCGTTCAGCAAGTCTTCCAAAATACGCCCCGAAAGCTTGCCGTAATCGTTGCCTTTTTCGTTGTAGGCATTTATATCAAAATAGACCGAACCCTGCGACTCGTAGGCCAGGCCCTTTTCGATCAGATCCTGAACGGCCTCGATCTGCTCGATAAGATGGCCCGTGGCGGTGGGCTCGATGCTGGGCGGCAGAAGGTTGAAATCTTCCATCACGCGGTGGAAATCATTGGTGTAGCGCTGCACGATTTCCATCGGTTCGAGCTGCTCCAGCTTCGCCATGCGGCCAATCTTGTCCTCGCCCTCGTCGCCGTCGCCCACCAGATGGCCCACGTCGGTAATATTACGGACGTAGCGTACCTTATAGCCGATGTGCGTCAGGTACCGAAACAGCAGATCGAAGGTCATGAACGTGCGGACGTTGCCGAGATGGGCGTTGTTATAGACCGTCGGCCCACAGACGTACATGCCCACGTAGGGCGGCTCGAGGGGCTTGAATTCGTCCTTTTGGCGGGTGAGGGTATTGTATATTTTTAGGGACACTTTTTTAGTGGAGAGTTGACAGTGGAGAGTTGACAGTAGCGTTCAGCGGCATTAGCTGTCAATCCTTTTTCAAACGATTTGGGACAAAAGTAGAGAATTGAGGGGCAAAAATCGAACCTTTATCGGTTGGTAAAGCCGGGTAAAACCCTTTTCCTTAACTTCGCGGCCGGTACAGGCTCATTTTAAAGGCTCAGAATCATCCATGAACACCTACCAGCGGCCCAGGATTATTGCGGAAATCGGCTGCAACCATATGGGACAGTTCGAGACGGCCAGGGAACTCGTTCGACTCGCGAAGGCGTGTGGGGCGGAATACGCCAAGTTTCAGAAACGCAATTCCCGCGAACTCTTGACGGCCGACCAGTACGACGCGCCGCATCCGGTGCCTTACAATGCCTACGGTGCCAGCTACGGGGCGCACCGCGAGTACCTGGAATTCGACCAGGCACAACACGCCGGGTTGAAACAGTACGCCGAGTCGATCGGGATCGGCTACGCGACTTCGGTTTGGGACGTGACTTCCGCCCGCGAAATTATCGAATTGCAGCCCGATTTTATTAAAGTCCCTTCGGCTTGTAACAACAACTACGAGATGCTGCGACTCCTGCGCGACGACTATCGGGGCGATGTCCACGTATCGACGGGCATGACCACGCAGGCCGAAATAAACCAGCTCGTAGCCTTTTTTGAAGAAACCGACCAGGCCCGGCAGCGCCTTGTGGTGTACAGTTGTACCTCGGGCTATCCAGTACCTTTCCGGGACATTTGTTTATTAGAAATCAGGCGTATTCAGGAAAATTACGGCAAGCGCATCAAGGAAATTGGCTTTTCGGGCCACCACCTGGGCATCGCAGTGGATGTTGCTGCCTATACGCTGGGAGCCGTCTGGATTGAGCGGCATTTTACCAAAGACCGCACCTGGCGCGGCACCGACCACGCCGCATCGCTGGAAGTGCCGGGACTGCAGAAATTGGTGCGTGACCTGGAACATACCCACGAGGCGCTTGCCTATAAACCCAGTGAAATCCTGGAAATTGAGGAATTGCAAAGGAAAAAATTGAAGTATCGGAATTTTTCAAGTGATGAGTTATGAGTGGCTGGCGTATCACCAGGCTGACGTAACATTGATGAGATTTTTACTTAAAAAATGAAAAGACCTTTTATTGTCGGGATTACCGGCGGGAGCGCTTCGGGAAAGACCTTTTTTATGAAGAGCCTGTTATCTGCCTTCGGCGAAGAGGAGATTTGCCGTATCTCGCAGGATAATTATTATCTGCCCATTCACCAGATTCCGCAGGATGAGAACGGGGTGGAGAACTTCGATTTGCCCGAAACGATCGACCACGCGCTCTTCGCGCGGCATATCGCCGAACTGCGCGAAGGGAAGCAGGTGCAGCAGCCGGAGTACACATTCAACAACCCGCTGGCCGCGCCAAAAACCCTGACTTTTGAGCCGACGCCCATTATCGTAGTCGAAGGAATTTTCATATTCCACTTCCCGGAAGTGGCGGAACTGATCGATTTGAAAGTATTCGTAGATGCCAAGGAACACGTTAAGATCAAGCGGCGCATCATTCGCGACAACAGCGAGCGCGGCTACGACCTGGAAGATGTGCTATACCGCTGGGAAAACCACGTCGCCCCTACCTATGATAAGTTTATAAAACCCCTCCGCGCCGAAGCCGATGTCATCATTAACAACCACGATCGGTTCGATAGAGGGTTGGATGTGGTGGTAGCGTATTTGAAAACGAAGGTCTGAGCTTTTGTTTAACCGCAGAGAGTCGCAAAGATTTACGCAGAGGCCACAGAGAGAACTTCGCGACCTCTGCGTCAAGAACTACCTCAACTCTTTCACAAACTCCAAACACTCCGCAATCTTCCGCTCCACCCAGTCGTAATCCTGCTGGGCCAGTACATCCTTGGGAAACAGATGCGACCCCATCCCCACGCAGTAGGCGCCCGCGCCAAACCACTCCGCGAAACTCTCGCGCGTAGGCCGCACGCCACCCGTTACCATGATTTTCAGGTCGGCCATTGGGCCGCGCACCGCTTTCACAAAGCCCGAGCCAAGTACCTCGCCGGGAAACAGTTTCACAACTTCGGCTCCCGCTTGGCGGGCGTTGTAGATTTCAGTAACCGTCATCACGCCGGGTATCCAGGGGACTCCGGCGGCAGCGCAAACCTGGCCTACGGCAGGGTTCAGCGCGGGAGTCACTATGAAATCAGCTCCGGCGGAGATGAATTGGTTGGCGGCTTCTTCGTCGTAGATTGTGCCGATGCCTATCGCGAGATCGGGCAGATTTTTGTGGGCGTAGGCAACGAGTTCCTCAAAAGTACCGAGGGCGTTCTCGCCCCGATTGGTAAACTCAAACACCCGCAGCCCCGCCGCGTACGAAGCTTTCAGCACTTCGATGGCCACGGTGGCATCATCGTGGTAAAACAAAGGCAAAACGCCCCCTTCGTGCAGGGAGTTGAGTACGGTATCTTTGTTGATGTGAGCCATTTTTTTAGTGGAGAGTTGAGAGTTAGTGTTTGACTACGGAGAAAACAGGTGAATATTAAATGATGGAAAAGGAGTGAAGAGATTAATGCGAAGAGAATTCGAAGGAGACTATGAAACGTAGCGAGTGAAGTGAGATTTTCCACTCTCCATTCTCCACTACCTTTTAATCCTCCCCGATGTTTCCCCTTGCCGCACGGCTTCCACCTCGGTTTCGGTGCTGACGAGAGCATCGCCTTCGATGGTGTGCTTCAGGGCCGAAGCCGCAACGCCGAATTCGAGGGCTTTTTGCTCGTCGTTGAACGTCATCAGGCCGTGAATCAGTCCGGCGATGAAAGCATCGCCGCCGCCTACTCGATCTATAATCGGGTTGATGTCTACGTCGGCAGTTTCCAGCATTTCCTGGCCGTTCCAGAGGAAGGCCTTTATCAAGTTATGGCTGGCGCTGCGGGAGGTGCGCTGCGTATCCACGACGCGGCTCACCTGGGGAAAAGCGGCTTGCAGTTTTTTACAGGCGTCCAAAAAGTCGCTGCATTCGATGCCGAATATCTCTTTGACGTTAATGTGATTGGCGATTACGAGATCCGTGTCGGCGGTGAGTGCGGGTAGTACGTCACCGGGCGTTTTTCCGTATTTCCAAAGATTGGAACGGTAGAAAATATCGCCTGATACGGTAATTCCTTTTCTGCGAGCAGCCTGAATGCCTTGCAGACAGGCGTCAGCGGCTTCCTGCGAAAGTGCGGGCGTGATACCCGCCCAGTGGAACCAGGTGGCATCTTTCAGGATTTCGTCCCAGTCGTACGATTGCGGATCGGCGGTGGCGAAGGACGAGCCGGCCCGGTCGTACACGATTTGGCTGCCGCGCAAAGCTGCGCCCGTCTCGAGGTAATAAACCGCCATGCGTGGCCCGCCAAACTGGACATGCGAAATATCTACGCCGTGAAAGCGCAGGTACTGCGCCGCCGCCCGACCCACGGGCGAGTCGGGAAAGCGTGTGACATGCGCCGTGTGGTGTCCCCAGTAGGCGAGGGCCGAGGCAACATTGGCCTCACCTCCGGCGTAGGTGACATCGAAGGAACGGGCCTGTTCGAAGCGAGAAAAACCGGGGGTACTCAAGCGAAGCAGTACTTCGCCAACGGTAACGATTTGGGCCATGTGGAGGGACTTTCGGCAGTCGGCTAACGGCTGACAGCCTGATTCAGATTAGGTTTTCTAGTGAAAGGCAAAGGTATGGATTTCCCCCAAGTACGAAAATATGCCTCTGCCTTCGAAGGGGGGTAATTTTATTTATCGGAAAAACCGTAATTTTATCTTTTTGAATTGAAAATACTTCACCGCTATGAATACCGATACCCAAAACCCGCTGCCGAGTCTCGATGTCTGGGAGGACGACGTCCTGACCCGTTATCCTGAACCTTTCGAGAAAGCCAAGGAAGACTACCGTAACTACGACGAGCCGGGGCGCGAAACGGTGCGGGAGTTCTATCGGCTGAACCATACCTACCAAACCTACGATTTTGTCCGGGAGAAAGAGGCCGAGTACCTCAAATTCGACAAGAAAGAAATGCCGATTTGGGAAGCGTTCGATTTCTTGAACACCTTGGTGGACGACTCTGACCCCGACACTGATCTGGACCAGTGGCAGCACTTGTTACAAACTTCGGAGGCCATCCGCGCCGACGGTCACCCCGACTGGTTCGTGCTGGTGGGGCTGATGCACGACATGGGCAAGGTACTCTGCCTGTTCGGGGAGCCGCAGTGGGCCGTGGTGGGCGACACGTTTCCGGTGGGCTGTGCCCATTCCGACAAGATCGTCTATCCTGAGTATTTTTCTGCCAATCCTGACACCAACGACGAGCGTTACAACACCAAGCACGGCATATACGAACCCAACTGCGGCCTGAACAATGTTCATATGTCCTGGGGCCACGATGAGTACGTCTATCAAATGACGAAGCACGGGATGCCCGAAGCGGGGCAGTACATGCTGCGTTACCACTCATTCTACGCGCAGCACCGGGAGGAGGCTTACGACCACCTGATGAACGACCACGACCGCGCGATGTTTGCCTGGGTCAGGAAATTCAATCCCTACGATTTGTATTCCAAGGTACCCACACCGCCCGATTGGCAGAAGTTGCGTCCTTATTATGAGGATCTGGTGGCGAAGTATCTGCCAGGGGCTTTGAAATTCTGAATTATTTTCCCTGAAATTAAAGGGTACTTTGTCGGTTGGGTAATCACACGGAAGTCACCATTTTTAGGGTGAATCAATTGCCGGGTGGTTTTGACCCCCGGACGCGTGAAATGATATGCTTGGATTCTGGATTGTCGGCTACCTTTTTTTGAATCTGGGCATTGGTTTTTGGGCATCGCGGCGAGTCTCCACCACGCAGGATTTCGTGCTGGCGGGGCGGAATCTGCCGCTTTTGCTGGCGGCTTCGGCCACGTTCGCCACCTGGTTTGGTTCCGAAACCATCATGGGGGCTCCCGCCGAATTCATTCAGCATGGCGTACTGGGCGTCATCGAAGATCCTTTTGGGGCGGCTCTATGTCTGTTTCTGGTGGGCGTCTTCTTCGCCCGCCGTTTTTACAAAATGAACATCATCACGTTCTGCGACTACTACCGGATTCGGTACGGTCGGCGGGCGGAACTGTTGTCGGCGGTGCTCATCATCCCCTCGTACTTCAGTTGGATTGCCGCGCAGCTCATGGCGATGGGTATCGTACTGAAAATCGTGCTGGGCTGGTCACTGACGGAGTGCATTTTGCTGAGTTCGGCCGTCGTGATTCTTTACACCGTCTGGGGCGGGATGTGGTCGATTTCTGTCACGGATTTTTTACAAACCATCCTGATTATTGTAGGCTTGAGCATCGTCGCCGTAATACTGTATCAAAAGACGGGTGGCCTCGACCGCATCACCGCAAAACTGCCCGACGGCTTCTTTCGTTTCTATCCAGAGTTCACTTTTAAAGGTTCGGTGGAGTATTTTGCGGCCTGGATCACGATTGGCCTGGGTTCTATTCCGCAGCAGGATGTTTTCCAGCGCGTGATGTCGGCGCGGTCAGCCCAAACGGCGGTGCGGGCCACGCTGATTTCCTCTTTCATGTATTTGAGTGTGGCGCTACTTCCGCTTTTTATCGCCCTCTGTGGCCATTTGCTTTATCCAGAACTGGAAAACGGACAGATGATCATCCCGCAAATGGTACTGTTACACACCGGACTACCGTTGCAAATCCTATTTTTCGGCGCCTTGGTTTCGGCCATTCTCAGCACCACAAGCAGCGCCATCATGGCCCCGGCGGCAGTCCTGGGCGAAAATGTTGTCAAGTTTTTTCGCCCCGAACTCACCGACCGACAATTGCTGCTGGTCATTCGGGTGGGCATTGTGGTCATCACCGCCATCTGCATCTTCATGGCTACCACCCGCGAAAGTATTTTCGAGCTCGTGGCCGAATCCTCGGCGTTCAGTCTCGTTTCGCTGTTCGTGCCGCTGGCGGCGGGAATTTACTGGCAGCGGGCCAACGCGCTGGGTTGTCTGCTTTCCATGGTGGCAGGGCTGAGCGTGTGGCTGCTTTGCGTTCGGTTGGAAACCGACTACCCTCCGTTGATTTATGGTTTGCTGGCGAGTGGGTTTGCAATGGCGATCGGGGTGGCTTTTGGCAAGAAAAACGAGCAAATGATGACCGAGTAATCAAGCTAGTCTGTGTCTTTACTAATGCAATACGCATCATATTTACAAGTCGCTTCGTTGAGAAGCAAAGCAGCGCGTCCAGCTATGAGCAGAATATTTTCCTTCCTTATTTTACTATTGAGTTGTTTGGCGATGAGCCAAAACTCGAAAGCCCAAGCTAGAATCGAAGGCTTAGGCAGTCACATCCCTCCGCAAGGTGTCATTACCCTTATCGGTGGCGCGGGTGTGGCTTATTATCAAGGCGACCTCAGCGATGGCGTGGATTTCGCGCACTTAGGCCTTGGCCCCAATTTGGCACTCGGCGGACTGTATCGCCTTTCGGAACACCTCAGCGTGCGCAGTGAGCTGCGCTACTACCAATTGCAAGCCGACCAAAAAAACTCCCGCAACTTCATCAACAACCTTTCTTTCCGCACCCGGAATCCTGATTTCTACGTCGGAGCGCAGGGCGATTTGTTTGGTTTTTCGCAGCAGGCCAGGATCAACCCGTACCTTTTTGCGGGTGTGGGTACTACGCTTCTCAATCCCAAAGCTCAACTCGATGGCACTTGGTACAGCCTTCCGCCGCTAACTACCGAAGGCGAAAAATACTCCCGCACGCCGCTGCTCGTTGTGGCGGGGCTGGGCGCTACCTACCGCCTCACCGACCGCTGGGGCCTTGGCCTGGAGTTATGCGGTAATTTCCTCACCTCCGACTACCTCGATGACGCCAGCAGTGTGTATCCCCAGCCCGACCGACTTCCCAGCGACCTGGCCCGTCGCCTGTCCGACCGCAGCCCCGAAATTGGTGAAGCGCCCCGGCAACCGGGATTTATTCGGGGGAATCCCAGAGTGAAGGATTCCTATATTTTTCTGAGCGTGAAGGCACAATACGTGTTGACGACCCGGTACTTCGCGCAGCAAAGGAAGAAGACGCGCTGTCCGAAATTTTGAGCCACTCACTTTTGGCACAAAAAAAGAGCGCGAAAGATTTCTTTTGCGCTCAAAAAATTTAGCGGAAGCTAAACCTACACCTTCAATTCTCCTTCCACGCCATCGTCCATGGTTTTTCCAGTGACCATCGAAGCGGCCATTTTCAAGAATGAGACCATGCGGTTATTCTTGGTGTCCCAGTAGCGCACGTCTTCCGGCTCGACGCGGATTACCGTGAGGGCAGGGTCGCCCTTTCCGCCCTGGAACCACACTTTAATGAATGCATTCCAGTACTTTTCGATTTTTTCGCGGTCTCGGCTGATGGTGGCCTTGCCATAAATGCTGAGGTACTCGGAAGGCCCTTCTTTACAGAAAAATAGCTGTACACTGGGGTCGGCGGCAAGTTCCTTGTTTTTATTCGACGACTCGGCGCTAAAAAAATAGAGGGCTCCGTCGTCCTCCACGCCTTGCAACGCCATTGGGCGACTGGGCAGCGGGGCCGAATCGGCAAAAGTTGAAAACATACAAATGCCGTCGGCCAGATCTTGTAGCTTCTCGATCGCCTCGCTACCCGCGAGATTTTTAATGTGGTTGTCTTCGTCGTGTCTTTGATCTTGCATAGGTGGAGGTTTTTGGAATATTGGGAAACAGATCAAGTAATAAAAACCTATGCCATCCGGCATAACGTGGAATGATTTTTATGTTTATAAACAAACATAATCTAGCCTGGTTTATAACACAAATCAAACATAACAGAAACACTATGAAAATCGCAGTAGAGAAGGGTCAGGAGAAAGCATTATTGGAGGACGGCCCCCAGCAGGTCAGGATCACGGACATCGAGGAGGGCAGCAGCGAATACAAAGGCATTCCATTTTTTGCCGTAAGGTTTGAAAACGACGAGGGCTACGTGTCGCACCGTTTTTACCAGTCGGAGGCGGGAATGCCCGCCATCATCGGCTTGTTCGAAGCCGTGGGTATCGACGCCAAAGCGGGCAAAGATTTGGACACGAAAAAATTGATGGGGAAAGAACTCAGCATCGAAGTGGGAGAGCGCTCCTACACCGATCCGCAGACCCAAAGTGAACGGACGCTGAAGCAGGCGGTCAATTTCCTGGTTAGCTGATTGCCTCCAACTATCTCTTTTTGTTTTGAGCGTCCGGTCCAAGGCCGGGCGCTTTCTTGTGAAATGAGCTGACCGCCATCAGGTCCGCCTGGTACCCATGCAGGAATATTTTTTGTAAAGCTCGTTTATATTTTCAAAATAAATCAACAACCATCATGGCGTACAAAAAAGGGGATTCGGTAACCTGGGAATGGGGAAAAGGCTCGGCTGAGGGAAAGGTGAAAGAGAAATTTACCAAAAAAGTAACGCGTACCATCAAAGGCAGCGAAGTAACCCGCAACGCCAGCGAAGACGAACCCGCCTACCTGATCGAACAGGAGGACGGCGACGAGGTACTGAAATCGGGATCGGAGTTGAAGAAGAAGTAGGGGAGGGTTCGAACTAAGAGGAGTTGCAGGAACTAACTGGACTTCACCTGCCGCTCTTCGCAGCGCACAGTGCGAGCGGGGTACTTCTCGAGCAGGGTATAGTCGTGGGTAGCCATCAGTACGGCAGTACCTGCGTTGTTGATGGTCTTGAAAACTTCCATGATCTGAGTGCTCACCTCGGGATCGAGGTTGCCGGTAGGTTCGTCGGCGATCAGGATTTGGGGTTCGTTGAGCATGGCACGGGCGATGACCACGCGCTGCTGCTCGCCGCCCGAGAGTTGGTGCGGCATTTTTTTGGGCGAAGTTCCCAAACCCACCTGCATCAATACTTCCGAGATGCGCCGCGCAATCTCGGCCTTTTCGGTCCAACCCGTCGCCCGTAGCACGAAGACCAGATTCTCTTCGACCGAGCGATCCGTCAGAAGCTGGAAATCCTGGAAAACAATACCTATGTGGCGTCTTAAAAAAGGAATATCGCTGCGCTTGATCTTGTGCAGCTCGTAACCTGCCACTTTTGCCGACCCGGTCTGGAGCCACAAATCAGCGTAAAGCGTCTTGAGCAGAGAGCTCTTACCACTGCCCGTGCGGCCAATTAAATACACGAACTCACCCTTGTCGATGTGGAAGTTGACATCCGCCAGCACGGGCACATCTCCCTGGTAGATGTCCGCATTTTGAAGGCTGACGACGGGTTCGGAGGAAATCATTTGGTGTTGTTAAATTGTTGAATCGTGTAATCGTGTAACTGACATTTGGTTGTTTTTTGTTTTGTAGTATTACAAATACCAGTAGCCGACAGAATTTGCCTGCGAAGATGCTCGCTCACTTCAACAACCTAACAATTCAACATCAATCACACGGTTCAACAGCTCAACGATTACACAGATTCATACAATTACTTATTCCCCTTCGCGTAGTCTGCCAGGAATTTCTCCAAGCCACTGTCGGTGAGTGGGTGCTTCAGTAAGGCAAGAATACTGCTGAGGGAGCCCGTCATGACGTCGGCCCCGATTTCGGCGCATTGAATGATGTGCATCGGGTGACGGATGGAAGCCGCCAGTACTTGGGTATCGTAGCCGTAGTTGCGGTAGATCAGCACGATCTGCTCGATGAGTGCAATGCCGTCGGTAGAAATATCGTCGAGACGGCCGATAAAGGGCGACACGTAGGTGGCACCGGCCTTAGCGGCCAACAGGGCTTGTCCGGCCGAGAAAATCAGGGTGCAATTGGTGCGGATGCCTTTGTTGGAGAAATGTTTCAACGCCTTCACGCCTTCCTGAATCATGGGTACTTTCACCACGATCTTATCGTCGATTTCAACCAGTTCCTCGCCTTCGCGGACGATGCCGTCAAAGTCGGTAGAGATTACCTCGGCGCTCACATCGCCCTCCACAATGTCGCAAATCGCTTTGTAGTGGCTGAAAATATTGTCCTTTCCCGTAATGCCTTCCTTGGCCATTAAAGATGGGTTGGTCGTGACGCCGTCCAATACGCCCAACGCCTGGGCTTCCTTAATTTCAGCCAAGTTGGCCGTATCGATGAAAAATTTCATAAGTTTTTATCTAAAAAAGTTAAGTTCTAGGGCATAAAAAAAGGCAAACCGAGAATCTCACCGCTACGACCACCTACCCTTGCTTCGATCAAGACCTGGGGGATTCAGCAGGAGCTGGTAGTTCCGATTTGCCCGTGCAAAGATAAGGACATTTTCCAAACAAGAAAAAACCTTTTTCCAAAGCTTTCCAGCGTACTTTTGCGGTAACTTTGTAGAAGTGGCAAATAGTTGACGGTTAATGATGGGCAGTAATTTTTTCAATAAATATTTGATAATCAAGAGTCTATTTGGCAGGATGTTCTTTTACGGCCTTGTTATCCTGAGCGTAGCCGAAGGACTCCTCTCTTGCCAGGACTCCTCCGACGCCTACCTGGAAAAAGGCAAGACGCTGCTACGCGAGGGAAAAACGCGCGAGGGTATAGGCTATCTCAACCAGGCCATTGAGAAAGACCTGGACAACGCCGAGGCCTTCAATACGCGGGGTGTGGCCTATTTTGAGCTGAAAGAGTACCCCAACGCCATGCTGGATTACCGGCAGGCGATTCAGATCGCTCCAACGCTGTATCGACCTTACTTCAACCGGGCACTACTCTTCACCGCCCAAAATCAACTCGACTCCGCCCTGATCGATTACAGCAAGGCCGCACGGCTTGCGCCCGACACTGCCGACGTGTTTCTCAACCGCGGGCAAGTGTACGCTATGCTGGATCAGGTTCCACAAGCCATTCAGGATTTTGAAAAAGCCACCCGGCTCGACGCCGAAAACGCGCTGGCCTGGTACAATCTGGGCAACACGTATTACCGGCGGCAAGAATTCGCCAAGGCGATACCCGCCTTCGATAAAGCCACGCGCCGCGATCCGAAATTCGGCAAGGCGTTTTACGGCCTCGGGCTGAGCCAGTACGAAGGCGGTGAAAAAGATCTGGGTTGCCTTAGTTTGCAGCAAGCTGAGCGGCTTGGATTTGCTGAGGCCGCAGCGGCAATCGCCAATTACTGTACCCCGTAGCTGGCCGCTGCGAAATGGTAATTCGGGATAAATTTAGACCGTTTGATAATTTTTTTTAAAAAATAGGTGATCAAAATAGCCATTCCCGTCTTAAAAAATTATATTTGGCTGAAAATAAGCTTAGCCCACAGCACATAAGCTAAACCCAACATAAGAAAACATCCTTAAGCAATGAAAAAAATCACTACGCTTTTCGTCGGTGCCCTGGTGGCATTGACTACGGTGGTGCAAGGGCAGTCCTGCCCCGCCACCGCTACGCTCACGGCTCCCTTGTCTGGTGCCAAAGTCGTGGAACAAGCAAGTAAACACCTCACTGCGGCCAATGCCGTTCAATCGGGCGAGGTCGCTTACCGTGCGGGCCAATCGGTCACGCTTACGGCGGGCTTCGAGGTAAAGCCGGGGGCCGTGTTCGAAGCCACCATCGCGGCTTGTGAAGCAGTCGATTTTGCGCGCAAATCTTTGGAAGATAATGTATTTGCGTTAGGCTCTTACCCTAATCCTTTTGCACAGAACACCTTGATCGAGTACACCATACCCGAGGCTTCGACGGTGAGCGTAAGCATCATCGACATGAAAGGCGTGACCATCTCCCGACTGCTCACCGATAAAGAGCAACCCGAGGGCACCCACCGCCTGACCTTTGAATCCGATACGTTGCCCGAGGGGGTTTACATTTGTACCCTCACGACCCCATCGGGACGCAAGACCCACAAAATTATCAAGCAGAAGTAGGCTTTTCCATATCTTACACACGCAATGAAGCGGTCGGGGGCAACCCCGGCCGCCTTTTTTGTGCGCGATGGGTATCATTTTTGAGCAAGTTTCTTTTGGTACAAGAAACTTCCACTAAGCGTATTCAAGTCATGAAAATCATCATGGGCATTCTTGGGCTGGTCTTCCTGCTCTTTTCCTACTTCCAATTCAACGATCCCGACCCCGAAATCTGGGTTTCCGTCTATTCAATGGCTGCCCTGGCCTGCTACATGGCCAACCGGCAACTGTGGCCTGCCTGGGTGTTTTTCGTAATAGCCGCCGCCTACCTTGTGGGAGCTGTGCTGCAATGGCCACCCGCCTTCGAGGGAGTTTTTTGGGGTGAAATGAAAATGCGCAGCCTGAATATCGAACTAGCCCGTGAATCTTTCGGATTGGCTATTTGTGGGCTCGCGATGCTGTTCCTGGGTTGGTGGACCAGGATCAATCCGCCCACTCCCATATAATCTCCTTGATGTCGAATTCTTGCTCGGTACCGCCCGCCAGTTCGAGACGTAGCCGTCCGCTGGGGCTTACCCCCAGAATAGTTCCTACAACAGATTCGCCACCGATGGTGTAAGAGCGCCTTTGCCCAAATCCCAGCAGGTGTTGTCGGTACTCGCGGCGCAGGCGCTCCGTCTGGCCTGCCCGCAGCATCAGGTACGACTTCTCCAACGACAGCAGGAGCGCAGGAAGCTGCTCGGCCAGGTGAAAAGTCTGCCCGGTTTCCAGTCGTAGCGAGGTGATCCGGGTCGATGCCGCCGCCGGGAAAGCGGATTGATTGATGTTGAGCCCAATTCCGACCACGGAATGCGCCAGCCGTTTGCCATGCAAAGCATTCTCGATTAGGATTCCACCTATTTTTAAGTTGTTGACATAAAGGTCATTGGGCCACTTTATCCAAGCATTCTCAGTGAATTTTGCCAGATAATCCCTGATGCCCAGCGCAATGGCCTGGCTCAGCAGGAAATGTTCGGCAATGCCTAAAAATGTTGGCGTGAGTATTATTGAAAGCGTGAAATTCTGGCCGCGATTGGTCAGCCAGGTGGTGCCGTGCTGGCCCCGCCCGGCGGTCTGTTCGTCGGTAATGACTACCGTGCCCTGCGGCCCCTCTCCATCGCGTACTAATTCAGCCGCAATGTCGTTGGTAGAATGACAACTTGGCAGATACACTACCTTTTTGCCGAAAAACAAAGTTTTTGTGCAGGAATCGTACACTTCTTTTGGAAAAATTTATACTTTTATAATTGGCCTAAAGTCAGTGCTACTTTTCGGCCCGCCTCTGCTAAACATGATGCATGAAACAACGCAAAAATAAAGAAGTATCTTCACAAGACCTCTCCCAGTTGGTCGTCAAAGGGATGATCGAGAAGAAAGGCCAAAATGTCGCCATCCTCGATCTCCGCCAAGTCAAAAATGCCATTGCCGATTATTTTGTGATTTGTTCAGGAACTTCCGATACCCAAATCGACGCCATAGCCGATTCGGTAGAGTTTGAAGTACATAAGGCTATTGCCGAAAACCCCTGGCACAAGGAAGGTAAAGAAAACCGCGAGTGGATTTTGATCGACTACGTGGACGTGGTGGCGCACGTTTTTAAGAAGGACCGCCGCCAATACTACGACATCGAGGAGCTGTGGGGCGATGCCGAACGCACCTTCATCGAAGAAACCGCCGCCTGAAGAACACCGGGAACCCCGCCTGGGGCAGTCCGCCGGGTTGAACATTAAACCCCCGGATGGCGTTCATAAGTACCAAATTCTATTAATGCTGAACTATAATGTCTGATAACGATAATAAAAGAAATCCACTGAATCCGAAAAGCCCGCAACGCGGGTATCAGGGCTGGATCATTGCGGCCCTGATCGCGACGATTCTGGGGATTACCTGGCTCAATAAATCCACCAATCTGCGCGACATCAGTCAGAAGCGCTTTGAAAAGATGGTGGTCGATAAAGAAGTCGCTCGTGTCACCATCGTGAACGACAACACGGTGGAAGTATCGCTAAAACCCGCCGCGCTCCGTAAGGATAAGTATCAGGTCATTGCCAAGGAAAACAACTATTTCGGTGGTGAGGCCGCGCCTCACTACAAGTTCCAGGTAACCTCGGCCGAGACGTTCAAGAAAGACCTGGAAAAGATGCAGGAAGGCATCCCGGACGGCGAGAAGATCGAATATAAGATCGATACCCGGGGCGACTGGTCTAGCTGGATCGGTACCTGGGGGTTCTTCATCGTCATGATCGTGGTGATGTATTTCCTATTGGGCCGAATGTCCGGTGGCGTAGGGCCGGGGGGGCAACTATTCAACATCGGCCGCTCCCGAGCGACGCTGTTCGACGCGGAGAACAAGGTGAAAATCACTTTCAATGACGTGGCTGGCCTCGAAGAAGCAAAAGAGGAAATCAAGGAGATCGTCGACTACCTGAAAAGCCCGGATAAGTTTAAGAAACTGGGGGCGAAACTACCCAAAGGTGCTTTGCTGGTCGGCCCTCCGGGTACGGGCAAAACGCTGCTGGCCAAGGCCGTCGCGGGTGAGGCGGAAGTTCCTTTCTTCTCACTGTCTGGTTCTGACTTTGTGGAGATGTTCGTCGGCGTGGGCGCGGCCCGTGTACGTGACCTCTTCAAGCAAGCCAAGGAAAAAGCTCCCTGCATTATTTTTATCGACGAAATCGACGCCGTAGGCCGCTCGCGCGGACGGGGCGGAATGCCCGGCTCTAACGACGAGCGTGAAAACACGTTGAACTCGCTTTTGGTAGAAATGGATGGCTTCGCGACTGATTCCGGTATCATTATAGTGGCGGCAACCAACCGTCCCGACGTACTGGATCCGGCGCTGTTGCGGCCGGGTCGTTTCGATCGTCAGATTTCGGTGGATAAGCCTGATGTCATTGGGCGTGAGGCGATTTTCAAGGTTCACTTGAAGCCTATCAAGATTTCGGAAGACGTAGATATCCAAAAACTGGCCGCTCAAACGCCCGGTTTTGCCGGGGCAGAAATCGCCAACGTGTGTAACGAGGCTGCGCTCATTGCCGCCCGCCGCGACCGCGAGAGCGTAATGATGCAGGACTTCCAGGACGCGATGGATCGCGTGATCGGTGGCCTGGAAAAGAAAAATAAACTGATTTCCCCAGAGGAGAAGCAAATCGTAGCTTATCACGAGGCGGGTCACGCAGTGGCCGGTTGGTACCTGGAGCACGCCGATCCGTTGGTCAAGGTGACGATCGTGCCGCGTGGGGTGGCTGCGCTGGGTTACGCGCAATACCTGCCGCGCGAACAGTACCTGTACCGCACCGAGCAGCTTTTCGACGAAATGTGCATGACCCTCGGTGGTCGTGCGGCGGAAGAGGTAGTTTTCGGCAAGATTTCGACGGGTGCCCTAAGCGATCTGGAGCGCGTCACCAAGGTAGCGTATAGCATGGTGACGATGTACGGAATGAACGACAAAATTGGTAACATCTCGTTCTACGAGTCTAAGCAGGGGGAGTACAACTTCACTAAGCCTTACTCGGAAAACACCGCCGAGAAGATCGACCACGAGGTGCGTCTGCTCGTTGATAAAGCTTACCAACACGTAGTGGGGATGCTACGCGAGAAGCGTGAGCAGTTGGAAATAATCGCTCAAGAGCTATTGGAAAAGGAAATTCTGTTCCAAAGCGATCTTGAAAAACTGATTGGGAAGCGGCCTTACGAAAAGGAAACAAACTACCAGGCTTACGTCAACCGACGTTCACGCGAGGAAGCCGCCGTCCACGACGAAGCGGTAAAGCACGCCGAGGAAGAGAAGCGCCTGGAAGAGAAAGAAAAGGGGGAACCCGACGCGGTGGTTGCTGAAATAGATGCCCCTACGGTGGAACCCAAAGAAAATGGAGAACCTGACTCGGTGGTGGCTGAAATAGATGCCCCTGCGGTGGAACCCAAAGGCTGATCGGTTTAGTAAAAATGAATAGGCGAATACAAAAATGGGCAGCGGAATTTTATTCTGCTGCCCGTTTTTTATTTGACATACTTTACCGCAAGTACCAGCGGGCTTTATGATAAAGCAGGCTAAATTTAGTGGCGTAACTGGCATGCGCTTGGAGAATTCGCCATTTATCGGCCCAGCGGTCACGATGCCTCAACTGGTGCCGTACTATCTGCCATGACTTCGTTACGGGTTTCGCCCTGGTGTCCTCCCAGTGCTGTAAGGTGCTTTGCACGAAAAGGGCATTATCCATTTTGTTCACCTCTGCCTGGACAGAAGCCGGAAAAATGATTCTTGCATCCAGCATCTGGGCCACTTGCAACCCCATGACGACCATCCGTAAAAAGCCCTTTTCGCGCGCTTTGGAGAGGACGTAATCCCAGTCCAAACTGCCGCCCACCTTACGCAGGAGCATGACCAAATCTATGCCGTATTTGAGCTTGTCCAGTTCCTCGATGCCCACATGGTGAACGACCATGAGCAGAAGCTGGTTCTCGGCGCGGGGTACCCGTACGGCCATTCCCGCGATAGAATGCTCTTCCGGTCGATCCATTAGCTCTGACCAATTCAGGGAGAACGCGAGGCGTGGGTAGGAAACTTGCCACTGCAGTTCCACCGACTTGATGAGCTGCGGAATTTTGGCTTCCAGGGGCAATTGGTAGTCGGTGGCAAAGTACAGGTCGCTCCTGGCGGAATCGCTCAATAAATAAGTGCGGTACCGATCGGCTACGTACCCCGCTTTTTCCATGGCGACGACGCTCTTGGCAACATCGGGTTTATTGATAAAAAAATCAATGTCGCCGAATTCTCGCAACCCGATTTCCTCATAGTAGCGTGTTGCCCACAAAGCGCCCTTCATCAGAAATGCCTCCGCGCCGCTGCTTTGGAGCTGACTCAGCAAACGTACCGACTCCTTCATCAACATCAGGTTGCCGACGGTTTTGGAAGTGGCATCCTGACGCATCAACCGCGAAAAATCCACCGGAACCTCGGGTCGATTTCCTATTTCCCGGTGCAGGAGGGCTTTGATCTGGTGCCAGTTAGCCAGTGCTTCCACCCGTTGCCAGTCCATTTGGGACCAGCTTATTAGGGGTAGAAAACGATCGGGATTAGCCGTCACGAGCAGCAACCTTAATTCGGGGCTTATGTCCTCCAGGTATCTATCCATTCACCAGTTGCTGGGCAGAACACTCTTCCGACACCCATTTTTCCAAAGCCATAAAGCCATCGGGACGCGGCTTATCCCATATTTCGGCTTGGGTAGCACACCAGGCGCTTTGCTGGAAGTGTCTTTGGTGTACCTTGCCCTGTAGCAAGTGAGTGCTTAGGGGAAAGTGCCGTACCAGTTCGATGGGCGCCTCGATTGGGGATAGTCTTCTGGTGGAAATTGGTTCGAGCGATTTATGGAGCAAAAAAATCTTCACCAGTGGTACGGGCTTTGTCGGGAAAGCATGGCCTGGTCGGAAGGAAAATTTGTTGATACCCTCAGCCACGGGCGCGAGCTTCGATTGATCGAAATCAAGCCCCTTCACTGCATTCTCCCAAATTTTCAATTGGGGATAGGCGGGAAGGACGAATGGCTGATTTTCGTCGTCGAAGCAGATGGCGGTGAGGTCGTCGCTAAGCAGGGAGGCTCCGTGCTTGACGAAGGCCGAAGCCGTGGTGGACTTGCCCGTACCCGGTTCTCCCAGGAAGGTGTACGCCGTGGTTCCGACTTGTACTGAACTGGCATGAAATAACAGCAGACCGCGTTGCAACAAAATGCATCCCAGCGCCTCACTGATCGTGAACAGGCTCACTAACTCCGCATCGTCGGCATAGGGCTCTACGTAAAGTGTGCGGCCATCGACCGCTCGATAGCCCGCTACGCCTTCCCAGCGAAGATAAATCGCCCCATCCTCACCCTCGGCACTCTCGGCCATAATGCCGCGCCGCTGAATGGAAGTGGGAGAGAGGGCGGGGAACTGCACCGTCGAACGGACTATCCTTAGATCGACATCAGCTTCTGAACCATCAACCGAAATCAGTTCCGGTAGCAGAATTTCCGAAGATATGCGTAAATCGAATGCTTGGTAAAGCGGCATGAATCGGTTGGTTTGCCAGGACTACTCCCATACCCACAGGGGGAGGTACGTTTTGCCTTCGGGCCACTCCCCGATGATAATTTGCCCGGCTCGCTCGACCCAGGCGTGGGCCTCGAAACCCGCCGAAGCGGATTGCTGCACGCCAATATTTAGGGGCAGATTAGGATCGTGACGAAGCAAGTACTTGACCGCCAGGGCTTGGGGAAGGCAAGTGAGCGAAGCGGGCAGAACATGGGCGGCAGTACGAACTGCCCAGACGGTGTCTTGAACGTATTGGTGCTTGTGAGCCACGCTTTTGCCGCCCTCTGTCATTTGCGAGAAAAGCTGCTTGAATTTATTGAAAGAAAACAGTTTCAGACCGGCTTTTATGATCAAAAGAGAAACAACCGCTTTTAATAAAAAAGACCATTGCTCAGCCCGCAGTCTTCTGGCCTTTTCCCAAAGCGTTTTTCTTTCTTGCAAGGCCAGGTACACTAAGAATCGGTTTCTACCAGTTTCTCCTGCATGAGCTCATTCAGCAAAGCGGAAACATCGGCCTCGCAGGTTTCATTGTCCACTTCGTATTCCGCCGTCACCAGTTCACAAAGTGCTTCGAATGATTTGGAGCCGCTCTCCAGCGCGCTCCACACCGCCGCGCCTACTTCACCGAGGCCGTAGTACACGCCTTTATCGTGGTTCAGGATAACCACCTCGTCGGCCACGTTGGAAGAAACCTGGGCGGAGGACAGCCGGAATTCTTTGCCGCTCAATTCATTCATGGGTTAAAACTTTTTGAAAATAATCACAAAAATAGCAATTATCCTTCCCGAACGAATTATGGTTGCCCATTTTTCCTGAAACTCCCTTACAATTCAAAAGTAATGCCCTGAGCCAAAGGCAGATCTGCGCCGTAGTTCAGCGTGTTAGTTTGGCGACGCATATAGGCCTTCCAGGCATCGGAGCCGGATTCGCGTCCGCCGCCTGTATCTTTCTCGCCGCCAAACGCCCCGCCAATTTCGGCCCCGGAAGTGCCGATGTTGACGTTGGCGATGCCGCAGTCGCTGCCTGCCGCCGAGAGGAAGCGCTCCGCCTCACGCAAATTGAGCGTAAAAATGGCCGACGAAAGACCCTGCGGGACCCCGTTTTGGAGAGCGATGGCTTCTTCCAGCGTGTCGTATTTCAGCAAGTATAAAATCGGCGCAAAGGTTTCGTGTTGCACGATGGCCCAGTCGTTTTCGGCTTCGGCCACGCAGGGGCGCACGTAACAGCCCGATGCAAAGCCTTCACCCGACAATACCTCTGGTTCCACGACAAAGGTGCCGCCCTGCGCCCGGATTTCCCTGACCGTCGCCTCATAGTCTGCCACGGCCTGCTGGTCGATGAGCGGGCCGACGTGGTGGTTGGCATCGAGCGGATCGCCGATGCGGAGTTGGGCGTAGGCCTTTTGCAGGCGCTGCTTCATGTTATCGTAAAGGCTCGCGTGGACGATGAGCCTCCGCGTGCTGGTGCAGCGCTGCCCGGCCGTACCGACCGCCCCGAACACAATAGCCGGAATCGCGACCGCCATGTCGGCCCCCGGCGTGACGATGATGGCGTTGTTGCCGCCCAGTTCCAGCAGGCTCTTGCCCAGCCGCCGACCGACCGCTTCGGCCACGGCCTTGCCCATGCGGGTACTGCCCGTGGCGGATAGCAGGGCGATGCGCGCGTCGTCGGCGAGCCATTCGCCCACGTTGCGGCCGCCTACGACCAGGCACGAAACGCCCTCAGGCACTTCGTTGGCTTTCAGTACGTCGCGGATGATGTTCTGGCAGGCAATGGCGGTTAGTGGCGTTTTCTCGGAGGGTTTCCAGACGCACACATCGCCACAAACCCAGGCGATCATGGCGTTCCAAGACCAAACGGCCACCGGAAAGTTGAAGGCCGATATGATGCCGACCACGCCCAGCGGATGCCACTGCTCGTACATCCGGTGCGCGGGACGCTCGCTGTGCATGGTGAGGCCATACAACTGCCGCGAAAGCCCTACCGCGAAGTCGCAGATGTCGATCATTTCCTGCACTTCGCCCAGGCCTTCCTGCAAGCTTTTTCCCATTTCGTAACTTACCAGCTCGCCCAGCGACTGCTTGTGCTGCCGGAGGCGCTCGCCCATCTGCCGGACGATCTCGCCCCGCATCGGCGCGGGTTTTAGTCGCCAGGTTTTGAAAGCGGCCTGAGCGGTTTCGATTACGCGGTCATAATCTTGCCTGGCGGCCACTTGGGTGAGGGCGATGCGTTTTCCATCCACGGGGGATTGTGACTCCAGGGTTTCGCCCTGGCCTTGCCAGGTTTCCTGTCCGGTGCTTATGCCGTGGTTTTTAGCGTTTATTTCGAGCGGGGCAAGAAATTTCATGCGTATAAAAGTGGGAGTTAATAAATAATTGCAGCTTGCGAAGATAGGCTTTTTGCCTATATTGGCTTAACTTCCTGACAATATCTTGCACTTAGACCCGCCCATGAAGCCTGACACTATTGTTCTGATTGAAGACGATGCCGACGATAAGGAGATACTTACAATGGCGTTGAAAGACCTGAAAATAAAGAACCCGCTGGTATGGTTCCCCACTTGCGAAGAGGCTTTCGAGTTCCTCAAGACTCATCCAGAGAAGCCGTTCCTTATCCTGAGCGATGTCAATTTGCCCGGACTGAATGGCATAGAGTTCAAGCATCAAATCGACCAGCACGAGTACTTGCGGAAGAAATGCGTCCCCTACGTTTTTTATTCAACCTCGGTCGATCAGGATTCGGTCAATGAGGCCTACGACAAACTGACGGTGCAGGGCTACTTTAAAAAGAGTAGCGAATACGACAAAATTAAGCGAACCATCCAGGTTATTTACGATTACTGGACCATATGCCAGCACCCAGATGCCTGTGAACCTGTTTGAAGGCCTGAGATCGAATGTAAGATGACTACTATTTTTTCTGATAGAATCCCCCGTTCTCCGTTGCCAGAAACTTTTCCAAAGAAATATCTTCCTGTTTGATAAACCCTTGCTGCGGTAAGCTGCCGTTCGCGACCATCTCGACCACCGCCGCGATGGAGGCCGCCGTGGTCCAGGAAATAGCCCGCCAATGCTGGCCGTCTATCTCGACGGGGTGATAGGCTTCGTAAAATTCTTCGCGGGCGAGTTGACCGTCTTTCCAGCCTTCCACCACGGCATAGACGTAAACGACATCTTCCTGTACGGGCGGCTTAGCTTCGGTCAGGATTTCCTCGATGAGTTCGCGCTTTTTTTTCAGGATCAATTCGTAAAGCAGAAACCGCATGAGTTTGGCGTGGCCGGGGTAGCGGATGGTCTTGTAGTTGAGCGTGTCGACGCGGCCCTCGTAGGTTTCGCACATCGTACCCAGTCCGCCCGAGGTGGTGAAGGCTTCGAACTCCTGGCCCTCGATGTTGATGACCTCCGTGCCGTCCAGCGACGAGACCGTCTTGCGAACGCCGTTGTGGATCACTTCGGCGTCGTTGATGTACTCGTTGATGACGCCCGCCGGCGACCAGGTGAAGGAGTAGCCCATCAGGCCGTTGGGATAGCGCGGCAGCGCCCCCACGCGCAGTTCGATGTCGCGGAGTTTGGTGAAGCGGGCGGCCAGGGCAGCCCCCACGATGCCGATGAAGCCGGGAGCCAGGCCGCACTGCGGGGCCATGACGCCCCGGCTATCGCGGGCCATTTCGCGGATCGCAGTGGTGGTCGGGACGTCCTCCGTCAGGTCGAAATAGTGCATACCCAGCTTGTAAGCCAGGCGCGCGATGGGCAGGTTGAGATTGTAAGGCATGCAGGAAACGACGGCGTCGAACCCGACCATCGTTTTTTCCAGCGAGGCATCGTCCGTTACGTCGCCTTCCACTACGGTGAAGGAAAGCGGTGCGGCGGGTTGATTTTTGTCCAGGCCCGTTACCTCAAACTGTTTGCTGAGCAAAGTACCGACCAGCGAACCCACCTTACCCATACCGACGACGAGAATCTTTTTCATAACAGCTATTGAAACCAGGAGACGCAAAAATGCTATTCACAAAGGTAGCCTTTGCCCCGACAAACAAAAAGCCCTTTTCCACACATGGGGAAAGGGCTTTTTGCCAATTTATCAATCTTCTACTTACTGCCCGAAGTCAAAACGGGTGTAGGGTCTACTCGCGGAGCAGCTTGATCGTACGGGTCTCGCTGGGCGTACCTACTTTCAGGAAGTAGATGCCGGGCGCACGGCCGATGCGCACGCTACGGCGTTCCACGTTGCCCGAGGCGTTGAAGGCAGAGTGGCTCATTACCCGTCCGTTGGCGTCGGAAACGCCGATTTCCATCGCTTCTCCGGCGTTGCCGCGCAGATCGAACGACACCACGTCTTTGGTAGTGGGGTTGCCCAGTACATTGATCGAGAACGAAGCGGGAACGTTAGTAGGCTCCGAGGCGATTCGCGCCCGACCGCACTGCTTGCGGAAATCGTATTCCGAGCTCACCTGTGAGCCAGGTTCGTTCAGGTATCGGGCCTTCAGGGTCAATACGCCACTGCTGCCGTTGTCTTCAAATAATTCCCGCTCCACGCGTAGCTTGGGGTTGGTCGTCCACACGGATACACCGGCCGCTGAGTATTCCACCGTTTTACCGGGTGCGGGATTGACCGCTTCAAACTCGATGTCGCCGTTGGTGCAGGCGAAGCGCTTCACGCGTACCGCAAACTCGGTGCTGGCGGGAGGCGCGGGGGCGTCCACCTTTTTGCCTTCGTAGCTCGGCCCCTGGAAACCTCTCCACGGCTCGGCCTCGTAAGGGAAGGTCGTTCTGAAGGCTTTGTCGTTCTTGGTAGGGCCTGCTTTGAAACCCAGTACGCTCACTAGTTGCGGCGTTACCGGACTGGCGGTCGTGCCGGGTACGAAGTCGTCGTACCAGAGGCCGATGGCGGCCAAAACGGCTCCACCCACCGCTTGTAGCTCGATGGTCGTCACATCGTCTTCCAGGCGGCGACCATTGGGGAAACCGTCCATGTTTGGAATCATCTGAACGTCCTTATTCGTGTTGTAGCGGGCGTCGGTCAGGCCGAGTGCGGCTGCCTGAATCAGTCCCAACGAACTGAAATCGGGGCTATCGCGCTTCGTGACGGGTACTGCCATATTCAGGCGCAACCAGTCGCCCAACGTAGGCATGAAGTTGTTGATAAAGGGCTTACCCGCCGCCAATGGATTCCCGGCTTTGCCGGTGGCCAATTGATAAGGAGGCAAGTTGGGTACGCCCGTATAGAAAATAGGCAACAAATCCACCGCCCGGGGGCTTTTGTTATCGGGTAGCAAGATACCACCGAAAGCGGCCTCGGCCAGTGCCGTTCCCTTCACGGCGTCGCTGCCTTTCAGGGCCCACAAGCCGGGCTTGCCGTTGCGGAAGTCAAAAGCACCGAGCGATTTGGTCTGAATCCGCAAAGGGGCCAGGCCCGGTACCGCGGTGCCAAACTGCGAGTCATCCATGTATAGCGCCAACTCGGGGTTGGAGAAATACTTGGCGAACTGCAAGTCCTCAGAGGGCATCACCGAATTCCAGCGATCCTTCATCCCGATGGGAATGATGACTTCGTTGGTCAGGGGCATTCCCAGGCGCGACACTTGGCGGTATTCGCCGTCGTAGCCTACGTCACCCTCTCTGTAAATCGTTGTGATCATCTGGCGGCTGGCCGAGGCATACACCCCGATGACGTAATCGCCGTCCAGAATATTCTTGGCTTCGGTTACTGGCTTACGCTCGCGTTGTAGCGTCGCGATCGGCACTTCGATGACGATGGAATGGCAGTTGAACCGGGCCACGGCATCGCGGGGATTGTCGGAGCGAACCGCGCCCAAATCGAAAATACCCAAATCCACGAAGAAAGGATCATCCACCGGACCGGCGAAAATCTTCTCGCCCGTGCTGGCCATCATGAAGCCTTTCTCCATCTGCTTTTCGTAAGTCGTACCCAGGCCGACTGTTTTATTGTCGATGGAACGCGGGCCGATATTAGGCGGCGGCACGATGCCGTTGGAAATGATTGTCTGGAAAGTGCGGCCACCATCCATGCTGCGCTGGCAGGTATAGGTGGTTTTCAGGTTTTCCTTTCCCAGGCGAATAAGGAAGAAGGTCGAGGGATCCTCGTTTACCTTCTTGAACTCGAAACGATAGATGATGTCCGAACCGGGGGTACCCGCATTGTTGTCCACGTGGACTTCGTAGCGGATGCGCTCGCCGAAGGAGTACCAGTTGGGGCCACCCGCGGGATGCTCGAAGGGAATGTAATTGGCGATCAGAACCACATTCTGGTCATTGGCCGGACTTCTGAACGCGTAGAGGTCGGTGTTGTCGGCCAGCGGGTCATTTGAAATAAGGGGTGCTTCGCGGTGCGAAGATGCTACGGCCGACGAAGGCTGGAGGCAGACCATCGTCAGAAGCCCCGCAATAAAATATAAGAGATTTTTCATTTTGCTCATTTTAGTTAGGGTGAATATCAGAAGCGATCCTTTTGCGGGTAGTCGAATCCACGCCACGGCTTAGCCATGTAGGGGAAGCTGGTCATAAAGCCCGTGTCGTTCATGGTCGGCCCGGCGGTGAAGCCCAGCACGCTGGCAAGTTGCGGCGTTACGGGGCTGGCGGTCGTACCAGGTTTGAAGTCGTCGTACCAAAGTCCGACGGCGGCCAGCACAGCTCCCGAAACAGCTTGCAGCTCGATGGTCGTTACATCGTCCTCCAGGCGGCGTCCGTTGGGGAAGCCATCCATGTTGGGGATGAATTGTATTTTGGTGTCGGTGTTATAAGCCGGATCGGTCAGTCCCAGCACGGCGGCACTGATCAGGCCCAGGTGGCTGAACTTAGGATCGTTGCGCGGTGTGGCGGGAACGGCCATGTTCAAACGAAGCATGTCACCCAGCGTGGGCAGGAAGTTGTTAATGAAGGGCTTTCCTGCCGCCAATGGATTCCCGCCTTTACCGGTAGCCAGTTGGTAAGGAGCCAGATTGGGCACACCCGTATAGAAAATGGGCAGCAGGTCGACCGCGCGAGGGCTCTGGGTGTCGGGCAGCAGCACTCCGCCGAAAGCCGCCTCGGCCAAAGCCGTTCCGTCCAGGGCCGGGTTGCCTTTCAGGCCAGCCAGTCCGGGCTTGCCGTTGCGGAAGTCGAATGAGCCAAGGGCCATCGTCTGAATACGCAGGGCGTTCAGCGAAGGCACCGCGCCGCCAAACTTCGAGTCGTCCATGTACAGCGCCAACTCGGGATTGGTAAAGTACTTGGCAAACTGCAAATCTGCGCCACCGTAGGGACTGGTCGCATTCCAGCGGTCTTTCATGCCAATGGGAATGATTGCCTCATTAGTTAGGGGCATGCCCAGCCGCGAAACCTGACGAAACTCGCCGTCGTAGCCCATGTCGCCTCCTTTGTAAATGGTTTTTATCATTTTGCGGCTGGCCGAGGCCCACACGCCGATCACGTAGTTGGCGTCCAGAATATTAGCCGCCTGGCTGACGCTCTTACCGTCTTTTTGCAGCATGTTGACCGGAACCTTCAGCGCGATCGTGTGCACGTTGAAACGGTTCAGCCCGTCCTTGGGGGGATTGACCGCGTTGCCTTCCGGGCGGAAGTTGCCCACGTCGAAAGCACCCGCCAAATCCACAAAAAACGGATCGTCCACCGGACCGGCGAAAACCTTCTCGCCCGTCGTGGCCGTCATTACTGACTGCTGCATCAGCGCGTCGTAGGTCGTGTTCAGACCAGCCCCACCTTCGATCGAGCGGGGGCCGATATTGTTCGGTGGCACCATGCCCTTGTCGACGATCGTGGCGAACGTCTTGCCGCCGTCCGTGCTCTTCTCGCATTTGTAGGTGGTTTTCAGGTTCTGCTTGCCCAACCGCACGTTGAAGAACGTCGTGGGATCCTCGTTGACCTGATAAAATGTGAAGCGGTAAGTGATGTCGTCACCCGGCGTGTCCGCGCGGTTCTTGATGTGGATCTCGTAGCGGACGTTGGTGCCGAAGTTGTAGAAGTTGGGCCCGCCTTCGGGTGACTCGAAGGGGATGTAGTTGGCGATGATGGTGATCATGTTGGGATCATCGGGGCTCTTGAAGGCGTACACGTCGGTGTTGTCGGCCAGGGGATCCTGCGAAATGAGCGGGGCCTCGCGGTGGCTGGACGCGTAGCCGACGAGCGCCAGCAGCAGCAGGGCACAACTCAGCAAACCCGTTCTGAGCGACCCAAATAGTAAAGGATTCATGCGCATAGTGAAAATGGTTGAAGGTGAAAAAAGAAATAATGATTCATAGCCACGCACAGCCGCGCGACCCCGTAAGGGAGCACGTCAATAGGCAACTAAGTGAGAGAGGACTGGATGAAAACGAAATAGGATCTGGATAGATCCGATGGTGCTTTCACGTGGTTCTGTGAATAACCACACCTTGACATACGCCGATTGGGGAGGCTTTGGATTGATGTGTTTGAAAAAAACTTCATCGCCTGCACAATAAATATTGGCTACGGGTTACTGATCAGCAACTTAGTGTCACTAAAGTAATTAATTCGGTAACAAATGTGTCACGCGGCTTACCTGCTTTTTGAAGATATTTTGTCAGTTACGACACCGCTAAATCGAAAAGCCCTTCTTCCACCAGGGTGAGAAAAGGGCTTTTAAGAAAGATTCTTTACAAAAAAACTACCTCACAACAGCGGGTTTGGGTTCACCTTGCGGGCTTCGGCAACCAGCTTCTTGCTCTCCTGCTCATTACCCAGAGCCAGTTGAATTTCACTGGCTTTACGCAGCAGTTCGGGGTTCTTGCTGCCCATGCGCATAGCTACCTCGATGTGTTCCTGGGCTTTCTTCAAATTATTCTGCTTCAAAGCTACCGCCGCCATCGCCTGGTTGACATCTATGTTCTTGGGGCGTCGCTCGTACTCACGCTGGCCATATACCGCCGCCGAGTCCAGCTTGCCCAGTTTTGTGTAAAGCTTACACATTTCCAGATCGACGCGGTGACCCGACTGCGCATCTTCGTCCAGCATGGTCACAACTTCGGCGTATTTGTTAGCGGCTCTCTTCTCGTCGCCCTGCAAGGCGTAGATTTCGGCCATTTCTTCGTGAAAAGAAAATTCCGGCATGATGGCAGAGGCTTTGTCCAGCGTAGCCAGCGCCTTATCATATTCTTTCCTGAGCCGCTGCACGTGGGCTTGCCCACCCATGGCGAAGGCATAGCTGGGACGAACGGCCAGAATCTCGGCGTATTCCCGCTCGGCCTTATCGAGCTGACCCGTTACCGTGTAGAGGTGAGCCAGCGTATTTTTCGACCAGCAGTAGGGTTCGGAACCGGGCAATCCCGCATCGACGGCCAGTTGCATGGCCGAAATTGCGCCCGGATAGCTGCCATAAATTTCTCGTAAATAAGAGGCCCGCGAGTACGATTCGAGGGAGGGCTTCATGGCCTGCATCTTGTCGGACATAACGACGGCTTGCTCGTAGTCGCCTAATTCGACGTTGGCGTCTACCAGCACGCCGTACACGTAGGCGTTGTCGGGGTTGATCTGCCGGGCTTGTTCGGCCAGGTCGCGGGCTTCGGCGAACTGGTGCTGCGACATCTTGACGGAAGCCTTGAAAGTCGTGGCCTCGAAGTTGCGGGGATCGATGCTCAGCACACCGTCCAGAATTTTCAGAACGGCCGGATAGTAGTAGGGGTGTTCGCCCGTGATGCGGGCCTCTGCCATATAAATCGTGGCGATCTGTAAGCGGGCCTTCACGTCATTGGGATCTTTGGTCAGCCGCGCTTTCAGCTCATCCACTTTTTCGATCGTCCGGGGCCATTCGTCGGCTTTGGATAGCTCGCCTGTCCGCTGGAAAAGCGGGGGGATGCTCATTGGGGAAGCATCGGCAGCGCTTTCCGCTTCACTTTCCTTGTCCGTGCAGCCCGTAAGGAATGAGGTGGTCAGGAACAAAGCAAGAATCCAGACCAGGTAGCGGCCGGGGTTGAAAGTATCGGTTTTCATACGATAATGTTTTTTGGTGATGTCTAATAAGTCAGCCGGAGATGGATGCACGGAAAAATTGTTTCGCGCATCCATCTCCGGCTTAACCTAATCATATTACGCTCACTGATCGACTTAAGATCAAAACAGGAGCCACTTTTTCTACTCGCGGAGCAGCTTGATCGTCCGGGTTTCGCTCGGCGTTCCCACTTTCAGGAAATAAATGCCGGGCGCGCGACCAATCCGAACACTCCGGCGCTCGACGTTGCCCGATGCTTTGAAGGCATCGTGGGTCAGCAGTCGCCCGTTGGCGTCGGAGACTCCGATTTCCATGGCTTCTCCAGCGTTGCCGCGCAGATCAAATGCCACGACATCTTTGTTGGTGGGGTTACCCAGCACATTAATCGCGAACGAAGTGGGAGCGACGGTCGGCTCAGCTGCCAGGCGACCACCCGTGCTGCACTGCTTGCGGAAGTCATACTCTGAGCTTACCACCGAGGCAGAGTCGCCTACATAGCGGGCTCTCACGGTTATCTTACCGCTACCCGTCGTACTTTTGAAGAATTCCTCCCTGACGCGCTGCTTGGGATTGGTGGTCCAGCCATTGGTCACGTTGACGGCCGAATACTCGACCGGACGCTTCGAATCAGCGTTCATGACCTCGAATTCGACATCGCCGTTGGTACAGGCAAGCCGCTTCACGCCGACAGTGAACGCCACCGGAGTTTCCACCTTCTTGCCTTCGTAGCTCGGCCCCTGGAAACCTCTCCACGGCTCAGCTTCGTAGGGGAACGTTGTCCTGAAAGCCTTGTCATTTTTGGTAGGTCCCGCTTTGAAGCCCAGTACTCTACCTAATGCAGGCGTCACGGGACTGGTCGTAGTGCCGGGAGTAAAGTCGTCGTACCACAGCCCGATGGCCGCCAGCACCGCGCCACCCACCGCTTGTAGCTCGATGGTGGTCACGTCGTCCTCCAGGCGGCGCCCGTTGGGGAAGCCGTCCATGTTAGGAATCATCTGAACAGTCTTAGTCGTATTATAGCGAGCATCAGTAAGTCCTAGAGCTGCCGCCTGAATCAATCCCAGCGAACTAAAATCAGGACTGGTGCGGGGCGTAGCGGGTACGGCCATGTTCAGCCGCAGCATATCGCCGAGCGTTGGCAGCCAGTTGTTGATGAAGGGCTTACCCGCCGCCAGCGGATTGCCTGCCTTGCCCGTAGCCAACTGGTAGGGAGGGAAGTTGGGCACACCCGTATAGAAAATGGGAAGCAGGTCGACCGCGCGCGGGCTGGTGCTATCGGGCAGCAGGATGCCCCCGAAGAGATTCTCGGCCAGGGCCGTCCCGTTCAGCGCCGCGTTGTTTTTTAGGCCAAACAAGCCACGCTTGCCATTACGGAAATCGTAGGTGCCAAGCGACTTAGTCTGAATGCGCAGCGGGGCCAATCCCGGAACAGCGCTGCCAAACTGGGAATCGTCCATGTATAGCGCCAACTCGGGATTGGAGAAATACTTGGCAAATTGCAAGTCATCGGTCGGCTTCGTGGCATTCCAGCGGTCTTTCATGCCGATGGGGATAATGACCTCGTTGGTCAGGGGCATACCCAGGCGCGAGACCTGCATGTACTCACCGTCCCAGCCGATGTCGCTGCCATCATAAATAGTCCGTATCACCTGGCGACTGGCCGAAGCATACACACCGATCACGTAGTTGGCGTCGAGAATGTTACGCGCTTCCGAAGCGGGCTTCTTGAACCGCTGCAGCGTGGCTACCGGTACCTCGATCACGATGGAGTGACAGTTGAACCTGGCCACTGCGTCGCGGGGATTCTCGGTACGGATCGCTCCCAGATCAAATATTCCCAGGTCGACGAAGAAGGGGTCATCCACCGGACCGGCGAAAATCTTCTCGCCCGTGCTGGCCGTCATAATGCCTTTTTGCATCTGCTCCTCGTAGGTAGTACCCAAGCCGACAGTCTTGTTGTCGATGGAACGGGGGCCAATGTTGGGCGGTGGGACTATGCCCTTTTCAATGATCGTTTGGAAAGTGCGGCCACCATCCATGCTGCGCTGGCAGGTGTAGAATCTTTTGTTGTTCTCCTTACCCAGGCGGATGTTGAAGAAGGTCGTAGGATCTTCATTTTCCCGCATGAATTCAAAGCGGTAGATGATGTCCGAACCGGGCGTGTCAGTGTTATTGTCCACGTGGACTTCATAGCGAATACGCTCGCCGAACGTGTACCAGTTGGGCCCCCCGGCTGGATGCTCGAAGGGAATGTAGTTGGCAATCAAGACAATGTTCTCGGCGTTGTTTGGGCTTTTGAAAGCATACAAGTCGGTATTGTCAGCTAATGGATCATTGGAGATCAGGGGTGCCTCCCGGTGCGAAGATGCTACGGCCGTCGACGGCTGAAGACACACCACCGCCAGAAGCCCCGCAATAAAATATAAGAGATTTTTCATTTTGCTCATTTTGGATTAGAGTGAATATCAGAACCGATCTTTTTGTGCATAATCGAAGCCGCGCCAGGGCTTAGCCATGTAAGGGAAACTTGCCATGAAACCAGTGTCGTTCATGGTCGGCCCGGCGGTGAAGCCCAGTACGCTTATAAGTTGAGGCGTTACGGGGCTGGCGGTCGTGCCAGGCTTGAAGTCGTCGTACCAGAGTCCGACGGCGGCCAACACGGCTCCCGAAACGGCTTGCAGTTCGATGGTCGTCACATCATCTTCCAGACGGCGTCCGTTGGGGAAGCCATCCATGTTGGGGATGAATTGCACATTTTTGTTCTTGTTGTAGGTCGTATCGGTCAGTCCCAGCACAGCGGCCTGGATTAGGCCCAGGTGGCTGAACTTAGGATCGTTACGCGGCGTGGCGGGCACAGCCATGTTCAGTCGCAGCATGTCACCCAGCGTGGGCAGCCAGTTGTTGATAAAGGGCTTGCCCGCCGCCAGAGGGTCGCCTGCCTTGCCCGTCGCCAACTGGTAGGGGGGGAAGTTGGGAACGCCCGTATAGAAAATAGGCAGTAAATCCACCGCGCGGGGACTCGCATTATCGGGCAACAGGATACCACCGTAAAGCTTATCGGATAGCGCCGTTCCGTCGAGTGCTGGATTGCCCTTCAGGCCGGCCAGGCCGGGCTTGCCGTTGCGGAAGTCATAGGCACCGAGGGCCATGGTCTGAATGCGCAGGGCGTTCAGCGAAGGCACCGCGCCGCCAAACTTCGAGTCGTCCATGTATAAGGCAAGCTCCGGGTTGGAGAAATACTTGGCAAACTGCAAATCGCCACCATTGTAAGGGCTGGCGTTGTTCCAGCGATCCTTCATGCCAATCGGAATGATTGCCTCGTTGGTCAGGGGCATGCCCAGTCGCGAAACTTGCACATAATCACCACTGTCTTCCCTACTTCCATCTTTCATCATGGTCTGGATGCGCTGGCGGCTGGCCGAGGCCCACACGCCGATCACGTAGTTGGCGTCGAGGATGTTGCGGGCCTGGCTAAGGTCTTTACCGTCACGCTGCAACATCCTGACCGGGATTTTCAGCGCGATCGTGTGCACGTTGAAACGGTTCAACCCGTCCTTGGGGGGATTGACCGCGTTGCCCGATGGGCGGAAGTTGCCCACGTCGAAAGCACCCGCCAGATCCACGAAGAAAGGATCGTCCACCGGACCGGCGAAAACCCTCTCGCCCGTCGTGGCCGTCATGATCGAACTGTTCATCAGGGCTTCATACGTGGTGTTCAGGCCCGCTGCGCCCTCGATCGAGCGCGGGCCGATGTTGTTCGGCGGCACCATGCCCTTGTCGACGATGGTGGCGAAGGTCTTGCCGCCGTCCGTACTCTTCTCGCACTTATAGGTGGTCTTCAAGTTCTGCTTGCCCAACCGGATGTTGAAGAACGTCGTGGGATCCTCGTTGACCTGGGAGAAGGTGAAGCGGTAGGTGATGTCGTCACCCGGCGTGTCCGCGCGGTTCTTGATATGAATCTCGTAGCGGACGTTGGTGCCGAAGTTGTAGAAGTTGGGCCCGCCCTCGGGTGACTCGAAGGGGATGTAGTTGGCGATGATGGTGATCATGTTGGGATCATCGGGGCTCTTGAAGGCGTACACGTCAGTGTTGTCGGCCAGGGGGTCCATCGAGATGAGCGGGGCCTCGCGGTGGCTGGACGCGTGGCCGACGAGCGCCAGCAGCAGCAGGGCACAACTCAGCAAGCCCGTTCTGAGCGACCCGGCTAGTAAAGGATTCATGCGCATAGTGAAAGTGGTTGAAAGTGAAAAAAATTGAAGAAACTAAAAAGAGTGGATGGGAGCAGGCCGCTTTCGGAAGTGTATCTGTTTGAATGAAATCCAGACAGAAGTCTATCCTCTTCGGGTGTGATCCCTTATTTTGTAATAGAATAGTAGAAAAGCACCCGACCAAGGCATTGTAGCGATACGCTGCGAAATGGCAGTCCTGCGTAGGACGCTTATTCCTTAGGTTGTTCCAATGGCATTATCTACTGCGGCACTTTCTACTTATAAGAAAAAAATTATAAAGAAGCGGGGACGGACCTGGATAAATCCAGGGGTATTTTCAAAAAGTCGAGCCATTAACAGATCCCGATATACGTTGATGGAATCCGTTTCAGAATTTTCAGTTAAAAAAACTCATCCAATAGGGCAATAAATCAAGCGTAGGCCTGGTCTAGTAAACTCCACTGTCACTAAAAGAGCTCTTTCAATGACAAATCTACTACATATTGATCCATATTTTAATTAATTGACCCTGATGTAGTACTATTTTTATCAAAGGGGAATCAGCCTACCTTTTGCTGGTGGCTTATTGAGGGACAGTAACGGGCATTGTTTTGAAGAAAAAGCATGTCGGCATGAATGATACTGCAGTCCTCTACTTACGAATTATTCACAGGAGATCAGCGCATTCCCAGTTTGGGGATTAAATACCTCTACGTACAGTATATTCCCCAGTCGATGTTAAAGCTTGCTAATGTATCTGTTCCCTCGAATGTAAAAGCGATAGGGTAAATCCGTCCCTTTCGTAATACCTATGCGGGTAGTCGTGACCGTCTCGAAATCGGCTAAAACGGGCGGGTTAATGTAGATGCCGCTCTCCCAAAGTGAGGCTTTGTCGTGCTCAGGACGGATACCCATCGACTGTACCAACTTGCCGGGACCATTACAGAACTCTTTTTCGGACAAAGGCTTCTTGCGTGGTTTTAGCGGAGGCTGTAACGTCTTGGGGTTGAGATTGCGCCTTTCCCGCATCAAATCAAGGCCGTCGGTAGGTTCCAAAGCGCGAATGAGCACTGCTTCACCTTCCCCCTCGATACCGCTGACGATGTTGACGCAGTAATACATTCCATAGATCAAGTAAACGTACAGATGTCCCGAGGGGCCAAACATGGCCGCGTTGCGCTTGGTTTTTCGGCGGTAGGCGTGGCAGGCTGGATCACCCCAAAGGTAGGCTTCGGTCTCGACGATAATACCCGCCGTGCGTCCGGCGGCACTTTCATGAACCAGTTCGCAGCCCAGCAACAACCGAGACAGCGTAAGGGTGTCGTGCTTTCGAAAAAAATCCGGTGTCAGTTGCCCGCTGAAGACTATACGATGTTCAGAGTTTGCTCCTTGATTTTTTCCAGCTCGTCCTTCATCTGTACCACCAGCCGCTGCACGATCAAGTCATTGGCCTTGGAGCCGATGGTGTTGATCTCCCGCCCGAGCTCCTGCGAGATGAAGTTGAGCTTTTTGCCGTTGCTGTCCGGCGAGTTCATCGTTTCGGCGAAGTAGTTCAAGTGATTGGTGAGACGGACTTTCTCCTCCGAGATGTCGTATTTCTCAATATAATAAATCAATTCCTGCTCGAAACGGTTGGGGTCGAAGTTCTCGGCCTCCATCAAATCATTCACCTGTTTTTCCAGCCGTTCCCGCACGGCGGGGATGCGGTGAACATCCTGCGCTTCCACCTCCACCAGCAGCGAGCGGATGGTTTCGATGTAGTCCGTTAGTTTGTCGGCCGTCAATTGACCTTCCTGTTGCCGGAAGCTATCGCACTTTTCGATAGCCTGCATCACGGCTTGCTCGATCGTCTCCCATTCCTGTTCCCGGTTGGCCTCATCGGCTGCGGCAGTTTGGTAGGCATTGGGCATTTGCAGCGCCAGGCTCATCAGGTCGGTTGGGTTGGCGTCGAACCCCAGTTGTTTGGAAGTAAGATTCAGGTCTTGAAAATAGGTGCCGACCAGATCCCGGTTTACAATCGTAGTTCCCGCACCCTGGCCTTTGGGCTGAAAGCTAAGGTTCAACTCCACCTTACCACGCTCCAACTGCTGCGTCAGCCGATTCCTGATCTCGATCTCGCGCTCGGAGTACTGGCGCGGAATCCGGCAGTAGATGTCCAGAAACTTAGAATTCAAGGTCTTGATCTCGACGGTCACCGTCAGCGTTTCGGACTCTACATTGGCTGTTCCGTAGCCGGTCATTGATTTGAGCATATTTTTTGTTTAATCGTGTATTCGTTGAATTGTGTAATTGATGTGTAGTTGTTTAGTGTTTAGCTTGGAAACCTTACGCGTAACGTGCCTCGACAGCCGGGTGCCCCCATACCCTCAGCGGAAGGGTAATGGCTTTGTCGGTATGTAGTTTAAAATAACAAATCAACCGCTTTGGCGGATCGACATACATAAATCAATGTCAATTACACGATTCAACAATTACACAACAACCTACCTGTATCTATTCGACCGCTTCGCTTTGCCCGGTGCCTGGCTTTCGGAGGTTTGAGGGCGCGAAACCAGGGAGTTTTTGGCAAGATGGGCGGCTTCCTGGCGGTGTTCCCAAATGTCGCCTGCCGCATAGATCGCCGCGAGCATGGAACCCGGATCGGCCTCGTTCTTGCCCGCTATGTCGTAGGCCGTGCCGTGGTCGGGCGAGGTGCGCACTACGGGGAGGCCCGCCGTAAAGTTGACCCCCTCGCTAAAAGCGATGGTTTTGAAAGGAATCAGGCCCTGGTCGTGGTACATCGCCAGCACGGCGTCGTATTGCCGGTAGTTGGCCGTGCCAAAGAAGCCGTCCGCCGGGAAGGGGCCAAAGACCAGTTCGCCTTTTTCACGGAAACGGATCAGGGTGGGTTCGATCACTTCCTTTTCCTCATTTCC
Source organism: uncultured Cytophagales bacterium (assembly GCA_963716085.1). Lineage (GTDB taxonomy): Bacteria > Bacteroidota > Bacteroidia > Cytophagales > Spirosomataceae > Persicitalea. The sequence goes on from OY970288.1 coordinate 359,078, forward strand.
CAGCAGGCCGTTTTCGCCCGCGTGGGGATTGAGTCCCAGCACCGCGAGGCGCGGCTTACTGATCCCGAAATCGCTCCGCAACGAGTGCAGCATCTGGTTGACTTTGTTGCTGAGTTTGACACTCGTAACCTGCGTTTTGACTTTTTCCAAAGGAATGTGGCCCGTCAGCACGCCCACCCGAAAGTCATTGGCCACCATGAACATGAGTGCTTCCTTAGTATCGAAAGCTGCCGCCAGAAATTCGGTGTGGCCCGGAAACTTGAATTCGTCGCCCTGCATGGTGTCCTTATTGATGGGGGCGGTCACGAGGGCGTCGATGCGGCCGACCTGTAGGTCGCCGGTCGCCCTTTTCAGGGCAGCGAGTGCGCCTTGCCCGGCCTCGGCGGTGATTCGGCCCGGCTCAGCCTCCGTCTTTTGGTCATTCCAGCAAGTGATGACGTTGGTGGTCTTGGGATTTGCCTGGTCGGGGCTCTGGATATTCTGCAAATTCCACTCCTTCATTTTCAGCAAGTGACGGTAGCGGTTGAGTACCCGCAGCGAGCCATACACGATGGGCGTACAGTACTTCGCCAGTTGGTTGCCTTCCAGGGCTTTCAAAATTACTTCCGGTCCGATGCCGTTGTAATCGCCCATCGAAATACCGATAATGGGCTTGCGGTCTTGTAAATCACTCATTGAGTAGTATTGGGTCGGTTCGCCGCAGCGATTAGGTTGTTAGGTGTTAGGCGCCTTCCACTTATATTTGTACGCACCCATCACTATGAATTTTTGAAAAAAGTACTGATCCTCAGTATTCTGCTCGATAAATAACCAAGAACACTGAACCGGTCCGCCGGCGCGGTTGAACTTTTTACCAATTGGCAATTTACGAAAATTCCCCCCGCTCCCATGAAAATACTCATTGCCGACCAAATGCACCCCTCGCTGTTCGCCATGCTCGAAGCGCAGGGCTGGACCTACGACTACCATCCCGACTTCCGGCGCAACGACATCATATCTTGCCTGGCCGACTACGACGGCCTCATCATCCGCAGTAAAACCCGCATCGACGAGGAGCTCCTCACTCAGGCCAAGCGATTGAAATTCATCGCTCGCGCCGGAGCCGGGCTGGATCTGATCGACGCCGAAGCTACCGAACGGATGGGCATCCGCCTCTTCCACGCCGGGACGGGCAACCGCGATGCCGTGGCCGAACATACCGTCGGGATGCTGCTCATGCTTTTTCACAATCTCAATAAAGCCGACCGCGAAGTGCGGCAAGCCATTTGGGACCGCGAAGGCAACCGGGGCGTGGAGCTCATGGGCAAAACCGTCGGCCTGATCGGCTATGGTAACAACGGCAGCGCCACCGCCCGGCGGCTGAGTGGCTTCGGCTGCCGCGTGCTGGCTTACGACAAGCACCGCGACGGCTACGGCGATCAATACGCCGAGGAGGCCTCCGTGGGAGAAATCCAGCGCGAAGCCGACGTGCTGAGCCTGCACATCCCGCTCACCGACCTGACGCGGAATATGGTGAACGCTAAATTTATCGCGGCTTTCCATAAGCCTTTTTACCTGAATAATGTGTCGCGCGGTGAAATAGTGAATGCCAAAGCCCTGGTAGAAGCTATGAAAAGCGGACGGGTACTGGGCGCTTGTCTGGATGTGCTGGAAAACGAGAAACTCAGCCAACTCACTAATCCGCAGCAGGAGGCGTTCGACTACCTGCGCACCTCGCCGAGCACTGTCCTCACGCCGCATGTGGCGGGTTGGACACACGAGAGCTACGTTCGCATCAATGAAGTGTTGGTGCGGCAGATGGCGGAATGGAGTGAAGATATGGCGTAAAGGGTTAAACGACAGTTTGGTCGGGGGCAGTGGGGTTGGAGCGAAAAAAATATTTTTTCTCGGTTCCAACCCTTTATTGTTATTGAGAGTCTTAGGCGGAAAAAATGGTGCGGAAGGGCTTACCTTACCTACGCTTTTTGGATAAAACACAAGGTCTGGCAGGAGCTATGGTTTTTCAGATACTAAAAGTAGTCTTAATTATTGTTAAACTATTGTACGGAGTTACAGCGAAGAGTAACTTGCTTGTCAAATTCAACCCCAATCAATCATGAAAAGACTCTTTCTATTAACGATGCTTGGTGGCCTGCTGGGCTGGCCCCCGGCGCAAGCTCAGGTGCGGGACAGCACCAGGTACTGGGGCGGGACCGTGAATCTGAACGGAAATACCGAGAAAAGCAGCGCAAATAATACCGGCGGTTCGAACGATAGAACGAATAGCAGCCACAGCATTACGCCCGAAATACAATGGGGCAAATTCATTAACCCCACGACAATGATCGGCCTTGGAGTTCGCTATGGTTTCAATTGGGACAGATCAAAATCGGAAGCCCCTTCGTCCCCCGGTTCGGGATCCAAGGACATCACCGTCCGACAATCGGTCGCGCTGCTTCCTTTTATCAGAAAGTACAGGCCGCTGGGTGAACGCTGGGCGGTGTTTCTGCACGCGGAGGTGGGGCCGACGTACAATTGGCAGAAATATAAATTTAAATCCAACTACTCTAATCCCGACCCGCAGAAAATCCATAACTGGCAGTACGAGTTGGGTGTGAAACCCGGCTTGGTTTACTTCATTCCTAAGCGCAGCCTGGCGATCGAGGGATACGCCAACGTGTTGTCACTAAGCGCTTCGTATAACAGTTTTGGGGAAAATAGTGGAAGGCAATTCTTGTTTGCCACCGGGCTTTCGACCAATTTCCCCAGCTACTTTACGATTAGAATTTCCAGGTACCTTTCTCCCAAAAATAGTTGATTCAGCCATGAGAAATCTTTTCATCTTAGTCGTCATTCTGCTTTTACCAGCCCTGTGTACGGCCCAATTTAAAGCCGGACAGATATTTTTTGCGGGAGGGGCCAGCTTCTCCCTGAACGACACCAAATACCGGAGCAACGGCTTCAACCCCGACGGTAAATTCGGTACTTACAGCCATAACCTCGACTACAGCTCGGGCTACTTTACCGATAAAAACAGAGCCATCGGCTGGACGTTGGGCCAATCACTGTCTCTGGTTAATTACGGAGAATCCCGTAGCACGATTTCAGGCCCGCGCACCCTGCGTAGCCTGGGTTTTAGCGGGGGCCGTTTCGTGGAGCATTACAAATCGCTGTCCGACAAGTTCGCGCTCTACGTCCGACCGGGTTTCGGGCTTGGTTATCGGCTGCAAAATGACGACGATCAGCAGCAAGGAAATGTCCGTTATGCCAAGAACCAAACCAACACCTTCACCTTAGGAATAAATGTGAGTGGTGGCGTGGCCTGGCTCGTTTCTCCCAAGTGGGTGTTGTACGGAGGCGTTGCCTTTGCCAACCCGATCAGTATTTCGGCGGGCTGGAAAGATATTGCCATCGTGCCGGGTTCTTCCGGCTACCAGCCTACCGATACTAAGGGAAGTTTTTTCAATTATAATTTCTCCCCGACCCTTTCGTCGGGTAGCATCAACTTAGGCTTCCGGTACCTGGTCACCCGAAGTGATGTGTTTTGAATTCGGTCAGGTTGCTTGCTTCCCTCGCCTGCGGATATTACGTGACGCGCATTCGCGACATCACGGGTCAGTTTCAGGCGACCCGTAGAACTCAAATAAACAAAAACGCCCTGACGTTGGTCGAGGGCGTTTTTTGCTGACAAAGTGTATTTGTCAAAAATTACTTCGCGGGCATGAGCACCGTGTCGATGGAATGCACTACGCCGTTGGTGGCTTTGATGTCCGCTGCGGTGACGGTGGCCATGCCGCCTTTGGCATCTTCCAGCATCACTTTGCCGTCCTTCATGCGTACCGTCAGCGTACCGCCGCTTACGGTTTTCACCTTTTGGCCGTCCTTCAAATCCGAGGACATCACGCTTCCCTGCACCACGTGGTAGAGCAGGATTCCCGAAAGCATTTTCTTGTTCTCGGCCTTAAGCAGTGTTTCTACCGTACCGTCAGGCAGTGCCTCAAAAGCGCTGTTCTCAGGAGCGAATACCGTGAAAGGGCCCGTCTTAGTAGCCTGATCGGCCAAGCCTGCGGCTTTCAGCGCGGCCAGCAGCGTGCTGTGGTTTTCGGATAGTCCCGCGCTGGCCGCCAGGTCTTTACCCGTCATGGTTTGCGCATTGGCACCCATTATTACCACACATCCCAGCATCATCGCCAGGGTCATTCTCCATAAAATCATTTGCTTTTTCATGATATTAGTTTGTTTAGTTAACCGGCAGCCGACTGGCTGCGCTTTCGCAACGTTCAACCCGATGTTCTGTTTATTGTTTAGAACTTTATCGAACTAATTTTTAAATAAATGGAATGTTAACATTGAATTGATGTAAAGTTTCAGGGGTTTGAGTAAATCAATTTTCCCCTTACTTTTGTCGGATTTTCACCCCGTAACTTGCTCCTCGCTTGATTTTTACCTATCGCCTTATCAAGGGCATTCCGCTTGGTCTGCTCATGTCATTATTGCTAACGACCAGCGCGTTTTCGGCCCCGTCGGTTGGCATTACTTCTGCACCGGGCTGGGTCATTTCCGTACCGCCCGGCGGTAAAACAGCTTCCGCGAAAGAAATTTCGGAAGGCCACTATGTAGTTTTCATAGACAGGCAGGTTCACCTTGGGCTGAAAACCACCTATACGCGCGTCATTCGGCAGATTGAGTCGGAAAGCGGCGTACAGAACGGCTCGGAAATTTCGGTGTACTTCGATCCTTCTTTCGAGAAACTCAATTTCCACCACCTCACAATCTGGCGCAACGGCGAGGCTGTTTCGCAACTGAAATCCTCCGACTTCAAAGTGTTGCCAGTCGAGACGGATCGCCAGCGATTCATTTACAATGGCAACTACCTGGCGTCGGTGATCCTGAATGATGTCCGCAAGGGCGACCGGATAGACTACGCCTATTCGCAGACCGGCTGGAACCCGGTCTTGCAGGACAAGTATTCTGGTACGCTCGACTTTGGGGTGTACGACTACATCCCTCATATCCACTACGCTATTATAGCCGAGACCAGTCGGAAGATTCGTTTTAAAGATTTTAACGACCCTCCCAAAAAAGCCACGCGGAAAACGGGCAATGATACTGTTTACGAGTGGGACTTGAAGAATGTCAAGGGTACTCCCTATGTGAACTTTGCTCCTTCCTGGTGGAGAAGTGATCCTTTCGTACAGGTTTCGGAGTACCAAAGCTGGCAGGAAGTGGTGGACTGGGGATTGAGTTTTTACCAGGTGCCGCCCGTTTCGGGAGTTTTGAAGACTAAGACGGAAGAATGGAAAAAACAGGCTAATGGCAGCCACTTCGCTTACATCGAGCAGGCTGTCCGCTTTGTTCAGGACGAAATCAGGTACCTGGGCATTGAAACGGGCGAAAACTCCCACCGTCCGCACCCGCCCGAGCAGGTATTTTCCTAGCGCTACGGCGACTGCAAGGATAAGACCTTGCTGCTATGCGCGTTGCTGAAATCCAACGGAATCGAGGCCAGCCCCCTGCTGGTCGATACCTACAAGACTACGCACCTGGCCGACTACCTCCCCACGCCGACGAATTTCAACCACGCGGTCGCGCGTATCCGGGTTTCGGATGCCAAATCCACGTTTAGCGGCGAGAAGAGTTTTCTCTACATCGACCCTACCTATTCCTTGCAGGGAGGCACGACGTCCAAATTCTATTTCCCGTCCTACGGCCAGGGGCTGCTGCTGGAAAAAGGTCAGAAGGATATCATAAGCATCCCGAACCAAAATGCGGGTTACGTGACTGTAGAGGAGGAAATGATTCTTCCCGCCACGACCGACACTTCCGACCGGGGCTTGCTTACCATCAAAACCGTTTACTTCGAGGGGGAAGCGGACTTCACGCGCTCCCAATTCCAGCAAAGCACCATTGCCCAAACGGAAGAAAACTACCTAAACTACTACCGAGATATCTACAAGAATATTGAGTTCGAATCGGTCGATTCGCTGGAATACTACGATCAGCGGGATGCCAATAATTTCTCGGTTGTGGAAAGATATTTTATGAAAAACGTCTGGAAGCAAGACGTATCCACCCAGAAGTACCAAGCCAGTATTTTGGGAAAAATGCTATACGACCAGCTCGTCATCTTGCCCAATCGGCCTCAGAATTTCCCCGTTGCGCTCAAATATCCCTATCACCTTACTTACATTATTCGAGTAAAAATGCCTGGCCCATGGGCGGTTCCAAACGATAATTGGGAAATCAAACGAGCGGCTTACGAAGTGGGTTTCAATTCTACCTTCCGGGCGGAGAATAACACTTGGGAGCTGTCTTACGACTACCAAACCCTGCAAGACCACGTGGCGGCGGGTCAAATCCTGGAATTCAAGCAAGATATGGAACGGCTCGTCGGAAATCTTGAATATCAACTGGTTTATCAAGAGCCTAACATGATAAGTACCTCGGGTCTAAATCTCTGGATGGTAGTTTTCGGATTACTGGTGCTGGCGGGGGGTACTGCTCTGTGCCTTCGACTGTACCGCTATTCACCCGAGCTGGCATTGAACTCAGATGCGGGGCTTCCGTTGGGCGGTTGGCTGGTGCTGGTCGGAATCAGCACGGTGGTGCTGCCCTTTACGATTATCTACACCATTTTTGCCGAGAACTTCAACGTTTATTTCACCGAGGCTGGCTGGAACATGCTTGCCGGACGCGCTGAGTTGCTCGAAGCGACCTACCACGGTTTGGCGATCGCCGAGGTTCTGATAAATACCCTTATGCTCTGTGTCTCTGTCCTGTTGATTGTTTTATACTTCCAGAAGCGAGATTCTTTCCCCAAGATATTCATCGGTCTGCACGGCGTTGGTTTGCTTTTCCTGGTCGTCGATACGCTGGTCGTCTGGTTCATGACGTCCATGATCGAGTCGGATACAACGAATACCATCGTGCGGCAGGCGATTTATGTGTCGATCTGGATTCCCTATATGCTCAAATCGCAACGGGTGCAGGACACTTTTGTCAATAGGCACGGAGAAGAAACCATCAGCGAATCAAGTCAAGATTCAGAGCTGGTCGAGGAATGGTGACGCAGGAAGGGATTGCACCTATTTCTTAAACAGCGAGTCCACAAACTCCTCGCGGTCGAAGACCTGCAAGTCGTCCATTTTTTCTCCCACGCCAATGTACTTGACGGGAATCTGAAATTCGTCCGAGATGCCGATCACCACGCCACCTTTGGCAGTGCCGTCCAACTTGGTAACGGTGAGCGAAGTGATCTCCGTCACCTTGGTGAACTCACGGGCCTGAATTACAGCATTTTGGCCCGTGCTGCCGTCCAGCACCAGCATTACCTCGTGCGGGGCGTCGGGCAAGATTTTCTGCATCACGCGCTTGATCTTGCCCAACTCATTCATCAGGTTGACCTTGGTGTGCAGTCGTCCGGCGGTGTCGATGATGATGACGTCGGCCTTGACTTCTACGCCTTTTTTCAGCGCGTCGTAGGCCACGGCGGAGGGGTCGGTGTTCATGCCGTGGTCGATGACGGGAACGCCCACGCGCTGGCCCCAGAGTTTGAGTTGATCCACGGCGGCAGCGCGGAAGGTGTCGGCCGCACCCAGTACCACGCTATGGCCCCGCTGCTGAAACTGGTGCGCCAGCTTGCCGATGGTGGTCGTCTTGCCCACGCCGTTGACGCCCACGACCATGATGACGTAAGGTTTGGGCAGATGTTCGGTCTCGAAACTGTCGGTGACACCGACGCTGGAATTTTCGGAAAGCAGGGCGGCGACTTCTTCGCGCAGAATTTTATCCAGTTCGCCCGTGGAGGTGTATTTGTCGGCGGCCACGCGGGCCTCGATGCGGCGGATGATCTTGACCGTCGTGTCCACGCCCACGTCGGAGCTGATCAGGATTTCTTCCAGCTCGTCCAATACGTCTTCGTCGACGGTGTCCTTACCGACTACGGCGCGGGCGAGTTTGTCGAAGAGACTATCCTTGGATTTTTCGAGTCCTTTATCGAGAGTTTCCTTTTTTTCTTTGGAAAAAAAACCAAATAGGGCCATGCGCTGCGTGGTTGCCCACAGTTAAATTTAGAAGGGATGAGGAGATGTTGCCCCAAATTTAAAACAAAAAAAGTCCCTAGTGGGACTTTTCATGCATTGAATCGAAAAACCAGCCCAGGATGGGCAGGCCAATTTATTTCTTCAGGGTCTCCTGAACCAGGTCGGTCGGTACCATTTCCTCCTTGAAGGTATAGGCTCCGGTCTTGGGCGACTTCACCGCCTTGATTACCTTGGCGAAGGTACGACCACCTTCTTTTTTCAGGGTTGCAACTACTTTCTTAGCCATGTCTCTGTGCGGTTAAGGGTGGATGATTATTTGATCTCCTTGTGCAGCGTGTACTTGCGCATGTAAGGATTAAATTTCTTCAACTCAATACGCGTGGGCGTATTCTTACGGTTTTTGGTGGTGATGTAGCGCGACATCCCCGGTACGCCCGATTCTTTTTGCTCGGTGCATTCCAGGATTACCTGTACTCTATTGCCTTTCTTAGCCATTGCGTTTCTTCGTTTTTACAAATAGGACTGCAAAAGTAAGGGTTATCCCTAAATTTGCAAAATGATTTTTGCAAAAAAACAAATTCACTCACTGCTAGTTGCTTGGAAAGGAAATAAAGGGCTTATTTTCGGTTTAAAATCCATTTTCTCTTTCCGATTTGAGAAAAAATGCGAGGTTTGTACTCTGAATGCTCTACTCGATGTTTCGTCTGATAAACGAAATAACGGGCATAATTTTTTGAAACCCTACAATACTCAAATTTTTACCAAAATCACCATTCCTATGACACTCAGAAAAATCACTCTCCTGGCCTCCATAGCCTTCATAGGGTACGCCGGAGTCAACTGCTCGTCGAAAGAGGACAAGGCCCAATACGATAAATTTTACGGCGACGGCCGCGCCGAGCGAGAAGAGACAGCGGGAAGCGGAAGTTTTACGGCCCGCGCGGACAACGACGAAACATTTGCCGATCGAAAGGTAGATCCGGCCACGGTCAATTCGCTTTCCGTTACCGAAAATGCCGGTGACGAAATTGCTGCCGGTAATGAGACCAGTGACACGCAGCCCGAGCTTGCTGGAAAGACGATTGAGGAAGTGACCAAGAAAGAGGAAGCCCCAGCCAAGGTCGACGAAGCACCCAAGCAAAAGCCCGTCCCGGCGGACATTGCGGCCCTGCTGAATAAAAATACCTGTTCAGCTTGCCATAAGCCTTATGATCGCCTGGTAGGTCCAGCTTATTCGGAGGTGGCCAAGAAAAAATATTCGACCGCCCAAATCGTGGAACTGGTGTATAACCCCAAGCCCGCGAACTGGCCTGGCTATCCCCCCATGATTGCCATGACACAAGTACCCAAAGACGAAGTAGAGAAACTGGCGAAGTGGATAAATACCCTATAAAAAAAGCTTCTAAGACCAGTTGTTAGAAGCTCGTTGTAAAGCAGGAATTACAGAGTGGTCGAATCAATCGATCACTCTTTTTTATTGCCCAGGATATTGACCCGGCTTTCGCTGCCTTTCAGCAGTCGGCCGATGTTCTTTTTGTGCGTCAGCACGACCAACACGAACATCACGAAGCCGAAGACAACCAGCAGCGTTTCGGGCTGACCGAAGAATCCGAGCAGTGAGACCACTGGGAAGGCTAAAGTCGCCAGCATGGAGCTGAGCGAAACATACTGTGAGGTGATGAGCGTGAAAATGAAAATAGTGATACAGACCAGCGCCAATTCGCTATGCACCGCCAGCACCATTCCTAGCAGAGTCGCTACGCCTTTGCCGCCTTTGAAGCTTACAAAAACGGGATAGATGTGGCCCACGATCGCTACCAGTCCAAAGACGATTTTATAGGTCAGCAGCTCGCCCGCCCCGATTACTTCAAAGTAGTACAAAAGCAGGGCCAGGCAGGTGGCTGTCCAACCTTTTAAAATGTCGATCAGCATAACGATCGTACCTGCCCTTTTTCCTAACACCCGGAAAGTATTGGTTGCACCGGCATTGCCGCTGCCGTGTTGTCTTACATCTATGCCGAAGTAGCCAATGCCGTACCAAACTGAGGTGGGAATAGAACCCAAAAGATAAGCTCCGAGGAAAGTAATCAGAAAAAAACCAATTGTCATATTTTGTATTATTTCAAGATGTGGGGCGCAAAATCCAAAATTTGCGCACGAAAGTACAACACTAAACCAAATAATCAACTGCTGGCCTGCATTATTGGTTTACTGAGACGTTAATATACAAAATAGTTGGAGAATATTGGCTATTTTTAGAATCCTTCGGTGGCCTCGGCCTTCTTTTTCTCCGCTTTCTTTTTGGCGTCTTTCTTAGCAGTAGCGGCCTTTGCGATACGCGCTTTCTTCAATGCGGGCTGGTAAAAGTCAGAAAAACGGTCGAGGAATAGGTTTTTCTCTTCGAAGCCCAACGGAATAAGTTCGCCGTCCTTGATCTTGGCATTTTGGGACTTTGCCATGATTTGATCGTTGAAGTTTACATCCGACGATATGATGCCCAACTGCTTCTGTGCGTAATCCATGAAGAACCACACGTCGGGCGAGAGCTCGAGGTACAGGCTGAACTCGTCGCCCAGGTCGGTACGACGCAACTCGAACTGCCCTTCCATCTGGGCATTGATGTCGTTGCGGCCTAAATTGGACACACCGATCGGCCCCATCGAGAAATACGCCCCGTGAATGTCGGACCAACGGAGGTTGAGGTTGGAAAGTACCATTGAGGCACCTAGTTCGGGCGACGCCTCAAAGAGTGGCTTGTACCCGGCGGCCGTCGTGGTGAGGTAAGCATCGGCGGCTTTTTGCCCGATGAGGGAGGCAAGTTTGGCGATCAGGCGATCTTGGTCGTCTTCGGCGGGGTCGCTGTTCTGTTCATCGAGGTTGGTCTGCACGATCTTCGTGGCCAATTCGGTAGAAATAGGAGCCAGGGCCGGCAGGTTTAGCAGCATCAGCATGTTGAACTCGTAACGCGCACTGTCCACCTGCACATCCACTCGCCCCGCTGCGCGGCCCAGATCGGGTTCCGTTATTTGAAGCGGCCCGCGAAACGACGCGATTCCCTTCTGATCGTCAAAGACGAAAGCATTGGCTTCATTGACCAGGCTGTCGGCACCGGGCGGTGGCATGATGATGAATGCTTTGCTGTCCTCATCGTAACGCAGGTTTCCCTGAGCGGTATATATGTCGCGGTCGCGATCAGTGAACTTAGGAGATAGGAAGCTTAGGTACATCCCGCCGCCCGAGCGGTAGTGCAGCCCGGCGAATAGCGGTTGCTCTACTTCACTCTTCAAATCCTTATTGACCTTGATCGTAATAATTCCCGTCGAGTCGGTGCCGTCCTCCTTGAACGTGATCCACGAACTCGACAAGTCGGGCCGGGGCTTCAATTGCGGGCGAATCAGTCCATCAAGTTGCAAGGCGGGTTCGTAGGCGATCAAGTTGACATCGCCCTTGTACTGCATTCGGGGGGCGAGTAGGAATTTGTCATCTTCGGTTACGCGGGCACGAGCCGTTGTGTAGTAACCGCCGGTTGTTGTGGTAGCAGCAGCAGACTTTTTAGCTTTTTTGGCATTGCTGGCAATCGCGGCTCCTGCCTCGTGCAACTCAAAGTTACCCATCTTTATATTGAAGGTGTCCTTACGGGAGGTGACGTACTGGTAGGTGGCTGAACCCTCGAAGTGGTTGCGCGAAGTGATACGAATGTTGGCATCCTTCAGGCGGTGTGAACTGTTGAGCGTGTCGATTTCGATGCGGGCATTTTTAAACTCCGTCATCTCGCCGTTTTTACGGACGCTCACCACGCCCTTATCGGGAACGATCTTCACATCGGCGGTGCGGATGTGAGGTACGCCGCTCACGTTCAGCGTCATCTTTTCTATTTCGTACAATGCGGCGGAGCCATTGAAGGCCAGGCCCTCCTGGTCGGCGGCGGTGGCGGTGAAGGTAGAGCTGGCCACATCGCCCTTCATGGCAATGGTTTTATTGGCGATGTTCCAGCGGGCTTTGTTGATCGAGGTTCGGTAGGCCGCGTAGGGAAAATCCAGCGCCGAGGAATCGGTGCCGAAACCAGAAGCCGTCGTAGTCATCTCCACCAGATTTTTGGCGACGTTGAAGTCCACGTCTACGTTTTTACCCAGCAGAATGGGCCGGAACGATTTCTCTTGTCCGGCCGTGACGGTGAACTGCGACTTGTTGGCGACGAAACCCTCCTTATTAAATTTAATGTCGTCCGAAATAAGGTCGGAATCCTTGCGCTTCAACTCGCCCTGCCCGTACAATCCCGCCGAGCGCAGCAATAGCCCGCCTTCCAATTGGGTCGTTCCGGCGTAAAAGTTGAACGCATTGCCCTTCGTGACAATGAACATGCTATCGGCCTTAGGAAACCAGCGGAGCGAGTAGTTCTTTAATTCAACCTTGGGGAAATATCCCTTGCCGATGGTCGCTTCCCTGATGGAAGCCTCGCTGCCGGAGGCCAGCAGCGAATCGGTCGTCAGCAGCATTTCCTCCGCCGGGATACTCGCGGCCAGGTGCGTGAGCGTACCCACCGAGCGCAGACCTGTGTTGTCCATAACCAGCGGCTCGCTGAACTTTGCCGACGACTTGCCCCCATAGAGCTTCATATCGCCGGGGGCTTTATATTCAAAACCCAACGAATTGTCATCCATGCTTTTCAGGGTGGTCTTGAAAGGCGGCAGGATGCCGTCGGAGTTGAAAGTCCCCAGGAAGACTACGTCGCGCTTATCCAGACTATCGTAGTCGAGCTTCGGTATCTTGAAAAACACCTCGCGGTTGTATTTCAAATCATTGCGTATTTCCTGGTCGAAAAATACCGTCATGCCCTCGGGAATCACCAGGCGCGGCGACTTGCCGCCCTTCTGCCGACCCGATTTATTCTTGGGGTCGCTGAGGTAAAACGTACCGCCTTTCTCGTACTTCACGTGGCCGCCCACTTCCCCCGTCATGCCCTTGGCGTATTTTTCCTGCGGCGTGTAGGTGATGGAGTCCACCTGATTGAGATTGACAAAAAATTGGTCGTAGTTGAATTTTAAACCGCTCCCTGTAAAGCGGAAGTTGGCCGATTTGAGCTGACCATTCACCGTGAAATCACGCCCGCGCCCGATGACCACCTGCTTGTCGGCGGGTACGACCACGATTTTCAGCGAGTCGCTCACCACGAACCGCTCCACCCCGCGCACGGTCAGCAGCGTGTCTTTGAGTGAAATACTGGCGTTGGCCGTCTCGCTGTTCGACTGGTATTGCGAAAGGATTTGAAAATTATCGTAGTCGCTCTTTTCCAAGTTAGCCAGGATGTAAAGAATACCCTTCTTGCTCAGGCGAAACTGGTCGGCCTCCGGGTTGCTATCGAAATAGCCATCCAGCGCGAGGGTTTCCAGCGCATTGCGCATGATATTGGGATTCTGTTTGTATTGGGTGGCTAAGTCGTAAGGGGAAAACACCTGTACTTTCTTGGTCTGCGTGTAGTTGGCGGCCATCAGCAGCGGCTGAAAACCGAAATCTATGGCGATGCCTGAAAAGCGTTGTTTGCGGAAATAGTCGAAGGATTCCAGCCGGGCGGGGACTTCCTTTTTGCCCACAATCATGTAAAATTCCGCCTGTTCCTTCGTGAAATCCCAGCGCATGGCCTCGGCCCAGATGTTCATTTTGTGGTAGCTGTCGAGGTAGGGCAACGCGGCGTAGGGCGTACCGTCGGCCCGCTCGAGGCGCAGTTGGCCCGCGTCGTCGCTGTACCGGAAGCGTACGCCGGGATGGTAGACCGAATCCTGGCCCAGCGGCAGCGAAAACTCCGCTATCTTCGCCGCTACCGTCGAGTCCGTGAGGACGAAGCGCTTGCTGGCGGCGCGGAAACCGGGCTTGTCCTGATAGGTAACGTATAGCTGCGCGGGTTCGCCCGTAAGGGAAGTACTGTAAACCGTCGTGCCGACCAAGCTGAAACCGCCCTTGTAGGTCATGCTCTTGCGGGTATTGCGCAGTACGGCGTCGTTCTTGCGCGACACAAATCGCGGGAACGTGGCGGGCCTCCCGGCGGGGCGGCGGGTGGCTCTGAACTCGAATACGCCCTGCACGGGCTTTTCCAGCCGCGACTTGTCATTTAACAGCGCATTCTCGACCGTCAGTTTCGGGTTGACGACGTTGAAGCTGTAATCCGTAAACTCTGCGTGGATAGAAGGATCGCCCGCCACCGTCCAGTCGAACTTGCCGCCCTTGCCGACGAACGTGCCGCCGCGCAGCGAAACCGCTCCGGTACTTGGCCCGAATACGGCGGAATCACCGCCGGAAACCATCGCAAACTCGGCGTTCTGTAAGTCGAGCAGCGCGCCCGTGATCGTCGGGAGCGGTTCGGTGGTAGTCAAAACCAGGGCGGCTGTGTCGGAAGGCGTATCCCAGCCGTCGTTCGCGGGAGCGCTGGCTGTGGGTGCATCCTGGTCGGGTTTGGAGTCGTCGAAGCGGAAGCGGTAGCTCCCGGCGACTACGTAAAGCTTGTTGAAGTTGGAAGAATAGAGTTGCCGCTTTTCCAGGAGCAACTGCATATTTTCGAGTACTTTCTGGAAGGTCTTGCCGTCGTAGAGTTCGCTGGCGCGGTCCAGGGTCGCTAGGAAGCCGTTGACGTCTGCCTCGGGCTGGGTGAGGACCGTACGGAAGTTGCGCATGAGAAGGTAGAAAATCGGCCCGGCCTTCTGGCCCTTGGCGGCCATTTTTTGCATGATCGTGGCAAACTGCGCTTGTTGCGCCATGTTGGGGGCACTCATCCAAATCGTATCCAGCTCAGCGGCGGCTTTGGCATAGAGCGGGTTACGGCTATCCTGCATGACCTTTTTCACCTCGACCATAAAAGCCCCCGGTTCTTCGGAGAATTTCAGATTCTGGGCGTGGAGATCGGCGCTTCCAAGGAAGAGAAGAAGCGCAAAAAATAGGGGGTTGAATTTCATAAAATCAGATTTGTCATCATGCCTGCGGCACGTTTTGGAACACCACCGTCGCCCACTGATTCCGGGTATTCATTCGCTGGAATGTCAGCCCGATGCTTTCAGCTTTGGCGATGATGTCCGGGGCGTCGGTTTCGTAGAAGCCGCTGACCACCAGCCAACCATCGGGCGTGAGGTGCTGCGCGTAGCGCGGGATTTCGTTCAGCAAAATGTTGCGGTTGATGTTCGCCAGGATGCCGCCGAAGCGTCGGTCGGACGGCACGTCGGCGATCGTTCCCTGAAAAACCTCGGCTTGCCCGGTGGCTTCATTTAACGAAAAATTCTCCCGCGTATTTTCCACCGCCCATTCCTCGATGTCGAAGGCCAGCAGCTCCGCCGCGCCGAGCTTGCGGGCCAGAATCGCCAGAATGCCCGTGCCGCAGCCCACGTCCAGTACGGCACGATCCGCATGGGGCAGGCTGAGCTGCTCGTTCATCACCAGCCAGGTAGTTTCGTGGTGACCCGTGCCGAACGACATCTTGGGGGTGATGACCAATTCATGTTGGAAACGCGCGTCGGGTTCGTGGAACAGGGCCCGCACCCGCACGGCATCGCCCACTTCGATGGGTGCGTAGTTGCTCTCCCACTCGGCATTCCAATTTTTCTTTTCCAGCGTTTGCCAGGAAAATTGCATATCGGTGGCAGACTGGTAACGGGTTATCGTTTCCCGCAGTTTTTCTTCCGAAAAATCGTTATCGAGAATGTAGGCGCTAAGACCGTCTTCCGTTTCCACAAAGGACTCGAAACCCAGTTCGGCCAGTTCGGCCATCATGATCTCGGTGTATTCGGGAGATAGGACGAGGTTGACTTCAAGGTGGTTCATGATTGGAACAATTATTTTGCTCAGACGTTGACTTCCAAACGCGGGAATATTAAACCCGCGCCTGCCCACTCTGTCTGAAAACGGCAGCCGCAACCCGGCTGTTTTAATAATTTTTACAAAACCACAATTTCAATAGCTATGAAACTGCACACGAAAAAATTCATAACGGCGGCCTTAGCGCTGCTTGTAAGTGCTACGTTTTCTTTCGGCCAGGCAAATATGACCGTCGATTCGGTCTTTGCCAAATACTACGCCGCCACCGGAGGCGAAAGCCTCTGGAAAAATGTCGACAATTTCTCGCTCAAGCGCACGTACAGTTCCAGTTCCTCGGCCGACTACGACGCGCAGATTTATGTTTCGATGGCCGACAAGGCAATGAGCAAGACGAAATCCATCATGAAGCGCAACTTCGTGTACGGCGTGAAGGGCAATGAAGGCTGGCTGAAAATTCCCATCGGTGGCAGCGACAAGGCCACCCGCTACCAGGTGAAAGACCTCAGCCAGGCCGAGCAGGACAATATGCGCCTGGAGATGTACGACCTGCTGGTACCCTTCGTCAACTACAAGGAGCGCAACCTGGTAGCTACGTTGGTAGGCCTCGACCAGGTCGATGGCGTACCGACCCAGCACGTGGAATTGCAGGGGCAAGGCGTGAAGTACAACCTTTATTTCGACGCTAAGACCGGACTCTTGAAGCGCCAAAAGCAGACCCAGGCCGGAACCGTAACGACGACCGATTACGACAAGTACAAGAAGTCGAAATACGGGCTGATGTATCCCTCGGCGCTGATCGAAATGAGCAGCAAAGACAACGCCAAAATCAATATCACCTCCGAAATGGCGGTGAACGAAACCATCGCCCCGGAGAACTTCCAGCGATAGTATCCCGAATGGTGACCATTCCAGTGGGTGGTCGTAGAAAGTAATCGCGATGATTTCTTTTTACGACCACCCACGGCTTTTTAGGTTATCCACCAATCTTTCCTGTTTTTTGTGAAAAATCTGAGTTGGACGGGGAAACGTATAAACTGAACAAGCTGGCAAATGCCGCCATCGTGGGGACATAGAACAGCGTCCCGAACGTCCTACCGAACAAATTATGAAGAAAGCAATAACCGCGCTGGCTATCCTCTTTCTGGTCATCTTTCTGCTTGTTGGCATTGCTTTCTGGACGCTGGAAACCACCGCCGGACAGAACTTCCTCACTAAGCAGGCCACCTCTTTTTTGCGTAAGAAACTCAAAACCCGCGTGGACATCCGGGCCATTCGGCTGGACATTCCCGATTGGGTGTCGCTGGAAGGCGTGTACATCGAGGATAAATCGGGTGATACGCTGGTGGCGGGCGAGCGGCTTTTCGTGGACTTGGACATGTGGTCGCTCATGAAGGGCAACATCGGCGTCAACAAAGTCGAGCTGGAGGGCATCCGCCTGAAAGTGAATCGCACGCTGCCCGATACCGTCTTCAACTTTCAGTTTATTCCCGATGCCTTTGCCAGCGCCGAGCCAACGCCGGCGGACACCGCCGCCAGCACGACCGAGATGCGGCTGGACGAGTTTGTCCTGAAACGCGTTCACCTGACATATAAGGACGCCGTAATCGGCACCGACGCCGACGCCAATATCTCCAACGCCCGCGTGCTTTTTGATAAATTCAATCCCACGCTCTCGCAGTACCATCCGACCAACGTGGTGCTGAACGGCACCCGCGCCGATGTGCGCATGTACGAGGCGCTCGTGGAAACCATTGCCGATCCCGATAAGTCCAAACCCTCGGCCTTGGATGACACGCCGACGGACACCCTCGACGTGCAACTGGGCGATCTGAGCGTGCAGGACTTGATTTTTAATTTCACGGATGAAATTTCGGGTCTGACGAGCGGCGTCAAGCTGGGCAAGCTGGCGGGACGCATCGACAAGACTTATCTGGAAAGCCAGCAGGTTTCGGTCAGGAATGTGCTTTTGGAAAACACCTCGGCCTTTGTGGAACAGAAGAAAATGGCGAAGGTAGCTGCGCCCGAGACGCCAACTACTGCCGCAGGTCCGGCTCCCGACGCCTCGCCGGGCTGGAACATCAATGTCGGCAGCATCAAGCTTACTGACAACCAACTCAAATACGACGACTTCAACGTGCCGAAGCAGCCCAAAGGCATGGACTTTGCGCACTTGGGCATCAGCAAATTCACGGCGGATTTGAACGATTTCAAATTCAGCGATACCGATATTTCGGGCAGTCTGGAACGCGCGGCTTTCCGCGAGCAGAGCGGCTTCGTGGTGCAGCAGGCCAAGGCCGATTTTGCTTACGCCGAGAAGACGACTTTTCTGAAAAACATGTATTTGAAAACGCCCTCGACGACGTTGCGCGACGAGTTGGTTTTGAACTACAAAAATCAGGCGCAACTCAGCGAGAATATCGGTAGGGTGCAGCTTAGGATGCGGTTGAAAAACAGTCAACTGGCGTTCAGCGACGTGCTGCTGCTGGCGCCTGACCTGAAAGACACGCCGCCCTTCGCCAAAAGCCCCAACGGACTGCTCAAAGGCGACGCGCTGATTACGGGTACGGTGGACAACATGCAGATTTCCCGCGCCAATTTCAGCACCCTGGAAGGCACGGTACTCCGCACGAGCGGCCGCATCAGCGGCTTGCCCGACGCCGACAAGCTTTCGGTGAATATCTCCATCGACGAGATGGCATCTACCCGCCGAGACTTGATGAAAATGCTGCCCGATAGCGCTTTGCCTTCCTCCATCGAGCTGCCCGAGACGTTGAATATTACGGGCAAAGTCAAGGGCGGGCTGGACAATATCACGATGGACGCCAATATCGCGACCTCGCTGGGCAACGGCTCTTTTGCGGGTAACGTCAGGAATGCCACCGACTCGGTGAATGCGACCTATAACGGAACGCTGAGTTTCACGGAGTTCGATATGGGAAAATTCCTGAAACAACCTCCCGAAGAACTGGGTAAGCTGACGCTCACGACCGATGTGGACGGGCGCGGCTTCTCGCCCACCATCATGCAGGCCCGCCTCAATGGCACCGTGCAGAGCGCCTCCGTGAAAGGCTACACCTACAACAACCTCAACCTGAACGGTACCATCGACAATGGCCTAGCCGATTTCAGGGCGGGCATCGAAGACAGCAACATCGACCTGAACCTCACCGCCAAGGCCAACCTGAACGGCGAGTACCCGACGGTGGACGCCAACGCCGACATCCGAAAAATTAATCTCCAAGCCCTCAACCTGTACGAGGAGGCGCTGAGTTTGCAGGGCCAAATCGACGCCAACCTTACTTCCACCGACCCGGCAAATCCGTTGGGCGTGATCGCGGTGCGCAACTTCGTCCTCACCAAGGACGGCGAACCCGTGAGGCTCGATAGCGTGGACGTGCGCCTCACGGCGGACGGCGCGGTGAAAGACGCCACCGTGGACGCCCCCTTCATGCAGGCACACCTATCGGGAACGTTCGACTACGCCCGGTTGGCCGACGTGGTCTTGACCGAGATCAACAAGTACTTCACCGTGCCGGATGTTCCCTACAAAGCCATCGAAGGGCCGTACGACATGAAGCTGGACGCGCAGGTAGTCAATCACCCGCTCATTCAGCAATTCGCTCCCGGCCTCACCAAGCTCGATCGGGTGAGCTTCTCGACCAACATCGACAGCCAGCAGGATACCACGATGAAGCTGTCCCTGGTAATGCCGCTGGTGGAATATGATACCATGCGCATCGAGGGCACCAATTTTGTGATGTCGGGCAACGGTCAGGAAGCCAATTTTAAGGGCAACGTGGAGAAGCTGGAAACGTCGAGTTTCCGGGTGCAAAAAGCTTCATTGTCGGGTCTGGTGTCGGACAACAACGCGCTGTTTGGCCTTATGGTGCTGGATTCGATCAACGATCCTCGTCACACGATTGCGGGTGCCGTGGCCTACGCCGACAGCGCCTACCGGATTTCGCTGCGCGACAAGATGCTGCTGGACTACAATACCTGGGACGCCAACGCGACGGGCTACGTGCAGTACGGTAAGGAGGGGATTCTGGCCAAAGATTTTGGCATCAACCGCAAAGGGCAAAGCCTGGCTATAAACTCCCTGACCAGCGAACCCAACGGCCCGCTGAGCATCAAGCTCGACAGCCTGGGCATTGGGCAGTTCATTGCGCTGGCCACCCAGGATTCGACGCTCGCCAACGGCAAGCTGAACGGCGAGATCGTCCTGAAAGACTACATGGAAACGCCCTCGTTCACGGGCGATTTGTTGTTGAAAGATTTATCCGTCACCCAGATTCCCGTGGGCGACCTGAGCATCAACGCCACCAACGAACGGGCCGACCGCATCGCGCTGAACGTGAAGCTGAACAGCGAGCTGAACGACATGACCGTTACGGGCGACTATGTGCTGGAAGGCGACAATGCGCTGAATTTCGACGTAAATATGAATCGCCTGAGTGCCAAAACCTTACAGGCATTTAGTTTTGGTGAATTAGAAAGGGCCAAGGGGGCTTTGACGGGCAAACTTACCGTGCAGGGTAGTACCGACAGCCCGCGCCTGAATGGACAGATGAAGTTCGACAGCGTGGCCTTCGACGTGACGCAACTCGGCGCGCGCTACTATTTCAACAAGCAGACGATCGACTTCAAAGGGCAGGACATCGTCTTCAACAATTTCACGGTACAGGATTCGCTGAACCAGCCATTGACCGTAGACGGCAACGTGTCCATCGCCAATATTCCCGATGTGGGCTACGACCTGAAAATCAAGGCCAAGGACTTCACCGTGCTGGACGCCAGCCGGAAGGAAAACGATTTCTTCTACGGCAAGGGCGTGATCGACATGGCTTTGAACGTCGAAGGAAAAGGTTCGCAGTCGATTATCGACGGAACGATCAAGGTAAAGAGCGGCAGCGACATCACGGTCATTCTGCCCAACGATGCCGCCGGGGCCGAGTCGGCCGAGGGCATCGTGAAGTTCGTGGATCGGAGTGACTCGACTCACCTGGCGCAGTCGGACACGGTGCAGGTGAACACCAGCACGGTGGTGGACTTCGCCTCGGAGCTCTCGCTGAACATCGAGGCCGACGACAAGTCGCAGTTCACCATCGTCATCGACGAACTGAACGGCGACAACATTAAAGTAAAGGGCAACGCCCAGCTCAACACGGGCATCGCGCCCAACGGCCAGCTCTACCTGCTGGGCCTTTACGAACTGACGGAAGGTTCCTATGACCTGACCTTCGAGGTACTTAAAAAGCAATTCACGATCCAGCAGGGCAGCACGATCCTCTGGACGGGCGACCCGATGGCCGCCGAAGTGGATATCACGGCGATCTACACCGTCAAGGCGGATTTGACCGGGCTGGGGGCACAGGGGGCACCCAAGACCGGAAAAGGCGGAGACTTAGGCAAAATTCCGCTGGACGTTCAGCTCAAGATCAATGGTAGCCTGCTCAGTCCGGCGGTCACCTTCGACATCGTGGCGTCCAGCACCCTCAACAGCGACGATGCCCGAAGCATCAACCAAAACAGCGGCCTCACTACCCTGCGCAACAATACCGCCGAGCTGAACAAGCAGGTATTCGCGCTGCTGGTTTTGAACAAATTCCTGACCGACCAGTCTGGTAGCAGTTCGTCGTCGGGTCTCAACGCCGAGGGCATCGCCCGCCAGAGCGTGAGCGAGCTGCTCACCGATCAGTTGAACCTGCTGGCTTCCGATTTAATCAAAGGCGTCAACCTTAACTTTGACCTCAACTCCCAAGCCGAGGGCGGCACGGCCCGCACCGACCTGAACGTGGGGTTGACCAAATCCTTCCTGAACGATCGCCTGACGGTGTCGGTGGGCCGGAACTTTGAGTTGGAGAACTCTAACGCCGACGCGGCCTCGTCCAATCAAATTGTCGACAATATCGCCCTGAACTACGCCCTGACCAGGGACGGCAAGTACCTGTTGCGGGCGTACCGCAAAAACCAGTACCAGGCCGTATTACAAGGATTTATCGTTGAAAACGGGCTGAGCTTCATCGTGACGCTGGATTACGACCAGTTCCGCGAACTCTTCCAAAAAGATTTAAGCATAGAATGAGAGTAAAGCTTACCATACTATTTTTTTGGGCCTTGGCGGCAGGCGGTTGTTCGGTGTCGAAGTACGTGCCGCCCGGCGAGAGCCTGTACGTGGGGGCCAGCGTGGAGGTAGTGCCCGACTCGGCGGCCAAAAAACAGGTAAGCGGCCTAGAAGGCCAACTGGAAGGAATGCTGCGTCCGGCCCCAAATGCCACGCTTTTCGGCTTTCCTTACAAGGTGTGGTTTTACTACCTGCTGGGTGAGCCGCGTAAGGAAAAAGGTTTCCGCAACTGGTTCCGCCGGAAACTCGGCGAGCCGCCCGTGCTGGCCAGTCAGCGCGTCGTGACGGCCAACGCCGAAGTCTTGACCGCCTATACGCATAACGTAGGCTATTTCCGCTCCACCGCCACGGGCGAAATTATCGCCAACGAAAAGAAGCGCACCGCCGTGGCTGAATACAAAGCCTACGTCAAGCCTCGCTACTACATAGACACGGTCGTCTACGCCGTGGACGACACCACCAAGCAGTTCAGTAAAGATTTTTTGGCCACCAAGAAGGCGGGCCGGGGCAGCCTGCTGCGCCAAGGCGATCCCTACCGTCTGGAAGTAATCGAGGGCGAGCGCAGCCGGGTGGGGCGGCTCTTGAAGGAGAAAGGCTACTACTATTTTAATCCCGACTACCTGATCGCCGAAGTCGATTCTACCGAAGGCACCCACGCAGTAAATATTTTCCTGAGAGTAAAACCAACGACCTCGCAGTTGGCTCTGAAACGATACTACATCGGCGACATCTTCGTCTATGCCGACTACAATGCCCTCTCGCCCGACACCCTGCCCGCACAGGCCCGGAAGGAACTGGGCCTGAACATTGTCGATCCCACGAACAACTACAAATCCCGCATTTTCGACGACGCCATCGGCTTCACCAGGGGCAGCCGTTACAACAGCGCCCTGCACGATGTGTCGGTCTCGCGGCTTATTAACCTCAATAATTTCAAGTTTGTCAAGAACCGCTTCGAGCTCGTCCCCCGTTCCGACTCGGCGATTCTGAACGCTTACTACTATCTGACGCCCGCCAAGGAAAAATCGTTGCGAACGGAGGTGAGCGGCAACACTAAGTCCAACAACCTGGCTGGTACCCAGTTGGATGTATCATGGAGCAACAAGAACACTTTTCGGGGAGCGGAAATGCTGCGTATCAGTTCTAATGTCGGAGTGGATTGGCAAGTTGGGGGTATTCCCGAAGGTCAGACTAGGGCCGATGTCAGTAATTTTCTCCGCTTCAATGTGCAGGGCGAACTATCATTCCCTCGTTTCATAATTCCTTTTTACCATGTTAACCCTTCCACTAATCAGGCTCTACCTCGGACAATTTTAACAGCAGGCTATGAAACCCTAACTCAGGGTGGGCTTTACACTCAGACCTCCTTGCGGGCATCGGGTGGTTATTCCTGGCGAAAAAACGCAGAAGTCGAACATACGCTGACTCCATTTGGGGTTAACTTTATTCGGCCTCGCAACGTCAGCGAAGCATTTGCCGACTCCATATTCCGACCCACCACAAGCGAGGCAGACCTGGATCGGTTCTTAAACCAAATTCTGGCAGACAAATTGATCCTGGAGAATCAGTACACGATCACTTACAGTCCTACGCCTGGCCCCTTCGCCCGCGATCAATTTCTGCTGAGCGGGGGCATCAACTTGGCGGGCAACCTCGCTACTCTGTTGGATAGAACAGTCGGAGGGAACGATGGTAGGTTCTTTGATATTATTTTCGAACGGTTCGCCCGCTTCGACGGTGAAGTACGGTATTACCGGAATCTGTCACCATCCCTGCGACTAGCCAATCGATTTATCGGTGGTTTGGGAATTCCATATGGCAATTCAAAAACTCTTCCTCAATTTAAACAATATTTTGCCGGTGGACAGACAGGGATTCGGGCTTTTCGAGCCAGGACGTTGGGGCCGGGAAACAGCGTCCCCGAGAGGTCGGTTTTTGGAAACAGTCAATTCGGAGATATTCGCCTGGAGTTGAATACCGAATTAAGAATTAAATTCAGCCAACTATTCAATCTGGCTTTGTTCGTAGATGCGGGTAACGTATGGAATTACAAGAACGTAGAGCCGCTCGGCCGAGAGGCACAATTTACCAACGACTTCTACAAACAACTCGCTATCGGCGGCGGCTTGGGGCTACGGCTTGATTTCTCCTTTCTCGTCTTCCGGCTCGATCTCGCCACGCCTTTCCGCAAGCCCTGGTACCAGGCGCTATCCACGCCGCGCAGCCCGTGGGTCTTCGATGAGTTTAACCTACGCGACAAATCCTGGCGCAAGCAGAATCTGGTGTTAAACATCGCGGTGGGTTATCCTTTCTAAGTACCCTGTTGATCGATATACCGGAGCGAGTTGGCCATTGACGAATGTTCCGACCAGTAAACTTCCGGGAAATTCGGCTTGCATAGTCTGGCGAATAATTTATTTTGCAGCCTGACCAACAGCCGGTTTTTATGAAGCACGATTCTGGATTTGCCCTTCTCCTTCTTGCGGTACTCGTTCTTCCTGGTTCAAAAATCATCGCCCAATCGGCGAAGCAGGTTTTGCAAGAAAAAAATGTAAAGCGGCAGAAAACCACCGCCCTCCTAAACGGCAAGAAATTCGACGGCTGGTACACTTTCCTCCACGACCAGGGCCGCGACAAAGATCCCGACCGCGTTTTTAGCCTGGACAAAGGCGTTCTACGCATCACGGGTGCGGAATTCGGCAGCCTGACGATCCGGCAGGAATACGACAACTACGAGCTGACCCTGAAATACAAATGGGGAACCGCCACCCACGCCCCCCGAGCGGACGCCGCCCGCGATAATGGTGTGTTCATTCACTCGACGGGCCAGGACGGGGCCTACGCTGGCAACTGGATGTACGCCATCGAATGCCAAATCATCGAAGGCGGCACGGGCGATTTCCTGGTGGTGGGCAATGGCTCCGACGCCTTCGCCATGACCAGCCCGGTGGTTTCTGCTGTCAAACCGCCCTATTACTACCAACCGGATGGCGACACCCTAACCCTAAACCGGGGGCGCGTCAACTGGGCGGGCCGCGACCCCGCCTGGAAGGATGTCAAGGGCTTTCGGGGGCCGAACGATCTGGACAAACCGCTGGGCGAATGGAACAAAATCAGCATCCTGGCGCTGGGGGAGGAGGTGTATTACTACGTCAACGGCACGCTGGCTAACCACGCCCTGCGCGTGAAGCCCGCCAAAGGGCGCATCCAAATCCAATCCGAAGGGGCCGAGATTTTCGTTAGAAAAGTGAGACTGACGCCTTTGAGTCGTAAGTGAGATTTCTGTGCGTTTGCTTTGACCAGGGCTTTTTTCCTAAAACTTCGACCCGATGCGTTCTCCGAGCAAGATTTTCTTGATACCGCTTTTGGGGCTGCTGCTGGCGTCGGGCGTTGGCTACCAGTCGTCGTTCCGGGCCGAATCGGCCTACGTCGCTGATTCCAGCCGCCTGAAAAAGGCGATGGACAGTTTCCGATTGGAGCCTGGTCTGCGCATCGAGTTGGTCGCCGCCGAGCCGCTCGTGGTCGATCCCGTGGCCCTGGCTTTCGACGAAAACCGCCGGATGTACGTCGTGGAAGATCGGGGCTACCCCGATCCCGCCGAGGGGGGCGCGCCCGACCAATTGGGCCGCGTGGCGCTGCTCACCGATACCAACGGCGACGGACAGTACGACCACCGTACCGAATTCGCCACCGGACTGACCTACCCCAACGGCCTGCTGCCCTGGAAAGGCGGCGTCTTCGTCACCTGCGCCCCGGACATTTTTTATTTCAAAGATACCGACAGCGATGGCGTCGCCGATGTGAAGCAAGTGGTTTTAACCGGATTCAGCGACAGCCGCACGGGCCAACTGCGCGTCAGCCACCCCACGCTAGGGCCCGACGGCCTGGTGTACGTCACCAGCGGCCTGAACAGCGGCGAAGTCACTTCCCCCCAACACCCCGACCGCCCGGCGGTGGCCTACTCTCCCGCCGATGGCCGCTTCGACCCCGAAACCTTCACTTTCGAGACCACGGGCGGACGCAGCCAGTTCGGCCTCACCTTCGATGCTTACGGTCGACGCTTCGGCTGCTCCAACCGCCATCCCGTCCAGCAAATCATGCTGGAACCCGCTCAGTTGCGCCGAAATCCCAATCTTTCGTTTACCGAAACCATCCAGGACGTTTCCAAAGCCGAGGCCGAGGCCACGGTATGGCCCATCAGCGGGGCCATCACCTCCGCCGACTTCATCCCCAAGCTCATGGGCCTGTCGCACACGGGCACCTTCACCTCGGCCAGCGGGGTGATGGTCTTCAACGGCAGCGGTCTGACGTCCGCCCACCAGGGCAACGTTTTCATCTGTGAGTCGGCCCAAAATTTAGTGCAACGGCAGGTTGTGCAGCCGGAAGGCGTTTCGTTCAAATCCACTCCGGCTTACACGGGAAAGGAATTTCTGGCCTCTACAGACGAGTGGTTCCGGCCCGTTTTCCTGCAACATGGCCCGGAGGGAGCGTTGTACGTGGCCGACATGCACCGCAAAGTCATCGATCACCCTTCCTACGTTCCGGAGGAGGCGCGGCCAAAGCTGGATTTCGAGAGCGGCAAGGCCGATGGCCGGATTTATCGCATCGTTCGGGGAGATTTTACCAAAAAATCACCGTCTGCCGCTTTTGGTTCGGCGGAGGAGCTCGTCGCAGCCCTGCAATCATCCGAGGAATGGGAGCGGCGAACGGCGCATCGCCTCCTGCTTGAGCGCAAAGAATTAGCCGTAGTTCCTGCCTTGAAAAAAGCCGTAGCCACTGCGAAAGAGCCGGAGTCGCGTGGGCTGGCTTTTTGGGTACTTAAAAGCTATGATGCCCTCGACGCGCCCAGCTTGAAGACTGCCCTGGCCGACCAGGAGGCGGGCGTCCGTGAGCAAGCTGCCCGGCTGACGGGCGATTTGGCGAAAGCGCAGCCACAACTTTTGCCCCTGCTCGTCTCCACCGCCGCCGACTCCGATATTCGGGTACGCTTCAACGGGGCATTGGCTTTGGGTTCGCTCACGGGCGAGGGCGTGGTGTCGGCCCTGGCCCAGGTAGCGGCCCGCGATGGCGGCGACCGCTGGGTACGCGCGGCCATCCTGAGCGGCATCGGCGACCGCTCGTCCGAATTTTTGCAAGAATTCCGTCGACAAACTACCGCCGATCCGGTCGCCCTGGCGTTGGTGATGCAGGATTTGGGACAATTGTTCGGCAACGGGGCCACACTGGTTGACTGCCGGGCGTTGCTCAAAGACATGCTTGCTTCGGAGGGCGACTACGAATGGCGCATCGCGACCGCCCTGGGCCTGGCCGATGGTGTGAGTCGCCGGGCCGACACTAAAGCTTTCTTCGACAACAAGTTAGCGGCTATTCTGGGCGCAGGCATTTCTGCCGCCGAAAAGCAATTATTGGAAAAATTTACGGTCCAAACCGCTCGTCGCGCCGCCGACCCGGCCTTGTCCACCCGCCCGCGCGTGGCGGCGGCATCGCTGCTGGGCTACACGGATTTCACGAAAAGCCTGCCGATCCTGAAAGGTCTGATGGATGCGCATAACCCACCCGAACTGCAACTGGCGGCCATCGCCGCCCTCACGCGCTCGGGCGACGGACAGGGCGGCGCTTTTCTGACCCAGAAGAACGTTTGGTCTAACCATACCCCCCGCATAAAAGCGGCTGTCATTGCGGCCCTGGTTTCAAAACCCGCGCTGACCGAAAGCCTGTTCGCCGCTATAAACCAGGGCGTGATCGGAGCGGCCGAAATATCCTCGACGGATCGTCAGCGGCTCATGAAGCACAAAGACCCGCGCATCAGCACCCAAGCCGAGGCGTTGTTCAAAGAACTCGAAGGCGGAGGCCGCATGAAAATTTACCAGGCCTACCGCCCCATTCTCGACCAGCGGGCCGACGCCGGAGCGGGGCAAGCCGTGTTTGAGCGCGCGTGCTCAGCCTGCCACACTTACGCCGGAAAAGGCGGTCAGGTAGGCCCCGACCTGACGGGCGTCCGCAACCAGCCGCCCGATGCGCTGCTGCTGCACATTCTGGTACCCAACTACGAAGTCCTTCCGGCTTACCAGGCGGTGGCGGTAGAAACCAACGATGGCCGCGCGCTGTCGGGCTGGCTGCTGGCCGAAACCGACAACGGTCTGACGCTGAAAACGGCTTTTGGCACCGAGGAATCCGTTCTACGTAAAAACATCAAGTCCCTGACCAATTCCGGTCTTTCGCTCATGCCCGAAGGTTTGGAACAAACCATGACCAAAGAGGAATTGGCCCAACTCATCGCCTTTTTGAAAAATGACAGTCTATAAAACTTCCCATGCTGCGCCCCTTCCGCTCATCGCTTTGCTGTGGGTTGGCTTATTGATCAATTTTTGGCAGCCCCACGAATTGCGGGCGCAGGATAAAGTGTTCCAGGCCGGCGCCGCCACCAGCAACATCACGCCCCGCATCGGCACCTCCATCAACGGCAGTATGCAGGACATCACCATCACGGGCATCCACGACGAAACCCACGCCCGTGCCCTGGTGCTGGACGACGGCCGCACCCGGCTGGCGATCGTCGCGGCGGATCTCTGCATGGTGTCGCGCGAAATCTTGGATGTGGCGAAACGACGGGCGCAGTCGGCTACGAAAATCCCGATGGAAAATATGCTGATGTCCGCCACGCACACCCACTCCGCCGGAACGGCCTGTTCCGTTTTTCAGAGCGATCCGGACGCCGACTACGTCAAATTCCTGAGCGAGCGCATCGCCGACGCCGTAATCCGGGCGAACAATAACCTGGCTCCCGCCCGCATTGGCTGGGGGGTGGGCCTTGAACCATTGCAGGTTTTTAACCGCCGCTGGAAAATGAAACCCGGCGCGGCCATGCCCAATCCTTTTGGCGGGGAAGACCAGGTGCGCATGAATCCCGGCATCGGTAACCCCGACCTGGTCGAACCCGCCGGGCCGACCGACCCGGAGCTTCCCATCATCGCCGTGCAGACGCCCGAAGGCCGTCCCATCGCGCTATTGGCCAACTATTCGCTGCATTACGTGGGTGGTACGGGCAGTGGCGAGGTGTCGGCGGATTACTACGGAATGTTCGCCGAGCGGATGGCACTATTGCTGGAGAGCGACGGCCCGCAACCCGCCTTCGTGGCGATGATGACCAATGGCACGAGCGGTAATATCAATAACATCGACTTTGGCGGCGAAGTCCCCAAGCCCCGCCAGCCATACGAGAAAATGCGGGAAGTAGCCAACGCGGTCGCCGCCGAAGCCTACAAGGTGTACCAAACTATCCAGTACCAAGACTGGATTTCGCTGGCTGCGAGGCAGACGGAAATATCGCTGGGCGTTCGCAAGCCGATGCCCGACGAACTAGCGCGGGCGCGGGGAATCGTGGCCAGAGCGGGCAAGCCCGTGATGACCTCCCGCGAGGAAATCTACGCACGCGAAACCACGCTCATTCAAGAGTATCCCGACCAGGTACCCCTTATTTTGCAAGCCTTCCGGCTGGGTGATTTGGCGATTACGGCAATTCCCTGCGAGGTTTTCGTGGAGGTAGGGTTGGAATTGAAGGAGAAAAGTCCTTTCAAGCCTACTTTCACGATTTCGCTGGCCAATGGCTACAACGGCTACCTGCCCACGCCCGAGCACCACGCGCTGGGCGGCTACGAAACCTGGCGGGCGCGGTCGAGTTATCTGGAAGTGGACGCTTCGACAAAAATCACCCGAACGCTCTACAAACTGCTGGAGGAGTTGAAAAGCAGCAATCGTTGACGCACTTTACTGACTTGAATCCTATGAAAAATATTTGCCCCCAAACGCGCATCGACCTGGTGGCGCTTTTAGTCGCCGTACTTATGGCATTCGGCGACGTTTCTGTCGTCCAGGCGCAATCCAAACTATTTCGAGCCGGAGCTTCGATCAGCGACATCACTCCGCCGCTAGGCGAGGGCATCGTGGGCAACTACGGCACTCCGCCGCCCGCCACGCATATTCATGACCCCTTGCACGCCCGCAGCCTGGTGCTGGACGATGGCGAAACCAAGCTGGTGTTCGTGTTGTGCGACAATGTCTCGATCAACCGCGAGGTGTTCGACGAAGCCAAGCGGATGGTGCAGGAGGCAACGGGAATTCCCGCCGACAAGATGCTGATGGCCGCCACCCATACCCACTCGGCCACCAGCGCCCGCGGCAGCGGCAAGCGCAATCGCGGCTGGCTGACCGACGAGCCGCTGGAAGGCTACCAGGCTTTCCTAGCCCGTCGCATCGCTGACGGCGTGCGGGTGGCGTTCAACAACCTTGAACCCGCCCGGATCGGCTGGGGCGTGGGCCAGCTACCGCAGCACCTTTTTAACCGCCGCTGGAAAATGAAGCCCGGTACGCCGACGACCAACCCTTTCGGCCAGAGCGACATCGCCGTGATGAACCCCGGCGTGGGCAACCCCAACCTGCTCGAACCCGCCGGACCGACCGACCCGGGTGTGTCGTTCCTCTCGGTGCAGTCGGTCAAGGGGAGGCCCATCGCGCTGCTGGCCAATTACTCGCTGCACTACGTGGGCGGCCTGCCTGATGACGCCATCTCGGCCGATTACTTCGGCATGTTCGCCGACCGCATTCAGGAACTCCTCAAAGCCGACCGCCAAGATCCTCCCTTCGTAGGAATTCTTTCCAACGGCACCTCGGGCGATGTGAATAACATCGACGTGAAAGGCAAACCGGAAAAATTAGGTCACTACGAGAAGATGCGCCTCGTAGCCAATGACGTGGCCGCAGAAGTACTTCGCGTACACAAAACGATAAAATACCAGGACTGGGTAGAGCTGAAAGGAGCACAGTCGGAGCTAACGCTGGCCGTACGCCGCCCGAACGCCGAACAGACGCAATGGGCCGAGGGCGTACTGGCCCGGGCCGACGATGTAGAGCCGAATCACAAGCTGGAAAAAACCTACGCGCAACGTACCCTGCAAATGAACGAGTGGCCTGAGGAAATCACCATTATCCTGCAAGCCTTCCGCATCGGCGAATTGGGCGTGGCGGCCATTCCTTTCGAGACTTTCACCCAAACGGGCTTGGAAATCAAGGCCAAAAGCCCGTTCCAGCCGTCTTTCACCATCGAACTAGCCAACGGCGGCTACGGCTACCTGCCCACGCCCGAGCAGCACGAATTGGGCGGTTACGAAACCTGGCTGAGTACCAACAAAGTAGAAATCGAAGCCTCCCGCAAAATCGTCGCCGAACTGATGTCGCTCTTTACAAAATTGAAGGAGTAGCAAACGCGATAGTCAAGCGCGGTCAGCCTTTTTACTTTGTGCCTTTTTCCTGACACAACTCCACCAGCACCCCACCCGTCCCTTTCGGGTGCAGGAAGCAAACCAGCTTGTTGTCGGCACCCGGCTTAGGCGTTTCGTTCAGGAGCGCAAATCCCTCGCCTTGCAGCCGTTTCATTTCGGCCTCGATGTCGTCCACCTCGAAGGCGATGTGGTGGATGCCTTCGCCTTTTTTTTCCAGGAAGCGCGCGATGGGGCTGTCGTCGCGGGTGGCTTCCAGCAGTTCTATTTTGCTTTGGTTTATCTTAAAAAAAGAAGTCGTCACGCCTTCGCTGGCGACTTCCTCGTGCTTGTAGGGCGGCACGTTGAAGAGCTTGGTAAAAAGCGCGTCGGAGGCGGCGAGGTCTTTGACAGCGATGCCGATGTGTTCGAGGTTGGTGAGCATGGGTGAAAGAGATTGGCGAGAGCGTCTTTTATAAAAAAAAGGTAAATTTGTAGAAAAACTGATTATGACGATTTACAATGTATTTGAT
This sequence comes from uncultured Cytophagales bacterium, assembly GCA_963716085.1. GTDB lineage: Bacteria > Bacteroidota > Bacteroidia > Cytophagales > Spirosomataceae > Persicitalea. Next base: position 390,807 of record OY970288.1, read on the forward strand.
CAGATTGCCGAGATTCTGGCGGAGGCTGAGCCTGCGAAGATAACGGCCATGAGAGCCTCCGGCGAAATGCAAAACCGCTTAGAAGCGCTCATCGAAAAAGCGAAAGAGGGGGCGTTAGATTATAAGGAAAAAGATGAACTAGATCACTTTATGGTCTTAGAACGGTTGATGCGATTGGCTAAGATACGCGCGGCAGCCAATCTGCCAGTAGCATGAGTCGCCGCATCTCTGACTCTTTGCGTCAACTGGTTTCTGAGAGAGCAAATTATCGCTGCGAGTATTGTCGATTGTTGGAGAGCAATTCTTTTTTCAGTTTTCACATTGACCATATTGTGAGTTTAAAACATGACGGCAAAACTTCACCGGAAAACTTAGCACTCGCTTGCCAAATCTGCAACCTTAACAAAGGTTCTGATATTGCCACTTTCCTTAAAAATTTAAATGACCCGGTACGCTTCTTCAATCCCCGCAATGAAGTATGGGGGGAGCATTTTGAGGCTAGTGATTCAGGATTATTGCTCGCCAAAAGCCTTATTAGAAAGGCAACTATCAAAGTGCTCAAACTGAATCACCTGGATTCGATCATTGAGCGCCGCGAACTCATTGTGAGAGGGTTGTTCTGAGGGTAAAGCGTTTCTCTTAGCCCTCCGCTTCATCCAGCGCCCGCACCTCCCGAAACAAATCCAGCAGCGACGCACCCGGCGTTTGTCCTTTCCCTTCCTTGCTATTCTTGAAATACTCCACAAAAAGCTCTTCAATGGAAAGCTTCTCGGGATCGACGCGGAGGCGTTCTTCGGCTTCGGCCTTGGCTTCCTTGGTTCTTATTTCGGGGATAATCGCCATCAGGGCCGGGTGGGCGTCGAGCAGGCGTTTTTTGTCGGCCGATTCCAGGTAGGTTTCGGTCACCATCGTGATTTGCACCAGGTCGTCGCGGTGTGCTGCAAGCCAGGCGAGGGCCTCATCTACGGTCTCAAACTTGCCGCGATGCAATTTCTTCCCCTCTTTTAACTCAGTGGGCTGGTAGCTGACTAGCTTTCCGGCTTCCGCTTCGATCAGCACGACGTACTTCGTTTGGTTCGATTCCGAGAAACTGTACCCCAGCGGACTGCTGGAATAGACCACCGGGCAAGGCTCCTTGTCCACGACCTGGTAGCGGTGGAGGTGGCCGAGGGCGGTGTAGTGGACCTGCTTGGGTATGTTTTCGGAAAAGACCGCCTGCGCGCCGCCGATGTTGAGGATGGGGCGCTCATCGTCGGGTTCATCGGGCATTTCGCCGCCTTTGCGCATCATGTAGAGGTGCGTCACGAGTAGGTTGAAGCCTGCGCCGTCGAGGTACTGGTCGGCTAGTTGTTGCCAGTGGCTTTGTAAGTGTAGCCGCAGGGCTTCCTCGGTGTCTTCCAGACCCAGAAAAGTTTTGAGTCGCTGCTCGTTGGCGTAGGGTGTGAGCAAAAGTCGCAGTGGGAAATCCACTTTGGGCAATTTTATTTCCACAAAACCCTTATCGACCTTCACTACCTCAACCCCCGCCTGGGTGCGGAAGGGCTTCACCTCGGCGTTGGGAAAGCCGACGAAAATAATGCCGCAGGCCCGCGCCATCGCGTCGGGTACTTCGATGCGCTCGGGCGAGTCGTGGTTGCCCGCAATGGCGATAATCGCCCGCTGACCGTTAGCCGACAGACAATGCAACGTACTGTACAGCAACTCCGTTGCCTCGGACGACGGGCTGAAATTATCGAACAAATCGCCCGCGATGATCACGCAATCAACTTCCTCGCGGTCGGCGGTCTGACAGATCTCGTCCAGCACGAGCTTCTGCTCGTCCAGCCGGGCGTAGTGATCCAGTTTTTTACCAATGTGCCAGTCGGCGGTATGGAGAATTTTCATTTCTTGAAGCTTTAGGCCATAAGCTGTAGGCTATAGGCAAACATCTTGTATGAATTTAAAATTAGGAGTAAAAAGAAGCCCACAGCCTATAGCTTATGGCCTACAGCCTGCGTAGCAGCCCACGCCATCCACGTCCCCTGCGCCTTCATGACTTGCTCGATCAGGTCGCGAACGGCACCGTAGCCGCCGTCGATGGGCGAGACGTAATCGGCGGTAGCCAGGATCTCGTCGGCGGCGTCGGCGGGACAAGCGCCCAGCACGGCGGGCCGCTGCATCACTTCGAGGTCGGGGATGTCGTCGCCCATAAACACGATTTCCTCCTCGTTCAAGTCGAAGTCGGCCAGATATTTTTCGTAAATCGCCAGCTTGCCATCGGGTGAGGAGCCAAGAAAAATGTCCTTGACGCCCAGGTATTCCAGCCGCTTGCGCACCCCGACCTGGTTTTGGGCCGAGAGGATCGCCACGCGGTAGCCCATCAGCAGGGCGCGGTTGATGCCGTAGCCGTCGCGGACGTGGAACGAGCGCGGCTGCTCGCCGCTTTCGAGGGCCAGCACGCGGCCGTCGGTCAGTACGCCGTCGATGTCGAAAATGAAGGTTTTGATTCGCAGGAGGCGGTCGGTGAGCGGTGGGTTCATGAAGTGTGGATTTGGGTTCAGCCCGGAATTAACGCTATTTTTGGATTTAGAGGGGGCATTAGATATTAGTTTGTTGGGAATTAAGGGAAATAAAGTATAGGACTTTCGCTTCGGCTGTGAAAAATGTGCCGCTAGGCACAGAATGTGGGTAGAGAAAGCCGATTCGTTGGCTGGTCATGTCCCGTACGGGACATAATAATCGACTGGGAAAGCACTTTTCTACCCACCTTTGATCCCTAATGGGATCGCATCCAAGACGGCAAGCGAAAGTCCTAAAAGTAGTGAATATGAAATATTTAAATCTTTTTTTTCAATAAAAAAAACCTAATGACCTGAAATGGACATCCAGAAACTCGCCGAGCAATACCGCCAAGAACTGACGCAAAACATGCTTCCTTTCTGGGAGCAGTATGCGTTCGATGCGCAGTACGGCGGGATTTTTGAAGCTTTGGATGAAAAGGGTGAGTGCATTTCCACCGACAAGGCCGTAGCGATGCAGGCACAAGCAGTGTGGGCTTTTGCCTTTGCCCACAACCAGCTCGGCCCTAAGCCTGATTGGCTGCAAAGGGCTCAGCACACGGCCCATTTTTTATTGGAAAAGGGCCGCGATGCAAAGGGCAACTGGTACCAACGACTCGATCGTCGGGGAACGCCGCTGGACAAAGCAGTCGACCCTTCTTCGGCCTTATTTGCAACGCTGGCTCTGGGGCAACTTGCCCAGGCAACGGGCGATGACCATTATGCCGACACCGCGCAGAAGACCATGGCTAAGTTGCTGCGCAAGCGGGATTTTTTTTTTAAAAAACAAAAAGAAACGTCCCAGGGAAGAGCCTTCAAAAGCCTGGAAGAATTTGCCCTGATCGGCCACGCGCTGCTGGAAGCGGAGACTTACGCCGACCCTAAATGGCACAAGAAAGCCCTGGATCGCTTCGTGGAGGAACTAGCGAGTGATTTTTACGACAAACGCACCGACATCCTGCTGGAAAATGTCACACCCGAAGGTCATTTTTGGGATTGCCCCGAAGGCCGTATGCTGGTACCGGGAAGGGTATTCGAGGTAGCCAACTTTATGATGGATATCGCCGACAAGACTCGCAACCGCAGGCTTCTCAACCAAATGCTCGACCTGACGGAACTAACCGTGCGGGCCGCTTGGGATGAAAGTTGCGGGGGCTTTTTTCAGCAAATGGACATCAAAAGTCAGCCGCCGCTCGATGTCCGCTGGTGCCATAAGCTGGCCTGGGTACACCTGGAAGCCCTGTCTTGTCTGCTGAAAGCACATCTGCTGTCGGCCCGGCCCGTTTTCCTGGAAGCTTTTGAAAAAACGCATGCGTACGTCTGGAAAAGCTTTCCTGATGAAGCAAACGGCGGCTGGTTTCAGGAGTTGACGCGCGAAGGCGAACCGTTCGTGCGGCATAAGCTCATGCCCGATACGAATTTGTACGGAATGGTGCGGAGCTTAGCGAATACAGCGAAGCTACTGGATGTGGTACGGTCGGAGCAACGGTTGCCTGCCAGCCCGTAGCTGACTAGATGACGGGCGCCCGTACCACATTATTCTTCAAAGTGACGCTGGCGGATGTCCTCCGTCATCAGCCGGTAGATTGACGCCCATTCGTGGTTGATTTTTTGCAAATATTCCAGATGCCGGGCTGTCATGGCCCAGTCGGCGCGGCGGGCGGGGCCGGTTTGCACGGTGGCGGGATCGTTGGTGTGCAGGGCTTTGTGGGTGGTTTCGCGGATGAGGGGTTTCAGTAACTCAAAATCCAGCTGCTCGTGGGCCAGCAAATCGTGGGCTATGGAAAAGAGGTGATTGGTGAAATTACAGGCAAAAACCGCCGCAATGTGCAGGTTGCGCCGCTCCTCGGAGTCGCCAAGTTGGACGGTTTCACTAATTGTCTGCGCCAGTTTGACTAGCTCCGCCTCCGTGTCCTCGTCGGTAGCCTCGACGCAGAACGGGATTTCGGCGTAATCCAGCGCGACCTCCTTGGTGAAGGTCTGCAAAGGATAAAGGACGGAAGGACGCACGGCCACATCGCTGTGCACATCGACCAGTCGCTGCAATTCGGCCAGCGAGCAACTGCCGGATGTATTGGCCAGAATGACGCCCTCAGGCAGCACGACGCGCTCCATGATGCTTTCCAGGGCATCGTCAGAGGCGGCAATCAGAATCACGTCGGCCACACTTTCTGAAAAATTAAGGTCGGGCTGAATGACCGCGTCGTATAGCAGCGCCGTTAGCTGGCGGGCGTGTTGGGTATCGCGACTGTATATTTCGCAGATGATATGTCCGGCTGCCTCGAAGGCCTGCGACAGGTGCCAGGCCACGTTGCCCGCCCCGATGAAAGAGATTTTCATGGGAAATCAATTTTGAATTTTGAATGATAGAATGAGTTAATAGAAAGGCGACCTAAATCTCTACTTTTGTCTCTTGAAAAAGTTAGCTCTCCCCAAATTCTAACCTGTGCCAATAGCTGATAGCCGAGTGCCGAGTGCCGAAAGCCGACCGCCGACCGCCATAATCGACGTCGTCATTCCTGCCTTCAATGAGGAAAACTCAGTGGGTAACGTCGTGCGCGACTTGCCCGCTTCGGTACGGGAGGTGGTGGTGGTCAACAACAATTCGCGCGACGACACGCGGCAGAACGCGCAGGAAGCCGGGGCCACTGTGCTGGATGAACCGCGCCAAGGCTACGGCTACGCTTGTTTGAAGGGTATCGAATACCTCAAGAACAAGCCAGTTCAGCCGGAAATCCTGGTTTTCGTAGATGCCGATTACTCGGATTACCCCGAGGAGCTGACCAAAATTGTAGATTATTTATTAGAAAATAACCTCGACATGGTCATTGGATCACGCGCTTTGGGCGAGCGCGAGGCGGGAGCCATGACCCCGCAGCAGGTGTTTGGCAACTGGCTGGCGACAAACTTGATCGAACGCTTTTATGACATCACTTACACCGACCTTGGCCCGTTTCGTGCCATTCGTTTCGACAAGCTCCTGGCCATGGATATGCAGGACACGACCTACGGCTGGACGGTGGAAATGCAGCTCAAAGCCGCTAAAATGGGTATGGCCGTGGGCGAAGTACCCGTTACCTACCGCAAGCGCATCGGCCATTCCAAGGTGTCGGGGACTTTAAAAGGCACAGTGCTAGCGGGGTACAAGATACTTTCTTGGATATTTAAGTATCGATAAAAAGGCTGTCGGCCATCGGCAGTCGGCTTTTGGCCGGGCGGCGTACTTCTCGTCAAGAGCAACTGAACCGCGCCTTTGTGCGTAGCTTTCAACAAATCACAATTCGGCTCGTTTTTTGACTAATTTTGGGGCGATCTGATCTTCAAAACCATTCTTATTTCTTCCTTGACTTTCCTGCAATACCTCGTCCTCATTCCCTTTTTACTGGCTATCCTGTTCATTTTTGCGTACAGCTTGTCGCAGGTGGGGTTGGTGGTGGCTTACTGGGAGGAGGAAAGGAGGAAAGGAGGAAAGGAGGAAGGAAAAAGACACAAATCAGAAACGCCGACCGCCGACCGCCGACTGCCGACTGCCACTTCAAGGCCCACCGTAACCGTACAACTACCCGTATACAACGAACGCTACGTAATCGAGCGATTAATGGGAGCCGTGGTAGCTTTCGATTATCCAAAAGAACTACTGGAAATCCAGCTTTTGGACGACTCCACCGACGACACCGTAGAAATCATCGCCCGGAAAGTAGCGGATTACGCCGCGCAAGGATTCGACATCCAACACATTCGACGCGATGACCGCACCGGTTTCAAAGCTGGAGCATTGGCCCACGGACTCACACTGGCGCGGGGTGAGTTCGTTGCCATTTTTGACGCCGATTTCGTGCCGAAGCCGGAGTACTTGAAGCACTCCATTCCCCATTTTTCCGATCCCAAGGTGGGGGTGGTGCAGTCGCGCTGGGGACATTTGAACGAAGATTACTCCCTCATCACCCAAATGCAGGCCTTCGGGCTGGATGCGCACTTCACCGTCGAGCAAGTGGGGCGCAACGCGGGCGGGCATTTCATCAACTTCAATGGCACGGCGGGCGTCTGGCGCAAAAGCACCATCGCCGACGCGGGCGGCTGGTCGGCCGATACGCTCACCGAAGACCTCGACCTCAGCTACCGCGCCCAGCAGCGCGGCTGGCGGTTTGTGTATCTCGAAGGACTCGTTTCGCCCGCTGAACTCCCGGTGACCGTCCCGGCCGTGAAGTCGCAGCAGTACCGCTGGACCAAAGGGGCCGCCGAGTGTGCCCGCAAGAACCTGGGCAACGTCTGGCGTGCGCCACACCTTTCATTGTCCACGAAGTGGTACGCCACTTTCCATTTGCTCAATAGCTCTATTTTCATCGCGACCTTACTCACTGCCCTGCTGAGCGTGCCGATGTTAGCGCTGCATTTGGGTTGGGGCTGGCTGACATTCTTTCAGTTGAGCCTCGTTATCATGGGAACCTTCTACTGGACGGCCTTCCGGCGTAAGGGCGGCACCTTTTGGGAGTTCGTCGTGGCGTTCCCAACTTTCCTGACGATTATGCTCGGACTATCGCTGCACAACGCCGTAGCGGTGCTGGAAGGGTACTTTGGCCGCAAAACGCCCTTCGTCCGTACCCCGAAATTCAACGTCAACCAGCGCGGCGACCGCTGGCAGGCCAATGCCTACCTGGCCCGCAAGATCCCACCGCTCACCTGGGTGGAGTGGGGGCTGGTCTTTTACTTTATGGGGGGAATTGCGTTAGGGCTGGTCACGCACAATTACAGCGCGTTGGCTTTTCACGCCGTGCTGGTGCTGGGCTTCGGCTTCATTGCCTACTGGTCGGTGCGGCATTCGCTGGCCAGGCCATGAGGCGGCTGCTCTGGGGTGGTGGAGTGGGGCTTGCGGCGGCGGGGTACTTCTTTTTTTTTCAAACTGCCCGCACCGATACTACCGCGCTGCTAAGTTTGTGGGGCGGGCTTTTTCTACTTTATGGAATCGCCGTTCGCTATCAGGCCGATGCGCCTTTTGGGTTGCTGATCGGGGCGGCGATCCTCTTCCGTCTTGTGGCACTGCTCCATTTGCCCAATCTTTCCGACGACGTCTACCGATTCATCTGGGACGGGCGACTGCTGGCACACGGCTACAATCCATTCCTCTATTTACCCAGCGAAATCTCGTCCGGCGATATTGCCACCCAAGCCAGACTCACCTCCTCACTTTTCCAAAAATTGAATTCGCCCGACTATTACACCGTCTATCCGCCTCTGTTGCAGGGGTGGTTTGCGGTGGCGGCTACCCTGGGAGGTTCATCAGAGCTGGCAACGACATTTTGGCTACGACTGCCCATTTTTTTAGGGGAACTGGCGACCTTTTGGCTCCTCTACCGATTGCTGAAACTTTTAAAGAAAAACGATACACACCAGGGCGTGCTACTGTACGCGCTCAATCCGCTGGTGATTGTGGAATTGACGGGCAACCTTCACTACGAAGGACTGACGATATGTTTCCTGCTGGCGGGTCTATATTTTTATTTAAAACAGAAAGAAATCTCCTCGGCGTCGTTCCTAGCGCTGGCAGCGGGCGTAAAGTTGCTGCCGCTCATCTTCATTCCGGCTTTACTAAACAAAAATGAATGGCAGAAAAGCCTGAGGTACGTGCTTACGGCGGGCGTTGTCTTCGGGGTGCCCTTTTTGTTTTTCTTCAATCCAACCATCATCGAGAACATCTCCGCGAGTCTCGACCTTTATTTCCGAAGTTTTGAGTTCAACGCCAGTCTGTACTACGCGCTGCGGGGCATCGGCACGTACCTTCGCGGCTACAATCCCATCGCGACCATCGGCCCGTTGTTAGCGCTGGTAGCTGCCTCACTGATTCTCTTTTTTTCCTGGTCGAAAAAACTTAAACTCTCCCTGACCGAGCGCTGGCTTTTTGCGCTGACGGCCTATTTGCTATGCGCTACCACGGTGCATCCGTGGTACGTCGTGCCACTCATCGCGCTGAGTACGTTGTCCCGGTTTCGCTTTCCGGTGGTGTGGTCAGTGATGCTGCCGCTTACTTACGTGGCTTATGGAGGAGGGGTATTTCAGGAGAATTTGTGGGTCGTAGCGTTGGAGTATTTGGTAATATTGGTAGGTTTAGGGCGCGAGATATTTATCTATAAATCAAACAGTTAATATTTTTGAATACATCATTTCATGCAAATTTAATATTTCATGTTAAATTTGCACGAAATGATCAAAAGAAGACTGGAAAGTAAAGTACAGAAGGCACTGAACCGCACTGCCAGCGTAGCACTTTTGGGGCCGCGCCAAGTCGGGAAGACTACGCTGGCGCATGCTCTGGCCGAAGGGCGTCATTCGGTGTACATCGATCTGGAAGACCGCCTCGACTGGCAAAAGGTGCGGGATATTAGGGTATTTTATCAGGAAAATCGCGACAAGCTCATCATCCTGGACGAAGTGCAGCGAATGCCCGAAATTTTTGCCCAATCGCGTGGCATTATCGACGCGGAAAGACGGGCGGGCCACCGGACAGGGCTTTTCCTGTTCTTGGGTTCGGCGTCGGGCGAGCTTTTGCAGCAGTCCGGCGAATCACTCGCCGGACGGATTTCTTACCTGGAATTGTTTCCAATCGATGCCGTAGAGTACTTGACCGACGGAAACGATCTGGCTGACCTGAACAAACTGTGGCTGCGGGGCGGCTTTCCGGAAAGTCTGGCGAGTACTGACGACGAAGACAGTCTGGAATGGCGCAACGATTTCATCAAGACGTATCTGGAAAGGGACATCCCGCAACTCGGCCCCAGAATACCTGCTACGACCTTACAGCGCTTCTGGACGATGCTGGCCCACGGCCAGGGTACTAATCTGAACGCCTCTAAACTGGCCGCCAACATGGACGTATCCAGCGTGACTATCGCCCGCTACGTCGATCTTCTGGTGGATTTGATGCTGGTCAGGAAGCTTTTGCCCTACACGGCCAATGTCAAAAAGCGATTGGTGAAGGCTCCCAGGGTCTATGTGCGAGACAGTGGCATCACCCATGCCCTGCTGAATATTGGCCGCTATAACGATTTGCTGGGGCATCCCGTGGTGGGAAAAAGTTGGGAAGGCTTTGTCATCGAAAACATCATGTCGGTGCTGCCACGGGGCGCGAATACCTTTTACTACCGAACGGCCACCGGGGAGGAAATCGACCTGGTCATTGAGATCAGCGCCCAGGAAAAATGGGCCGTCGAAATAAAATTGGGGCAGTCTCTCGCGCTCAAAAAAGGTTTCCACACGGCTTGCTCCGACATCGACCCACAACGGAAGTTTGTCGTGTACTCTGGTACTGAAACCTTTACTTTACCGCATGACGTAACGGCTATTTCGTTGTACGGGCTCATGCAGGAACTTCTGACGAGAAGCTAACTTTTCCCCTCACTCTTCCCCCAACCATGTCATCTTTTCCGTTGGCAAATCCTGCCCGATGGCCGTCGTGATGCGCGCGACCATGCTCTCGATCGACTCGTCGGGCTCGAAGTGCATGGGGGGCTTGAACTGCACGGTAAGTTTGGTGTTCCGCTTCTTGAAACGCAGGCCTTTTTTGTCGAAAGCGCGGCGGAAACCGTCGATGACCACCGGAATCACGATGGGCTGATGTTCCTTGATAAGGTGGGCCGTTCCCTTGCGGACGGGCGCGTAGGGCTTGGTGGTACCCTGAGGAAAACTCACGACCCAGCCGTGGTCGAGTCCCATGCCGATCTTGTCCTGGGCATTGTTGTCGAGGCTCCGCTTGACGTTTTCGCCCTGCGCCCGCCACGAGCGCTCCACCGTAATGGCCCCGCCGATGCTGAACAGCCGGGGCAGAATGCCGCCCTCCTTCATGGTTTCGGAAGCCGCCACGTAATAGTTGCGCACGCGTGGCGAAAAGAGGTAGAAAGGGGGCGAAATGGTATCCTTGTAGCCCCACTTCACGGCGCAAAAAATGTGGTAAAACGCGATGACGTCGGCGAAGTAAGTCTGGTGGTTCGACAGGAAAAGTACACCGTTATCGGGCAGATCGAGCAGGTGCTCAGTGCCTCTTATTCGGGTTTTGTTCACCGCCGTGTAGCGGTAATACGTAGACCAGCCAATGATCATGATCGCCAGCCGCCTGACGATCAGCAGATTGCCAAACGGATCTTTCTCGAACAGGCCCAGAAAATCCAGTCGCTCGAGCCACTTGGGAAGTACACTGTATGTGGTCTTGGGTTTTAACATTTTTACCGTTCCAAAAACTGTATCATGTTTCCGTCTCTATCGAGCGCCGAGCGCACCTTGCCGCCCCCGATGGCGTCGATGATTTCGCTGCTCCATTCAATGCCTTTTTTATCGAGGATAGCGACGGCGGCTTCCAGGTTAGGCACCCGGAAAGCCACGTGCGACCAGCCGGGCGTCCAGGTGGTGCGGGTTAAGCGGGGCGTGTCGTCTTTGGGCATAATTTCCAGCAGTGTGCCGTCAGGGGCTTTCAGAATCCAGACGGGCTCGGGCGGACGAGCGTTCCAGTCACAGTGTTGCTTTTCGTAACCCAGGAAGTCGCAGTACCAGTCGGCGAGTTTCTCCACGTCTTCGGCGGCCACAGCGGGGTGGTCGATGCCCAGGAAGGCTATTTTTTCGGTATGTTCCATAATATTTCAGCGTAGCGCTTGCCCAATTCCCGCGCCGAGGGCGTGTCGAAGTGCGTCACGTCGCCTTTGTGGTTCAGGTTGGAAGACGAAACTACGTAGACGTTCGGGTGGTTTTCGGGAAAGCTGTCAATGATTAGATTTATTGGTAAAGCATCGGGGTTTTTCTCGACGATAAAATCGCCCAAAGTACCCAGGATGACGGGCGTATCGGGTGCATCGAGATCACGGCGCAGTCGGGTGAGAAATTCGTCGAGTTTTTGCGCATAAACCTTGTTGCCTGCCGGGTTGCTGTCCGACTCGCCCTGATGCCAGAGAATGGCTTTGATACGGCCTTTCTGCTGCGCGAAGCGCACCCGTTGCAACATGGCGTCGTAAGCATGGATACCCGTTTGGGCGTGTTTTTGGCCCGGCTGCCAATCGTCGATACCACTGCCGCCCACGGCGCAGGGGATCAGCCCGATCTTGGCCTTAGGATTCAGTTCCAGCCAACGCTCGGCGAAGGCCAATCCCGGCCCCACGCCCACCACGGCGGGCTTGTCGAAGTGCAGCGGATCGCGGGCGACGACCCATTCATTATCGGCGTTGACTACCCAAATGCTGGGGTTCGCTGCCTTCGGCGCGGCATCCAGCGGCCCGCGCCCGGCCATGTTGGATTGCCCGATGAGCAAAAACAAGTCCAGTTGCTCAGAAGCCGGTTTTTTCGACACCGTAGCGCAAGCCACGAGCAGCCACAGGAAGGCCACACTAGCCGATTTACTCAAAATAAAATTAGTTTTCATAGGCCGACTCAACGATCAAATACCCAGCCGCCTAAACAAATCGAGCCAAACACTTTCGTCCCCAAATAACACTTTTTTTGATATGCGGGGCAATTTTTTTACTTTTGGCAAGGTATCAATTCAAAGCTTTGTAAAAAACCTTATTCATGGAAATATCAGGAACCGTAGTCTCAATCCTTCCCGAACTAAACGGGACCAGTAAAAACGGTACGTGGCGCAAGCAGGAGTTCATCCTCGAAACCGAAGGCCAGTATCCCAAAAAAGTGTGCATCATGATGTGGGGTGATAAAATAGACCAATTCGCCATATCCGAAGGCGAGATGGTGACGGCCTCCATCGACGCCGAAAGCCGCGAGTACAACCAGCGGTGGTACACCGACCTGAAAGCCTGGAAAATCGAGAAAGGCGCGGCCGGTGGTGCTCAACCCGCCACGCCTAACAACGCTCCCGGCGATTTTGGGCCGCCTCCCAATCCCGCATTTGCCCCCAGCGGTGGCTCGGACGACGATTTGCCCTTTTGAATTATTGGGTTAAAAGACAGAGGGAAAGCCACGGCTTTCCCTCTCTTTTTATGCGCCTGCGGCTAAAACATTCGGCAGGGCGGCGCGTTTGATAACAATTTTGCCAGAAGAAATTACACCATCCTCCATGAATCTTGACATCAATCAGGCCGTTGACTTACTCAGCAAGAAGCTGACCCTCTGGGCCAAGGAATTTATCCGGCTGCTGCCTAACATCGTTTTGGCCGCCATTATTCTGGTGCTTGGTATCTACATTGCCAAGCTCGTCCGTAAGGTCGCGTTGAAACTGATCCGTAAGGTTTCGCACATCCAGACCATCAATAATCTTTTCGGCTCGGTGATTTATGCCATCGCGGTGGGCGTAGTGATTTTTACCGTCCTCAGTGTGCTGAATCTCGATAAGGCCGTGACCTCCATTCTGGCGGGCGCGGGGATCCTGGGTTTGGCCCTGGCTTTTGCTTTTCAGGACATTGCGGCTAATTTCATGTCGGGGATTTTTCTCTCCTTCCGCCGTCCGCTGGCCGTGGGCGACATTGTAAAAACCAACGACCAGATGGGCGTCGTGGAGGCCATCAGCCTGCGTGATACCATGATCCGCTCCTTCCAGGGCCAGCGCATCATCATCCCTAATAAGGATGTTTTTCAAAATAAAATTGAAAATTTCAGCGTCCTGGGCAAGCGTCGCCTGGACTTGTCCGTCGGCGTTTCCTACGGCGACAACCTGCGGAAGGTAAAAGACATTGCCATCGCCGCCGCTAAAAAGGTGAGCGTGCGGGCGCAGGACGAAGAAATCACGCTTTTCTACGAAGAGTTCGGCGATAGCTCCATCAACTTCAGCATCCGCATCTGGATAAAGGACACCGCACAGCCGACCTTCCTGCAGGGCCGACACGAAGCCATCATGCACATCAAGGAAGCCTTCGACGCCAACGACATCATGATTCCGTTCCCGATCCGTACGCTGGATTTCGGAATCAAAGGCGGGAAGAAGCTGTCGGAGATGGACGTGAACGTCTTGAACGGACGGGAGAAGTAGCCGGTCATTTTTTTGGACGAATGCCCGATGCTCCTCCTCCGGGCGGTTACGCACCGGGATAGTCGGCTTTTTGGGCTGCTTTGTACAGCTAGTTGGCTACTTTTTCCGTCAATAACATTATCGAGTCAATCGTGGTAATATAGTAACGCGTGTCGTTGATTATAAAAATAGATGGAAGGTCTAATGAAAAAACTATTGCGTAGAAGTTACGGGGGTATCACACTTGTCTTTTTGGTAGTTTCGGCGGTTTTCATCGCGGGTTCTTCCGATTTTAGCAGGGTGGTCACCAGCAATCCCGACTCGCTGGTGGTTGCCCCTTTCGTAGAACCTGATTTTCCCTTCATTTCCACGTCCATCGACGCGCGTAAGCTGGGTGCGGGCTTCCCCACCGATAACCAAGCGGCCCGAACATTAGCCATTCGCTTGGGCGACAGCGCCTACGTTTGCTTCGATACCGATCTGCTGCGTTGGTCGGTTGCCTGGACGCGGAAGTTCATGCCGATGTCGCTGATGCATCAGGTTTCGTACGATGATTTTTCCAATAAGAATAACAAGCTGGCCACCATCGCCGGCGCGCCCCAAATTGCGACGGGCAGCTACGCCGGATGGGTGGCACTACAAGACGATTCACCGATTTTCGCGGTACCCGCTCCCAAGAAAGACTGGTTGCCGTTGCCTGCCTTCGAAGCCCGCTGGAACGGCGTGTACACGCACGGCGATAAAGTGGTCCTGAACTACACTGTCGGGCGGACGTCGATTATGGAAATGCCCGGTAGCGTGGAGTTCAACGGCGGAACGGCCTTTACCCGCACCTTTAAATTCGGTCGTTCGGCCGAGGCGCTGGGACTAATACTGGCGGAGGTAACGAACGGCACCAAAGTGCAGCAGAACGCAAAGTTTGCGTACATCTATCAGGGAGCCAATCAGGATACGGTGACGGCGATTGGGCTGGCGGGAAAAAGTACAAAGCTGCTGCAGCCGGATGTTTCGGGCAAGAGCCACCTGAAAGTTCGCTTTGCGCCCTCCGGTCGGGATGCCGAAGCCACGGTAATGATCTGGAAAGGCCCGGCGCGGCTAATGAAGCAATTCGAGAAAACGTGTAAGTCCACCCGCTTTGCGTTTCCCGATGTAAAGAAAGGTGGCCCGACTTATTGGAAGGAAGAGGTAAAAACGCGGGGCGTCCTGTCGCCCGACACGGCGGCTTTCGTCACCGACAAGCTGACGCTTCCCTTGCCGAATCCTTGGAAACGAAACGTTCGGGTGGCGGATGTCTCCTTTTTTAAGAGTGGTCGCGCGGCGGTAATCACGTTCGAGGGAGACGTTTGGCTTATCGACGGCATCGACCAAAACCTACAAGATGTCAAGTGGAAACGCTTCGCTTCCGGGTTCCACGAATCCATGAGCATCGAGGTCGTCGACGATTCGATTTATGTGTTTGGTCGAGAAGGCATTGTGAAGCTGCACGACCTAAACGGGGACGATGTAGCTGATTATTATGAGAATTTCTCCAACGTCATGTCGCAATCGCCCGAGGGGCGGGAGTGGGCGGGGGATGTGGTACCCGCACCTGAAGGGGGATTTTATATCGCCAAGGGCGGCAGTCTGAGCAACGGCCCCGGCGTTACGCCGCAGGTGGCTAAGGGCTTCCGGGCGGGTTCGGTGCACAACGGCACCATCATGCGGGTTTCGCCTGATGGCCGCGACGCCGAAGTGATCGCCACCGGATTGCGGGGGCCTTACCTGGGCATGAATCCCAAAACGGGCGTACTCACCGCCTCCGACCAGCAGGGTAATTTCGTGCCTTCTTCTCCCATTTACGTTGTAAAAAAAGGTGATTACTACGGTGTCAGCCCCACGGTACACCGCACCGACAATCCGCCGATCGCCCCGCCGCTCACTTGGATTCCCCACAACGTGGATCAGTCCAGCATCGGACAAGCCTGGGTAACGAGCGATAAAATGGGGCCGCTCAACGGCGATTTGATCCACTTTTCCTACGGTAGGCCCGGTATGTTTCGGGTGCTGATCGACAGTACTTCACGGGGCATTCAGGGTGGACTTTCCATGATCCACGCCGACTATCCGGCACCCACGTCGAAGGGTACGACCCACCCGCAGGACGGTCAACTCTACGTGGCGGGCTTCAATCTGTGGGGTTCCAATTCCAAAGGGTTGAGCGCCCTACTACGGTTGCGCTACACCGGCAAGCCCAGCTACATGGTCGATCAGTTCGAGGCGGGCAGGCAGGGGATCGTGCTCAGCTTCGATTCCGAACTAGACGCCGCCACCGCCACCAATCCCGATAACTACCAACTCAAACGCTACAACTACCTCCGCACCGAGGAGTACGGCTCGGGGCATTACAAGCTGGACGGTTCGACGGGCGAAGAAATAATGTTCGTTTCGGTGGCCTATCTATCGCCTGACGGTAAAAAAGTTCTGCTTCTGGTACCTGAAATGAAGGAGGTCATGCAAATGGAGGTCGATTTTCGGCTAAAAGCCAAAGACGGTCATGACTTTGCCGACGAATTTTGGTTTACCATCAATTATCTGGAAGATATCAAAGCCGCCAAGTATGGTTTCGCTGACGTGGACTATCGACTCCTGACGGCTCGCCGGAATGTGCTGGAAAAGCCCAAAGAGATCGCCTCGGCGGAAAAAGGCAGGGCTATTTTTACCAAAACGGCCTGCGCGGGCTGTCACTCGGAGGGCACCCGCACCAAAGGCATGTACGGCCCGGCTTTCCAGGGCCTGTACGGCGCGAAGCGGCCGCTGGAAGACGGCTCCACCGTTGTGGCCGATGCCGCCTACCTGCGCGAATCGATCCTAAAACCTACCGCTAAAATAGTGAAAGGCTACAACGCCGAAATGCCATCATTTGAGGGAATTCTGTCCGATACAGATATTGAGTCGGTGATTTTGTTTGTGAAGTCTTTGGGGGAGAAGTAGCGTTGTCTTCAATCAATTCAACGCTTCTACTTTGTCTCTGAAAACCGTTGCGAATTTATGCGAATTGCTCAGAACCAATACATTGTTCCAAATTGAATTCAGAATATTGTGAAATTCTCTGATCGAAGCGTTGCCGATCCTAATGTGAATCACCCGGGGAGGTGGTTGTGTTAGTAGAATGCGATTGGAAAAATCAGCGTCCTTCGTCAAAATTGTCAAGTTTCTGCTTTTTGCGTACCGCCATATCTCGGCGTCTTCTGCTGTATTCTCAACATTACTTTGATGAATATAATCTTCGCTATTCCAGAGCGAGAAATAGTAAGGCAGATTGATGTCGATGAGGTATTTAGCCATCAGGCCACTTTCTTTATTTCCTGAATTACGTACTGCCGTTCCATCAAATCAATCGCGAAGCGCTGACAAGCACCAATATCCTCTGGTTCGAGCATCGGATATTGGTGCAGAATCTCCTCTCGTGACGACCCGGAGTACAGAAGTTCCAGTATCGTTTGCACTGTGATTCTCATGCCACGGATAATAGGGCGTCCTTTGCAAATGTGGGGGTTGATTGCGATTCACTCGCTGATGTATGTAGTCATATTAAAAAAAGTGTTTCTCAAATATACGGAGTTTTGGATAGTCACTCCGAATATCGTCAAATCAGGGATTCAACCGCTCCACGCCCCAATACAACGGATAACTCACGACCAGGAACAGCAGTGCAAACTGTGAACCGAGCAAATCCTGTACTACGGCCCCGATCAGAAAAGCCACGGGCAAAATCACTCCTTCAATTCTCGCACAAAGAAATCCGCCGCCGCCTGATACACTCTGACGGCATTCGACCACTTCATCCAGTGGTGGGTGT
The DNA here is from genome assembly GCA_963716085.1 of uncultured Cytophagales bacterium. Lineage (GTDB taxonomy): Bacteria > Bacteroidota > Bacteroidia > Cytophagales > Spirosomataceae > Persicitalea. The sequence goes on from OY970288.1 coordinate 408,115, forward strand.
CGTCCACGATCATCAAAGTTTCGTAACGCACGCCCTGTTTTTCCAGACGAGCGATCAGGTCGGTGCTCTGGTTGAAGCGCACATTGCGGTCGTCGTCGCCGTGAATGATCAGCACGGGCGACTTCCAGGTGGCCAGTTGCGACACCGGAGACGAAAACCAGGCCGTTTCGATGGCTTTTTCGTAGTCGGGTGCTTTCTCGTACTTGTCACTGTACTGCATCGTAATCCGGTCGGAGCCGTCCCAATCATGAACGCCGTGAATATCGACGCCCGCCGCGAACAGGTCTGAGTCTTTGGCCAGCGCCATCGCGGTTAGGAATCCACCATACGAGCCGCCGTACACGCCAATTTTTTTGCCATCCACAAAGTTTTGCTTCCGCAGCCATTCTCCGGCGGCCTTGATGTCCAGGTACTCGGCCGCACCCCGGCTGCCGCTGTTGGGCGCATTCTGGAAATCGTAGCCGTAGCCAATGCCCAGGCGGTAGTTGACCGACAGCACCACAAAGCCCAGACTCACCAAATACTGGTTGGCGGCGTAGGCGTTGGAATAATAATCGGAATAATGCCAGCCCAGCAGCATTTGCCGGGAAGGGCCGCCGTGGATGTACACAATGGCGGGCTTTTGGGCCGCGCCGCCCACGGGTTCAAACAAATCGGCATGAACCAATACGCCGTCTGCTGCCTGGAAGGTGACGGATTTGGGCGTGACTACTTTATCTTTAGGAAAATCGGCGGGGAGAAGCTTTTCTCCCAACAGTTTTATTTTACCACTATCATTGCCGCTCAAATCCATAATGGCGGGAAAAGGCGGTCGCTGGGCGGTGGCGCTGATGAGGGCCACTTTCGTCCCGCCATCGGTCAAGACGGGCGTCCACTCCAGCCCGTCACCGGGCGTCAGCACCCGCATGTCGGCTTTGTCGACACTGACAGTGACCACGTGTCGGCGCTCTGGGTCGAACGGGTCAGGGCCGGTGTTGGCGCTGAATACCAGTTGTTTCTTGTCGGGGCTCAGCGAAATATGCTCGCACATGAAGTTGCCGGGCGTCAGCAACAGCGGGGTTCCGCCACTGGCTGGTAGCGAATACAGATGCGGCCAGCCGTCGGCGTATGATACAAAAACAATCCGGTCGCCCGCTGCCCAGTGCAGGTTAGTGCCGCCCTGGGTGTAGGGTACCGAACCGCGCAATGTTCGCGGGGCTGTCCAGATGCGCGTAGCGGTGCCCGTCTCCACATCGGCCGTGTATAGGCTCCAAGGCCGGTGTTGGTCGATGAGCATCGAATCCGGGGCACCGCCCGAACCCGGCATCCTGACAAAAACGATTTTCTTCCCATCCGGCGACCAGCGGGGCGAGGCATCCCGGCTGAACGAGGGAGCGATCCACTGGATAGGGGTAGAGGCATCAGTATAAATGCCAATGAGGGAATGGTCGCCCCGGTAGGAGACAAAAAGCAGCGACGCACCATCGGGACTCCAAGCCAGCGAACCGACGGTTCCTCTGGTTTTAAACAGGTTTTTCGCCGAATCCAGCCGAGCGATGGGCGCAGCCCACACCTGCCCGTCCTTGACGAAGGCCACCCGCTTGCTATCGGGAGAAATGACCGGATCATCCCCGCCGACAAAATGCTTTTCTGCCCCGCCAGCGTACGGAATGCTAGTTATCTTCACCTCCGAAGCAAAAGGATCCGCCGCCGGATTTACGGGCATCCGGTCGTCCCAGTTGCTGCCGTGATCGCCGCCCCGCACGAAAACTACCCACCGACCGTCTTTCGAGATGGACAGACTCGAAATTTCCTGCCCATCGTCACGGGTGTAGTCGGTGAGTTTTCGCGGTGTGTAGTTGGGCCCATCGGCGACGTACACGTTGCGATGGCCTTGCTCGTCCAGCGCCCAGGCAAGCTTTGAACTCGACCCGGTGGCGGTCAATTCAGTGGGGAAAGGGTATTTTTTGAAGGCTGCGAGCGGCGTATTCTGCGCGATGACCTGGAAGGGTATGAGCAGCAGCAGTAAGAGTTTTGTCATTTGAGCGATGGTTGTTTGTGAATGATGATCTGCCTGGATGCGGAGAACTGTCCGTATTTTATATCTATTGATCACCAAAGCACTTTCAAGCCCTCACTCTCGTACTTTTTCACCAATTCGTCTTTGCTTATCAAAGTATAATCCGATAGCAAGGATTGCCAGATCAGCATCCGGTCGAATGGGTCGCGATGGTGGGTCGCGCTTAGTTTATGGAAAGTAGAAGTCGCTTTGATGTCTAGCTCGATAACTTTGAATCCAGTGTCAGCAGCTGCTCCAACGAAATCTTCGGGAGAAAGACCTTCCAATTGCAGTTTTCCTAAGGCATATTTCAAAGAAAGCTCCCAAAAACTCACCACACTTACCAAAACATCTTGTTTGGCATCCTGAAGAACTGACTTCACTTTTGGGGATAACTTATTAGGAGTCAATGCCGACCACACCAGCGAATGAGTATCCAGCAGATAGCTCATAAGCCGAGGAATTCTTCTTCTGTCATTTTGAAGTCACTCGCAAAGACCGCTTTTCCTTTCCCTTGCAAGATTCCCAATTTTCGTGGCTCTGGCTTACGGTTGGGTTTGGGAACGAGGTAGGCAATAACCTCCCTCTTTTTTCCGAAAGCAACCGCTATTTCTTCTCCAGCTTGCACATCCTTGATTATCTGGGAGAACTGTGCTTTCAGTTCTCCGACAGTTAGTGTTTTCATAACGTTTTTTCAGAAAGTTAATACTTACTTGACAAGTTGTCAAGAAAATCTAAGAGTTCAGCCGCTTCACCCCCAAATACAGCGGATAACTCACCACCAAAAACAGGAGCGCGAACTGCGAACTGGATAAATCCTGCACCACGGCCCCAACCAGAAACGCCACGGATAAAATCAGCATCACGATCGGCAGTAGCGGGTACGCGGGTACCTTCCAGGGGCGCGGCAAGTCCGGCTCCTTGCGACGCAGGGCCAGCAACGAGGCAAAGCCCGACGTGTAGCCCAGCACGAAGAAAAACGTGGCAATGTCCGAGAGTTTTTCGCAAGCTTCTTTCCCAATCAGAATCAGCGTAATGGCCAGTCCCGCCGTGACCAGCATGGCGAAAGAAGGCGTACCACCCGCGTTGACGCGCGTCCCGGCGGGCAGGAAAAGCCCGTCGCGGCTCATGGAATACAACACGCGAGGATTAAACATCAACTGCGCGTTGACAATGCCCAGAATCGAAACCATCAGAAACAGCGTCACGAATTTGCCCGAACGCTCCCCAAAAATAAGCCGTACGGCATCGGCGGCGGCCAGTTTGGAACCCGCCAGTTCGTCCATCGGCAGGATGTAGAGGATGGCCAGATTGACGAGCAGGTAGATGACGATAATCAGGCTCACGCCGCCGATCATCGAGCGCGGCAGGTTGCGGGTCGGGTCACGGTCTTCCTCGGCGAAGTAGGCGGCGGTGTGCCAGCCGTCGTAGGTGTAGAAAATGGCTTGTAGCGAAAAGATCACCGGGCCGAGCCAACTGCCCGATTCGGCGATACGGCTGGTAGTGGCCGTCATTTGCTCGGCGGTAACTTCCTGCCCATAGAGATAGCAAAATGCCACGAACGCAAACAAGCCCACGGCTTTGACAAAACTCATCACGTTCTGAAACTGGCTCGCCAGCGCCAGCCCGATCCAGTGCAACGCGGCCAAAGTCGCCAGCATCGCCACGGCCAGGTACGGCTCGTAACCCAGCAACGACGGCAGCAGCAAGGCCAGGTACTCGCTCATGGTGTACACCCCAAAACCCAGTGCGGCGCAGGTGCCTAGCCAACTGTTGATACCCACCACAAAGCCCGCGTAATCGCCAAAGGCCCGCTGCGCGTATACGTACCAGGCCCCCGCGCGGGGCACCGAAGTACCCAACTCAATGGTGCAAAGCGTCCCCAGCAAAGCGTACAGACTCACCGCCGCCCACAGGCCCATGATGAGCCAGGGATCACCGAGTTGCTCAGCGATGGGGCCGGGCTTGCGCAGGATGCCGGTGCCGATGGTGCCGCCGATGGTGACGGCAATGCCGAAGCCGACGCCCAGGATTTTGAGTAGTTCGTGGCGGGGAGCGGTTTTTTGCATGGAGGAGGATTGAGGGGAATTTTTTTTGTGAAAGTAGGGAAAGTTTAGAAATTGGGGGTAGTAGGGGGTTAGATTCTGTGCGTATATTGCATTAAATTGAGAGCGATAAGGCTTATAAGCTGTAAACCAGCCAAATTTTAGTTGCTCAATGAAGTGTCAGAAAAATATTGAGATATGAGCAAGAAACTAATTCGCTTCGATTGGGCCGTCAAAAAACTACTTCGCAACAAAGCTAATTTTGTTGTGTTGGAGGGCTTTTTATCTGAACTCCTGTTTGACGATATTAAAATCAAACAGATCCTGGAAAGTGAAGGCAACCAGCAAACCGACGAGGACAAGTATAACCGGGTGGATATTCTGATCCAAAATTCTAGAAATGAGTTGGTCATTATAGAAATTCAGAACACTTATGAAATTGACTACTTTCATAGAATGGCCTACGGGGTATCAAAGGCGCTTTCAGAAAATCTGAGCTTGGGGCAAAATTATTCGGAAGTAAAGAAAATCATTTCTGTTAATATTGTCTATTTTAACCTGGGGCAGGGTGAAGACTATATTTACAGAGGAACGACCAATTTTGAGGGCTTGCACCAAAAGGATACTTTGCAACTTTCTGACAAACAGAAACTGACTTTTGCCAAACAAAATATATCGGACATTTTTCCCGAGTACTATATCATCAAAGTCAATCAATTCAACGATATTGCTAAGGACGGCCTGGATGAGTGGATCTACTTTTTGAAAAATAGCGAAGTCAGAGACGAGTTCAAGGCAAAAGGTTTGGCCGAGGCGAAGGAGATATTGGACATTATGCGTCTAGGCAAGGAAGCTCAATATGGCTATAACCGCTATCTAGACTCTTTGCATCTGAAAGCAAGTGAAATATTTACTTTAAAGGAGGAGGCGGAAGAAAAACTGCGGCAAGCGACTGGACTTGCCATCGCAAAAAAGCTTATTAAGCGCAGCTTGACGAATGAGGAGATAGCGGAAGATACAGGGCTGACGGTTGAGGAAGTGGAACGGATTCGTGGTGAGAAAGGATGAACGTATCCTCAGGATTATCCTCACAAAAAAAGCGGAGAGAACACAACTTTTCAAAAGAAAAACGACAACACCATGAAAACGTACTTCACAGAAAAACAGAACTTCGTACAACCCTGGTTACATATCCCGGTCGCCATTGCTTTTATATGGCTTGTTGTTGAATACACGAAGCTGGACGAAATCACTAATAACTTTCTGATTTCTGCTACCTTCGTAAGCCTAATCTCAGGCATCGTTTTCCTGCTTCGCCTGGAGACGGTAGTTGATAGCGAGGGGATCGGCTACCGCTGGTTTCCTTTCCAGCCAACTTTTTCCCGAATTCCCTGGCGTAGAATAGAGTGTGTGGAGGTGAAAAAGTACTCGCCGATGGGGGAGTTTGGCGGTTGGGGACTCAGATTCGGTCGGAAAAGGACAGCGTATAATACCAAAGGTAGCTACGGCTTCGAAGTGTACTTTACAGATAAGAAGCGGTCATTTCTGATTGGGACGCAGCGGCCTGAGGAGTTGTCGGCCATTTTTGAAAAGGAGCGTTTGGTCGATGTGGTGTGAAAGCATAGCGTGTGCTCATGCCTGCTAACCCTCATTTGGAATCAGAGTTGTTTCGTCTCGCGTTTGTAACGGCAGCGGCCAACCGTGCGAATATCCGCAAAGGCAGGATTCCAATATTGCCGCAACAAATGCAAGTCTCTATCAACCTCAGTTTCAAATCAAAACCTCACAGTAGAACCATGGAAAACGAAAAGAAACTACTGAGCCGAGTGAAAGCCGCCGTCAAGGAAACCGAACCCACGGCAACACTGATCTTGTTTGGTTCTTATGCACGTGAAGATTATGACGAAAACTCCGACCTCGATCTACTGGTACTGATTGATAAAGAAAACGTTATCGGAACGGATCAAAAAAGGATAGCTTACCCGCTCTATGATATTGAGTTTGAAACAGGAACGCTGATTAGTCCGATGGTATTTTCAAAAAAAGAATGGGAATCCCGGAAGGGGAAAACACCTTTTCACGAAAATGTCAGCAGAGAGGGAAAGGTTTTATGAAAGAGCAAGACCGAGCGGCCCTGGCCAAGTACAGAATCAAAAGAGCCAGAGAGACATTTAACGAAGTGCCGACGCAGATAGAAAATGGTTTCTTGAATACAGCCGTGAACAGGCTCTACTACGCTAGTTATTATGCCGTAGTTGCATTATTGGTCAAGCATAAGATTGTGGCGCAATTACTCATGCAGGAGCGAGACAGATGTTTGGCCTTCATTTTGTAAAGACGGGAATAATCGATAAAGAACTGGGAAAATTCTATTCAAACATTTTCACTATGAGGCAAAATGGCGATTATGAAGATTATTTTAATCTTTCAGAAGAAGACGTGCAGGATATGATGAAGCCAGCGGAAAAGTTGATCGCTAAGATTGAGGAGTTGCTGGAAACAAATGAATGATAAGGAGAAACTCAAACCTACCATACAAATGCTAACAGTCAAGAAATTCACCTCTTTTGAAGAACTAAAAGCCGACGCTAAGGAAGCTGAGAACTACGAATTGAGTATGCAAAGACACAAAGAGTTTGAGAAAGTCTTTAAGCATATTCGCTCTATTATAGTTCAAAATGAGAAAGTTAGAGATCAAGAAATAAAAACCAAAAAATGAAAATAGCCTCACTATTCAAAGCAATATTTCTAGCCGTAATATTGAGCGCCTGTAATAGCGACAACGCCAAAACTAATTCAGAAAATCAGAATGAATCTGCGTCTGACACTCTGACCAAACACCTCCGGCCCTTCCAGGCAGAACTACCCACGATTGGGCTTCTGATGTACAACGGTGTACTCCAAAGCGAAGTCGTCGCTACTTCGGACGTTTTCGCCAAACTGACCGAAGACGGAGAGCAACTTTTCAATGTCATTACGATTGCTGAAACCGATGAGCCAATCATTACCGAGGAAGGCATGAAGTTCGTCCCGGATTATACGTTTGCCAATTGCCCGAAATTAGAGGTACTTTTCGTACCCAGCGCGTATGACATGTACGCCCAGGTTCACAATGACCGGATTGTCGACTTTATCAGGGAGAAAAATGAGGAAACCAAATACACGGTCAGCAACTGCGCCGGGGCGCAATTGATTGGGGCGTCCGGGATTGCCGACGGACACAAGATCGTCACCTGGATCGGGGGAGGAGAACAACTACAGAAGGATTATCCCAACTTGAAAGTGCAGGACGACAGTCAGGTAACTTTCGTGGAGGACGGTAAATATCTGTCTTCCAACGGGAACTTGACAAGCTACATTTCCGCTCTGGAGCTATTGGAGAAAATGACCACGTCTGAACACCGGAGATTTGTCGAAAGCTATTTATACCTCGACCGGCTGCAAAGCTGGAAAAAGTGAGTGTCCGGGATGCGCTTATGAATAATTTCTTTTTGATCTTCCTGGGTGGCGGACTAGGCAGCCTGGCCCGCTATGGCGTCGGGCGCGGGCTGGCAGCGCAATCGGTGAACTTGCCCTACGGTACCCTGGCTGCGAATGTGCTGGCTTGCTTGATTCTAGGTTTTTTCACGGGTTGGATGGCCTTGCGGGAATCTGAATTGTCGACTCATTATCGCGCTTTCTTAGCGGTGGGCTTTTGCGGCGGATTCAGCACCTTCTCCACATTTAGCAACGAAACCCTGGCGCTGCTGCTGAACGATCGCTGGGGCGACGCCGTTTTTAATATCGTACTGAGCGTGGTTCTATGCCTTTTAGCATCGTTTGCGGGGCTGTGGTTAGGGAAAACGCTGGTTTGATTTGAAACAGAGAAACTCCGTGACCCAAAACTTTATGAAAAAGACAACTGCTGTCTTCACCATTCTCGCCATTGGTGCCGCCCTGACAAGCTGCCAGCCTGTCGGCGGAGCCGACAACTTCACCGCGCCCCAAAACTTCCGCGACTACTGGTACAACGGCCGAGCCGAAATAAGCCGCTATACACTAGACCAGGCACAATACGGTGCTCAAAACCCCGGCGAAGCGGTACTCATTTTTGTGACGGAAGACTTCCGCACCGATACGCAGGTCAAGCTGGAATCCGATGCCAAAGATAAGGCTACTTCGGTGCTGAAACTGAACTCAATCCGCCGCTTCGTGACGGGGATTTACGATTACTCGCTGTATAGTTCGGTATTCACGCCCATCGACACCAGGAAATACGAACACAGCCAGAAAGTCACGATGTCGTCGCAGGACTGGTGCGGGCAGGTTTATGCGCAGCTTAACCTCGACGGAGGAAAGTACCAGGTGATGAAACGGTCGTACTTCGAGAAGGACGCCACCGAAGACTTCAAAATCGACGCCGCCTGGCTGGAAGACGAAATCTGGACGCGACTGCGCATGGATCCGGCGGCTTTGCCGAAGGGTGAAACCAATGTCGTCCCGGCCGCCTACGCCGCCCGACTCACCGGACAAAAGCTGGAACCGCTCAAAGCCGTGGGCACCTTGGCCGAGTACCTGGGTAATGATTTTACGGGAAAGTCATTGCAGCAATACTCCCTCAACTACCCCGACGCCAAGCGTGAGCTGCGCATCGTTTTCGAAAAAGCTTTCCCTCATGACATCGCGGGCTGGGAGGAGACCTATCCTTCGAGCGGTAAAGTGCTCACGACCCGCGCCGTGAAGACGGAGCAGATTCGCTCCGATTATTGGTCGCACAATGCACCCGGCGATACGACTTTGCGGAAGGAGCTGGGAGTGAAGGGAATCTGACTATGCCCACAATTTTGTTCAAAGACGGCTATCGTTTCTTTTTTTATAGCAACGACCATCTGCCGCAACACATACACGTTGAGAAAGCCGACAAAACGGCAAAATTTATCATCGAGCCAGTTGTTTTGATAAAATCCGCTAGGTTCAATTCCAAGGAGTTGAAAGCAATTAGAAGTATAATCGAAGATAATTCTGAATATTTTAAAGCAAAATGGAATGAGCATTTGGGCAACAACTAAATCGTACAATGCTACTAATCTATCATTTACCGAAGACAAAATGATCGTGTTTTTGGAAGACGGCAGAGAACTAGCCGTGCCGTTGGAGTGGTTTCCCAATTTGAGGGATGCCACCAATGAGCAACTCACCAACTGGCGTTTCATTGGCAAAGGCGAGGGGATTCACTGGCCTGAACTCGATGAAGACATCTTGGTAGAACGACTATTGGATTAGCGTCCCCCGCTTTTTCTGGTGTTCTAGTTTTTTTTAATCACACCAAGCTCGTGCCGGGTCTGCCAACCTCGTCAAAAGTAATATTGGAAAGCCGCCCCAGATAGGCCGACTTGTCGGGCCGAACTGCAATGTTTTCTACAATCAACTGAATTTCTTCGGCCGTAACTCTGCGGTGGTAGGGATTCATCGTGCCGCCCTTTTCGCCTGCTTTGGCGGCGGGTTCCCATTGGTACCGGGCGTCCACGATGGTACCGCGCGGGGCCATGATGGGCGGCGGACTGCCGCTGCCCCGGTAGTCGAGGCGGGTGGGATGATCGAGGCCCATGCCGTGGCCAAACTCGTGCGCCGCCGTAGTGGACTTTCCCAGTTGGTCGCTCACAATCCAGTGCCCCACGTTGTCGCCCAGGCCGAAGCCCATGAACGAGCGCGTGACAATATTTTCCTTTTCCAGCCGGATGAAGTTATTCTGAAAATCATCGTTTTGCGCGATGAATTGTACGGTTTCATTCGTTGATAGCAGGGTATACTCGATAACGAAAAAGACTCGGTAGCTTTCACTTCCTACTTTTACCTCCGCCTTCGGTTCATTGTACATCCGGTTGATCTCCTCCACGATGGGTAGTGCGGCTTCGGACGTAGCCTCCGAACCGTAAAAAACGAGCCGGGCCTGGATTTGGATGGTTTTCATTTGGGAGTCGAAGTGGGCGATAGCGGCCATTGAGGGCAGGGGATAAGATGTTTTTTTGAACACAAAGCTAATCATGCTAATTCGAACGTTCTACCAAAAAGGGTTAAATCGAAGAAACTGCGTCCTTTTAATATGGAAACTACTTAATTCTACAAATCGATGAAAAACAAATTCTTATTAATACTTCTTTGCATCCCGCTTTCTTTCGGCGGTCTTCTGCACGCCCAAAGCCTTGAAAAATTTGAGTTAGATGACGCCTGGAAGGCCAAAATCGAAAACTTGGCCCCCGCCAAAACCACTTTCCCGACTAAGAAAAAGCATAAAATTCTGCTCTTCTCCCTTTTCACAGGCTTCAACCACTGGGTGGTGCCGCATACCGCCGCCGTGGTCGAGATTCTGGGACAAAAAAGCGGAGCCTTCGAGGTCGTTTCGAGCAACGACATTGCGATGTTCGAGAAAGGTACCCTCAAGCAATTCGACGCCGTGGTGCTGAACAACAACTGCTCCATCGGCACTCACCGCGACCTGTTTCGCGACAAGGTGAGTGAAGACAAGTCGATGCCGGAAGATAAGGTAATTGCCAAGGCCAAAGTGCTGGAAGAAAACCTGCTGAGTTTTGTCAAGAAAGGCGGTGGTCTGGTGGCCCTGCACGGTGGCATCGTGATGCAGAACAAGTCCGTGGCGTTCAGCGAGATGATGGGCGGCAGCTTCAACTACCATCCCAAGCAACAGCCCCTCAATGTACGGTTGGCCGACGCCAACCATCCGCTGGTGGGGGCCTTTGATGGCGAAGGGTTCACGCATGTGGACGAACCCTATATGTTCAACGTCGCTTACGCCAAGCAAGATTTTCATCCCCTGCTCTACCTCAACACCAGCGAAATCAAGGAGTTGAAAGGCGATAATCCTGAAACCAAAAAGTACATTTCCTGGATTAAACGATACGGCAAGGGGCGCGTGTTTTACTGCTCGCCCTCGCACAACGCCCAGAGCTATGCCGAACATCCCGCGCTGTTGAAATTTATCCTCGACGGCATGCAGTACGTCGTCGGCGACGTGAAGGCCGACGACTCACCCATCGGCACTAGCGGACAATGATCCACACCATGCGTTGGTTCGGACCGAGCGACCCCGTGTCGCTCATGGATCTGCGGCAGGCGGGTTGCAGCGGCGTAGTGAGTGCGTTGCACCAAATTCCGGTCGGAGAAGTATGGTCGGTGGAGGCCATCGAGGAACGAAAAAGGCTCATCGAAGCCGACAATGACCGCTACACGCCGCTGACCTGGTTGGTGGTCGAGAGCCTGCCCGTCCACGAAGACATCAAGAAAGGGCACCCCGGTCGCGACCAGTACATCAAGAAGTACAAACAGTCGCTGATGAACCTGGCGATTTGCGGCATCAAGACGGTCTGCTACAACTTCATGCCCGTGCTGGATTGGTCGCGCACCGCGCTGGACTACACGCTGCCCGAAGGCCAGAAAACGCTGCGCTTCGTGTGGGAAGATTTCGCGCTCTTCGATCTCTATATCTTGGAAAGACCGAACGCCGCCGCCGACTACGAGCCAGAAATCCGGGCCTCGGCTCTGGAAAAATTCCAGCGTATGACGCCGGAGCAAGTCGCCAAGCTGACCGATACCGTTTTGCTGGGTTTGCCCGGTTCGGAGGAAGCTTTCGACTTGGCCGTTTTCCAGAATTTGCTGAATGAATACGCCAACATCGGCGACAAAGAATTACGCGAGAATCTGTATTATTTCATCAAGGAAATCGCCCCGACGGCCTCGCAACTGGGCACAAACCTGTGCATCCACCCTGACGATCCACCGCGTCCGCTGCTGGGTTTGCCGAGGGTAGTGAGTACCGAAAGCGATTTGGCGCAACTCATGGCCGCCGCCGATGTTCGCGCCAACGGCATCACGTTCTGCACGGGTTCACTGGGCGTGCGGGAAGACAACGACCTGGCCAAAATAATCGAGCGCTTCGGCGACCGCATTCACTTCGTCCACCTGCGCACGACGCGTCGCGAGCCGGGAACACGGAACTTTCACGAAGCCCCGCACCTCGATGGCGACGTGGATATGTACGCGGTGGTGAAAGCAGTTTTTGGGGAGGAGGAGAGGAGGAAGGAGATAGGGAGGAAGGACGCGCAGCTCCCCATGCGACCCGACCACGGGTTTCAGATGCTGGATGATTTGGCGAAAAAAACGTATCCGGGCTATTCCGGCATTGGGCGGCTGAAAGCACTTGCGGAATTGCGGGGATTGGAAATGGCAATCGGGCTATCGGCGGTCGGCTAACGGCAGTCGGCCGCTGCCGTGGGCTGTCGCGAAGGAAGCCTAACGTCGATATTTTTTTTAAAAAACTCAAATACCATACATGTCAGACACATCACAAAACACACCAGATCTTGACGTCTTCTCCCTCAAAAACAAACTGGCCCTCATCACTGGTGGCGGAAGCGGCATCGGTTTCCACATTGCACAGTGTCTGGTGCAAGCCGGAGCCAGCGTAGTGCTGACCGGAAGGCGGGAGAGTGCGTTGCAGGAAGCCGTCGAAAAACTCGGCGCGCGAGCTTTTTACCTGGTGCACGACATCACAGAGCTGAACACGATTCCAAAACTTGTCGCCGATATCGAAAAGGCGCACAGCCCGATAGACATCCTGGTCAACAACGCGGGCATCAACATGAAAAGGCCCGCTGTGGATACGACCGACGCGGATTTCGACCGGATTATGCAGACCAACCTCTACGCCGTGTTCGCCATTACCCGCGAGTGCGGCAAGCGGATGATCGAGCGTAAGGCGGGTTCCATCATCATGATTACGTCGATGGCCGCGCTGTACGGCATCGACCGCGTGGTGGCCTACTCCTCGTCCAAATCAGCCGTGGCGGGCATGGTGAAGGCGCTGGCGACCGAATTTTCTCCGCATAACGTGAGGATAAACGGCATCGCGCCCGGTTTTATAGAAACCCCCATGATGCTCACCGCCATGAATAGCGACCCTGCCCGCCGTGACAAGGCGATGGATCGCACGCCAATGGGTGCTTGGGGCCAATCCGAAGACATTGGCTGGGCGGCTGTGTTCCTGGCTGCCGAAGCGTCGAAATTTATTACCGGAATTTCCTTGCCAGTCGACGGGGGGAATTCCATTGGATTTTGAAATAAACCTTAACCAAAAACCAACATGAAAGATACCAACTCAACCCGCCGTTCCTTCCTGAAAACCACCGCGACTGGCACCGCCGGAATTATCGCAGCGGCCGCATTTCCGACGATCGTGCCGTCGAGCGTTTTCGGCAAAAATGCTCCCAGCAACAAAATTAACATCGGTCAAATCGGCTTCGGGCGCATCGCCTACACGCACGATTTGCCCGAGACGATGAAAAACGAAGTGGCCCGCGTGGTGGCCGTCGCCGATCTGGACAAAAACCGGTTGGCGCAGGGCAAGAAGTGGCTCGACAAGCAGTACGCCGACAAAACCGGGCAAGAAAAGTACATGGACGTGAAAACGTACGACGACTACAAGGAGATGCTGCTCCGTAAAGACATCGACGCGGTAATCATCAGTACGCCCGATCACTGGCACGCGCAGCCCGCGATGGAAGCCGCCGTGGCCGGAAAACACGTGTATATGCAAAAGCCCACTTCCCTGACGATTCAGGAAGGCCGGATGCTGAGCGATATGGTGCAGAAAAAGGGCATCAAATTCCAACTCGGTAGCCAACAGCGCTCCGCTGACCCCTGGCCGCAGTTCAAGCGGACTTGCGAGCTGGTGCGTAACGGCCGCATTGGCGAATTGAAGAAGGTCTACGTCGGCTTGCCCGGCGACCCGGCGGGCGGCAGTGGCGAGAAGATGCCCGTACCGTCCGGCCTCAACTACGATATGTGGCTGGGTTCGACGCCCGAAATCTACTATACCCTCGACCGAGTGCATCCGCAGGATAGCCTCACGGGGCGCGGCGGCTGGTTGCGGCTCGAGCAGTTTGGCGCGGGCATGATCACGGGCTGGGGGGCGCACCACATCGACATCGCGCACTGGGGCATGGACACCGAGCTGACCGGACCAACAGAAATCACCGGCCTGGGTTCGTTCCCGCTGCCCGGCTCAGGGATCTGGAATGTTCATGGTAACTTCCTGGTCGTTTCTAAATACGCCAATGGCGTGACGATGGAGATTGGTGGCAATAACCCGAATGGCGTAATGTTCGAAGGGACGGACGGTTGGATATTCGCTGGACGCGGCAATGTGGGCGTCACAGCCTCCGACCCCGGCGCGGCGGAAGCGGCTAAGGAAAATGACGCCTTCAAGGCGAGTGACAAAAAGATTCTGGGTTCGGTTATCAAGGATAACGAAACCAAACTCTACCACAGCCCCGAGCAGCACCGTAATTGGCTGGAAAGCATCCAGAACGATAAGCAGACGGTCAGCCACGTCGAAATTGCCCACCGCTCCGGTACGGCCTGTCTGCTGGCGCACACCGCCATAAAGCTGGGCCGAAAACTACAATGGGATCCGAAGAAAGAGCAGTTCATCAACGACGCTGAGGCAAATTCCATGCTCTCGCGCCCGCAGCGTGCGCCTTATGGCAGTACGTATGTGAAGGGATAAGTTCCAGCCATACCTCAGATACAAACCACCACCCGACATCCCGAAACGATGAATGACAAGTTGAAGAATGTAATAATTTTTTTATTCTTCGTTTCCGGGATTAGCTCAATCGTTTACCAAGTTGTTTGGCAGCGATATCTTACATTTTCTTTTGGGTCAGACACCCTATCTACAACGGTGATCGTTTCCATATTCATGTTGGGGCTGGGGTTTGGAAGTTATCTGGGAGGCAGAATATCTGACGGGTTGGATGATTTGAAGCGATTGGGGCTTTACGTTATTGTAGAACTAGTCATTGCGCTCTTTGGGGTCTTCAGTAGCTATTTTTTGTATGATACCCTTTATCAGGACTTTTCCACATCCAGCCTCTCAGTATCCGTTCTGGTTTCCTTTGCCTTCTTGCTACCCCCCACCATAGCGATGGGTTCGACCCTCCCGTTACTTTCAAAACTGTTTGAAACATCCCTGAATGAGATAAAAACGAACACCTATTTTCTTTACGCATTAAATACCTTTGGGGCGGCTTTCGGAGCATTCATACCCTTTATTATTTTTGTGCCAAGATATGGTTTTGAAGCCCTGATATACCTTGCCGCTTCGCTAAATTTGATTTGCGTTTTGGTAACTATCGTTATATATGTCATTCATAAAAACAAAAACATTGAAACAGCAATAAATAATGGTCAAGAAGAAGTAGAGAAAGTTTTTTCTGAAAATTATAATTTAAATTGGTACCTGTTATTTGGTATTTCGGGATTTATAGCTCTTTCGTTAGAGATGATTTGGTTCAGAACCCTCCACATCATGCTGAAAGGCAACAGTTTCACTTTTCCGATTTTGTTATCTATTTACCTTGGGGGAATTGCCATTGGCTCCATCATCGGAATAGTGAACATGAAGAAAATTAAGTACCCGACCCAGCTATTTTTCCGCTTGCAGGGACTAATCGTGCTCTACACACTCTTCTCGTTTATCTTTCTTTTCTATTGCCTGAAAAACGTTGAAATTTTCGATATTCTGAACCGATATTTGTATTCATACGAAAGGGGAGACGACGCCAGAATATACTTTTTGATGTTCGCTCTGCCCATCTTTTTTGTGGGCCCACCCACCGTTTTGATGGGTATTTCGTTCGTTTCTTTGCAGGAAGCTTCTAATAAATCCATTTCTACTTTCGGAAAAAGACTAGGAACGTTGCTATTCTTTAATATTGGATTTTCCTCTATCTCTGTTTTGATTACTACCTTCGTTCTTTTTCAGTATTTAGGAACAAGCCTGACCTTGTTAACCCTGACCTTACTTTTAATTATCCTAGTAGGGTACAAGCTGTCTTACATCGACAACGAACTAAGCTATAAAATAGAAAGCTCAGTACTAATAGGTTTGAGCTTAATATTCATTGTAATCTTTCCGAGCAACCAATCTTTATGGCAAGTTTTCCAAGGTTCTCATGACAAGGAGATATTTATTATGGAAGACAAGTCGAGCGTTTCCACTGTCAAAATAGATTTCAATGATTCCAAGACCGACGTGTTGTTTTTGAACGGATTGGGAGAAAGTTATTTTCCTTTTGAACAGGATTTATCTCATTTGAAATTAGGGTATCTACCCGTTGTCATTCATCCCAATCCCAAAAAAGTCGCCATCATTGGGTTTGGTTCAGGAGGCACCTTATATGCAGCCAGTCAATCGGAGAAAACCGAACGGATAGATTGTTTTGAAATATCCTCCAACCAGTACAAGCTGGTTAGTAAGTATGGAGGAGATGTTGACGACAATCTTGTGAACGGGCTCTATGAGGATCCCAGAATCGTGATGCACATCAAGGACGGTAGGAAGGCGCTGCTTAACTCCAATGACAAATACGACGTCATCGAAGCCGACGCACTAAGATCTGACTCTCCTTATTCCGGCAATATTTATTCAGTCGAATATTTTGAGTTGATCAAGTCCAGGTTAAATGCCAAGGGTTTTGCGGTGAGCTGGGCCCCCACGGATAGGGTCACTAATAGTTTCGCTAAGGTTTTTCCTCACGTATATACCGATGGGTTCATACTCATTGGGAGCAAGTCCGAGATAGAAATTAATTCAGACATCGAAATAAAAGAAGCGTTCCGAGCTCTGCCCATCGACTGGAAAAAAAGTATACTGGAATTAAAGAAAGTGAAGCATTCACCAAGGCAAGAGGTGAACCGTGACCTGTTTCCAAGGGATGAATTCAAATCGAAAGTGCGGGAAGCGTTCGATTAATTGAGACGATTACCCGAAAATTGATGGAACTCGGCGTGGAGGAGATTGTGGCGTTGGATATTTTGCCGTCACCCCGAACAATCAGATTTCAATTTCATAAAACCGCACCCGCGTGTCGCCCACGTCGATGAAGGTAATCGAGCCGTTTTCATCGCCGCAGATCTCGAAATCCGGGACACGGCTGTGGCCAATCACCTGGTGGTAACTGGAAAGAAAATCGTCCTTTGTTTCGGTTATATCGGCCCAGACCGGACCTCCGTGCGCGTGCCAGCCGCCGCGCTTACGGCCCACTTCAAAAAGAATGTCGCGGTTGTCGCTGTGGTAGATGCCATTCAGAGTTTGGGCCATGTCTTCTTCTTTCATTTCTTTTAAAACGGGAAGGGCGTGGCTGTACCAACCCCAGGAAACACCCGCGTGGCTGAAAAGGTACTTGCCGTGCTGCCAGGCGATCTTGAACAGATCCTCATTTTTTTTGAATAAACCGCCCAGCGTTTCCTGCAAATCGGCACGGTGACCACCGCATGGGTAAAGGGGGTAATGAAGATACTGCGCGTCGTGGTTACCGAGCAACAGCGTTACGCGCTCAGGGTTGCTTTTTTGGAAGGCAATGATTTCTTCCAGATTTTGAATGACATCCAGGTCGGGAATTTCCTGGTGCGGATCGACGTAGTCGCCGATGAAGATGATTCGGTCGGCTGTCGTGCCTTTGATTTCCTTCCAGGCATCGCGCCCGTGGACATCGCCGATGGCTATGAGGTGCATGTTATTTGTTTTTTTTGAGTAAATCGCAGCGACTGCATCGCGGGTGGCCACAGGCTGCCCTGCCAATTTTAATCAAAAAAACCAATCCTTCCACTTTCCTGCCTATGAATCCCGAAATCCGAATCGTTGAAGAAAAAGTCCTGTCCGACAACTGGTACACTTTGCGGAAAATCACTTTCGACTATCAGCGCAAAGACGGTAGCTGGGAACAGCAGTCGCGCGAAGCATACGACCGGGGCAACGGAGCCACGATTTTGCTCTACAACAAGGAGCGACAAAAAGTCATTCTGACGCGGCAGTTTCGGCTCCCGACCTACACCAACGGCAACCCGACGGGCATGATGATCGAAGCCTGCGCGGGCTTGCTCGACAAAGATAACGCCGAGGACTGCATTCGGCGCGAGACTGAGGAAGAAACCGGCTACCAGGTCAGGGAGGTCAAGAAGGTGTTTGAGGCGTATATGTCGCCCGGCTCGGTGACGGAGATTTTGTATTTCTTCGTGGCCGAATACAACCGGGACATGCAGGTAGGAGAGGGCGGCGGCCACGCCGACGAGCAGGAGAATATCGAAGTGCTGGAACTGGACTTTGCGGACGCCCTAAACATGATTCAAAACGGCGAGATCAAAGACGCCAAGACGATCATGCTGCTTTACCACGCCAAGCTTAACGGACTGCTATGAAAAAACGCTGACAGCGTTTGACCCGTAACGGATTTACCATAACGGAGTTGCCATAATGGGATTGGCTGTCAGCGTTATCAGATAGTGGTTTTTTCGCAAAAGAACTAGACGTTCGGCTCTGCAGTTGGCTCCGATTTGCTGGCGCCCGTAAACTTGTCCATCAGGTCGCGGAGCATCTGCTCGGCGTCGGGGAAGCTATCTTTCAAGGTGTCGGTGCCTTTGGATTTGAGTTGCTCGAAATAGTCGGGGACTTTATCCACCGCGCCTTCGGCTTCGTCGCGAAGATTACCGGCCTTGGATTTCAGGTCTTCCAGCATCTTCTCGCCTTCCTCGGTTTGCAAGTACTTGTACATGCTGGCGCCGGCGGCAGCGCCCAGCACGAAAGTGGCTAGGTGTTTGGCATTTACGCTCATAGTTTCTGGGGAGGTTTTGGTTATGTTTTTTACCAAATGTACGAAATTGTTTTTTAGAGCAAGCGACGCCGGACGCTGGATTTTAGCTGCCAGATCAAAATCGTGCGCCAGTAGCCCACTCAAAAAGGCGTTTCCTCCGCAATGCGTTCTAGTAGGAATGCGCGTATGTCGCCCCTAGGTTGGCGGCATAGGTACACGCGGGTGCCGTATTCCCGGGCGTTGGCGTTTTGGATGCGGCCTACTTCCCTGATGTCGGCGAAGCTCTGTTGCAGGTCTTCACCCAACTCGTCGTTGACATAAATGAATTCTCGGATCTCGTTATCCAGCAGTTCGGGTGCCCAGTACAGGAAGCTTTCACTGAAACACATCGGCTGAGGCAGGCCGTATTTTTTACCAACGATAGCCACTGCACCCGCCTGCCCGTAGTTTTCGCAGTAAATCAGGGTGTGCTTTTTGTCGCTGGTCTGCCCGTAGGCGCTTTGCACGAGGCGCGTGAGTTCCTCCCAGCCCAGCATATCGGCGTAGTCCTGCGGCAGGGGGTGGATGGTGCCGTCCTCGAAACGTCGCCCCGCATCGATGCCGTAGTTTCTATCGAGTTTATCAAAGAAGGTGACTAACTCCGGTGCTTTGTAAATCGGCAATCCCAGCGGCAGGAGCGGCACGACGCACAGCAGCATGAAGGTGGGCAGCAGGATTTTGCCCAAAGTTTTTGTCAGCAGCTCCCCCCAAAACACTGCCCCGGCCGCCAACAGCATCGGAAACACCCCGGCGGTGTAGTAGCTTTTGCCGCGCAAAAGGCAAAGCAATGCTACGGTGAAAACCACCGTCAAACCCACGCTTCGGTATTTCCTGTGGCGCAGCAGAAAATAAAGTCCCGGTATGAGGAGCAATAGCACAGCGTACCCCATCAGCAGCTGATCCGACAAAAACTGAGCGCGATCGACGTAAACCAACTGACTGTCGTTCAAAGCTTCCATGTGCTGAATGACCGGAAATTCGTGCTGGATTTGCCAGATGATATTGGGTAAAAAAACGAGCAGACTTATCCCGAACGCTACGTATAGGGCCTTGCGGCCAAATACCTTCCGCTCACGAGTGCTCAGCAAAGCCAGCAGGGCACTGACCGCCCAAAGCGCGATGAGGTATTTGTTGAGCAAACCTAGCCCAAGCGTAACGCCCAGCGTGTAGAGGTACCGATCCGATGAGCTATTCTGGAAACGGACGAGCCAGTAGAATAGCAGCGTCCAGAAGAAAATATCCAGATAAACGGGCTGAAAAAGAAAGAAGGCTCGGAGCATCAGCGGTGCGAGTACTACGCCGATGCCCGCCAGAATCTGGGTGTAGTCGCGCCCGCCCAGTTCGCGACTGATGGCCGCCACAAGCAGCACCATGATGCCACTGAAAATAGCCGGAAGTACCTTCACCGCCCAGACCGAGTAACCCACCGTGGTTCCGACCAACCCGGACAGCCAGCCCGTCAGCGGCGGCACCGAGGCATAACCCCAGGCGGGATGCATCCCCTGCGAAAAGTACAGCAGTTCGTCCCGGTGGTATTCCAGGTTTTGGGAAAATGCCAGGTGCAAAGCCACATTCAGCGCGGCTATGATCCACAAAAGAATTGGCACGCGCTGAATGGATCTCATGATGGCTGGGGGGAAATTACTTTATCTCAAAAACCGCCTGCATCCGGTAGCTGAGCTTGATCTTCTGATAATCCAGGTCGCTATCGGGAACACCATTAGCTTCGGCCGAGGCCATGCGCATGCTCGACTTATACATCGGACGCGGGTACGAAGCGCCTTCTTCCACTTCCCGGATTTCCAGAACCTTTCCGGCCTTCTCGCCGATGGCATTCAATAGGAAAGCCGCCTTCTCTTTGGCGTTTTTCAAGGCCTCGACCTTCACCTGATTTTTGAATTCTTCCTTGCGGGAATGGTCGGCGCGGCTCATGTAGGCGGATTGAATGCCCCGGCTCTCCACTTTCGACAGGATGCCGTCGAGCTTGTCGGCGCGCTCCACTTTGAGTTGGTACTGTTTGCTTTCTAGGAAGGTAGAGGGCTTTTTGTCTTTTTCCCAGTAGCGCTGGTAGCCGCCCACGCCGCTCACCGACAGCGCCTCTTTTGGCAGTCCGGCTTCGGCCACGGCCTGCACGAGTTGCTTTTCCAGGACGTTGATCTGAACTTTATCTTTCTGGTTTTTTTCATCTTTGTAGTACTCGCGCAACGAAACCGTGAAGTACAGCTCGTCGGGCATTACTTCCATTTCCGAAAAGCCCGTGACTTCGATGCGGCGGGTTTCTTTATTGACCACGGTGGAAGTTTGGGCTAAGGCGGGAAGGGCAAAAATGGAACCGGCGAGCAGGGCCGCCATGACTAATGATGATTTTTTCATGGTTTGCTATAAAATTGGTTGGCGAAAGTACCTAGACAAACGGAGCGGTGTTGCCGTTTAAAAGAGCTTGCCAGTGATTTCACCAATCAATTTCAACTACTTAGACATCAATCGGGCAACACCTTCAGCATCACGTTCTTGTAATAAATCACGCTTTTGGGGTCGTGGCCCTGTAAGGCCACAGTGCCGCTACTCAGCCGTTTCATGGCACTTTTGGGTTCGGCGGGTTCGGTATAATCATTGATTACCTCACCATTGACCTTCACAATCACGCGCTTGCCCTGTACTTCGATTTCCTCGGTGTACCACTCACCGTCTTTCACGAAAACCTCCTTCACGTCTTGCTCGCCGTACACGCTGCCCGTTTTGCGCCAGTCGGTGTGGGATTGGTTCACCTGGATTTCGTAGCCTTTGGCGGGCCAGCCTTCGGGCTGGTAGGCCGTGTGGATGAACATGCCGGAGTTGGCGCCGGGCATGGTCTTGACGTCGGCCTTGAAGGCAAAATTCTTCAAATCGTGGTTGCCCACCGGCCCATCGTAAAACAGGTGCGCCCGCGGCCCGGCGACTTTGATCGTGCCATCTTCGATCGTGAACGTACTAGGGTTTTCCTCGTTGATTTTCCAGCCGTCGAAGTTTTTGCCGTTGAAAATGGAGACCCAGCCTTTTTCTTTTTTCTGGGAAGTGGAAGCGTCTTTGGCGCAGCCGATGAAAATCAAAGCAGCAGCGAGACATAATCCAATGTGTTTCATGTTTGAGACAGTTTATGGGTTGATCGTAAGCTGGGAAAAGAAGAAGAACAGCTTTTCATACTGATAAGGAAAGGCGAAGACTATGGCGGGCGATTGAGCACCTACTGGCTAGTCAGACTCCTCTTGCAACAGAGTCAACATAGCTTCGGCGACTTTTCCTGCCATCATTAAATGTTGCGCGTGGTTGTGCAGCAAGTCAGGGTAGTGCTGGCAGCCTGATCTGGCCTCCTCGCGTAGAGAGACCATCTTCTCTGTTTTGCCAAATTCCCTGACCTGCGCCGACGCAGGAAATTCCGTTAAACTACCCAACTGCCCCAGGTCATTTCCTGTCAGAATTTTAGAAAGCCGCACACTCTCTGGCAAAGCATCCACGCCAATACCATGCTGCGGACGCGGAACCTCAAACAGTGCCTCGCCGCTGGCCCGAGCGTACCAGTCGCCGCCCATGCGGGCCACCCAGTCGGTGCGGGTTTGGTCGATGCAGCCGTTTTCATCCAGGATTTTTTCGGAAAAATGCGCTAGTACCACTTCCGCAATTACCAGCACCATCGTCCCGATTTCCTTTACTTCCAGCACCCTACACTCAAACTGCGCCGGGGACTCCGCCACGCGTGGTGGCTTGATTCGCTCGGCGGGTAACATCGTGAAGCCCGCTTTTGCAAACTCGTTGATACCCCGATCGTACTCGGCGCTGCTCAGCGACATCTGCTGCACCATGTCGAAGGTGACCATGTTGACGACTACCTCCGGCACTTCCATGATATTCAACGCGGTATCCTTATAAGTACCATCACGCCCGCGCCGACCAGGCGAGAAAACCACGATCGGCGGGTCGATGCCTACGTAGTTGAAAAAGCTGAACGGGCTAAGGTTGACGCGGCCATCTTGATCCACCGTACTGGCCAGCGCAATGGGGCGCGGGGCCACGGCGGCGGTCATGTATTGGTAAAAGGCGCGGGAACCGAGGGTAGCGGGGTCGATGGATTTCATGAAGTGGATTGCATTTTCAATTCGAAGGCTTAACTTTGGAAAAGACATTTCCGTACTGCAAACCTATTCAAAATGACTCAGCCAACTAGTGTTTACGATGAAGTAGCCGCTTTCATGGCGGATATGAACCCGGCTAAGGTTATTGCCTTCAAGCCATCTCCAGCAAATCAACAACGATTTGATTTACTGTTGGATAGGCAAAAGGAGGAGGGGCTTTCTTCGACCGAGAAAAGTGAGCTAGAGCATTACCTGATTTTGAACCGAATTATCGGCCTTGCCAAAGCCCAAGCCCTAAAAATAGCTTCGGCGTGAGAGTCAAAATTCCAACTTCCCTCAAGAAACAAATAGCTAACCATGCTGGGAAGATTTGTGAATACTGCCATTTACCCGAGCAGGTATCTTTCTTTAGCTTTCATATCGACCACATCAGAAGTCTGAAACATGGCGGTAGTTCAGATTTGGAAAATCTAGCTTTCGCCTGCCCAGACTGTAATTATTCCAAAGGATCCGATGTGGGTACATTCTCGGAAAGTGGCAATTTCCTTGTTCGTTTCTTCAATCCTCGACAGGATCACTGGAGTAAACATTTCGAGATAGAAGACGGCCTGATAATCGGTAAAACTGAAATAGGCGAATCTACGGTTCGTGTTTTTGGGTTTAATGACACCGACAGGCTAATCTTTCGGCGTAAATTAATAGCACTGGGTCTGTATCCTAAAAAGTAATTCCCCGCACCTCCCCAAAACCCAGTCGCACGCCATCGCGTTCAGCATAGCCGCGCATTACTACCTCGTCGCCATCCTGAAGGTATGTACGCTCGCTGCCATCGGACAACCGCACAGGTTTCGTTCCGCCTTCGGTCATTTCCAGTAAACAGCCGGCAGGCGGCCCTGCACTACCATCCGGCCCGCTAATGGTGCCCGTAGCTAGCAGATCGCCGACGCGCAGGTTACAGCCCGACACGGTATGGTGCGCGAGTTGTTGGCGAATGTTCCAGTAAAGATGGCGCGCATTGGTGCGGCAGAGGGTAGTTTCGGTTGTCTCCGTCTCCATGGTCTGTGTCCCCACAGACCTTTGCGCTACAAGTGCCACTTCCAGATTCAGGTCAAAATTCAAAGCGCCATCGGTTTGCAAATAGGGGAGAGGCACAGGGCTTTGCGCTGGCCCGGCCACGCGAAACGCTTCGAGCGCGTCCAACGTCACGACCCAGGGCGAAATGGAAGTGGCAAAGTTCTTGCTCAAAAAAGGCCCCAGTGGCTGGTACTCCCAGCGCTGAATGTCGCGGGCCGACCAGTCGTTGACCAGTACGCAGCCAAAAATGTAGGCTTCTGCCTCATCCGTCGAAACCGGAACGCCCAATGTGGAATTTTTTCCAATAATAAAGCCCAGTTCCAACTCATAGTCTAACGCCCGGCTCGGGCCAAAAACGGGTTCAGTTGCTCCGGCGGGCAGCGTTTGTCCACTCGGGCGGCGAATGGGCGTTCCCGACACCACGACGGATGACGCCCGGCCATGGTACGCCACGGGCAGATGTTTCCAGTTGGGCAAGAGCGGATTGTCGGGCCGGAAGAGTTGGCCGACGTTGGTGGCATGTTCCAGGCTGGAATAGAAGTCGGTGTAGTCTCCGATGGCAACGGGCAGGTGCATAATGGCATTGGATTGGCGGATGAGGAGCATTTCGGCAAACTGGTGCAGCACCGAATCAGTCTGGGTGAGTTGGGTTTGTAAAATGTCTCTGACCTCGCGGGTTGCCGAACGTCCCAGCGACATGAATTCGTTCAAGACACTTTGCTGGTAAACTGACTCTTTCACCTCGCTAGGGTGCAGTACACCAAATCGCGAAGCGGCCGCCATGTCGATGATCCATTCGCCGATGGCTACCCCAACCCTGGGCGGCTCCGATTCATAGCTGAAAATGCCAAAGGGTAGGTTGTGCAATGAGAAATCGGAGTTCGATGCGATATCGAGCCAGGAAACCAGGTGCGCCATTTCTTATGATTGATATTGTTCTGATTTCTCCAAAATGCCACTGATCTCCGCCACCGAACCGTAAAGCTGTTCATAGGAGTCGATGACGAAATAATGCTTTTGAAAGCGGTCGATGTGGTAAGGCGTTTCGAGCAATTCGGCCACGGAAAAATCAAGCTTTGGTACGTCGTCACGCAGACAATACTCACTTTCGCCGGGCGAGGAAATAATGCCGCCGCCATAGATTTTCAGTTCGCCCGCTTCCCGAATCATCCCAAACTCAACGGTGTACCAATACAGCCGCGAAAGCCGTTGCAACGCAACCTCATCGTCGATGAAGCGCAGGGCAACTTTGCTCAGATCAGCCATAAAATCACAAAAAGCCTGATTGCTCAGTAGCGGCACGTGGCCAAAGGTATCGTGAAACATATCCGGCTCCTCCAAATAATCCAGTTGCTCGGGCTTACGCAGCCAGGTGGAAGCCGGAAACTGCCGATCGGCCAGGTGCTGGTAGAATTCCTGGTGCGGAATGAGCCCCGGCACCACGTACACCTCCCAGCCCGTCAGCTTGCGCAAACGCGGGTTGGTGTCTTCGGCAAAGTTCGGAATGTGATCGGCCACGAAACCGACCTTGTCCACACCACTGAGGTAAGCCTCACTGGCGATGCGCGGCAAAACTTCCATCTGCCGCTCAAACAGCCGCCGCCACATGGCGTGGTCGGCGGGGGTGTAAGATTTATAGGGTTGGTACATATTTGATTTTGAATTAGTGAATGAGTGAATATTGCTTCCGCCAGAGGTCGAATATTGTTACATTCCGGCATTCACTAATTCCGACATTCAAAACTGATCACAGCGTTCCCCGCAATTCCTGCTCCCTTTCAATCGCCTCGAAGAGGGCTTTGAAATTACCCTTGCCAAAAGATTTGGCACCTTTGCGCTGGATGATTTCAAAGAAGAGCGTGGGGCGGGGCATGATGGGTTTGGTGAAAATTTGCAATAAATAACCCTCCTCGTCGCGATCCACCAGAATGCCGAGTTTTCGGAGTTCATTCAGTTCCTCATCAATGTGGCCGACGCGACTCAAAAGATCGTCATAGTAGGTCTTTGGCACTTGTAAAAATTCCACGCCACGGCTTTTGAGCTGCACCACGGTATCGACGATGTCATCCGTCGCCACGGCGATGTGCTGGATGCCGGGCCCATCGTAAAAATCGAGATACTCTTCCACCTGCGACTTCTTGCGGCCTTCGGCGGGCTCGTTGATTGGGAATTTGATGCGGCCGTTGCCGTTGCTCATCACCTTGCTCATCAGGGCCGTGTAGTCGGTAGAAATATCCTTATCATCAAAGGAAACCAACTGGTTGAAGCCCATCACTTCGGCGTAAAACTTTGTCCAGACGTTCATCTCGTCCCAGCCTACATTGCCCACCATGTGATCCACGTAGCGCAGCCCAACGGGCGCAGGCTGATAGTCGGGACGCCACGCTTCGAAACCCGGCAGGAAGATGCCGCGGTAGTTTTGCCTTTCGACAAAAATATGAATCGTGTCGCCATAGGTGTGAATGCCTGAGCGCACCACGCGACCGCGTTCATCTTCTTCTACGGTGGGTTTCAAGAAAGGTTTGGCCCCGCGCCGGGTAGTTTCTTCGTAAGCACGGGTTGCGTCGTCCACCCACAACGCCACCACGCGTACGCCATCGCCGTGGCGGTCGATGTGCTGGCCGATGGCGGTGTCTTTGGTCAAAGGCGAAGTCAGAACCAAGCGGATTTTGTCCTGCACGATCACGTAAGACTCCCGGTCGCGAAGCCCGGTAGCCAGCCCCGCGTGCGCCAGTGGCTGGAAGCCGAAGGCAGTCTGGAAATAGTGCGCCGCCTGCCGGGCGTTGCCGACGTACAGCTCGATGTAGTCCGTGCCGTTCAGCGGCAGGAAATCCTGGGTTTCGGTCGGTTTTTCTAATTCTAGTGTTTCCATTTATTCAGTTGATAATTGATAGTGGATAGTTACTAATCCGTAACCAGTATTTGTTCTCGCAAAGCCGCCAAGTTTTTTTAGCAATTTTTGAAAATGCCGATAGCTGATAGCCGAAAACCGACGGCCTCACTCAACCCAGCTCTTGTAGTACTTCCCATCGTCGATGGCCAGGGCAGCTCGGGTAAGCATCAGCGGCCGGAAGGTATCCACCATCACGGCCAACTCTTGGGTTTCTTTTTTGCCGATGCTGCGTTCATAAGCCCCCGGATGCGGCCCGTGCGGAATGCCGCCGGGATGTAGCGTGAGGTGGCCCGCCGCGATGTCGTTGCGGCTCATGAAATCGCCGTCTACGTAATACAGCACCTCATCGGAGTCGATGTTGCTGTGGTTGTAGGGCGCGGGGATGGCCAGCGGGTGGTAGTCGTAGAGCCGGGGGCAAAACGAGCAGACCACGAAGGCGTCGGTCTGGAACATCTGATGTACGGGCGGCGGCTGGTGCACCCGGCCCGTGATTGGTTCAAAATCATGAATCGAAATGCCCCAGGGATAGTTGTAGCCGTCCCAACCCACCACGTCGAAGGGGTGTGAAGCGTAAGTGAGCGGATGCAGAGCGTTCTGTTTTTTTATTTTAATCAAAAAATCACCCGACTCATCGTGCGTTTCCAGATCGGTGGGCAGCTTGTAGTCGCGCTCGCTGTAAGGCGCGTGTTCTTTAAGTTGCCCAAAATGATTGCGGTAGCGGCGCGGCGTTTCCAGCGGCGCGTGCGACTCCAAGTACAGCAGACGATTATCTTCGGTGTCGAACGAAATCTGGTAAATCATCCCGCGCGGAATAACCAGATAGTCACCGTACTCGAAAGAGATGGAACCGAAGGCGGTACGAAGCCTGCCGCTGCCTTTATGGATAAAAAGCAGTTCGTCGGCGTCGGCGTTTTTGTAGAAGTAATCAGTCAGCGAATGGCGCGGGGCCGCCACACCGACCGTGACGTCCTTATTGACCAGCAGGGGCACCCGGCTGTCCAGAAAATCGTCCATCGGCTTTACCGAAAAGCCAAGCAGCTTCCGCATCGTCAGGTTATTTTCCACCGCTATTTTCGGACTAACGTCCTGTGGCGAACCGACTGCTTTCACTTGCGTGGGCGGCTGCAAGTGATACAGCAGCGACGACGTGCCTTCGAAGCCAACCGTGCCGAAAACCTGCTCGTGGTAGAGGTTACCGTCTGGTTTTCTGAATTGCGTGTGTCGCTTGGGCGGGATGTCGCCGAGTCGGTGGTAAATGGGCATAACCTGGAAAATGGGTTGGCTCTGAAACTGTATAGTTGTTTATGCAACAATTATACAGATAATTTACTATTCCAACAAATTTTTGGGTTATTTATTGTTTCTGGCGGCTTGAAGATAGGCTGTCTATCAGAATGCAATTTGAAATCCTAACTTTCAAATTGCAGGAAAAAGACCCCTAAATCATGCAATCTGAAAGTCAAAGTTTCAGATTGCAGAAAAATGACACTAAAAACGTGTAATTTGAAAGTTTTGCCCCAACTTTGAGATTACTCATCGTTGACAAAGCATAGAATCTCAGCATTTCTCTAAAAAAGACCTTCCAATGTTTTACAGAAGAAAAATAATATTAGGACTTTTAGAATTATTTGACGTTGAATTAGAGAGGATTCAACTGCAAAAACTGCTTTTCCTGTTTTCACAGGCGCAGGAAAATCCAAATTACGAGTTTGTTCCGTTCAAATTTGGCTGTTTCTCTTTTCAGGCGAACGCCGACTTGAAGACCATGAAAAAGTATGGCCTCGTTAGAAGCACTCAGAGTGGTTGGCAGAAGGTCACGCCTGAGAACTTTACCGCTTCTTTGAAAAAAGGCGATCTGAAAATTTTGAGATCGATGAAGATACTGTATGAAAATACGACTACCGACGAGCTAATCACGCTCACCTATCGTAAGTACCCTTACTACGCCATCAATAGCCAGATAGCGGATAACAAACTGAATGCGAAGGAAGCCGAAAATGTGCGTTCGTGCCGCCCGATTAATACCGAAGAATGTCTTTATACTATTGGCTACGAGGGTATCAGTTTGGAGAATTATCTGAATAAATTGCTTCGCGCCGATGTGAAGGTTTTGTGTGATGTACGAAAAAATTCGTTCAGCATGAAGTTTGGATTTAGCAAAGCCCAGTTGAAAAACGCCTGTGAAGGCGTGGGGATCTTGTTTTATCATTTGCCCGATTTGGGCATCGACGGCAATCAAAGAAAAGAGCTAAACAGTCAATCCGATTACGATCAATTGTTTGACACGTACCGGGAAACGACGTTGCAAAACACCGACAAAAGCCAAAAGTTCATTCTGGATTTATTACAGGAGAACCATAGGGTGGCCCTGACCTGCTTCGAGGCCCAGAGTTGTCAGTGCCATCGCAGCCATTTGGCCAATTCTATTGCCGCATTGCCCGAGTTTCGGTATTCTTTGGTGCATATTTGAGCGTGAAGTGATCTAATATCTCAACCATGGTCAGGAAAAAAGTGCTGCTTACGGTCACGACTTATCCCCTTCCTTCCCGCAGTTACGACGAGTTAGTATGTACGGCTGGCGTTTTGGACGATGGCTCCTGGATCAGAATTTATCCAGTTCCCCTAAGCTTTTTGAACGGCCTGAAGAGAGCTGGGATGGTGCAGAGTACTAAATATACTTGGATAGAATTGGACTTGGAGCGGCGGTCGGACGATTTCAGGCCGGAAACCTATTCTCCAGCAGATTACAGTTTCAGGGACCTGACCATTGGCGAACGACTTGACACGCAGCAAAACTGGCAAAAGCGTAAGGACTTCTGCCTGAAAAATACTTACACTAACCTTACCCAGTTGATCGAGGATTCAAAAGACCCGCGTAACGTTTCACTGGCCACCTTCAAACCAACCCGAATCATTAAATTTGAGGCGGTGGAAGATACAGACGACTGGAAGGACGTATGGCAGCAATTACAAAACCAGCTTACGCTCTTTGGTCAAGAAGGTGGTAATGAACCCAAGAAGGTATTCCCAAAAGTGCCTTACAAGTTTTACTATACTTTTGAAGACGAGACGGGCAAACGGGCGCGACTCATGATCGAGGATTGGGAGATCGGCCAACTCTACTGGAACTGCCTGAAAGCCAGCAAGAGTGACGCCAGCGTAGCGGTCGATAAGGTCAAAGAAAAGTACGACACCCTGTTCAGAAATGAGAAAGACATTTATCTTTTTCTGGGTACTACTAAAAAGTGGCACCGTCGCCGGGCTAAAAATCCCTTTGTAATTATTGGCGTATTTTATCCGAAGAAGGAAACGCAGTTGTCTCTCTTCTGATTTTGCGAGCCTGGCTCCACAACCTGTCAGCAATGTTTCGCACTACTGACAGCCTAAGTAGCTTTTGGCTCCATGACGACATCATAATAACTCACCCTCTAAAACTTCAAATTCAACCCCACCAGAAAATTCCGCCCCGCCTGCGGGTAGTAAAAATTCTCCTGCACCCGTCCGCCCGCGATGTAGCCGAAGGTGTAGCCGTTGGAAGCGTAGGTTTCGTTCAGGATATTGTTGAAAAGCGCGCTGACGCTGATTTGCTTCGCCCACTTCGGCGTCAGCGTCCAGATGAAGCGGAGGTCGTTGGTCAGGTAGGCGTCGAGGGTACGGTCTTCGCTGGACGTGTTATCGAGGTACTGCTTGCCGACGTACTTGGTGAGTAGGGCAAGTTCCACGTTTTTCATGGGTGAATAAAGTAGCTGACTTCCCACAATCACGTTGGGTGAAAACGAAATATCCGTTTTTCCGTGCTGAATTTCCTGGTAGCCGCCGTTGTCGTAGTCCACGACGTACTCGGTGAAGTTGGCGATTTTGTTTTGGCTGAATGTCGCGTTGGCGTTCCACTTCCAGGCGCGGTTCAGGGCGATGCCGCCTTCCAGTTCCAGTCCCATGCGGTAGCTGTTCGGGACGTTCACACGGATGGAATTGCCCGTATCGTTGACCTGTCCGGTCAGCACGAGTTGGTTTTTGTAATCCATGAAATAGTAGTTAGCCGCGAATGCCAGCTTGCTGCTTTGGGTGCGGAAGCCCGCTTCCAGGTCGCGCAGGGTTTCGGCTTGGGGCTGGATGTCGCGCGTGGATTCCGTGAAGTCATCGCGGTTGGGCTCGCGGTTGCCGATGCTGTACGAGGCGTAGGCCGTGCTGCGCTCCGAGATTTGGTAGTTCAATCCGGCTTTGGGATTGAAAAAGGTGAAGCTGCGGTCGAAATCCTGCTGTCGCCGTTGGTTATCGTCACCCAGAATTTTGTGTTGTACTTGCCGCACCTGCGCATCGCCGAAGGCGTTCAGCTTTTCGGTGAACTGGTAATAGACTTTTCCGTACAGATTGAAATCCGTTTTTACGCCATCGTTAAAATAGTACCGCTGCCGGATGTCACTGTTCCCGGCGTACCTTGCCCAAACTACCTGGCCGTAGTGGTCGCCGTCGTAGCGGTTCAGGCCGCCGCCAAAGTTCGCCGTGACTTTCTTGAAACTATTGTAATCCAGCGAGAAGGTAGTTCCATAGAAGTAGTTGTCGAGCCAGCGGCGACGTACCAGATCGGTGCGGGTAATGGTATCGCTGCCCACGATCACGTTCGGAATTTTGTAATTACTGAGTCGGTCCTCGTCACGGTACTGCTCAAAGTACCCCAGGCCACGCACCACGAAGCCGTTTACGTTCAGCGTTAGGTTTTTATTCAAAGTGTGCGACGAAACGAGTTGGTAGTGGTCCTGCTGGTAGTTGTCCACTTCATTGTCGTAGGTGTAGAAATTATACGTCCGGCTGTCGGAGTTGAGGAGATTTTGCGCGTCGCGCTCATTGAGGCCGTTGCGCTCGATGTAGGCCAGCATACCCTCGCGGTCGCCCCGCACGCGCGACTCCGGCGAGCCGTACCACGACTGGTAGGTGACTTCTTTGCCCGAAAAAACATTGAGCCGCACGAAGCTTTTCTTGCCAAAGTACCCCCCCGAAAGATAGTACGAGCGCAAATCGCTGCGGGCGCGGTCCACAAAACCGTCGGATTTGATCTGCGATAGCCGCGCATCGACCGTAAACTTGCCGTTCAGCAGACCTGTCCCGGCTTTCACGGTATGCTTACGGGTGTTGAACGAGCCGTAGGAGTTGAGCAATTCGGCGTAGGCTTCGCGGCGGAACTCGTTGGTGCTTACGTTCACCGTCGCGCCGAAGGCCCCGGCCCCGTTGGTGGAAGTACCCACGCCGCGCTGGATTTGAATGCTGCTGACCGAGGAAGCAATGTCGGGCATATTGACCCAGAAAACGCCCTGGCTCTCGGCGTCGTTGTAGGGGATGCCGTTGACCGTCACGTTGATGCGCGTGGCGTCGGTGCCCCGGATGCGGATGCCCGTATAGCCTACGCCCGCGCCCGCGTCGCTGGTGCTGACGAGCGACGGCGTGAAGTTGAGCAGCACGGGCAGATCTTGCCCGAGGTTTTGCTTTTCGATGGCCTCGGCGGTCACGTTGGAGTAGGCCATGCCGCTGCGGTCGGTGACGCGCGTCGCGCTGACGATCACCTCGTCGGCGTTGAAGACCGAGCGTTGCAGCAGCACGGTCAGTTCCTGGGGGAAAGTGCGGGTGGGAACCTGCACGGTTTCGTAGCCGACAAAGGAAATGACGATGTTTTCGACATTGGCGGGAACATTGGTGAGCGTGAAGCGGCCGCTGGCGTTAGTGGTGGTACCTTGGTAGGCCCCGGCGCGGATGCTGGCACCCGGCAACGGGCTACCGTCCTCGGCGTCTTTGACTTGCCCGCTGAATGTCGTTTGGGCGATGGCAGAAACACTGAGTCCAAACGCGAGGACAGCAGCTAAAAGATAGGTCGTAACTTTTCGCATGGCGAAGGTAAGTTGACGATAGGCTAGGGGCCAAACCCATCTTGGGTTGAATGAAAAGCTAAATAAAACGGAACGCTTGCCAATCCTGGGGAACTCGATTTTGTTGTGAAATCAGACGGTGGAAAACTAGGCTTTTTGCCGTCTTCGCTTGGTCAGGCGGCTCACGTGGATTGGCTGTTCGTCTCTCCCTTCGCCGGCATTACCCGGATCAGGTACTATGGGTATGATCTCAGCCCGTACGGTAGGGCACCCCTTATGAGATTTACTAGGGGCAAAGGTACGACCCGTCATTCAACTTTTCAACTTTTAACATTTAAACCAAAGGAATCATGAATCTCATCAACGGTCTCCACCACGTCACGGCTCTGGCCAGCGACGCGCAGCGCAATGTCGATTTTTACGTCGGCATCCTCGGACTCAGAATGGTCAAGAAAACCGTCAATTTCGACGCGCCCGACGTGTACCACTTGTATTACGGCGACGAAGCGGGTTCGCCCGGCACGATCCTGACTTTCTTCCCCTACGCCGGACTGGTGCGGGGGCGCAAAGGCAGCGGCCAACTGACTTATACGGCTTTTTCCATCCCGGAGGTTTCTTTGAGTTACTGGATGGATCGGCTGACGGAGTTCAACATCCCGTTCTCCGGCCCGCACCGCCGCTTCGACGAAAACTACCTGCGCTTCGAGGATTTCGACGGCATGGGTGTAGAATTAGTTGCCACTTCGGCGGATGGGCGCCCTGGCTGGGACAATGGTAAGATTCCCGCTGAGTACGCCGTGCGAGGCTTTCATACCGTGACGCTCAACGAGAGTAGCGTAGATCGTACCGTGGCCCTACTCACCGATCCCATGCAGCACACGCTGGTGGCGGAAGAGAATGGCGTATTCCGCTTTCAGGCCGGAGCGGGTGGGCCAGGTAATTTTGTGGATGTAGTACACGCGTCGCAGGACGTGCGTGCCTTGCAGGGTGCGGGTTCCGTGCACCACGTGGCTTTCTCGACCAATACCGACGAAGGTCAGCTCGAAATCCGCGAGCAACTCCTGTCGGCGGGCTACCAACCGACGGAGGTACTGGATCGCCAGTATTTTCATAGCATCTACTACCGGGAGCCGGGCGGTATTTTGTTCGAGATTGCCACCAACCCGCCGGGCTTCGCCGTGGATGAAGCGCCGGATGCGCTGGGTACCGCCCTTAAATTACCGGAGTGGTACGAGCCACGCCGGACAGCGATCGAAGAGGCGTTGCCGACGCTTCGGCTGCCCTCAATGTGACAGTGCGTAGACAAGTGTGACGACGCGGAACAGTAAGATAGCGCGTGTCAAGCAGTAGGCAGTAAGACTGCTCGTGTCAGACTGAGCGGAGTCGAAGTCCTCGCTACCGCCGGTTTGCAACCGGTGGCTAAAAATAAAACAAGTTTTTAACTTGCCTCAAACCAATCAACTCATGAACTTACAGCACAACCCCGACAACATCGCCACCAAAGGCGCACCACTGGAAACCGCCCAAAAAGCGATGCTCATGCTCCACGGACGCGGTGCTTCGGCCCAAGACATCCTGTCATTAAGTGACTACGTGAAGGGCGAACAGATCGCCTTCATCGCGCCGCAGGCTACGCAAAGCACTTGGTACCCCTACTCATTCATGGCCCCCATCGAAGCCAACGAGCCGGGTTTGTCCTCCGCGCTGAGCGTAGTAGAAACGCTGGTCGCGCGGCTTCACAACGAGTTCACGCTTGCCTACGAAAACATTTTCCTGCTGGGCTTTTCGCAGGGCGCGTGTTTGGCCCTGGAATATGCCGCCCGGAACCCGCAGCGCTTCGGCGGGGTTTTCGGACTAAGCGGTGGCTTGATCGGTCCGGAAAAGCAACTGCCAGCCTACGAAGGCGATTTATGGCAGATGCCCGTTTTTCTAGGGTGCAGCGATGTCGATCCGCATATTCCGAAAGCCAGAGTGCTTGAATCCGAAGTAATTTTCGGGCAACTCAACGCGAGTGTTTTAACGAAACTCTACAAAAATTTCCCCCACAGCGTCAACGATGACGAACTGGAAACTGTCAACCGTGTGCTGGCCACCGGGAGCTTTTGAAAAAGGTTTTTTAACTGATCGTACGAAAGGAATTATTCATTGTCAACCCTCCATTATCCATTAAATCAATGAGCCAATTCATGGTAGAAATAGACCTTCCCGCCGTCATGACCGACGACTTTGCCCGCAAGGTTCCGGCGCAGCGGCAGATGGTCAACGAATTGATGGAACAGGGTCGACTGATGTCCTACGCCCTGACGGCCGACCGCACCAAGCTGTGGTGTGTCTTCAAGGCCGAAAGCGAAATCGAAGTGATGACGCTCATGTCCAATTTCCCGCTGATCGACTACATGAGTCCGACCATTTCGGAACTGATGTTCAATAATGTGGTCGCCCTGCGGCTGCCGCTCTTTTCGTTGAACTGACCTTTTTCAAAATATACCTAACGGCAAAACCCTTCTTGCTTCGTGCGGGAAGGGTTTTTTGCTACTTTTGGTTTTGTAAAAAATCTCGCCTCAAATGCGCTTTTTCAATTCAACCATTTTCCGCTGTTTGTCAGGTTGGGCCGTACTCGTTGCGGTACTGGCCGTTTCGGGCTGCCGGTCCAATAACGATCGCGCCTCCTCGGAACCCACTGGTATCACCCAGGCTATCGTCTCCGATACCGTCCAGTCCGACCCCGCCCCGCTCGACGTTCCGGTGGCCCGCGACTCGACAGCACCCAGAGCGCCCGCCGTACGCACCAGTCGGCAAGAAACAATTCCGTCAAAAGTATTTGAGGTCTTGGCGTACATCCGCAGGAATAACCGCGCTCCCGAGGGCTACGTCGGTGGGCGCAAGTTTGGCAATTTTGAAAAACTGCTGCCCCAAAAAACAAAGGCTGGAAAGGCCATCCAGTACCGGGAGTGGGACGTCAACCCCAAGCAGGAAGGCCGCAATCGCGGCTCCGAGCGGCTGGTGACGGGTTCCGACGAGCGTGCCTGGTTCACCCGCGACCACTATAATTCATTTGTGGAGGTGAAAAAGAAAAAGGCGGTACCGGAACAATAGCCGGGATTATGCGCTTTTATTTTTGGTAAAAAAACCAGGGCACCGTTCCCAGCTACTACTTAACTTTTTTCGATGAAAAACACCCATTTCCTCTTCATAAATCCTGACACCGACCCGGCCGAATTCTTCCCCGGCTGGCGCATCGCCCGCATCGATGGCAAAGAAGCGCCCTCGATCAAAACTTTCTATAATAAGATTGCCGAGGCCCTGGATTTTCCCGACTATTTCGGCTTTAACCTGGACTCGCTGGACGAGATGCTAAATGATCTGCAATGGATCAAGGAAGAGAAAATTGTCATTTTTATCAACAACAGCGCGGACTGGCTGGTGCGAGAGAAAACGAACGAACGACTGCCTGTTCTGATCGACCTGCTGGAAGCCACCGCCGAGGACTGGAAGTGGCTGGACGAGGATGAGGACAGCGACCTGAAGAAAAAGGAACTCCGCATCCTTTTCGAGGACAGCCCCCGCATCCGTAAAATCCTCGAAGCGCAGGAAATTCCCTTTGGGATTGTCGATTAGCTTAGCTGAGAGTGCTGTTGGCTGCGAGGGATGAAATAGGCCGCAGTAACGCTTGGTCGGCCCAGGTTTCAGAACGTAAAAAGGCGGAACCATCGCTCGATGATTCCGCCTTTTTTGGGCCATTTATTACAGCCTATACTTCTTCCATTTCGCTATCTTCCTCTACCGCTGGTGCCAGATCGCTCACTTTGGGGGCGCGTCCCTCGCGGCGTTTGCTTTTGAATTTCTTGACTTGAATTTTTAGGGTTTCGACTGCCAGATCGGTGGCTTCCTCAAAAGTCGAGCCCTGCTCTTTTACGAACATAGTACCTCCCGGCACATACAGTTTCACTTCGAGCAGCTTCGTATGTACTTTGCTCGTCTCATTTCCGTCTAGTTTGAGGAATACTTCTCCACTCGTAATACGGTCGTAGAACGTATCGAGTTTATCCATTTTCTGTTGTATGAACGACAGCAGACTCGCGTCGGCGTCAAAGTGGATGGCTTGCATCTGCAATTTCATAAGCACAAAGGTTTAAGTGAAACAAAGATCCTCCCGACTAATCGGGGAATCAATCAAGGTAATTTCCGGCGCAAAGTCAAGGACGTTTGCTGTATTTTTTATGAATAATCCAAAATAAGGAACGCTTCATTCTTTCAAACCTCCTCCAGAAGTGTCCGAAACGACACGTAGCGCTCTTTGTAGCGATCGTGATGGCGCTGATATAAAATAGCTTGGTGTTCAGTCTGGTAAGCCAGATAATCTTCCATCGTGCGGAAAGAATACTGCACTGAGTAAGTGACGCCCTCGTTCTCGATTTCAGTCAGCAGCCGCAGCATTTTGTGTTCGGTGGGTAGTCCGGTGGCCATCATGGCGGGAACCTGCTCGGTCTTCATCCATTGAAGCCAATCTTCCTCGGCCAGGCGGCTGATGTTGTAGGTGGTGTTGTAAAGAATCATAGTTGGGCAGTCGGCGGTCGGCTATGGGCGGTCGGCTTGCGTTTGAGATATATAATGAACAGAAAATCAATATAAGCGATAAATTCCTGGATTCGTGATCAAGCAGCACAAATTTTGATAAGGATTCGTGAACCAATAATCAACGGCTGACTGCATGTAGCCTGGAAAAAAGCTGACAGCCGATAGCCGACTGCCGAAAGCCACCCCTTATCTTTGTCCCTTTCCCAACCGATAACCAAAACCCCTAAAAACTATGAACGCACTTGTTCACGCACATTCGGGACTCCGTTATGTGGTGCTGGCGCTGCTAATCGCTGCCGTCGGCATAGCCATCCCCAAATGGCAAAACAACGAATACGGCGACAGCAAGATTTATACCTACGCGCTAATTTCGTGCCACATTCAGCTATTGCTCGGCTTCGTGCTTTATTTCATTAGTCCCAAAGTCGATTTTAGCTTGATGGGCGAGAAATTGTACCGCTTTTTCACGGTGGAGCATATTTCGATGATGCTGATTGCTATCATCCTCATCACGATCGGGCGCGTTCGCTCGCGCAAAGTAGAAGGGGGCGCCAAGCATCGCACCATCCTTTTCTACTACGTGATGGGCCTCGTGCTAATCGTGGTTTCCATTCCGTGGCCGTTCCGAGGCCTCGGTGCGGGCTGGTTCTGACCTTCGTCCCCAAACAAGTAAGTGCAACGGTGGTTTTCCTTTTGTCGAAAAGAGAAACCACCTTTTTTTATGAGAATTAAAATCTTGCTTTCCATCGTGGCAACCCTGACGGGCGGGCTGCTGCTTTTTAATTTTGTGCAAAACCCTTCCCTCGCCACCTCCGAATGGCAGGAGTACCTGGGTGGACCCGATCGGGCGCACTTCTCGCCGTTGAAGCAAATCAACACCGAGAATGTCAAGAACATGAAGCTGGCCTGGGAGTACCATACCGGCGACACCACCGGACAGATCCAGTGCAACCCCATCGTCGTCAATGGCATTTTGTACGCCACCACGGCCTCGGTGCAGGCCTTCGCGCTGGACGCCGCCACGGGCAAGCAACTGTGG
Source organism: uncultured Cytophagales bacterium (assembly GCA_963716085.1). Classification (GTDB taxonomy): domain Bacteria; phylum Bacteroidota; class Bacteroidia; order Cytophagales; family Spirosomataceae; genus Persicitalea. Next base: position 446,433 of record OY970288.1, read on the forward strand.
CGCTTTGCTGATTCGCGCGACGAGCAATGGTACAACACCAGCCGGGGCGTCGCTTATTGGGCCGACGGCGACGACAAGCGCATCCTGTATACCGCCGGGCCATGGCTCTACGCCCTCGATGCCCTGACGGGCAAGATGGTCACGACCTTCGGCGATAGCGGTCGCGTGAGTCTGCGGCTGGGACTGCCCGAAATCGCCCAGGACAAGTTCATTTGTTCCAATACGCCCGGCACGATTTACAAAGACCTGATCGTGATGCCCGTGCGGCTTTCCGAAGGACCGGACGCCGCGCCGGGCCACGTGCGGGCCTTCAACGTCCGCACCGGAAAGCTGGCCTGGACGTTCCGCACCATTCCGCACCCCGGCGAGGCGGGCTACGAAACCTGGGGTAAAGAAAACTGGAAAAATACCGACGTGGGCGCCGCCAACAACTGGGCGGGCATGGCCGTGGACCGCGAGCGAGGCATTTTGTACGTGCCCACGGGTTCGGCGGGTTACGATTTTTATGGCGGCAACCGTCCCGGCCAAAACCTCTACGCCAACTGCCTGCTGGCGCTGGACGCCGCCACGGGTAAGCGGAAATGGCACTTCCAGTTTGTCCACCACGATGTCTGGGATCGCGACCTGCCCTCACCACCTACGCTCGTCCAGATCCGCCGCGACGGCCCCGACGGTCGGCCCCGGCTCATCGACGCCGTGGCCCAAATCACCAAGTCGGGCTTTGTGTTCGTCTTCGACCGCGTGACGGGCAAATCTTTGTTTCCCATCCGGGAGAGGCCCGTGCCGACTGATAACGCCCTGCCAGGCGAGCATCCCTGGGCCACCCAGCCCGTTCCGCTGAAGCCCGCGCCCTTTTCTCGGCAGACGATTAGCCATAACGACATCAACCCCTACGTCAAGGATAAAGAGAAATTGAAAGCGCGGCTGGCAAAAATGCGGCACAAGGATCAGTTTGAGTTGCCGAGCCAGGAGGGCACCCTAATTTTTCCCGGCTTCGATGGCGGCGGCGAGTGGGGCGGCCCGGCCTACGACGCCGAAACGGGGCTGCTGTTTATCAACTCCAACGAGATGGCCTGGGAAATGAAAATGCTGCCCACCCCCAAAGCCAACGACCTCACCGGACTCACGCAGGGCCAGAAGATTTACAAGATCAACTGCGCGGGCTGCCACGGCACCGAACGGAAGGGCAATCCCGCCAGTGGCTACCCGTCGCTGACGGACGTGAACACGCGCCGCGACCACGCTTTCGTGAACAATATCGTGAAGAATGGCAAAGGCATGATGCCGGGATTCTCCTACCTGAAGGACGAAGAACGCAGTGCGCTGGTGGCGTTTTTGTTCAACGAAGAAAAGCGAGAAGTGGGCGGCGACACCAAAAAGGCCGCCTTGTTTCCGCTGCCCTTCAAGATGAAGGGCTACGACAAATTTCAGAGCGAGGAAGGCTATCCGGCCATCAGCCCGCCCTGGGGGCAGCTCAGCGCCCTGAACCTGAACACGGGCGAATACGAATGGAAAATCGTTCTGGGCGAGTTCAAGGAACTCACCGCGAAGGGCATCCCGCCCACGGGCTGCGAAAACTACGGCGGACCGGTCGTGACCGCCGGGGGCGTACTGTTTATCGCCGCTACCAAAGACGGCATGTTCCGCGCCTTCGACAAGCGCACGGGCAAGCTGCTGTTCCAGACTGAGTTGCCCGCCGCGGGTTTTGCCACGCCCTCGGTGTACGAGGCGGGCGGCAAGCAGTATGTCGTCATCGCCTGCGGCGGTACGAAACTGGGGACGAAGCCTGGGGATAGTTACGTGGCGTTCGCGTTGCCCTGATTCGTGCAGAGGTAGAGACGTTGCATGCAACGTCTCTACGCAGGCATAGTAGGAGGAGGGCGGTCGTCGACTTTTAGCGGTATGAAAAAGATTCTCCTGCTACCTTTTCTTTTTGCGGCGACTGTTGCCCTGGGCCAAGACGCCAATTACGACGAAAGTAAAGTCCCGGCCTACACGCTGCCCGAACTGCTGCTGACCAATGACGGCCAGCCAATCAAGACCACCAAAGACTGGGAAAGGACACGACGCCCCGAAATCCTGCGCCTATTTTCCGAAGAGGTTTACGGTAAAACGCCTGCGAAAAAAGTGCCCGTTCGCTTCGAGATCACGGACGAAGACAAGAACGCGCTGGGCGGAAAGGCCACGCGCAAGCAGATTACGGCCTACTTCTCGGAAGACGGGAAGCACAAAATGGAGATCCTGCTCTACCTGCCCAATGTCAAGCAGCCCGTTCCGGTGTTTTTGGGCTTGAATTTTGCTGGAAACCACACCATTAACGACGATCCGGCGATCCATATAACCCAGAGTTGGGTCAGGAACCGGGACGATGCGGGCATCACGAATAACAAGGGCACCGAAGCAAGCCGGGGCAAACTAGCCAAACGCTGGCCTGTAGTGGAAATCCTGGCGCGGGGTTACGGCGTAGCGACGGTATTCAACGGTGATATTCAGCCCGATCATACCGACAACTACGGCGATGGTATCCTGCCTTTATTTTACAAAAAGGGCCAAACCCGCCCCGCCGATGATGAATGGCAGACCATCGGAGCCTGGGCCTGGGGCCTGAGCCGCGCGCTGGACTACCTGGAAACGGACAAAGATGTGAATGCCAGGCAGGTGGCGGTTATCGGCCACTCGCGGCTGGGCAAAGCATCGCTGTGGGCCGGGGCGCAGGATGAGCGATTTGCGCTGGTCATCTCCAACTGCTCGGGCGAGGGCGGCGCGGCAATTACCCGCCGCCTTTACGGTGAGCAGCCCGGGCAGATGACCAAGGGCTTCCCCTATTGGTTTGCCGAGAACTACAAGCAATACATAGGGCGAGAAAACGATATGCCCGTAGATTTCCACCAACTTATCGCCCTCGTGGCCCCGCGCCCGGTGTACGTCGCCAGTGCCTCCGAAGATCAGTGGGCCGACCCCAAGGGCGAGTACCTGAGCGCGTACCACGCCGGGCCTGTCTATCAATTGTACGGAAAAGCAACTTTACCGACAGCTACGCCGCCGGCAGTGGCAACGCCCGTGGGGCAGAAGACCTGGACGGGCTATCATATGCGCAATGGCAAGCACGATGTGCTGCTGTACGATTGGACGCAGTTCATGAACTTCGCGGACTTTCATTTTGGGCGGAAGCAGTAGAGATCAGGCTTCTCATATCGCCATCATCCCCCCATCCAGCGGCAAAGCTAGCCCCGTGACGAAGGAATTAGCTGGATCACAGAGCCAAAGGATGGCCTGGGCGATGTCTTCCGGCTCGCCGTAGCGACCCAGCGGGATGTTTTTCAGGAGTTTTTGCTCGTAGTCGGGGGCCAGGGCGAAGAGTTTATCCACCATCGCCGAGTGCGTGAAGGCGGGGCAAACGGCATTGATGCGCACGTTATACCGAGCGTATTCCATCGCGGCGGCTTTGGTGAGGCCTACCACGGCGTGCTTGGTGGCGGTATAGACCGAGTTGCCGGGCATGGCCCGCAGGCCCGCCACGGAGGCTACGTTCACGATACGTCCGCCGCCTTCCTGCGTCAGCATCTGCCGGATTTGCTGCTGCATCCCGAAGAAAACACCGTTCAGATTCACCGCCATCACCCGCTCATACTCCGCCGCCGGAACATCGGCCAGCTTGGCGATGTTGCCGCCGATGCCCGCATTGTTGATGGCTACGTCCAGTCGGCCAAATTGCTCGACGGTTTTCTTGACGAGGTCGGCAATTTGGCTGGTATCTGCTACGTCGCAGGGGATGCAGGCAGCCCGTCCGCCTTCGCTTTCAATGAACGCCACCGCCTCCTGCCCGCTTTCTTCATTGATATCAGACACGACTACCACCGCACCTTCACGGGCAAAAGCCAGGGCCGTACCCCGGCCGATGCCGGAGCCCGCTCCGGTAATAATAACAACTTGGTCGGTGAAACGAGACATAGTGTAAAAAAATTTATGGTGGTTTTAGGTTTCTCCCAAGTAAACCACTTTCTCCCGCTTTTCTACCAATCGCCCAATCGGTTCGGCCTCGATGTTGAAGGTACGCAGAATGGTTTCTACGTCGGCTTGCCCTTCGGGCGATACGGCGATGAGCAGGCCGCCGCTGGTTTGCGGGTCGGCCAGGATGTAACGCTGGATTTCGGTGAGCTCGGCGACTTTGTGGCCGTAGCTCTGCCAGTTGCGGACGGTGCCGCCGGGAAAGCATTTTTGGGCTAAATAATCCTCGATAAAGGGTAGCTTTGGAACCGCGTCGAAGTCGATCACGGCGCTGAGGCCGCTGCCTCCGGCCATTTCGATGAGGTGACCCAGCAGACCGAACCCCGTCACGTCAGTCAAGGCTTTTACCGATTCCAGCGCGCCCAGTGCCACGCCTACTTTGTTGAGCTGCCGCATTTGGTCGGCGGCGAGGTGAGCGTGTTCGTCGCGCAGCAGGCCTTTTTTCTGGGCCGTAGTCAGGATGCCGACGCCAATTTTTTTGGTCAAATAAAGCAAGTTGCCTTCCGTGGCGGTGTCGTTGCGCTTTAGATGGTGCACGGCGACGCGGCCCGTCACGGCCAGGCCGAAGATCGGCTCGGGGCTGTCGATGCTGTGCCCGCCCGCCAGCGGAATGCCTGCCTCGGCGCAAATGGCCCGGCTGCCTTCAATGACGCGCCCGGCAATTTCGGGAGCCAGCTTGTCGATGGGCCAACCCAGGATGGCAATGGCCATCAGCGGCTGTCCGCCCATGGCGTACACATCCGAAATGGCGTTGGCCGAGGCGATGCGCCCAAAATCGTAGGCGTCGTCCACAATGGGCATGAAGAAATCGGTGGTGCTGATGACGGCCTCGCCGTTGCCCAAGTCCAGCACGGCGGCGTCGTCGCGGGAGTCGTTACCGACCAGCAAAGTGCTGGCGTCGAAGGTAGGAAGGCCGGGAGACAAAGCGGCGGAATCGTTGCCGTGCAGGATTCTGTCCAGGATTTGGGGCGAAATCTTGCAGCCGCAACCCGCGCCGTGGCTGTACTGGGTCAGGAGGACGGTGTCAACGGTATCGGTTGAAGAGTGAGGGGCGGGGCCGACCGTCGGTGGGGGAGTGGGGGCGTTCATATATTTTGTAAATTCTTGATTATGATGTTACTGTTTCTCTTCTAGAAATGGTATAATTTGGAGAAAATGACTCATTGTGACTATGGCGGTTTGCTGGTATTTTTCCAGAACCAATAAATCCTTATCGCCTGTGACTAGAAAATCCGCTTTGCTTTTTTCACAAATGGCGAGCAAATAATTATCCTTGTCATCTCTTGAAATTTGGGGAACAGTGCCAATTATACTCTTTCGCATACGCATTAAAATCAAGGATTTGAATCGAATCACTTGATTGGGCTTTATAATTTTGGCAAATTTTTTTCGAGAGATGACACCGTCGAACTCTCTGAGTAGCTCTTCCGAGTAGAAAACCCTGAAAACCGGGTTTTTCAAAATTTTGTAGTAAAGGGTTCGGCGGGATTTGCTGCTGATTCAAGCTGACACGTACCAGTTTGCATCAAGAACCAGGCTAGTTGTTCCCGGCATGCCGATAGGCGTTGATTTCTTTTTGAATTTCTTCGGATGACATTTCTACATCCGGCATTTCAGCGTCCAGCTCTTCAAAAAGATCGTCCGCGACTTGCAACTGGATTTTTTTGGCTATGACCAGTTTGTCTTTTTTTGGCAAAGACTCGAACGCCTGTAATATTTGAGTTTGGGTCGTCATAGTTTTAACGTTATCGGAGTTGATGCCAACAAAGTTATCCAGAAAATGCCATAATTTATAGACTAGTGGCGATCCGGATTATGAATAATCGAGAGATCGGAAATGCTACTTTGAACCTTCCGCCCCCTAAAAAGTTCATCTGCCAGAACTTAGAAACTCCTTGGAAAGCTTAACAATTTCATAATACGTTAAATATTGCAGTATTAAGACCCAATCCAGTATTATTCCCATAAATCAGGTAGTTATGAAGCTAAGTATAGTATTTTAGTAGGAAAAGCGAAATTGCTTGGGAAAGAAATTTAGGTTTATTTTGCGCCCAAATTCATCGATCACTTATTCAGCAAGGCAACAAACATCTCTAACCAAATCCCCAATTTCCCATGAACAGGAAACATCTACTTTTCAAATCGGTCGGAATGACGCTCCTGGCGTTCGTGCTGACCTTCATGAGTGCCCAGGCGCAGGTGACGTCGTCTGCCATTACGGGCCGCGTTGCCGACGCCAACAATGAAGGGCTGCCCGGTGCTACGGTCGTGGCCACGCACATACCCTCGGGCTCGCAGTATGGTACGGTGACCAACGAATCGGGTCGCTACACTATTCCTTCGGTGCGGGTCGGTGGGCCTTACAAAGTGACGGTGAGCTACGTGGGCTACAACGAGCAGGTGCAGGAAAATATCTTCGCCAACCTCGGTACCTCGGCTAACGTCAACATCACTCTCCGGGACGAAGGTACGCAGTTGCAGGAGGTACAGGTCATTTCCAACCGCAGCGACGTATTCAGCTCGGAGCGCACGGGAGCGGCCACCACGGTCACCTCGGAGCAGCTTAAAGCTCTGCCGACGATCAGCCGTAGTATCGATGACTTTACGCGCCTGACGCCGCAGTCTAACGGCAACAGCTTCGGCGGCCGCGATGGTCGCTACAACAACATCACGATCGACGGTGCCAACTTCAACAATAACTTCGGTTTGAGTTCGAGCAACCTGCCCGGCGGCAGCGCGCAGCCCCTTTCCCTGGATGCTATCGAGGAAGTACAGGTCAACATTGCGCCTTATGATGTGCGCCAAGCCAACTTTACGGGTGCGGGTATCAATGTGGTTACCAAGAGTGGTACCAACGAAGTAAAAGGAACAGCCTATACTTACCTCCGTAACGAGAAATTCAATGGCACCAAGGTGGGTGACATTGAACTACCCGAATTTCAGCAGACTAATAACCAGATTATTGGTGCTACAATCGGTGCCCCTTTGATTAAAAACAAGTTGTTTGTCTTTGTGAGTGGAGAGTACGAAAAGAACGTGCGTCCCGGCTTCAACTTTGTGGCCACCCGTCCCGGCGTATCCGGCTCCAACGTCTCCCGCACAACAGCGGCCGATTTGGAAGCAGTCTCCAATTTCGCTCGCTCAGAATACGGTTACGAAACGGGGCCATATGAAAATTATGCTGATAAGTTCACCCAGCAAAACTTCAAGATTCTGGCTCGTGTCGATTGGAACATCAATAACAATCACAAGTTCAACGTCCGCTACTCCGACGTCAAGAACTCGGATGATAACATCATCAATGGCCGTTCAGCTCCTAACCCCCGGGCCTCGTCGAACCGCGTAAGCCAAAATGCGCTGGCTTATGAGAATTCGATGTATGGTTTTCAGAATAGTGTCCGTTCTATCGCGGCTGAATTGAACTCTACGTTCAATGGCCGCTTTTCCAATCAATTCTTGGCGACTTACACGTTCATCGAAGATACGCGGACTTCTAAGAGTTCCGATTTTCCTTTTATCGACATCTGGAAAGACAAGGATAACTACATCAGCCTGGGTTACGAGTTGTTTAGCTATAATAACAATGTGAAGAATACCGTCTTCAACATCATCGACAACTTCACCTACTACGCGGGTAAGCATACGATTCTGGGCGGCGTTTCTTATGAGCAGATGTACTTTGCCAACAGCTTCCTGCGCTACGGCACCAGCTACTACCGCTTCAATTCGGTGGATGACTTTTTGACCAAAAAGCTGCCCTCGGCTTATGCCTATACGTATAGCTTGCAGCCCGGTGTTTCTGCTCCTGCGTCGGACTTGACATTCGGCCAGGCCTCGGCTTACATCCAGGACGAGTTCAGCGTTAGCCCCAAGCTGAAGCTGACCGCTGGTGTCCGTGTAGATATGCCCGTATATCCGGTTGCTCCCATCGAGAACCCGGCCGTTACCGCGCTCAGCTTTAAGGGTGGTGAGAAAATTACGACGGGTCAGTGGCCCACTTCCAAGCCCGCTATCTCGCCCCGTGTAGGTTTTAACTTCTCCGAAACGGAAAAAGGGCTGCAAATACGCGGTGGAACGGGCGTATTCAACGGTCGCATTCCTTTTGTATGGTTTACCAACCAGCCTACCAACAGCGGTGTGATTCAGAATACCTTTGAAGAAACCAGAGCGGCGGAACTCGTGAAGTACCCCTTTGATCCTAACCCCGCCGCCCACGTGGGCAAACTGCCTCAAAACGCGGGCAAGTCGGCTCCCAGCAGCCTGGCGTCGGTCGATCCCGATTTCAGAATGCCGCAGATTTGGCGCACCAACTTCGCCATCGACAAGAAACTGCCCGGCAATGCTTCTTTGACTTTGGAGGCTATTTATTCAAAAGAATTAGTAACGGTTTACCAGCGCAACATTAACTACAACGATCCCGTTAGCGCCTTGAAAGGCCCCGACACCCGGCCGCTTTATACAAGTGCTACCCGTCGGGTAATTCCTTCGGTATCGGAAGCCATGGTACTCGACAACACAACGGGTGGTGGCGGACTTTCGCTGACGGCTGAGGCTAAAAAGCGGTTTAGCAGAGGTTTCTTTGCTAGCCTTGCCTACACCTACAACAATGTGAAAGACTTGACGGGCAACCCCGGTTCGCAAGCCGCTTCGGCCTGGTCGAACAACGTGGCGGTCGGTAGCCTGAACAATCTGCCTTTGGCTTATTCAGATTACGCCGTGCCTCACCGCGTGGTAGGTTCTTTATCGTATCGTCTGGACTACCTCGATCACCTGGCTACTACGTTCTCGTTTTTCTACGAAGGCCAAAGCCAGGGACGCTACTCATACGTCTATAATGGCGATGTGAACGGCGACGGACTGAACTCCGATCTGCTGTATATCCCAAATGGCCCCGGCGAGGTTTTGTTTGAAGATGTTTTGAACTCCGACAAGACGGTGAAATACACCGCGCAGCAGCAGTCGGATGCCTTCTTCAAATACGTCGATCAGGATGCTTACCTGAGCCAGAACAAAGGCAAGTACGCCGAGCGCAACGGCGCGTTGGCTCCCTGGTTCAACCGCATCGACTTCCGGGTATTGCAAGATGTATACTTCAATGTTGGTGGTAAGCGCAACACGCTGCAGTTCGGCCTCGATATTCTCAACCTGCCCAACTTGTTGAAGTCGAGCTGGGGCATTCGCCAGCGCACTGCCGTGAACAACGCCGCCATTTTGCAGTATCGTTCGCTGAAGGACGGCCAACCCGTTTTCCGTCTGGCGGAGGCAGGTGGAGCATTGCCCACGACTACCTTCGAGAACATTCCTTCGGCTTCCACTACATGGGGGGCGCAGGCTAGCATCCGCTACATTTTCAACTAAGGCTTAGTAAAGCCCCTAAAGCAAAAATCCCGCGCCTTATGGTGCGGGATTTTTTGTTAGTGAGTCGAGAAAAACTCAGTAGCCGCCCGGTGCATCGTCGGCCTTCACCTCGCCGCCCGAAAAGTCATTATCAAACCGCTGCTTCGCTTCTTCGATCATCGCCACGGTAGCGGTGGCCCCCACGCGGGTTACTCCCCACTCGCGGACTTTCAGCAAATCGTCCAGCGTACGGACACCGCCCGCCGCCTTCACCTGCACGCCGGGCGCGCTGTGCTGGCGCATGAGCTTGAGGTCGTGTTCGGTGGCACCTTCGTAGCCGTAGCGGCCATCGTCGCCCTTGTTGAAGCCGTAGCCCGTAGAGGTCTTGACGAAGTCGGCCCCCAGCTCGCTGCAAATTTCGCAGAGGCGGATTTTGTGGGCGTCGTCGGGCAGGTAGTCGTTTTCAAAAATCACCTTCACGATAGCCCCGTTGGCGTGGCAGGCTTCCGTCACGGCCTTGATCTCTTCGCGAACGTAGTCCCAGTCGTTGCCTAGCACTTTCCCGATGTTCACGACCATGTCGATCTCGACGGCCCCGTCGCGGCAAGCCTGCACGGTCTCGGCGACTTTAAGACTGGTGGTACTATTGCCCTGCGGAAAGCCGATGACGGTTCCCACCAGGACATCGGAGCCGCGCAGCCACGCTACGGCTTCTTTAACGGCATAAGGCTTGATGCACACGGAGGCGGCATTGTATTGTTTGGCAATATCGCAGCCTTTTTTCAAATCTTCATCGGTCATCGTCGGGTGCAGCAACGAGTGATCGATCATCTTGGCAAGTTGGGTGACTAGGTTCATGGTTGGGGGGGCGTTTGGGGTAAAAAGGTAAGATTTTTGTTTAGACGTCGAGTCGTTTAGTTGGTTAGCAGGTTCTACACAAGCTACCTACCGAACTAAACATCTAAACAACTCCACGACTAAACAAATTATTGATAATTGCTAATCGTATATTTCTCCGTATTGCAAAACGTGAGGCTGTAAACGTGGTAGTCCGGGACACTGGTGTGGTAGCGGCGGTAGATTTGGACGAGTGGAGTCATGGGTTTTATTTCAAAATGACCGGCGATGTTCTCGTCGGCCAGCACGGCGCGGATGTCCTGCTCGAAACTCTGAATGTCGATTTGGTGGCGGACACTGAGGGTTTTGAAAAGAGAACCGTCGAGCAGCGGCTCATCGCAAAAGCCTTTCAGTCGCAAATTAGGCAAATAGCTGCATTCCAGCAAAACGGGATCGTGATCCACGTAGCGGATGCGCTCAAAGGTCACGCAGCCCGCTTTCTGCTCCTTTTTACTGAGTTTATAAAAAAAACGCTCCGGCCACGCCATTGCCTCAGGCGGTCGCAGCATCACGGTACGCGCCTCGTGTTCGGCCCCAACTACCTCCGAAAAACCCTTGAAGGACAACAATCCCAGCGACTGCCGCGTGGCACTCACGATGCTGCCTTTGCCTTTCACCTTCCGGATATAGCCTTCGTTGGCAAGTTCCTGCAAAGCCCGCCGGACGGTCATGCGAGCAATACCGTGGGTGGCGCTCAGGTCGTTTTCTGAGGGCAACAGGTCGCCTTCCTTATAATTTCCCACCTGAATCTGGCTTTTCAGCAGGGCATAAAGTTTTTGGTAATGCGCGGTTTCCATCGTCGGGTTTTGATGCGAAGCGCAATATTACAAGTACAGTTTCTATATACAAGTAATTGGGAGAAATTTCCTTAAATCATCCGGTGCAGCAAAAACCGGGAGAAAAAGATATTTCCGTCGCGCTTGATAAGCAACTCGACCTCCCGCCCGTCCCCTTTCTGAAGCATTTTGTAAATCTCGCTGATGCTGATGTCCGCCGCCGCGCGGTCATTGACAAACAGGATTTGATCGCCCTTGGCCAGTCCGGCGCGTTGGGCGGGGGAGTCCTTAGCCACGGCCCGTACGAAGTAGTCTCGCAGTTTATCACCTGACGCCACGATTTCCAGGCCGCTCATGTCGTGTTCAAAAGCTTCTCGCAGACGCCGCTTGACGGGTTTCAGTACCATGTAACGGTCCTGGTAGTTCATCGTAACCTTGAAGCGACGTAGTAGTTCACAGCCCACATTGCCCTGCCGCTCGTCGCGGTCAGGGAGTTTGGAACCGAAAGACGCGCTGTCGGGGAAGGATGCCACGATGTTGTCCAGCTCGAAGCGTCCGAACTTGATGCGCTCGATGCGGCCCAAACGGCCATTGATGACGCCATTCAATCCCCGGCCGAGTTGGGTGCGGATCACTTTTTCGGGTACCGGGATGACGTTGTCCTTAGTTTTGTCAAGAAACAGCGCGTGGCCGGCCCCGGTGTCGATGATGACTCGGATAGGATGCTCCCGGCCGTCGGCGAAGAGCGCCACGGCGTTGGTAAAAGGCTTGGTGTCCTCGATGGAAATGGGGTACTTGTCGCCTTTGCGTTTGCGGTACTTATAGCGGTCGGGCTTTTCAAGAATCAGTTCCTTGCGGCTGAAGTCGATGGTGACGACGAAATTATTGAAAATCTCGTACCCAAAAATACCGTGAACCGGCACGCCCACGTACTCCGACAGGTGCAGGAAGTCTTCGTCCAGAATGAGTAAGTTCTGGTGGTTGGCCTTCATCCGCAACATCGAAAGCGAATTGTCTAAGGCCACGTGCGCCGATACGGCCTGTCCCTCGCCCGCACCGCTCAAAACTACCGGACGGGTGAGTTGCAGACTTTGCTTGCTAAGCGCGTCGGGGTCGGTGATGAGCGTGGTGCTTACGCCCGTGTCCAGGATGAAATGCAACGTATCGGAATCGTTGATCTGGACGGGAACGATGATGAGGTTGGAGTGAAACTTAAAAGGGATGCGCGTGATTTTGCGCTTGCCTTCCAGGAAAAAGCCGAATTTATCAGCCGGTTCCCACACCTCCGTTTTCTGCGCCAACAAGCGGGTGGAACTGCCCAGAAGCAGCCCTAACAAAATGATAATGTATGATCCCTTTATTTTCATAATTCCCTCACCGCATCACGATTGGCTAAGATAGCGGCTTTGGCCTTGATTTAACACAAATAAAACTTATTTAGTGTCAAGCAGAGATCAATAATTTTCGTGAGATACGCTATTTCTCGGGAATGGGCGAAAAATTGGTAGATTTGGCTTTCACTCAACCCTAAAATCGCAATCCCCCTGCCCCATCATGCGCAAGAAAATAGTAGCCGGTAACTGGAAAATGAACAAGACCCTCGATGAAGCCGTCGCGCTCACCTCGGAGGTCGTCAATATGATCAAAGATGAAGTGTCTGGCCAAGTGGAGGTGATCCTCTGCGTACCCTCGCTGTACCTTACGACTTTAAAAAAACATACCGAAAGCGCCGATAAAATTTCACTGGGTGCCCAGAACTGTCACGAAAAGCCTTCTGGTGCCTTCACGGGTGAGATTTCGGCCCCGATGCTGAAAGCCATCGACATTCCCTACGTCATCATCGGCCACAGCGAGCGGCGGCAGTACTTCGGCGAGACCAACGCGCAACTCGCCGACAAGGTGAATATTGCCTTGGAAAACGGCCTGACGCCCATTTTCTGCTGCGGCGAGTCGCAGGATCAGCGCGAGAACCACGACTACATTGGTTTTGTAAAAAACCAAATTACCGAAAGTCTCTTTCACCTCGACGCCGGACAACTCGCCAAGATCGTCATCGCCTACGAACCCATCTGGGCCATCGGCACCGGCCTCACCGCCAGCGCCGAACAAGCCCAGGAAATGCACGCCGCCCTACGCGCGCACCTCGCCGATAAATACGGCAAAGACGTAGCCGAAGAAATCAGCATCCTCTACGGCGGCAGCGTCGGCGCGGCCAACGCCGCCGAACTCTTCGCCAACCCCGACGTAGACGGCGGCCTGGTAGGCGGAGCATCCTTAAAAGCAAGAGACTTTACCGAAATTGTAAAAGCAAGACAGTAAAAGTTTAAAGTTTATGAGTTTATGAGTCTAAAGTTTCTTAGTCCAATGACTTTAAACTTTAAACTCATAAACTTTTGACTCGAAAATGAAACTCTACCGCACCCTTCACGGCATTCTGCTGGAAAAAGAAAACCAGTATTACCGTCTCCACGAAAGCGACTGGGATACTGTCGTGAACCGCGACGACCTGCACGAGTGGCTCGTCACCCAAACCGAAAGCTTGCTGCTGCTGCCGTTCAATGATGGCTCGCCCATGCCCGAGGTAGTGGCTCCCATCGGCACGCAGGAAGTGTGGGCGTCGGGGGTGACGTACTTCCGCAGCCGCGAGGCCCGCATGGAGGAGTCGGAAAAAGCGGGTGGCGGCAGTTTTTACGACCGCGTCTATTCCGCCGAGCGGCCCGAGCTTTTCTTTAAGTCTAACGCCTGGCGCGTCGTGGGCGATTCAGGACAGGTGCGCATCCGCAAGGATTCCGGCTGGGATGTTCCCGAACCGGAACTGACGCTCTTCGCGACCTCTTCCGGCAAGCTCGTGGGCTACACCATCGGCAACGACATGAGTTCGCGCAGCATCGAGGGCGAAAACCCGCTGTACCTGCCGCAGGCCAAATCCTACGACGGCAGCGCGGCACTTGGGCCTTGCCTGTACGTTCCCGCCGAACCACTTTCGCCCGACACAGAAATCAGCATCGCCATCATCCGCGGTGGTGAGGAGGTTTTTGGCAACACCGTCCTGCTCTCCCAAATGAAGCGCAAGCCCGACGAACTGCTCGGCTTCCTCTTCCGCGAGATGGCCTTCCCGACGGGCGTGTACCTGATGACAGGAACGGGCATCATCCCGCCTTCGGAGTTTACTTTACAGTCAGGCGATAAAATCTACATTACCATCGAGCCGATCGGGACGCTGGTGAATACGGTGGGGTAGGGGTATTCTTACACCTTTTGGCGCAAAGTCGGTACTTTCAGAAAAAAACAATGCACCTATGAACGACAACCGCGCCACCGACGAAGCCTGCGATGAACTGCTTCGGCACCTTTTCGGCGATTTAGACGAACTTCTGACCGAACTCGCTCCCGAGGGCTGGGAAAACTCTCGTTACCTCCGGGTGAAGCACCCCACCGTCGAGCAGCGGTACCAGGAGTCACTGACGATGCACGAGAATCTAAACCGTCTCTCTTCCAAGAAAGAAGAGCCCACACCCCCGCCGACGCGGGAGGAAATCCAGAAAAGCTACGACGAGGACGACCACACGGTCAAACCCTTGGAAGAACTTTTGGACGTATTCGGTGGGGGGCTGTGGTCGGTATTCTCCAATAACCACAGCGTGACCGGACCACACGGCGAGGAATATGACCTGGGTTCGTTCCGAGGGACGGGCTCAACCCTGGCTTCCTTCATCGGAAGGCACTTTCCGGAAGCCCCCAATTTTAATTATATGGATTTTTACTGCGCCGATCTGTTCATCGAACGCCGCGTCGATGTGACACCGCTTTACGAACTGATTTTTCGGCGGCTGAAATCTCGAAATTGCGACTGGGCCTACGCCTTCCCGCGCATTCATATCGTGGATTTCTCCGGTGCGAAAGAGCAACCCGCTCCCGAAAATCTCGCAGATTACGACCCTGGCACGGCTCTGGCCGAAGAACTGGAGAAGCAGAAGAAAAAGGAGGAATTAGCCAAAGTACGCCAGAAACTGGACGATGCCTACCAAAAGGAACGGGAAGAAGCGCTGTACAAGCCACCGCCGATGGTGGTTCAGGCGTATCACAATGTATTCGGGAAGTGGCCGGAAGGTTGGGTTTTATGAAACAGGACTTCCTCCTTATTTCTCCTTCAAAAACTCGATAAAAACCTTCCGCACATCCGAACGCACATCCTCGGGGGCGGGCGTGACGATGGGCGGCACGATGCCCGGATTGGCAGGGATAAGAAAACTCATGCCGAATTCCTTTCCCGTGAGCAGGAAATCGGGCAGCACCACTTTATAGGTGCGGGATTTATCGAGCGGCTGCTCGGCGATATGCCAGGTGCGGGAATCTTCGACGTAGCGGGCGTTGGCGTGGTGCAGGAAACCACCCTTTCCCCTACTGAGCCGCCCGGCTTCCAAAATTTTGTGGAGCAAGTCCCCCGTCATGGTGGCTTGCTTGATACCGCCGCCGAAAGGCATCATCCTCACCACATCGTACTGCGAGATGGGGCCTTCCAGCACATCGTCCAGCCGCAAGGAGCCGCCGTTGAAAATTGCCAGATCGCTACCCGGAAAGGCTGTGAACATACTTTTGGCGATGAGCGTGGTCAGTGTCCCGTGTTCGCGGCGGACGAAGGCATCGCGGCCGTCCCAGGGTTCGGACGTGGTGTACACGATCTCGTTGGGATCGAAGCCCTGCGCGCGGAAACTCTCGTCGGCGATGGATTGCCACTTGGTTACCAGAGCGGCAGTCGCCGGGTCTTCGGGGACGGTTTCATCGATCGTTTTCAGCTCCGATTCTAGATTGATGAGCCGCTTTTTGCGGTCGAAGTGCAGGCGGTGAATGTACACCGTTTTGGCGTTGGCGTCGGCTTTGGCGATGGCGACGTTGCCCACTTTTAACTGCATATGGTCGTGGTCGTGGCCGCCCATGATGAGCGTCAGGCCGGGAATCTGCTCGGCCAGGCGGCGGTCGTCGGCCACGACGAGGTGGGTGAGGGCCACCACGGCGTCGCAGCGGTTCTTTCAGGTCTTCGTACTCGCGCTTGGCCGCGTCGAAGGGGTCGGTCACCTGCACGTAATCTTTGTCGACGGGGATGCAGATGCCGAAAATGCCCACGCGTACTTTGCCGTTGTCCAGCACGAGCGAGGTCGGAATATCTTCCCCGTCTTTGTTGAAGGGCACTACCTTGTTACCCTGCCGGTGTTCCATGTTGGCAATCACCCAACGAAACTTGGATTCTTCGATGCGCTGATTCAGTGTGGCAGGCGCGTCGTTGTCGTAGTCGAACTCATGGTTGCCGAAGGTGGCCACATCCAGGCCCGCCGCGTTAAGGACGTCCACCATTTGCCGCCCCTTGATACGCTCGCCCTCGTAACGCAGCGTCCCGATGACCGACGGACTCAGAAAATCACCCGCCAGCACGAAGAAAGTACCCTCAGGGTTTTCCTTTTTTAGCTCTTTATTGACGGTTGCCACCCGCGCCAAACCGCCCGATTTGCCGTTGTCGAGCGGCTCGATTTCGTACACATCGTTAATTTGTAGGAAGGTAATCGTGCGGTTGGATTGGCAGCCCGCTGCGATCGTGAGCAGCAGAAGACAACAGGTTAATTTCAAGAAGAGGTGAATACGCTGGAGCATAGTTTATTGACTGGTTTTGGCACACAGATTTGACAGATTTGACAACTCTCAAAGAGTTGTCAAATCTGTCAAATCTGTCAAATCTGTGTCAAATCTGTTTATCCACAAGCATCTGCGCCGAAGTCAGCCAGCGTTCCCATTGTTGGGTGGCGCGGGCATCATCCAGCACATTGAGCTGAATATTTCCATTGCTGAACGTCGTCATTTGCAGGCCAACGAACGCCAGCGCCTCATTCAGGCGATTTTCCAGCGGCGCGGTGCCGGCGACGCACTCCTCCCAGTACCATTCCAGCGACTCCCCGGCTACTTCTTCCACTACGGCCTGATAATCCTGATAGGTATAGCCCACGAACGGCTCGCCGAAGCGCTGCCAGAGAAGCCGCATGACGTCGTCGAGTGAGCGCTCATGGTCGGTCTTTTTGCGTAAATACAAATCCAAAATCAAAGCCACCAGCGCGCCTTTGTGGTACACCGAGACCTTACGCTCCGGGATGCCCTTCTCGTAGCCGTCCAGCCACAGGTCCCAGGACGATTCCAATAGCGACTGCGCGGCGTAGCGGCTATGCTCGAAGTGCCGCTTCATGTACACCTGCAATTCTTTGACGTACAATTCATCATTGAAGACGCCCGCCCGTCGCAAAAAGAGATCGCCGTAGTAGGTCGTGCAACCTTCCACTACAAAGCAGGTTGTGAAATAGTTTTCCTGCGTAAAGTCGTAAGGTAAAAGCTCTTGCGGGCGAATACGAATGGCATTCCAGGCGTGAAAAAGCTCGTGTGAACTTATGCCCAACAGGTCGTTGTACAAGCCTTCGCCCTCGTCGTCCGGCCCCAGCACGATCATCGTGGAGTTTCGGTGTTCTACACCGTGGAAAAAAGCCGTGGGTAAAATAAGGTTGATAAAATGGTAGCCCCGCTCGGGAAATTCGCCCATCGTGGCGATTTGCTCGCGGGAGAAGGCCGCGAAGTCGGTACAGATGCGCTTCCAGTTGGGCTGCAAATTGCCATGCATCCACACGTGAAACGGCACACCCACCGCTTCGTATGTTTCGCGATGCAGCGTAGCCGAGGCCAGCAATGGGCTGTCCACCAGTTGATGATAATCTTCGGCTTGCAAAATATTTGCGTCCTCCGTTACCGCCAACCCACAGGCAATGCGGAAGTCTTCGGGCAGGGCCAACTCTACCAAACAAGGCTCCTGCATCCGCCCGACGGCGTAAAGCGCGAGGTTGATAAAATTGAGGTACCACAGCTCGCCATTGACGTAGCTGCTGCCCGCATTCTGGATGTTGGCGTAAAAATTATAGGTGACTAGGAGGGTTTCCTCACCCGCCGCCGTGACTTGCCAGCGATCTTTGGTAGTTTTGCGTAACGAAAGCAGTTTTCCTGATTCGCTTCGTGCTTCCAGATGCCGGATGTTTTTGGCGAAGTTCTGAATCTCGTAACGGCCGGGCCGCCAGGCGGGCAACTGCAAGTCGATGGTTTGGCTACCGTTTGTAGCCAGCGTGTAGGTAATTTCAGCAAAGTGGCTGTCCGGGTTTGGTACAGCGATTCGATAATGCATAAGGTTGAGGGTAGGGGAGCGGCAGCTTAGCTGCCAGTAAACCAAAGACTCAGCTCATTTCGTTGGTATTGAAAAGTAAAATTAACAATCGTTTTTTACATGAAAAGGTTTATTCCACTCCTCATCGCCGTTTTTGGGTTCAATTCAATGGCTTTTGCCCAAAACGAGGAATATTACAAGAAAGACACCCTTCCCCAGCAAAAGCGCCAGAGCACCATCATCATCCCCAGCGAAGCCGAGCGAAGACAAACTGAGGCCCAGTCGCGTCCCGTCGAGGGGCGTCCCGTCGAAGGCGCGCCGATGTCGATGCTGGATCGGCTGCGGTTGGGCGGCAGCTTTGGCCTGAACTTCGGCAACTTTACAAATATCAACCTGTCGCCCATGGCGGGCCTCAACCTTACCAATAAATTTGTGGCGGGCGTCGGCCTTACATACATGTACACCAGCTTCCGGCCAAGGGGAGTTCCTGGCAGTCAACGCAGAAGCAACAGCAACTACGGCGGGCGGGTTTTTATGATGTATAACCTCTTGCCGATCATTACTTTGCACGCTGAGTACGAAAGTCTCAATGTAGAATACCCCGATGCCAGCACTAGCAACGGACGCGCCCGCACCTGGCTCGGTTCACCGCTCATCGGCGGAGCCTACACCCAGCCACTGGGTGGACGGTTCACACGGAGTATTCTTTTCACGGCCCTCTACAACGTGTCTTACAATAGTCAGCTCGGCCCTGGGGGCAACAATATTTCTCCCTATCCCAGCCCGTTTATCTTCAGGGTTACCGTTCTTTAAAATCAATGATAGAATTTTGAATGAGTGAATGATAGAACAGGCATTGGCCAGTTATTCTAACATTCACTCATTCACTCATTCAAAATTAACAATGGAAAACCCAGTACTCATTTTTGGCGCGGGCGCGTTAGGTCGCCAGGCACTCGATGTATTTCAGCGCAACGGCGTGGTCGTTTACGGATTTTTGGACGATAATAAGGAGTTGCACGGCACCGAAATCGGCGAAGTCAGTATACTCGGCGATACCGACGATGGCGGCTTTCTGAAAATTATCGGTAATAAATGCGAGGCCTTCGTGGCCATCGGCGAGCGGCCCGTGCGGGAGCGGCTCGTGGCGATGCTCAACGAGCGCCGCAAGACCATGCCCGTCAACGCCATTCACGATACGGCGGTGGTTTCAAGAATGGCGACACTGGGTCACGGCAACTTCGTGGGTGCCCGCGTGACAGTGGGAGCGGAGGCCACCATCGGCCAGCACGTGCAGCTGCAGGCGGGGGCCATCGTGGAGCCTTTCGCCACCATTGGCGATTTGGTGAATATCGGAGCAGGAGCCGTCATTGGCGACCGCGCGACGGTCGAGCCGGGTGCTTTTATCGGCTCGGGCGCGGTAATCGTTTCCGGGATCCGGATTGGCAAGAACGCCCGCGTCGGGGCGGGGTCACTCGTGATCGCCGATGTGGCGGACAAAGCTACGGTGTTTGGCAATCCGGCGCAGCCCGTTTAGTTTGGGAATGCGCGGTTTTTTGTAAATTTGAAAAAACCGGAGTAGCCGTCCTTCATGACCGAACGTACCTTTTTTTTCGAGACCAAAATTGAATTCCTCAAAGGCGTGGGGCCGCAGCGGGCCGCCCTGCTCAACAAGGAACTGAACATCTTCACCTACGGCGACCTGCTGCAACACTATCCCTTCCGGCACGAGGATCGCTCGCAGTTTCACCGCATCAACGAGCTGACCGAACTGCTGCCCGGTGCCCAAATCAAGGGCCGCCTGAAAGACTGGATGATTACGGGAGAAGGCCATAAAAAGCGCCTCGTCGGCACCTTCACCGATGGTACGGGCATTTTGGAGTTGGTGTGGTTTCACGGGATTTCCTGGTTCGAGAAAAGCCTGCAGCGCAACGCCGATTACGTCGTGTACGGCAAGCCGACCGAGTTCGGCGGGCGATACAGCATCACCCATCCCGACATCGAGCTGCTCACGCCCGAGAACGTCAACGGCGGCACCTGGCAGCCGATTTACCCGCTGACCGACATGCTTCGCAAGCGACGCGTAGATAGTCGCGTCATCAGCCGGATGGTGAAATCGGTGCTGGAGATCGCCACGCCCTACATTCGCGAAACGCTGACCGAGTCGCTCATCACGCAGTATCGCCTTATTTCCAAGGCCGAGGCGCTGTGGAGCATTCACCTGCCGCCCTCGCAGGCGCACCTGCACCAGGCCACGCGGCGGCTGAAATTCGAGGAGCTTTTTTACAACCAGTTGCGGCTCATCAAGAGCAAAATCCTCCAAAAAAATGAGTTTCCAGGGCAGGTCTTCGACAAGGTGAATCTTGTAAAGGAATTTAACGAAAACCATCTTCCCTTTGCCCTCACTAACGCCCAGGCGCGGGTGCTGCGCGAAATCCACGGCGACTTCCAAACGGGCCGCCAGATGAACCGCCTGTTGCAGGGCGATGTGGGCTCGGGCAAAACCATCGTGGCATTCATTGCCATGCTTATGGCCCTGGACAATGGTGCTCAAGCCTGCCTGATGGCTCCCACCGAGATTCTGGCCGACCAGCACTACCGGGGTCTGAAAGAATACGCCGACTTGCTGGGCATCCACATCGGCAAGCTTACCGGATCGACCAAGAAAAAGGCGCGGCGCGTGCTGCACGAAGAGTTGCAAAACGGATCAATGCAAATCCTGGTCGGTACCCACGCCCTGATCGAGGATGAGGTTCAATTCCAGAACTTGGGTTTCTGCGTCATCGACGAGCAGCACCGTTTCGGCGTGGCCCAGCGCTCCAAGCTGTGGGCCAAAAACGAGGAAATCCATCCGCACATCATGGTCATGACCGCTACGCCGATTCCGCGTACGCTGGCGATGACGCTCTACGGCGATTTGGACATTTCCGTGATCGACGAGCTGCCCGCCGGCCGCAAGCCCATCAAGACGGTTCATCGCTACGACGCGCACCGGGCCACGGTTTTTGGTTTTATGAAGGAGGAAATCGAGAAAGGTCGTCAGATTTATATCGTTTACCCACTGATCGAGGAATCCGAAAAGATGGACTTAAAAGATCTCACAGATGGCTATGAAAGTATCTCGCGCTCCTTCCCCGACGTGCCGATAAGTATCTTGCACGGCCGGATGAAGCCGCCAGACAAGGATTACGAAATGGCGCGGTTCGTCAAGAATGAAACCAAGATCATGGTCGCCACGACGGTCATCGAGGTGGGTGTGAATGTACCCAACGCTTCGGTAATGGTGATTGAAAACGCCGAACGCTTCGGCCTGGCGCAGTTGCACCAGTTGCGCGGTCGCGTGGGACGGGGAGCCGAGCAGTCTTTTTGCATATTAATGACCGATTTCAAGCTGAGTCAGGACACGCGCAAGCGCTTGGAAACGATGTGTCGTACCAATAACGGCTTCGAGATTTCGGAAGTTGATTTGGAACTGCGCGGCCCCGGCGACCTGACGGGTACCCAGCAAAGCGGCATCATGGATCTCATCATCGCCGACCTGTCCAAAGACGGCGTCATCCTGAAAGAAGCCCGCAAATCCGCCGAAGCTATCCTCGACGCCGATCCTGACCTCATCACGCCCCCTCACGCTGCCATTCGTGGACATCTGGATAGTCTGAGAGCGTCGGACACGAATTGGAGCAGAATCAGTTAAATTTGGTCAACGGTCAGACGGTCAAGCGGTCAAACGGTCAACGGTTTTTCTTGGCTGTGGGGAATCGCGAAAATCTCCTTGACGTAATTATATTACCTGCTCTTTACGAAAACGATCGTCATGCACTAGTCGCCGTCGAAATGCCGTTAACCCGCTCTGGCGTACCGGTTAGCCGTTGACCGTTAACCCAAAGAACAACTTTGCCTAAATCTCAACTTTCACTATTTCCCCTGGAAACTCAAACTTATTCGGACGTGTCACGTGTAGGGCGGCACCCAGCGCGGCGGCATAGGGCAGTAAGGTTGTGAATACCTCTTTATCGGGAAATTGGCGGGCGAGCAGTTGCGTGAAAATTGGATTCTTGGCAAAACCACCGTCGATGAAGAGCGTAGGTATTTGCTCCACCCCGATGAGCCGCAGAGAGGTAGCGACGATGTCGGTCAGGCCGATAAGCAGGTGGTGGTAGGCTGCCTCAGGCGTAGCGAAGGCGCTCACTTGCCAGGGGCCGGGTTGCGGTTCGGGGAAGGGGCCATTGCCCTCCATATGGGCGGGATAGAAGGGCGGCGCGTCCTGGGTCAGGTACTTTTCATCGAACTCGATGTCGCGGTAAGCTTCCGGCTCTAGGTTGAAGTACTCGTTGATTCGCGTTACCTGATAATCGTGCTCGCGGCCCATAAATACCCGCGAGGCTTTCACGCCGCTGCCTTCGGGCGTCATGAAGTGCAAACAGTCACGCTCCAATTGCTCGGAAGTGAGCGGATTGGTGGCAAAGGGGTTGAAATTGACGCACCACGTACCCGTAGAAAGTAGAACGAAGGGTTTCTTTAACGCCATCCGATAGGGAATGAGCGCCGCCGAACTGTCGTGGATGCCGAAGCCCGATTGGATGACGCTTTTGTCGAACCGATAAATAAAGGAAGAGGCGGCCAGCAGGTTGGCCATTTTCTTATCTACCAATTCTTTTTTTACCCACTCGTGGTAATCCATCATTTCCAGGCTCCACAGGGCGGTGTGGCAACCGAGGGAGGTGAAGTCACTCACTTTGCGGCCCGTCAATAAAAACAGAATGTACTGCGGCAAGTGCAGCGAAGTTTTTATCTCGGCGTACACTTCCGGCCGGGTGTGTTTGAGCCAGTACATTTGCAGTCCCGAGTTCAGAAAACCCATCGGCGGCGAACCCGTTTGCAGGGCAATCTTCATCGGATCCCCGTACTCGCCATAAAATTGTGAAGCCAAATCATCAGGAAAGGGTTTCAGGTAGGAATAGAGTGGCGCGATGGGCTTATCCCAGGCGTCGAGGTGCACTAAACTCGCTCCGTAACCCGACACATTGACCGCCTGCAATTCAAACTCCTCCTCCTTTTTCAGCTCTTCCCAATGCCCCTGCACCCACTGCGTCAGTAGGTCGATGTCATCGCAGGGAAAACCATCCTCGTCCTCAGTCTCAGGCAGCACCTCCCGAATCTCGCGCACCACGCGGTACGCCTCATCGAATAGAATATATTTTTTATTGGTACGACCAATGTCGAATACAGCGGTAACTTTCATTCGTTGTTGTTTAGGCGTTTAGTTGTGGAGTTGTTTAAGCGTTTGTTAATGAATGGGATGGTTCGTCTGTCGCGGAGGTATAGGATGGGGGCAAAAATGTTTATTAATGAACAGCAGCTAAACGACTAAACACCTTAACAACTAAACAAAATCATCACTTCATCAGCACCGGCTTAATCACTTCCGTCCACCTACGGTAGCCTTCGTCGTTCATGTGAAGGCTGTCTTGCACGTAGATGCTCGGGTCGGGACGGCCATTCTTCAGCATTGTCGGCCAGACGTCGATATAGCCGTGTTTTTTATCTTTCTTAACGAAATCTTCAATCAGCTTATTGGCCTTAATCACCTCGTCACGCCTTGCCCAACGGGAGGGCGAGGGTTTGATGGATACGAAGTACATCTGCGCGTCGGGAAGTTTATCGCGTACCAGCTTCGTGAACAGCACGTAGGAGTCGCGCGTCTGTTCCGGCGTTTTAGTCTTGTCCACGAACATATCGTTCTCGCAGTAAGCCACCACCGTTTTGGGCTGGTACTTCAACACTGTTTCGTCGATATAGTGAATCACCTCCGGCAATGTGGAGCCGCCAAAGCCTCGGTTGATGATCGGAAGCGGCGCGAGATCCTGTCCGGCGTTTGTCCATTTCCGAAAACTCGAACTGCCCGTCAGTACAATACCGCCGGGTGCGGGCATCTGAGCCGCATCTTGCCTGGCAAAGTTCGCTATGTCGCCTTTATTACTTTCAAGGGAATAGTTGGGCGTGTAGGCCGCACCAATTGGCTGGTAGGAAGGCTGGCGCTGGCAAGCCAAAGCCAGCACAGTCAGAAGCAGTAAGCCGATTCTCGTTGTTTTCATGCAAAAGTGAATGGGTATAGGCAAGAAAGCAAAAACCAAAGAGAATATAACGGTTTAGGTGCTAAAAAACCCCCTTCGCGATCTGCTCGACATTATCCGACTTGCCCATCGTGTAAAAGTGTAGCACCGGCACGCCAAACGCGACGAGTTCCTTGCACTGCTGGATTCCCCACTCGATGCCCACTTGCCGAACCGCCTCGTTGGTGTCGCATTTTTCGGCTTCCTGCACTAGTTCCTGCGGCATATCGAGGTGAAAAATACGCGGTAGCACGGTCAATTGCTTCTTGGTAGCAAGCGGTTTCAGGCCCGGAATGATAGGAACCGTGATGCCCGCCGCGCGGCAGCGCTCCACAAAACTGAAATACTTCTGGTTGTCGAAAAACATCTGCGTCACGATGTACTCGGCCCCGGCGTCCACCTTTTTCTTCAAGAAACTCAGATCGGTATCGTGGTTGGCGGCCTCGAAATGCTTTTCGGGGTAACCCGCCACGCCAATGCAGAAATTGGTAGGTGCCGCCTCGGTTTCCTCGTGCAGGAGTGTCCCGCAGTTCATGTCCTCTACCTGAGAAATCAGCTCCGAAGCGTAAGCGTGTCCGCCCGTTTTGGCCCGAAATACGCCCGCCGATTTCTCGGGGTCGCCACGCAGCACCAGCACGTTGTCGATGCCCAGGTAGTGCAGGTCGAAGAGCATGTCCTCAGTTTCTTCCTTCGTAAAACCGCCACAGATCACGTGCGGAACGGCGTCGACCTTGAAACGCTCCATCAGCCGGGCGCAGATCCCCACCGTGCCGGGACGCTTCCGCACGGGTACCCGCTTTACCAGGCCGTTGGGCTGCGGCTTGTCGATGACCTCCTCGCGGTGGTAGGTAACATCCACGAAAGGCGGCTTGAACGCCATCAGCGGTTCAATGGAATCGAGGAGTTGGTTGATATTCTGTCCTTTAAGCGGCGGGATGATTTCGATGGAAAAAAGCGTGCGGCCTTCAGCTCGCTCGATATGCTCGGTAACTTTGGTCATTATTCAATAAAAAATAGTAGCTCGACTGCGTCTGCAAAATAAAGAATAATCGGGCTTTTTATACCAAAATTTGGCATAGATTTTTATACTAATTTCTCTGCATTTATAGGGGTAAAGTAAGTAATTTATCCAAAAATTATATTAAATAGCGATGGAATATCTAGTGAAAATACATTCCATTAGATTAATGATCTTCAAGAGTAAATCAGGTTTTTGTCCATTAGTTTTGTTTTCATCAGGATAAGCCCAATAGCGATTCCAAACGGTGTTCTCCAATCCCGAAATACCGTTTCGACTGCTTTATTTTTTTCAGAAATAACGCTCGATCAGCGGACGTGTTGCTACGTTTCTCCCCCACAATCAACACATTCTTGGGCGTGTGGGCATCCGACACAAACTCAAAAACCTTCGTCGCGTAGCCGTGGTATTCCAAAATCAGCGAGCGTATCCCGTCGGTTACCATTTCGGCCTGGCGTTCCAGAAAAATACCGTGCTTCACTAGGAAATCAAGCTCGTTTTTGGCTTTGTGTTTTTCCATTTCGCGGCGGATCTGTTTGTGGCAGCAGGGGGCAACTACGATCAGGTCGGCATTAGCGGTAATGCCTTGATAAATGGCCTCGTCGGTAGCCGTGTCGCAGGCGTGGAGGGCAATCAGGACGTTCAGTTCACTTTGCGGCGCGAAGTTTTCTATCGTGCCCTCTTCAAAGTTCAGGTTTTCAAAACCAGACTTCGTGGCAATGCCGTTGCACAGATCCACCAAATCTTTCCGAAACTCGACGCCCGTGATCCGGGCGGGTTTGCCAAGGGTGTTGTTCAAATAATCGTAAAGCGCAAAAGTCAAGTACCCTTTGCCCGCGCCCATATCCACAATACTCGTCGCGGGGCGTTCCGGTAGGTTTTTGAGCAAAGAACTCAGGATTTCGATATAGTGGTTGATCTGCTTGTACTTGTCCTGGGCATTTTTGTAGACCTTTCCCTGCGCATCAGTAATGCCGAGTTCGTGCAGATATACTTTTCCCCGCGCTTCGATTTTCCGGTTTTTAGGCTTGTCGTGGGCCAGCGAAGGAAGTTCATGGAGGGTGGGGGGAGCTTCCGTCAAAGTGAATTTCTCTTTGGCAAACTGAATTTTCACATCACGTTCCAGGGTGAACAGTTGCGCCGACCGGAAACCGCTTTCTGTGAGCAAAGTACCCAACTCTTCTACGGCCTCGTCGGGAAAGTAATTTTTGGTGATGTCCTTAGTTTTGTAGCGGTAGAGAAAGGAGATTTTCTCCCGCCGCTTCACGATTATCTTTTTCAGATAGAGGCTTTTTAGGGCTACTTCTTCGCCTTGATAGTCAGTTAGCTGGGCTTTAATAAAAGTATTGTCGGCCAGACTGACTTTCAGGAAGTCGATAAACTGCGTGGTTTCGGCGGTCATGAAATTTTGTTTCCTATCTATCGTTCCAATCGACTGCTTGGGGATTTTTCTCAAAATCGAAAACCTCGTCGTGAATGCGGGCCAGGTGCAGGCCGTTGGCGAATATCTCGTCGCGCAATTCTCTGGAAACCTTGCCCGGCGTAGCCAGAATGCCGTACAAATGGCGGTCGGCGAAGTTGGGGAAGTCGAGCCGGAACCGCTTACAGTACCTCCCGAAATTTGTAAATGTGCTTGCTTTGGAGCGCGGACTTCACCTCGACGATGGCCGCGTTGTTGACCGTGCCATTGGTAAAGCCGAAAGCGTCGAACTCCACTTGGCGGCCATCGGGAAAATCCTGCACAAAATTGGCCGCCGTATTGTTAATGCTGTATTCCTCAAAAAGAACTCTTCGGAGCGATGGGTACGCCAATCCCTCGATAAACGAACTGAAGCCGTTGCCGATGCTAGTAATTTGCCTGCTTCGCGCTGCCATTTCCCGGTTGTGTTCTTTCTGGCTAATCTTCAGTTCCCTGAGTATTTGCCATATTTCTTCCCGCGTGTCCATTGGCTTTGAGTTTTTTACACAAAAGTAACGGTAATGCACAAGTTTTGATTCACCCTACGCATCCTGCCGCAGGACTTCCAGCGGTGACCGCGACAAGATGCCCCGGCTATTGGCCAGGCCAATGAGGACGGTCAAACCGGCAACGCTCAGGAATACCAGCAGCAAGGGTAAGAATTGTGGCTCGAAGTCCACTTTAAACGTGAACTTCGCCAGCGCCCAACTACCCGCCAACGCCAGAATAATGCCCGTAGCGGCGGCCAATGCGCCGAGGAAAAAATATTCCAGCGCCGTAATGGCAAAAATCTGCTTGCGGCTTGCGCCCAAAGTGCGCAGCAAAACGCTTTCCTGCAAACGCTGGTACTTGCTGATGAGTACGGAGGAAATCAACACGATCAAGCCCGTCAGGATGCTGAACCCAGCCATAAAACGGATGACGAAGCCTATTTTTTCCAATAGCTCATCCAAAACTTTCAGTACCAGTCCGAGGTCGATGATGGAAATGTTTGGGAACTGCTGCACGATGGCCCGCTGAAAATCGGCCGAACTCTCGCTGGACGGAACGCGCGTCAGCAGGACGTGGAACTGCGGCGCTTCTTCCAAAACCCCATTGGGGAAAAGTACCAGGAAGCTCGTCCGGACACCGTTCCAGTCCACCTCCCGCAGACTCCCGATGACCGTGGTCAGGAGCGCACCCTGCACGTTGAAGGTGAGCGTGTCGCCCACCCGCACGCCGTTGCGCTCGGCGAAACCTTCCTCCATCGAAATAGGGACCGGGCCATCGGCGGGGGCTGTCCCCTGCCAGCGGCCCGCCTTGATTTCTTCAAATTCCGTGAGGGTGTCGCGGTAGCTGACGCGGTACTCACGGCCAAAAATCCGGCGCGACACGCGCAGCGAGGTGTCTTGCTGCGCCATTCTTGGCGTGATGTCGTTGACTTTCTCCAGCCGCATGTTGGCGACCGGAACGCTCTGAATGATCGGTAGATTCTGACTTTTAGCCAGATCCAGCACCGACTCGCGCTGGTCGCTCTGAATATCGAACAATAAAATATTGGGCTGATTGCCGCTTGTAGAAAGCGTGACCCGTTTCAGCAAAAGTGATTGTACCAAAATCAGCGTGCAGATAAAAGCCGTTCCCAAGCCGATAGAGACCAACAATATGGAGGTCTGATTATTGGGACGATACAAATTCGCCAGCGACTGCCGCCACACATAACTCCACGAAGTCGGGAAAAACCGCTGCACCAGCCAGATGAGCAGCGACGCCATCGCCAGCAGCAATAGGAAAGCCCCCAAAATACTGACGGTGAACACCAGGGCGTCGAGCCAGCTACCGACCTGAAGGCGGGTGAAAAGAAAGATGAAAGCAAGAATCAGACTGTACACCAGCCAGCGGAGCGGATCTTTATCGCCGGTTGTAGATTCGAAGGAGGCCCGCAGCACCCGCAGCGGCGCGATGTTGCGCACCGAAATCAACGGCAGCAGCGCAAACAAAATCGAGATGATCGTTCCCAGCAACACGCCCTGTCCGATGGCCGACCAGGAGAGTTCAGTCGTGAGTTCGAATGGCAGGAAATCTTTGAGGACGACGGGCAAAAACTGTTGAATCACGGCCCCCAGCGCGGCTCCAATGACCGAACCCAAGAAGCCGACGCCCACGATTTGAATAAGGAAAATGACGAATGCCTGCGAAGACTTCACGCCCAAACAGCGCAGCAAAGCAATGGAGTTTAGTTTTTCGCGGATGTAAATATGCACCGCGCTGGCCACACCGACGCAGCCCAGTAACAAGGCGATAAAGCCGACCAGCGCCAGAAACTGCGTTAAATCTTCGAAGGAACGCCCCGTGGACTCTTTCTGACTGGCGACGGTTTTGGAATCAAGATCTTCCAAATCCAAGCGCGGTTCAAGATCCTTAGCGATTTTCTCAACATCCGCTTTTGCCGGATATCTAAAAAAATACAAGTAGTTGATGCGGCTGCCTTTTTCTTCCAGGCCCGTTTGGGCCAGGTAGCGCAGCGGAATGTACACCGCCGGGGCCACCGTGGCCGAGACACCCGTCTGGCCAGGAGCTTTGAGCAAAGTACCCGCAATAAGAAAAGTGACCTCACCGACTTTCACCGAATCGCCTACTTTGGCGTCGTACTGCAACATCAGCGTTTGGTCTACCAAAGCTTGGCGGTCGTCGCGAAAGCTACGGCCCGCGCTCACGGGGGTGGTTTCCAGTTCACCGTAGTAGGGATAGCTGCCTTCCAGCGCCCGAATCTGCGCCAGGCGATTGCCGCCATTTTTAGGAAAATAGACCATCGAGGCAAAACGCCGCTCCTCCGAGCGGTCTTCCCCCAGCGAGTCCAGCAGCGGTTTTATTGCAGGAGAAGCGGGCTGATTGCCGGAGATTTCCAGGTCGGCCCCAAGCAAGGTGGCGGCCTGGGCGTCGATGTTTTGCCGCAGGTTGTCGCCCAGCGAGTAGATGGCCACCAAGGCAGCGATGCCCAGGATCACCGACGAGATGAACAGCAACAGCCGAGAGCGACTGCGGCGGCTGTCGCGCCAGGCCATTTTCAGTAGCCACGGAAACGAAAAGTTTTCTTTAAACTCGGGCATCGGAAACGATTTTTCCGCCTTTGATCCTCACGATGCGCTGGGTGCGGGCCGCCAGGTCGAGATCGTGCGTGACCAGCACAAGCGTGGTTCCTGCTTGCTGGTTGAGATCGAAGAGCAATTGGATGACCTTCTCGCTGGTTTCGGCGTCGAGGTTGCCCGTGGGTTCGTCGGCGAAGAGGATTTGGGGCTGGTTCGAAAACGCCCGCGCCAGCGATACCCGCTGCTGCTCGCCGCCGCTGAGCTGGGTAGGGTAGTGGTGGGAGCGATCGGCCAGACCTACTTTGTCGAGTAAATCCAGCGCCACGGGCCGCACGTTTTTCTCGCCCCGCAGTTCCAGCGGTACCATCACGTTCTCGATGGCCGTGAGCGTCGGCATCAACTGAAAGTTCTGAAAAATAAAACCCACGTAACGGTTGCGTAGCGCCGCCAGTTGGTTTTCGGTGAGGTCGTTGAGCTGGGTACCGTGCAGTTCCACGCTGCCCGACGAAGCACGATCCAGCCCCGCACACAGGCCGAGCAGCGTGGTTTTGCCACTGCCCGACGGCCCCACGACGGCCACGCTCGCCCCGGTTTCCACTGAGAAGCTAACATTGTCCAAAACCGTCAGGTCGCGTCCGCCGCTTTGATAGGTTTTATTGACGCTCTGAAGGTCGAGGATGCTGTTCATGGGTATTAGAATTATGAATTATGACGGGGGCGCCCGTGCGATGATAAATTATGAAAGAATTGCCCATGTTGTTAAGAATAGCCTCTTGCGCCCCCTGAAAAAATTCATCACTCATCACTCCCCTTCTGAATCATCGCCATCAATTCCTCCGAAATACCCGTCGTCGAGTAGCCGCCATCGTGGAAGAGATTCTGCATCGTGACCATGCGCGTGAGGTCGGAGAATAGCGTAATGACGTAGTTGGCGCAGTCGTCGGCGGTGGCGTTGCCGAGTGGACTCATTTTTTCGGCGAAGCTGAAAAACGAATCAAAGCCGCCGATGCCGGTTCCCGCCGTGGTGGGCGTGGGGGACTGCGAAATGGTGTTCACGCGTACTTTTTTCGACTTGGCGTAGCGGTAGCCGTAGCTGCGGGCGATGCTTTCGAGGATGGCCTTGGCGTCGGCCATGTCGTTATAAAAGGGAAATGCCCGCTGCGCGGCGATGTACGAAAGCGCCACGACGGAGCCCCACTCTTCGATAGCGTCCAGCTTCTCGGCCGATTGCAGCATTTTGTGCAGCGACATCGCCGACACATCCACGCTTTTCATGTACCACTCGTAATTGAGATTATTGTACTCGCGGCCTTTGCGCACGTTGGGACTCATCCCGATGGAATGCAGCACAAAATCGACCTTGCCGCCCAGTACATCCATCGACTCGGTGTAGAGTATCTCCAAATCCTCCGTCGAGGTGGCATCCGCCGGAATGACCTTAGCGTCGCATTGCTCGGCGAGTTGATTGATGGCGCCCATGCGCATGGCGATGGGAGCGTTGGTGAGGGTGAAGATGGCACCTTCTTCCTTCGCTTTGAGGGCCACTTTCCAGGCGATGGAGTTTTCGTCCAAAGCGCCGGAGATAATTCCTTTTTTTCCTTTTAATAAACCGTATGGCATTGAGTTTAAAGTTTAAAGTTTAGAGTTTAAAGTTGACGGGAAACTCTGCTCTCATTTGTCCGCCCCCTTCTTACTCTAAAACTAATACGTAAATAATACAGGATTCAATTCGCCGTCGGGGGTGGTGCCGATTTCTTTGCTGTTGAGCCAGACTTCCCAGTCGGCTTGCTGGTAGCTGTTTTTTGGTTTCGTGATTTTCTGGTCTTGGTCGATGTAGATCATCGTCATCACCTTGCGCGGCTCGTTGGATTTATTGGCTCCGGCGCGGTGGAAAAGCCAGCCCGCGTGGAAGCTGACTTCGCCCAGCTCGAAGGGCGTTTCGTTGAGTTCGAACTGCGTGAGTTGGGTCGCCATGTAGGCTTCGCTTTCGTCGCTGATTTCCAGGTCGCGGCCTATTTCCACCGACTGGCTCTTTTCGGCGAAGGCCAGCGGCCCCATATTCATTGGCGTCGTTTGCAGCGGAATCCAGACGGTGATGGTTTTGTCGGTGGACAGCGGCCAATAAAACTGATCGGCGTGCCAGGGCGTGATGCCGCCGGACGGCTCTTTGTACAAAGCCTGGTCGTGGTACATCCGCACCCCCTTCACCTCCATGAGGTCGGTGGCGATCTTGGCCAGGCGCTTTGAGAAGGCGAATTCTTTCACCTCGCTGTCTTTCGCCCATAGGTTCGTGATTTGCAGGAAAGCCTTTTCGTAAGTCGTCCGCTCTTCCATCGGCTTGGTGAGCGTGTTGAGTTCGATCACCTTTTCGGTGATGATTTTGCCGTAGTATTTCAGCAAATCTTCGCTCAGCACATCCTTCAGCTTTACGTAGCCGAATTCCTGGTAATAAGTGACGGCTGCCTCGGGTAATTCGTAGGGTTGCTCTAATTCTTTGAGGAGCGGGAGCTTGTCGACAGTCATGATTGGTGCTTGATTTTTTCAAAAATAGTGCCTTTTATTTTTCACACCAAAACTAAGGCACCTCGGCGGGCGGGTCGGCTTCGTAAAACTTCACCCCCTTTTCCCGTAAAAAATCCTTGATGACGTTCACGTGAACGCACTGTCCCACATTCAGGAAAGGGTAGTTGGAAACCCGCTGTTTCTTGCCCCCAATCGAAACTTCCTTGTTGATTTGGTCGAAACCCAGATGCAAATGCCGGGTGGCCGACTGCATTCCGTACACGATGCCGTGCCGGTCGAAGAGGGGCCCGCCACTTTGGCCGCGCAGGCCGGGCGTACTGAGTTCGATGCCCTCGACGCGATTCGTGATTGGATCGCCGATCTGGCGCGTCACGATGCCGTCGATGGGAAAGCTGGGGGAAGCCTGCCGCCCCTCGGTTGTCCATTCGAGGTCGTCGAGGTCTTTGTTGTAGCGGTAGTTGGTGAACTCCGGAAAGGGGTAGCCAAGGCGGCAAAGCGAGCGGCCCTGCTTCACCTCGCTGCCATCGCGCAGGAATACGGCGTGGCTTTGGTAGAAAGTATGGTCGAAGCTGGCAAACTTGATAATGGCCAAATCCTGCGTAGGATGCGGCGTGATTTCCATCGTGAGTTCCCGCCGGATCGAATTCAGGAAATTAGGCAAAAGGCGAATCACCGTTTCTTTCGTCATGCCGTGCTGATCTTCCAGCCGTTTCAGGTGAAGCGCGTAGTTTTTGTCTTTCTCGAACCGCCGCAGCTCGGCCCTGAATTTCAGGAACTGGCTATAAATATTCTGCCCGTTGATCAGCAGCTCAGCGACGTGCCTGCAAGTTACCGCGAACCCTTCCTCATTGACAAAAAACATCGTGGCCGAGCCGGGGTCGATCTCCCCGCCGCCGTAGTAGCGCGTAATAAAGTGAATGGGGCGGGTAAAGGGATTGACTTTTTCAATGGCGGTGACGAACATTTGAAGAGAGGGACAAAGTGGCAAAGTGAAAGTACCTGGGTACGCCTCCGGGCGCACGGCTGAGTACCAAAGCGGGGCTTGCGCCAGCCTAGGCGTTTTGGGGCCGCCGCAGGCCCGTCTAAACACCTAAACAAATAAACTATTCCGCCCGAATAGGTACTACGGCCTCGGTTTGATCCCAGTTCAGGATCAGGTCGGTGCCGTAGGATTTGGGTTCAAAAAATATCTTGAAGTCTTCGGTGACCTGCGGATTCACCCGGATGGGAATCTCGATGCGAGTGAAGTCCATGCCGTCGTTGTACTGCGTGCCCCATTGGCCCGTTTCGTGGTTCAGCACGAGTTGCCACTTGGCGGGGCCAGGGATGGACCATAGGGAGTAAGTGCCAGCGGGAACGGGCGTGTCGGCTACCGTTACATCGCTGGCAAAGGTGATGAGCGTGGCTTCGTTAGCCCCGGTACGCCACACTTTGTCGTAGGGCACGAGCGCTTGATCGGTCTCGCGGCCAAATATCAGACGGCCTTTTTTGGCGGGGCGGCAGTACTTAATGCGAATAGCCAGGCCATTTTGGCCAAACTCAGCTACGGCTGCGGGACTGAACGACTTAGTGTAACCTCGATAACCAAAAAAGGCTGCCCCCGCCAGAATAATAAGGAAGATGACGCCGAAGAGTAAAAACCTTTTCTTCATGCTATTCGGGGCAGACGATGCGATAAAAAGTATAACTCACCGAAAATCCAAGATAGTAATAGGTGTCCTTGGTCGCCGGATCACCCTGATCGAGCTTAGCGGTCGTAAGGGGTGTTCCGCCCAGGTTGTCGAGGTGGTCGGTGAAAGTCTTGCGGGTACCCAATTCCAGCCCGATGTTCCAGGGGCGATTGATTTGGTACTTTACGCCCACGCCATAAGGCAACACCCAGCCTCTGGTGGCGTAGTCCGAAGTTTTCGGATCGGGAGAAAAACGCGAATAGCCGATACCCGCAAAGACGTAGGGCGTCCAATTGAGGGCAAAGCGGCGGTCTTCGTAATTCAGGAAGTTATATTCCGTAACGAGGCTGGCTTCCGATAGCTTGGTACGAAACGACAGATTGCGGGTCTTCTGGAAAGGGTCTTTACTAAAAGCATCGTCACCCGCGATTCGGCCCATCATCATTTCGGCCCTGAAGGTGACCGATTTGCTGGCATTGTAGCGAAAAAACAGACTGCCACCAGGCCTAAAAAAGCGGGGATTGATGGCGGGAGAAATGTCGCCCTTGTAATTGAGGCCGCCCAAACTCGCCCCGATTTCTATTTTCTGCGCCACACTAACGCTGCTCGCTATTCCGAGCATTAGCACAAAAAAAACAGGACGAAGAGAATAGATCAAGGGTGTTTATTTAAAAAAGGCTTTTTTCTAGCTAGGAACAGCCATTAATAAGATGTAAGTACTACTTTTCAACTCTCCACTCTCCACTCTCCACTCACTTCAAAGGCGGACACTTAATCGGGCTGCCCAGGATATACGTCAAGTGAATACTGCCCGTCATGTAGGTGTCGTTGCGGGCCGGATTGCCCCGTTGCGTATCGGGGGACGCGTATTCCGTCTGCTGGATAGCCACGAAAGGATCGATACCGGCATCGGTGATTCCGTATTGCTCGGCCAGAAACCTTTTAAGTCCTTCCGTGCGGTCACCCCCTTTGCGGGCAGCCGTGGGTTCGGCAGAACGGTTGGACATAGCCCGCGAGAGGTCGTCTTTCAGGATGTTGGGATCAGGATAGTTGCCGCTGACATCGTCGAGGAAGTCCGACGTGGTGAATCGGAAGCCTAATTCCGCCGATACATCGAAACGTTGGTTGATCTTGTAGCGAAGTCCAAAGCCAACCGGAATGGCAAACGTGATGAGGGAGTAAGGGTCGCCGTATTCGCCGGGACTCCCCTGCCCCTCGGTACCGAGGGGCTGTAACTTCACCCAGCGGTCTCCGTCCAGGTCGGGCTCGCGGGCCATGGGGTTGTGGGCCACGGCGGCGATACCCGCAAAAAGATACGGGCTGAACTGCGGACGGCGGTCGTAACTGCGGCTGTCGGGAATGATTTTGAAAATTCCCGTCAGGGCAAACTCTTTGAGGTCGTTACGGAAGTGCAGATTTCGGGCAAAGGACAGGGGCCTGCCGTTGGAGCCCTTGTTCATCTTGAAATCGTCGCCCGTAATCCTAGCCCAGGTAAAGGACGCCCGCGCGCCGAAACGCGGCGAGAAATGGCGGGTGTAGTCGGCGGTAGCGCTCCACCGTAGCATGCCAAAGGTAGAGGCGAAGGGGCGGCTGTAAGGGGCCAAGTCGCCGTAATAGCTGGATGTGCCGATGCCCAGGGAAACGCTGGAATAAGGGACGAAATTGCTGCTTTTGAATTGCGCCGTGGCATTCTCACTTCCCAGTAGCATAAGTACGGCTAAGGCCATCCCTGCTGTTCTCACATTGCGGTACTTTTCAAAAAAAAGATTCATATGCTTTGGCCGATTTTTCGGCAAAATTAAGATAGTTGACGGTTTATTAGGGGTATTTCTCCAAAGAAACGATATTGTCGGAGGTTTATTTGTTGATTTATTGATTTGTTGAACCAGCCACGCCACCAATGATTGCCAGCCACGACCTCACCTTTTCCTATTCACCCCAGAAAAAATTCGCCTTTCCCGACCTGCGTTGCGCCGAAAGGGAAGCCTTGCTGATTCTCGGGCAGTCGGGCAGCGGCAAGACTACCTTATTGCACTTGTTGGCTCTACTGCTACAACCCCACTCCGGCGAAATCAGGCTCGACGGGCAAGACTTACACAACCTCAGCGCCCGGCAGGCCGGCCGCGTGCGGGCGCAGCAAATCGGCATCATCTACCAGCGGGCGCATTTTGTGAGCTCTTTGAACGTGCTGGACAATATTTTGTTAGCCAATTATCTTGCCAATAAGGATCAGGACAAAAACAAAGC
The DNA here is from genome assembly GCA_963716085.1 of uncultured Cytophagales bacterium. Lineage (GTDB taxonomy): Bacteria > Bacteroidota > Bacteroidia > Cytophagales > Spirosomataceae > Persicitalea. The sequence goes on from OY970288.1 coordinate 482,735, forward strand.
CACCCAACTCGCCGAGCAGTTGGGCGTCGCCGAACATTTATTCAAGAAACCCAGCCAACTCAGCCAGGGCGAACAGCAGCGCGTGAGCATCGCCCGCTCGCTGATGAACGACCCCGCCCTGATCCTGGCCGACGAACCCACCGCCAGCCTCGACGACGACAACTGCCACAAAGTAGTGGCGCTATTGAGGGAACAGTCGCAGTCCATCGGGGCCAGCCTCATCGTCGTCACCCACGACCAGCGGTTGAAGGAATCGTTTGGAGAGTGGGTTACGTTGTAGTTTTGAGGGGCAAAGTTTTAAAGTTCCAAAGTTCCAAAGTTCCAAAGGCACAAAGTTCCAGAGGCACAAAGGCACAAAGTTTCTGACAATCATTGAGTAAACTAACGGGATAGGCTAGTTTTTCACAACTCAACAACTCAACAACTCAACAACTCAACAACTCAACAACTCAACAACTCAACAACTCAACAACAAAAAATGAACCTTGCCAAAATAAGCTGGGCCAATCTTAAAGAAAAAAAGCTGAGTAGCTTTTTGAGCGGGCTCCTGTTAGCGTTGGGCATCGGGATTATTTCGTTGCTACTGCTATTGAACAAGCAGCTCGATGAGCAGTTTCGGCGGAACATTCGCGGCATCGACATGGTGGTGGGAGCCAAGGGCAGTCCGCTGCAACTGATCTTGTCGAGCATTTACCAAATCGACGCGCCTACCGGCAACGTGCCGCTGGCGGAGGTGAATAATTTGAAAAGGAACCCGTTTGTCAAGACCGTTATTCCGCTCTCGCTGGGCGATAACTACCGTGGCTTTCGGATCGTGGGTACCACGCCCGCTTACGTGCAACATTTTGAAGCCAAAGTAGCCGAGGGAAAACTTTTTTCCACTACCCTGGAAGCTACACTCGGCGGTCAGGTGGCCGAAGCCTCGGGTCTGAAAATCGGCGATGCCTTTGCCAGCGCCCACGGGCTGGACGAAGAAGGCGACGACCACGGCGAGGCGGAATACCGGGTCGTGGGTATTTTGGAACGAAACGGCTCAGTCGTCGATCAACTTATCCTCACCGATTTGAGCAGTATCTGGGCCATCCACGAACACGCCGAACTACCGCCGCCGGGCGTCAAGGAAAGCGACCCCGCTCACCAAGACCTCGACGCCGAGGCCGCCCCCCGCGCTGCCGAGGAAAAAGAGGTGACGAGCGCCCTCATCAAGTTTCGTAGCCCAATGGGATTGGTAGCCCTGCCCCGACAAATCAACGCCAACACCTCGATGCAGGCCGCCCTGCCCAGCATCGAGATCAACCGCCTGTTTTCACTTATGGGCGTGGGCATCGACACGCTGCGGGCGTTGGCGCTGGTCATCATGCTCATCGCCGGAGCCAGCATGTTCGTTTCTTTGTACAATTCCTTAAAAGACCGCAAGTACGAAATGGCGCTGATGCTTTCGATGGGTGCCTCACGTACCCGCCTTTTTCTGTTGTTACTATTGGAAGGCTTGTTCCTGGCGCTAATGGGTTTCGTGGCGGGCGTTCTGCTGAGCCGACTCGGTCTCTGGCTATTCAGCCGCGCGGCCCAGCAGGATTTTCACTACTCGCTGAACCAATTCGGTCTCCTGCCAGAGGAAATCTACTTGCTTGGCGGTGCGTTAGCAATTGGCATATTGGCCGCCGCCCTGCCTTCGCTGGGCGTGTACCGCCTGAATATTTCAAGAACTTTGGCCGAAGATTAGACCCTCGCCGTGAGCCTTGATCCTGGTTCCCAGAGCAGATTTTGCTGTAACATTCGATCAATGAGCTTGTTTTAGTTGTTGCAAAGCCATAAATTCACTCATCACTCATCACTCATCACTCATCACTCATCACTCATCACTCATCACTCATCACTCATCACTAAGAAAATGAAACGCCTGATTCTTCTCCTCCCCCTAATCGCACTACTTGCCTTCGCACCAGCGGCCAACCCCGTCAAGCTGACTTGGGAAACGCTTCGCGACGTAACCTTCAAGAAAAAGTGGTACCCCGACGAGTCGGTATATATGCTGTACCCGACCTTTGGCTCGGCGGTACAGAAATTGAAAGGCAAAGAAGTAAGCATCACGGGCTACATCCTGCCCATCGACCTCGACGCCAACATGTACGTGCTTTCGGCCTTTCCATACAGCGCGTGTTTCTTCTGCGGCGGCGCGGGACCGGAGTCGGTCATGGCCCTGAAATTCAAGAAGAACCCCCGCAAGTTCAAGACCGACGAACGGCTGACGTTCAAGGGCACCCTGGCCCTGAACGCCGACGATATTTACCAGATGAATTACGTGCTGGAAAATGCGGAGGTAGCGGAGTAGGGAAAATTTACTTTTTACACAAGGATGAAAAAGGTAGGGGAGTTAGAAATAAAGGTAATAGGACAGGTCGGTAACAGCGACTTGTCGCCTGACAATTATGATATAAAGTATGTCGCTTCCTTATTACAGGATGTGGAAGATTTGCTATATCCGAATGCCAGGAAACAGAGACCGCTCATTTCTTATGATATTCAGGAAGGCTCGGTAAAGCACATATTCAAAACTACCTTGCAAACCATTATTGGGTTTGGCGCTATTCTTTCACAAATCCAGGCAAAAAATTCCATTGATTTTTTAGATTTGAAAACCGCCCAAGCCATTGAAAATATTCAGAATCTAGCGATACAAAAAAACTATGAATTTCAGATAAGCGTCTTCGAAGGACAGGAAACTAAATTAGTCATATCTCCTTTGACCGTTCTTTTCAAAACCAAAAGCAGTTGGGCGGAAGCAGAACTTTATTTTTACGGAATTATCAAGGATGCCGGGGGTAAAAAGACGGCCAATGTTCACATGGATACAGAAGAGTATGGCTATGTCACTATTGAGGTCGACCAGGATTTCCTGGAGCTGAAAGAAGAGAATATTCTGTACAAAAAGTTTGGCATCAGAGCCAGAGGGCGGCAGAACATCGAAACCGGTGAAATAGATACCAAATCATTGGTGATGATTGAATTGATTGATTATAGTGCCAATTTCGACGATAAGTATCTTAACGAACTCATTGCCAAAGCCAAACGTAACTGGCAGGGGGTAAATACGGAAGAATGGCTTCAAAATATAAGGGGCGAATATGAATTATAGCGTTTTGCTGGATACCAGCTTCTTTATCCGTCTGCTCAATGATGAAGACACTCTTCACGGTAATGCCAGAGGATATTACCGCTATTTCCTGGATCAAGGGGTCATCCTAAAGGTTTCTACCGTTTCTATCGCTGAGTACTGCGTGATGGGCGAATTAGAGGATTTGCCACTTAGAAATATTCAAATACTTCCTTTTAACCTGCCACAGGCACAGCGCACAGGACAATTCGCGAAAGTTATCTTTGAAGAAAAAAGAATAGCAGCCGAACAATTACTGCCCCGCGCCATCATCCCAAATGATTCCAAACTATTCGCTCAGGCAGATATGGATGAGTCTATCACTTATTTTGTTACATCTGATGCCCGGTCGAAAGCTACTTTCAAGCTGCTGAACGAAAAGATCAGGCCTCGATTTGAAGTAATTGATATCGCAAACCCCTACGATCAAGTGTTCGGAACCTTAAATTTGTGGTAAATTTTTAAAATTCAAAAAATTCAAAGTCATTAGAAAATGATGCAAAAAAGAACAATAACGCTTTTTCTGCTCTTCTCCTTCACCGTTACCCTCGCCTCGGCGCAACTGAAAGTGGCCCGCCTTTTCGGCGACCACATGGTGCTCCAACGCGAAAAGCCCGTCAAGGTCTGGGGTTGGGCCAGTAGGGGTGATAAGGTCGAATTGACTTTCAACCAACAGAAAGCCACTGCCAAAGCCGACGCCGACGGCAAGTGGATGGCCGAATTACCCGCCATTCCCGCGGGCGGCCCGTACGAATTAGTGGTAAAGACTAAAAAAGACGAAGTGAAGCTGACCGACATTTTGGTCGGTGAAGTGTGGCTGCTGTCGGGGCAGTCCAACATGGCGTGGACAGTGAATAGATCCGATAGCGCGGAAGCCGAAATCGCGCGGGCCAATCACCCCAACATCCGGCACTTCGAGGTGGCACATGAGCTGGCCTTCACGCCGGAGCAAGACTTGACCTCGGGTAAATGGGAGATCGCGTCGCCCGCCACGGTGGGGGATTTTTCGGCGGTAGGGTACTTTTTCGCGCGGAATCTAGCGCAGCGGCTGGGCGTTCCGGTAGGTTTGGTGCATTCGTCCTGGGGCGGTTCGCAGATTGAAGGCTGGATCAGTGATAAAGCGATGCAAGAGTCCGACGTGCTGGATTATTATCCCGCTACCATGCCCCGTAGCTGGGACGAGGACGGGCAGCGGCAGGAGAAAGGAATCGTTGAGCGAGCGTACGGCGTGACAGATTTCGACCCGAAATCTGTGGATGAGAGCGCGTACCTAAAACCGGATTATGATTTTGAACAATGGAAAATCGAAGTGAACCCCATCGGAAACTGGGACAGGAATGGCCTTCGCGGGTTTCGTGGAACGGCTTATATGCAACGAGACGTAGATATTCCTGCCAGCATGACTGATAAGCCCACTACGCTACATTTTGGCAGGCATGACGCTCAACTTATTTTTTATATTAATGGGAAAAAAATACACGAAAATTCAGGTTCTGAAACCGTTGCAATTCCTATTCCGCCAGGTACCTGGCGGTCAGGAAAAAACTCAATTTTAGTCAAAGTCGGACCACTTGGAACTTCGGCTCCCAGGGGTATGGGATTTCTGGGTAGCGAGGACGATTACTCCATAAAGGCTACGGAGGGCAGTTTGCCGTTGGTAGAAACGGATTGGCGCATGATTCCTGCTTGGTCGGCAGAGCGCACCTATGCCCCTGATAAAAACAACGTCGGTACCACGATTTATAACGCTATGATCGCTCCGCTCGTCCCTTTCACCATCGCCGGAGCGCTGTGGTACCAGGGCGAGTCCAATGCCGGGCGCGCTTACCAGTACCGCAAGTCGTTCCCCCTGCTGATCGAAAGCTGGCGCAAGGATTGGGGCTACGATTTTCCCTTTCTGTTTGTGCAATTGGCCACCTTCGGCCCGTTCCAGAACAGCAATGAGGGCAGCAACTGGGCCGAACTGCGCGAAGCCCAAACGATGACGCTCAGCTTGCCCAAGACGGGCATGGCCGTGACAACCGATATCGGCAATCCTGAGAATATTCACCCCACCAATAAGCAAGAAGTGGGCCGCCGCTTGTCCCTGGCCGCGATGAAGATCGCTTACGGCAAAGACGACATTGTGTACAGCGGCCCGACTTTCAGAGACGCGCAGTTCAGCGGGCAAAAGGCCATCGTTTCGTTCGACCACGTCGGGGGTGGACTGAAGGTGCGGGAAAAATACGGCTACCTGAAAGGCTTCGAGATAGCCGGACGTGACCGCAAATTCCGCTACGCTCCCGCCCGCATCGAGGGCGACAAAGTAGTCGTGTCACATCCCGAAGTACCCGACCCCGTGGCCGTGCGCTACGGCTGGGCCAACTCGCCCATCGACGATAACCTCTTCAACGCCGAGGGCCTGCCCGCCGCCCCGTTTCGGACGGACGACTGGGAGGGCGTGACGGCGAAGGGAAAGTTTCAGTAAGAAAGGATTTTACTCCACGACCGCCAACTTCCCCACTACGCTCTCCGAGCCGTCGGGCGCGATGAGCAGCACTAGGTATATACCGCCCTTAGCGCGGCGTCCGGTGTAATCCAGCAAGTTCCAGGTGGCGGTGCCACCTTGGGAGCGCCCTTCGTACACCAGTCTTCCGGCCAAATCCGTGATTTTTATTACAGTTTCTTCACGTAGCCCTTTGATACCGACTACGCCCGCGTAGCCGGGCCGCACGGGATTGGGGAAAACCGTGATTTCCTGCAAAGTGGGAGACGGGGCCATGGCGTCGGAACGGTAAGAAACCAGGCCGTTGGGCGTGTCGATGTAGAGCCGCCCGGTACTTTCGTCGAACTGCAGAGCCAGGATATGGTCGGAAGGCAGCGGACTATCGGCGGCGGTGAATTGCCGGATAAGTTGCGTGCCGTCGGCATTGAAAAGATACAGTCCGCCGCGCGTCCCGACCCACTTGCGGTTGCCCGGCTCGGTGACGATGGCCGTGCTGAAGGCATCGCGCAACAGACGCCGGGCGGTGTTCTGCCTCTGGCCGAACAGTGGAAACACCGCATTGACTGCCCCGCCCGAAAGCACGTTGCCTTCCGGCACAAAGTATCCCACGCCCCGGTCGGCGGCGAACCAGACCAGTCCATCGCGATCCAGCGAGAGGCTGTTAACGCGGGACGAAGGTAACCCGCCGTTGTTGGGCGAGGTGGACAGGTACCGCTGTTGTCGCGTCGCAGTGTTTTTTACCAAAATACCGCCCCCCAAATTATTAGGCAGGCGAATCCACTGCAACCCGTTCTGATCCACGATAATGGAATCGGTACGGTTGTTGATCGTGGTATCTCCGACGGGGGACGCCACTGCCCTGAGGTTGTACGATCGGTAGCTACCCGTGAGGTTGCTGACCAAGCCATTTTTTCCGTCGGCCACCCAAAGGTTGTTGGCAGCATCCAAAATGGCCTCCTGCGGTGCGGCCAGCAGCGGGTCACGGAAGCTCGCGGCCTGGTCTTGGAGGCTGAGTGTCACGACGCGGTCGTCGAGGGCGGCCACGAGGCGGTCGTTTGCGACACGAAGCCGATACCGCTGGCTGATGGCAGGATAAACGTTGCGCCAGGCATCTTTTTCTCTACGAAAAATCCCCTGGCCGGGTACGCCCGTATACAGTTTTTCTTGTAAAACGGCGAGGGAAGTAAGGGCGATGGGCGCGGGTACTTTCTGCCAGTTGCCAAAAAACTGGCGGTTGACATTCTCGCCCAGCGAAGCGCGCAGAATGCCCTGCGAGCTAAGGGCGAACAAACTGTCGCTTGTGAAAGTGAGACTGAAAACGGCCACTTCGGAGCCGCCCGACCCGATGTTGCGGTAAGTTTCGCGTACTTCGCGCCGGGCCGGATCAAGTACCAGGACGCCGAAGGCAGTACTGACATAGGCCAGGTTTCGCCGAAAAACGACCTGATGGCTGCGGCGGTCGGTGGGCAGGTCGGAAGCGTCGCGCAGTAGCGGCCATTCGCTGATATTTAGTACCTTGGCTCGCTCGTCCAGCTCGACTAAGTCGATATTGCCATTGCGATAGCTGACGAACAGCAAGCGGCTATCCGGTGCGTAGGCCAGACTGCTGACTCCCGTGTCGTGCAGGCCGTTGATCTTGGAATAAACAAAAGTGCTGTCGTCGGAAGGGCGGTAGCTGAACAGGCCGTTGTAGGTAGCGCAAAAGAATTGATCTTGAACTTGAATGACCTGTTGGGCCGAGCGGTGATTGAAGTGCGTCTGCCAGCCGCCAAGGGAAATTTCCTGGGCCACAACACCTGTTTTATAAAAGAAGCAAAGGGTAAAAAGCAGCAGCAAACCAGAAATTTTCCCCATAAATCAATATCGAACGGCAGCCTTCGTTACCTAGATTGGCAACGATTAATAAGAAACAACGCCAGAAAAACGCAAATCATGATACACAGGGCCGCTTCTTTGGCTATTTTGTGGATTGCCCTCGCGGCAACAGCCTGGGCTCAGACCGATACGAAAAAACGCTCGGCCAAAGACCGGATGCAGAACGCGCAGTCGAAGGCGGATTCGCTGCGGGCCAAATTACAAAAATCCACCGGACTCGATGCACAAGCCACTGGACTGGATCCGGCGGCCGGCCTGTCGCTGCCGGGCGGCAAGGGCAAGTCGGAGAGTTTGTCTAAGCTCCTGGGCGAAACCATCCCCGACCTCGGCCTGAAAGCAAAGGAACTGAAGAGCCGCCGCTCCGAGCGCCGCCGCCGCGCCAAGAAGGGCCGACTGGCCCGCGTCCAGTACCAGGGCATCCCGATGCAGAAAGTCATGGTGAAATACGGGAGTGGCGACCGTGCCCGCATCGAGGAGTTTCACGTGCTGAAATCTCACGAAGCCATTAGCCCCTACGCGCCCTACAACCGTTGGTACGACTTGCGGAAGAAGCAGTTGAGCTCCTCGGTAATCAAGGATAAAGAGAAATCCCTGCCGCTGCACGGACCGTACAAACGCTACGTGCGGGGCGACTTAATCGAGGAGGGTTTTTACTATAAAGGCACCAAGGATGGCCGCTGGGTAACCTACGATGCCAACTACGACCTGGTCGATAAATCGCACTGGTACCGGGGCTTCCCGGCGGAGTCGCGGGTGGCTTATTATGACTCGGCGCACACCAAAGTGAAGGAGGTAGTTCCGGTGCAGTTCGGGGAGGTGGATGGCGATTATTTATCGTTCTACGACGAAGGGCAATTGATGGAAAAGGGCAGGTACGAAGGTGGCGTGAAAGTGGGCCGCTGGATGGAGCACTACCAGTATCGCCGTGCCCGCAAAAAGGAAACGCAGTACCGCAAGAGCCGCTGGGACGAGGACTTCGAACCGTTTGTGTTGCGCGAGTGGGACGACAAGAACAAGCTCATTTACGACCACAGCAAAGATCCCCGCGCCACCGCCGAGGTAGACGACAACGACCCAAAATGATCGTTCTCCGGGAATCTTTCCTAATTTTGGCGTCGATTCTCCCCGTTCGCTGACGCCCATTCATGTCGTTTCTCCGTTCCACTTTTCTTTTTTTGCAGAAAAATACCTGGTTGGCGGCGCTCTTATGCGTGCTGCCCGTTTTTCTCTACGCCCTTGTTTTTTCGCAGATTGCGCTCAACGTCAACTACGTCGCCTTCGACGACATTCTGATTCTGGGCATCATTCCCGGCTTCGAGGAGGCCTCCTGGCTCGAACGCTGGCAGCGGCTCACTGATCCTTTCCCCGAGCATCGGCTGATCTTTTCCCGCTCGCTCGTCCTGCTTTCTTACTACCTTTTTGGTAAAGTCAACCTCGTGAGCCTAATGGTGATCGGCAACTTGTGCTGGGCGGGCTGCGCGGGGGTTTTCTGCGCCGTGTTCCGTCGGTGTGCCGCACCACGGTGTGCCGCACCACGGATTGCCGCGCCGGTGTTGTCGCTGTGGTACTTCGTGCCAATCGTCTGGCTTTGGTTCAGCATTCACTCCTTCGAGAATATGTTCTGGGGCGTGAGTTCGCTGTGCAACTTCGGGTTGCTGCTGTTTGCGATGCTGGCTTTTTATTTTGCCACGCACAGGCCGCAACAGCTTTGGGTGGCCTGGCTCTTTGCGTTGTTGGCTACCTACACTTACGGCAATGGCATCGCCGTGTTTCCCGTCATTATTTTCCTGCTCTGGATCACCGGGAGGCGACGCGAATTTCTCATCACGATCGGCGTGGCGTTGCTGGTGGGTTACGTCTATTTCCTGGGTTTCCCCCAAAAGACCGACAGCCTGGATTTTTCCGATTTCCAGCAGGTGAAGGAAGGCTTGGCGGGTTTTTTCGGTTTCATCGGTTCCATCGCCGCGCTCGACGCTTACACCACGCAGCCCGTACCGCTGGCACTGTCGGTGGCGGCGGGCGTGGCGGTCGTTGGGCTATTTCTCTGGTTGTTTCGCAAGAATCTTTTGCCGCTGTTTCGCTCGATCTTGGGCAAACCGCTGTCTCTCAGTCCGGCGGGACAGTTTGCCCTGGTACTCATGGTTTTCGTGACGATTACTTCCTTCGCCGTTGTTTATAAGCGCATTCCGTTGGGTGGATTTGAGTCGCTGTTCAAAGGCCGCTACCGGATGTATACCGCACTGGCGCTGGTCTCCCTGCATTTTGGCGCGTTAGCTTGGCTGGTGCCGCTCCGGCGGCGCCGCTGGGGCGTAGTGGCCATTCCGGTGGCTATCTTGCTCAATCTGGCGATTCTGTACGCAAATTTCGCCGGGGCCGTCAACAACCGCCGCACGGCCATCGTGCAGGAGTTCAACGCCCGCTACAACGCCGATTGGCTGGGAGTGCGCATGTTCGACATGACTCAGGCGCACTACGAAAAAATCCGCGCCTACTACCAATCCGCCGATCCGCTGGCCGAAGGTTGGGAGCCCAACGCCGCCACTGACCGACTTTCCTGTGCGGGCGACTACCCGCTGGACAGCCTGTTCCTTCACGCCGAAGAAATCCACGCGTATAATTCCAAGGAATTCATCGACGCCGGGCGCGACTACACCGACGGCCCCTATCTGCTGCTCAAATCCGCCAAACATGCGTACGCCGCCGCACCCAACCAGCATGCCTTGCCCTTCGACACTTTCCTTAATATGCGGCGGTACTTTTCGCGCGGTTTCGACGGAGCCTTCCACGAAGCCAACGTCGAGCCGGGACGGTACAAAATCTATGTTCTCATTCGTCAGGGCGGGAAAAACATGATTTATTGTACGGGGAGGGAGTGGGAGGAGCGATGACGCTCGACTTTGTTTTCTGCTTCCGGGTCAAAGGTCAAACGGTTAACGGTGGTTGGCAACAGTCCCTTGACCTAATCCGTGGAGTGAATGTCGCATTAATCCGTCGCCTCAATTGCTTTCATGCCGCGTGCCAGCATTTCGTGGTAAGGCCTGTGGGATACAGGCCACGGAATGGCTTCCGAGAGCCTTTTCTCGGTATTAATTTCCAGAGCACTCACGATTTTCCCACTAGCCGATCGCACCTTGCCATCGCGGGAGTGGAGAAAAAACTCCAAGCCTTCCACTTTGACGTCGTCGTAGTAGAGTTGGTAGCGACGGTGTTCAGTACCTTTCGCCCCAGTTTCGGATTTTACCTGCTCGAATTTGAGGTGGGGGTTGGCGGCAAGGCCTAGGCTGGTGCCGTAACGCTCGAAGAACTGGTCGGGAGTAACGCTCGTCTCTTCTTTCATCTCGATCCAACCATTTTGGGTCAGGGTCTTAGCATCCCTGGTAAGCGGATCGTTTTTCTCGGTGAGGTATTTGGGACTGTACTTGTCCTGTGCAAGGGCGGTTAGGTTGCCAAGTAAGAAGATGGCAATTAAAGTAACCAATAGCTTACCTAATGTGGGGGGTAAGAAGCGATTTTCCATGATTCAGATGTTATTTAGGTACAACAATTGAACTGATTTCTAGAGGGTTATTTGTAAAAAGAGAGGTGCTACCAGGATAAAGACATTGATTTTTGTAATAACCTGAAATCAAGTAGTCATAAGCCCCTCTCTGTGATAATTTCCATGATGGATCAAAATCGCAGACAGTATAAAAACTTAACCTTTGATATTGAGTAGTATCATAAACCGCGAATAATCCATCACCATCGTACTCGGCGTTGGTCTCCGTGAGGAAGCCAGTATTTTTACTTTCGCACCCACAATCGGGTTCTGGTGGTCCTTTTTTCGCACAAGAGAGCATCAGGCCCACGGCCAGCAGCACAGCGTAGCCCAAGAGTTTGGTGGCGGGACGGCTACGCCTCCACGAAACCGGTCTTCGTTTCATAGTAGTAAGCGTTTAAAGGATGAAAGAGTAAAAAATCGCTTCAAAGCTAGAAAAGTAACCCAAACTTGCAAGCGAATTACTCTAAATATTTTTTAATTAAATATTCGGATAATACAGCTACACTTGAACTAAAACAAGAATGTACATCGACGGAATCGCAGAAATGTGGAATAAAATAAAACATTTTCGCAGAAAAATATTTTCAGCTACAAAGCGATTTCAGAAAATATCTTCAGAGCGAACCCCTACTCCTCACAACACGCTCACAGATAGTATCAGTACGACAAATATTAAACCACAAAACCAAGTCAAATAGGAAAAAAGATTTAATCACAAAAGTGCCTGATCCGCTACCGATAGGTTTACTAATTCTGGCCGGAACGGGGCAAAATAGGCGTGCGCATTCGGCCAGTGTAGGCTCTGAGCATCCGCAGGGCTTGTGTCGCTACCTTGCTTTACGGTTATGGCCCATGATTTGGCTGCTATACGTAGACAATTGTGACCAAAATTCGGAGGAGTGCACAGCCAAACTACCTGAACATGATAACCCGGCGCAGCAGGTCTGTAAAGACACAGATCAGGGAGAAGCGTAACATTGGGCTGTTGTTGCGCTTCTCCGAAGCTGTTAAGGATTTGTTATCAACCTTTTCTACAAAGGTTTGGCCTCTCCGAGGCCGTTGGCCGGATGACCGTGGTGGAGACACAGACCACGGAGGGTGGGTTTCGGCTAGCATTAGGGGCTGGATCAAAGATTGCATTGGGTATTTCCAGCGATAAAAATACTCCTTAGTACCGATCGTGTAGTCCCGTTAGCACCCGCTCCACTTCCCTGCGGATTTCGGCGGTGGGGCGGACGTAGTTGTTGTTCATGAAACTGAAATAGAGTAGTTTCCCCTTTTTGGTTGTCAGATAGCCGCTTAGGGCAAAGACGTTGCTCAGCGTTCCCGTTTTAGCGTGAACAAAAACCTCTTCCCCCTTGAAAAGAGAGCGTATCGTTCCCGATTTGCCGCCCTCGGGCAAGATGTCGAAGAGGCGATCCTGCGGGATTTTTTGGTAGATTTTCCCCAGCAAGGCCACCATCGTGCGGGGCGTAAAAAGGTTGTAGCGCGAAAGCCCCGAGCCATCGCGCCAGTTGGGTTGGTCGGGTAGGTCAGCCAGGATAGTCAGCTTGGCGTGTTCGATGGCTTGGCTGCTGTTGAGTGGCAGACCGTGGGCGCTGGCGTAGAGCAGCATCATTTGCTCGGCCATCATGTTGTCGCTCACCTTCATCGTACGTCGGTAGAGCGAGTCCGACGGAATGCTGTACACCGTCTTCCAGGGGCCGGGGAATTCTTCGTCCGTCGGCGTCACTGGCTTCTTCAATCCGTACGATAAAAGCGCAGCCGTCAATTGGGGCGACATGTGGACGGGAATATCCTGCTCCAAACCAGCGGGCAGCGCGTTGAGCGAGCGGCGGAAATGATTGCGGTTGCGGTCGCGCAATAAACCCACCACGGTCATATCCAAATCCAGCGAATCCTGCCAAATTTCGGGCTGCACCCGCACGTATAGGCCCGAAGGGCTGGTAAAGCGGGCGATGTTGCCGTACACGGGCAGCGGCGCGCGCTCGGCCTGGTAGTAGTCGTTGTAGTCGTCCCACGACCAACCGGGGCCGTAGGTCGGGTTGTCGGTGTTGGCGGTCGAGAAAAGCAGTTTCTCTTTTCTGTTTTTCAAAAAATTGACCACCGCGCTTTCTGGCAAATCGGGATGAAACAGCGACGGGTCGCCCGTTCCCCGGAAAACCAGGACACTATCCCCAAGCTGGTACTTTAGCCCCGGCACCGAGTCGCCCAGGGCCGTCAGGGCGGCATAAAAGCTGAATAGCTTGGTGTTGGACGCGGGTGTGAAGTAATGGTCGTCCTGGTGGGAAGCCAGCGTTTTTCGATTGGCTGGGTCGTACACCGAAATCCCGACGTGGTGCTGGGACAGCACGGGCGAGGTTTTTACCTCTTTCTGGATATAGCGGGAGACGGAGCAGCCCGAGAGCAGGAGCGCGAGCAGGAGGTACTTGGCGGAAAATATTTTTTGCATGAATTTCGAGAATAGCCGGGTCGTCGTTTTCTTGTATTCTGCGAAATTACTGGAAAAAAACGAATGCTTTTCTCACTGCAACTCCTCCAAGTCCGCATTCGAGTATTCCCCAATCCAGGTTTCGCCGTTGTTTGAGATTATTGCACGCCCAGATAAAGGCCGATGTTGTGCATTACTTCTTGCAGTACCGGAACTTGACACAAGCCGATTCTCTTAATAAATCGGCGGTTGTCGAAAGAACTGATCTGTCGCGTCTTTATCAGAGAGTCGCTTATCAACCTATTGGCTGCGTCTTTAGGGATTGTGACATCCAGAATCCCGGATTTCTGAATTTGGGAGGAAATGGGAAGTACAGTAATAAGGTTCCCCAAAGGAATGTAAAGGTCAGCCCCGATGATCAGCGCCGGGCGTACTTTCTGATATTCATGGCCGAAACTTGGATCGAAGTTCACTAGCCAGATCTCGCCGTTTTTCATGGCAGGGCAAGATAGTATTCCAATTCCTTTCGCGTCAGAAAATCCTTTGAAGCATCCTGAGCGACCGCATCCTCAATCTCGGTGTCGGTTGCCGGGGTATCCACAGAAATGTACTGACGTAGCGCTTTGAGAACTACCACTTCCAAATCGGCATCCAGTGTAGAAAGCTCCTTTTCCAAATCGTCTGGGATATTTACGGTTAGTACAGTCATGGCGAACTTTTTTCAACAAATCTAATGATTTGCTCCCTTTAAATCAAAGACCCCTCACTGCAACGCCACCAACTCCTTCAAATCCGCATTCGAGTATTCCCCAATCCAGGTTTCGCCGTTGGCGACGGTCAGGTTGGCTAGCTCTTTTTTGTTCTGGATCAACCAGTTGATCTTTTCCTCGAAAGTACCCTCGGTAATCAGGCGGTGCACCAGCACGTTGCGGGTTTGGCCGATGCGGAAGGCGCGGTCGGTGGCCTGGGCCTCCACGGCGGGATTCCACCACAGGTCGTAGTGAATCACGTTGTTGGCGGCGGTCAGGTTAAGGCCCGTGCCGCCCGCTTTCAGGGATAAAAGCAGTAAGCGCGTCGAGCGGTTGGTTTGGAAATCCTCCACCATCGCGTCGCGATTTTTGCGACTTACGCCGCCGTGCAGGAAGGGTACCTCCAGTTGGAGTTGCTGGGCAAACATCGTTTGCAGCAGCGTCCCCATTTCTTCGTATTGCGTGAAAATCAGCGCCTTTTCGCCGTTTTCCAGCAGTTGTTGCACCAGTTCCAGCAGCATGGTGCTCTTGCCGGAGGCCGCCGGGTCGGTCGTTCCCTTTTTAAGGTAGTGCGTGGGGTGGTTGCAGATTTGTTTCAGCGCCGTCATCATCTTGAAAATCATGCCGCTGCGCTTAAAGCCGTCCTTCGCGCCCTCGATGCCACGCAAAGCCGTGTCCACCACACTTTGGTACAGAGCCGCCTGCTCGCCCGAAAGCTGGCAGCTCTGATCCATCTCGATCTTGTCGGGCAGGTCCTGGATAATGCTCTTGTCGGTCTTGACGCGCCGCAGGATGAACGGCTCCGTCATGCGCTTGAACACCTCGAGGCGGTGCTGGTCGCGGTCCACCTCGATGGGAATGGAAAAATCTTTGCTGAATTTTTTGAGCGTGCCGAGGTAGCCTTTGTTTACAAAATCAATGATGCTCCAGTACTCGCTCAGGCGATTTTCGACGGGCGTACCGCTCATGGCGATGCGCACCCCGGCTTTGATTTTTTTGACCGCCTTGGTCTGGGCCGTGGCGGGATTCTTGATGTTCTGGGCCTCGTCGATCACCACCACCGGCCAGTTGGTTTTGCTGAACGTCTCCTCCTCGCTGCGCACCACGCCGTAGGTCGTCAGCACCAGGTCGGTGTCCTTGAATTCCAGCTTGCTGCGGTTGGGGCCGTGGTAGACGTGCGCCTTCAAACCCGGTGCGAAGCGGGCGATTTCCTTGCCCCAGTTGGTGAGCAAGGTGGTGGGCAGAATTACCAAACCCTTGTTTTTCTTGAACGCGCCTTCCTCCTTGAATTTTTGCAAAGTCGCGATCACTTGCAGCGTTTTACCCAGGCCCATGTCGTCGGCGATGAGGCTGCCGAAGCCAATGCGGGCGTTTTTGTACAGCCACTCGTAGCCGCGCAACTGGTAGGGGCGGAGGGTGGCGTCGAGCTTTTTGGGTAGCTGCACCGCCTCAGGCGTCGTAAGGTTTTTGATGAGCTTGCGGGCCGCGTCGGTCAGTTGCACGCCCGACCCCTGATACTCTTCGGTGAGGGCGGTTTGCAGCAGCGTCTGCGAGTCCAGCTCGGGCGGATTTTTCAGCTTGTCCAGTAACGAGCGGATTTCGTTTTCGTCCAGATACACGTACTGATCCTTGATCCTGACCAGTCCCCGGTAGTTTTCGATAATGTTTACAAACTCTTTTGTATCCACCTGCTGATCGCCGAGGGCCACCTCCCAGCGGAAGCCCAGCATTTCTTCCAAACTGATCACCGAACTGGCCGCCACTTTGCCGTTTTCCTCCTCGTCGAGCGTCATCGAAAGCTGCGGACGCACCAGCTTTTGCAGGGCCTTGGGCAGCAGGATACGGATGCCGAACAGCTTCAAAGGCGGCAGCATTTTGAACAAAATCTCGGGAAATTCCCGCGCGCTGAACGCCAGCTCTGCCTCGCCTTTGGACGAGATGAGCGTGTTAAGTTGCGGAAAATGCTCGGCCATCATCGACAGGTCACGCAGCACACCCATTCGGACGGGCGCGTAGTCGGGCTCCCGCATGAAGTCAGCAAAATCGACGGGCGCAGCCATTTCCCGGGCTTTGTTTTCTACCAAAATATGCACCACGAACGTCCCCGTATCCGGGTCATCCTCGACCTGAATGACGGGAACAAAATCACGCTGGGCGATAAAAAATTTATTGAGCCATAGTTGAATGTTGGCCGGAATTTCGCGGCTATCGAACCCACTGAACCGTGCGAACTCGCGCCGGAAAAACAAGTCCTCGATCTCGGTATCCTTATAGTGGTAGCGGTCGTTGAACTGCCGCATCCGCTCGGTAAGCAGCAGCGAGCAAAGCAGTGGAAACCAGTCACTGGCGATGGGTTCGTAAATATCGTTGCGACCGATTTTGTAGAACAAAAACTCCGGCGGCAACAGGGCTTTGAGTTGCCCGGCCACGCGGGCGACATCCTCGTTGAGCAGCGCCGGAATCCAGCGGACAAAGTAGGCTTCTTTTTTGAGCTGCACCCGCAGGAGCTGGGGCAAAATGCCGCCCGTTTCCAGCAGTTTGTTGGCAAAGCGGTTGGTCAGGTACAGTCCGCGCAGCAGCGGTGAGAGCTGCGGCAACTGGCTGTTGGGAAAATGCTGCAGCCAATCCACCAGCTTTTGCGCCTCGTTGAACTGATGCACCAGCCGCTCGTTGGTATCGCGGAAATTGGCCTGGAGGAAGCCCATCGCGTCATCCCAAATGATCTCGCCGCTTTCCACAGCGTCGAGGTCTTTGTTGTAGTCATGTTCGCGCTTCACGGCTTCGTCGTCGGAGGCATCGGTCATGGCCAGGGCACGGGCTTTTTTCTGGGCGTCGAGATAAGCGTCGCGCAGTACCAGTTTGAAATCGCCCGTTTTATGAAACAGCGGTGCGTCGCCCAGCAGCGACAGCAGGTCGTCGCGGCAGTCGGGCAGGGTCGAGAAGTCCACGGCATCGTAGAGTGTCTCGTCGGGCCGGAACTCGATCTCTTCACCCATTTCAACGGGCTTGCGCAGGGCGGCCACGTCCAGGATTTCCACGTCCTTCTGCTCGGCGGAGGCTACGCCCAGCCCTTCCAGTGCCTTGAACAAATCGAAGTCGCGGAGTTCAAAGATCAGGAAAGGGTTCTTGTCGATCTCGTTGGCCACCAGGTACAGCACCGCCGCCTGATGCTTGCAGGGAACGCTCCAATCGGGACAGGTGCAGGCGGCGTCGAACGCACTCCAATTTTCGGGAAACAAATCGACGCCAATGCTGCGGCAGGCTTCGTACAGGTCGGCGGGGAGTTGGCGGTTAAGGAGTTGGGTCAGAAAAAGCGGATTTTCGGTAATCAATCCCACCGCCTTCGCCTTGTCGGAGGCCGACAGCGCATTGACCTTGAAGGCTACCTTGTAGGGAATGGGGCGCGTGCCCCGCACTTTGGCCCTGAATGAGTTGCCCGCAAAGTCGATGGTCTGCACCGCCCCGCCGTTGGCGTAAGTACGGCCCCGCGCCAGCCGCCCACTCTGATCCATGCCTTCCAACACGCTGATCCACTGCTGTCCCCACCAGGTGTTCCCGTACTTGATCCGCTTCGCCATTGGCTAATGGTAAACTCTGTTTTTTTGTCAAATGAAAGAATGGCAAAGTTAGGAAAAAGTGTGACGCCGGGCTCTGAAGCTTGGAAGATACGACAGCGCGTCCCAAATCAGGCTAACGGTAGGCGTGTGAATTATAATAGCACTCAACTGCACAAAAAAAGGCAGTTACGATTTTTATATCGTAACTGCCTGATTTATTGGGTGGTGATGGACGGAATCGAACCGCCGACACAAGGATTTTCAGTCCTTTGCTCTACCAACTGAGCTACATCACCGCGCTCACTTGACCCCTTTTGGGACTGCAAAAATAGAAGTCTGCTTTGGATTGCCCAAACATTTGCCCCAAATATTTTTAAAAACTTTCGTTTCCAGGAATTCAGACCATTTGAATGATAGCATGGCTGACTTTTTCACGTGCTTATTCCTAAAATAATCTAACTTACCACTTGTCGGAAGAACATTTCCTCCGATATTCGTTATCAGTATGCAAGCATACTATGTGAAACCGAGGAGCAGCTTAGGTATGATACTCACCGTACACTTTGTGCTCTGCCTTTAATGATTTACTAAACCATGGAATATCTACAACAAATAATTTTCGTCATTGTCCTCGGTATCGCCGTATGGCTGATCGCTAAGCGCGTGGGTATCATCAAAAAGACCATCCAACTGGGCCGAGACGAGGATCGCACAGATCGCCCCGGTGAGCGGCTGGGTACGATGCTGCGCGTGGCTTTCGGGCAGAGGAAAATGTTCGATCGCCCGGTCGTGGGATTCATGCACTTCATTATTTACGCCGGGTTTCTGCTTATTAATATCGAGGTATTGGAAATTATCCTGGATGGGCTTTCGGGTCAACACCGCATGTTTGCGCCGTTTTTCGGGGCAGGCTATCAGTATTTGCTGGGTTTCTTTGAGTTTCTGGCGGTGGGCGTTCTGGTCACCTGCGTAATATTTCTCTTCCGACGTGACGTCGTGAAGGTGGATCGGCTGCAAGCCAGCAAGCACCGCGAAATGAACGGATGGCCCAAGTTGGATGGCAACCTGATTCTGATTTTCGAGATTGTGCTGATGATCGCCATTTTGATGATGAACGCGGCGGATTCGGTTTTGCAGGACATGAACAGCGTGCATTATACCAAAGCGGGGAACTTCCTGTTCAGCCAATTTCTGAAACCGCTTTTCGCGGGTTGGAGCGAAAGCTCACTCATTGCTTTGGAGCGCGGTGCCTGGTGGTTTCACATTGTCGGGATTTTGGGCTTTGCCGTGTACGTGACCTACTCCAAGCACCTGCACATCGCGCTGGCATTCCCCAATACTTACTTTGCTCGGTTGATCCCGAAAGGTGAGATGCAGAATATGCCCGAAATCACGAAGGAGGTTAAGATCATGTTGGGCGTGGGGGAGCCGGAAGCCGTTGTGGAAGGGACGCCCGCTGCCGAAATCGACGGAACGCCGCCCGGCCGCTTCGGGGCCAAGGACGTCCAGGATTTGAGTTGGAAAAACCTCATGGATTCTTACTCCTGCACCGAATGCGGGCGCTGCACGGCGGCTTGTCCGGCCAATATGACGGGCAAAAAGCTCTCGCCCCGCAAGATCATGATGGACACCCGCGACCGCCTGGAAGACGTGGGGCGCAACATGCAGGAAAACAAGGGCGAGTTCGTAGACGACGGCAAGAGTTTGTTAGGCGACTACATACTCGAGGAGGAAATTCTGGCCTGCACGACTTGCAACGCCTGCGTTCAGGAATGCCCGATTCTGATCAATCCGCTGGATATTATCTTGCAGCTACGGCGTTTCCAGATCATGGAAGAGGCCAAGGCTCCTGCGACCTGGAACGGCATGTTCAGCAATCTGGAAACCAGCCAGGCCCCCTGGAAATTCTCTCCTGCCGACCGATTCAACTGGGCGGAGGAATTAAAATAAATGTGGTACGGGCCAGTCCGCCGTTGCGGTCCCGCCCGTCTTGTCACCTAATAAAAAAAAACCACCCTGCCCCTTGAAACTCTGGCAAAAAGAAAATACCGTCACCTCCGAAAAAATTGAGCGCTTCACCGTCGGCCGAGACGTCGAGCTGGATCTCCACCTAGCCGAATTCGACGTACTGGGCAATCTCGCCCACGCCGCCATGCTTGAATCTATCGGATTGCTGACCAAGGAAGAATTGTCTGATCTGCAGCAAGAACTCAAAGCCGTCTACCAAAAAACACAGGCCGGCGAGTTCACCATCGAAGCGGGCGTCGAGGATGTTCACTCGCAAGTAGAATTGCTGCTGACCCAAAAACTCGGCGATACGGGCAAGAAAATTCATAGTGGTCGCTCGCGCAACGACCAGGTGCTGGTGGACTTGAAACTCTACGTCCGTGATCGCCTGACGCAAGTCGTACGGGCTACCGAAAGGCTCTTCCAAGTACTGCAAGACCGCGCCGAACAGCACAAAGACGACCTGCTACCCGGCTACACGCATCTGCAAATCGCCATGCCGTCGTCGTTCGGGCTGTGGTTCGGGGCCTACGCCGAGGGACTCATCGACGATGTGGTGCAACTTAACGCCGCCTACCGCCTGGCCAACCGTAACCCGCTGGGTTCGGGGGCGGGCTACGGCTCGTCGTTCCCGCTCAACCGAACCATGACGACCGAGTTACTGGGTTTCGAAGGCTTGCACTACAACGTAGTCTACGCCCAAATGAGCCGGGGCCGCACCGAACAAGCCGCACTGACGGCGCTTGCTTCGCTGGCGGCTACGGTGTCGCGGTTGGCAATGGACGTGTGCCTGTACAACAGCCAAAATTTCGGCTTCATCGTGCTGCCCGACGCCCTCACGACGGGCAGCAGCATCATGCCGCACAAAAAAAATCCCGATGTGGCCGAACTGCTCCGCGCCAAAACCAACCGCCTGAAAGCCCTGCCGATGGAGGTGACACTGGTACTGAGCAACCTGCCCTCGGGCTACCACCGCGACATGCAGCTTTTGAAGGAAATCCTGATGCCCGCCTTCGCCGAAATACTCGATTGTCTGGATGTGGCCGCCTTCATGCTGGAAAATATGGAAGTCAAATCCAACTTGCTCGACGATAGTCGCTACGATTTGATGTTCAGTGTCGAGCGGGTGAACGAGCTGGTGATGCAGGGTGTGCCCTTTCGGGACGCGTATCGGCAGGTAGGCAAGGAAATCGGCGACAAAACTTACACGGCCCCGCGCGATCTCAAACACAGCCACGAAGGCAGCATCGGGAATCTCAATCTCATCGAAGTAAACCAGCGGATGGCCGACGAACTGGCGCGATTTGAATTTGAGACCGTGGAAAAGGCTATTCAGAAATTACTCCAGGCGTGATTTCATTCAAAAGAATTTGGCTAAGTACTACGCTGGTGGCGGCGGGTGCGTTGGGGTATTGGTCGTGCGGCACGGGACGGCAGGCTAATGGCGAGGTATTGGCCAGGCAGTACTGCGCGGGCTGTCACGCGTTTCCTGAACCCTCGCTGTTGGATAAAGCTACCTGGCAGAATGGGGCGCTTCCCTACATGGCTCCCAGGTTAGGAATTTCCATCGCCGATAATGACTCCGCTTTTTTTCAAAAATACGAAGAACAGGAGCGAATTACGAAACTGGGCGTGTTCCCTGACCGGCCTGTGGTAACTCAGGAAGAATGGTCGAGCATTGTGGCGTATTACGTCAGAAGCGCTCCCGAGACCTTGCCCCGCCCGCCACTGCGTGACACCTTGCTTTCTCTCCCCAATTTCAAACTAAAAAATACTGCTGATCCGCTCCTGGCAACCGTCACGGCGGTGCGCTACGATCCCTTCAACCGCCAGATATGGGTCAGTCAGCGGGGGGGCGGGGTGTTTGTTTTGAACGAGCAACTCCAAACGGTCGACTCTCTTTTCAATTCTGAGAGCCCTTTTTCGGACTTCCGGCCGCAGTCGGGTCAGCGCTGGAATTTACTGAGCATGGGCCTTATGGATCCCAATGACGAGGCAAAAGGCGCACTGCTCTCGATCCGAAAAGAAGATGGCAACTGGCGCGGCAAACGGCTGATCGGCGAATTGCAGCGTCCCGTACACGCTACCTACGCCGATGTCAACGAGGATGGCCGCGAGGACGTGGTGATCTGCGAGTACGGCAACTACACCGGCAAACTGTCCTGGCACGAGGCCACGGCCACCGACTCGACCAAAAAGCACGTCATCGAAAACTGGCCCGGCGCGCGCATGACCTATTGGCAGGACTACGACGGCGATGGCCGTAAAGATCTGTGGGTACTTTGGGCGCAGGGCGACGAGCAGATCGCGGTGTACCTCAACGATGGCAAGGGCAATTTTGCTAAAAAGATTCTGCTGCGTTTCCCGCCCGTGTATGGTTCGGGCTACTTCGAGTTGGTGGACTTTAACAAAGACGGCAAGCCGGACATCCTCTACGCCAATGGTGATAACGGCGATAATTCTTACGTCCTGAAACCCTACCATGGCGTCAGGATTTTTATAAATAAAGGCAAAGACAAGTTCGAGGAAGAATTCTTCTACCCCCTCCACGGAGCCAGCCAAGCCCTCGCCCGCGACTTCGACCAGGATGGCGACCTCGACATCGCCGCCATTGCCTTCTTCCCTGACTTTGCCCTTGACCCGGTGCGGTCATTCGTGTACCTGGAAAACAAAGGGAACAATACCTTCACGCCCCGCACTTTCCCCGACCCCAACCGAGGCCGTTGGCTCACCATGGACGCCGCCGACGTGGATCAGGACGGGGACTTGGATATACTTTTGGGTTCTTTCTACTTAGCGATCACGCCTACGCCCAAGAAGTTTTTGGAGCGCTGGAAGCAGGGCAACAAGGGGGTGGTGGTGCTGGAGAATAGGTTGAAATAACCCCTTCCCCTTGGGCGTTCCGGCGTCGATCCAGGCGACAATGGTCCTGATTTCCTTCTCATTCAAAGAACGGTCGTTGGCAAAGTCGACGAAATAGTCGCCGACTTTCCAGGGCGGCATGTAACGGGCACTCACCACCTTACGGATGAATTTAGAACGCTTCACCACATCCTCGTAAGTAATCAGCGAGAAAGGGGCCGCTTCACCCGGACGATGGCAAACCGAGCAGTTGTTGTGAATGATTGGCTGAACGTCATTATAAAAAGTGACGGACTGGACGCGAACCGGAACCGCCGCCAGCCAGGCGACGATAAGACAAAAAGGAAGGTACTTTATGGTTTTTAAAATCATCTTTGAGAAAAAGTGAGGCGCGCTTTTCTCAAAAAAAATTTAATAAGGAAGGCTAATTAGAGCCACGCATGCCTCTTTGTTCTTCTGTGGGTTTTGGGGAAATCTTAAGCACCGTCCCTGCCTTGCCTTTGATTGCTGCCAGCAAATCGTCCGCGTGGCAAATGACCACGCGCTTCACGCCAGACTGCAAAGCCACAAAGGCGTTGTCCAACTTTGGAATCATGCCTTTATAAATGACTCCCTTCGCCTTGTAATCGGCGTACGAAGCGGGACTTAATGCAGGTATGACCGCATCATCGTCCTCAGGATCAGAAAGTACCCCCTTTTTTTCAAAACAATAAATCAAACTAACGTCATGATTCTGCGCCATCGCCACGGCGGTAGCGGAAGCCATCGTGTCGGCGTTGGTGTTGAGCAGCAGGCCTTCGGCGCTGTACGTTAGGGGCGCAATAACGGGCACCAGACCGCTGTGCAGCAAAGCGTCGATTTGCGCGGTATTTACGGTTTCGATATCGCCCACAAAGCCGTAGTCGATGGTCTTGACTGGGCGCTTCACCGAGCGGATGATGCCGCCATCGGCCCCCGTGAGGCCGATGGCGTTGCAGCCGTCGGCTTGGAGTTGGGCCACCAGGTTTTTGTTGACCAGACCGCCGTACACCATCGTCACCACATCGAGCATCGGCTGGTCGGTAATCCGGCGGCCTTCGACCATCCGGGTTTCGATGCCAAGCTGAGCGGCGGTTTGGGTCGCAATTTTGCCGCCGCCGTGCACGAGTATTTTAGGACCTTCGAGTTGGGCGAAGGCTTGCAGAAAAGCCGCGCAGGCGTCGGGGTTGTCGATGACGTTGCCGCCAATTTTTACTAATATCAAGGGTTGTTAATTTGTGTAATCGTGTAATTGTTGAAGGGTAGAAATGTTTATTATTAGCCGACAGCCGACAGCCTTATTTCACCGGAACGAATAGCACGGCGTCGGCCACCACGGTGCCGTCGGCGCCTTGGTTCGTTATTTCCACATAGTTCTCCGTGCCTTTCTCGAACTTATAGGTTCCGGCTTCGATCCACTCGTTGACTTGCGTTTGGGTGGCGAGGGCGACTTCCTTCGTCGCTTTTCCGACTTTGATTTTCAAGTTCGTCCGGCTGGCCTTTCCGGTCGTTTTTCCGTCGTACTGCGCCGGGTTCACGCCGCCCGCACCGGGGTAGGGGTTAAAAATATAGACTGTGTACTTCCCTTTTTTCAAAATCTCCGGCGTGTAGCGCACCGATTTGATTTCCTGACCTTTCGACTCGTCCACCAACTGCGAGGCGGCGTATTTTCCACCGCCTTTTTCGGTGCGCCAGTCGCCGTTTAAGCTAACAGCCTGGGGCGTCACGTCACTATCCAACAATATCTCGGCGGTACTTCCGTCGGCGAGCGGGTCGTTTTTGAGCTTGTTTTGCAGGGCAGCGATGTCGATTTCCTGCACTGTAGTGTTGGCATCCACCGCCAGCACGGCCGCGATGGCTGTTGCGTGAGCGAGCGCCATAAAAACGGGTTCCATACGGATGGAGCCGTAAGCGATGTGACTGGCCGAGTGGGCTACGGGCACCAGCAGATTGGTGCATTCGGTGCGCTTGGGCGTGAGGGCGCGGTAGCTGATCGGGTAGGGGCCAAAGCCGTGCACCTGCACGTCGCCTTCGTTTTGCACCATCATTTTTCCGGTGGCGGGATTGGGTACCATCAGCCGCTGGCAATTGTGCGAGTCCATGCTGTAAGCGGCCAAAGCAATGGCGTCCGGGGCTACCTCATCGCCCTCGCAGTGGTGCTGGGTCATGACGTATTCACCCTTCATGCGCCTCGACTCGCGGATGTAAAGTTGGGGCGTAAAGTGGTCGTTGTCCAGGTACTCATCCTTGGGATAGCCCCATTCCAGCATCTGTTTCCGCAGGTGTTCGGGCATTCGGGGGTCGTGGCCCACGAAGTAGAAGAAGCCCTTGGTGTAGTCCACATGATCCTGAATGATCTGCTGGCGCGTGTCGTAGTCGGCTTCGGGGTAGGCATGGTTGGCCCCGATCATGTCGGTGGATAGGCCGCCCTTGTTGTTGATGTCGGTTTTGTGGTTGGGCATATCGGCGATATGCAGCACGCCCCAGTTGATGTGTTCGGGCTTTTCGATGGCGACTTGCCGCAGCAGCAGTTCGTACTTTGTGGAGTCGTAGCGGGCGGGACGCGTAATCGGGATCCGGTTGGCCGGGTCGCTCGTCAGGCAGGTGCGGAAGCAGTAGGCCTGCACACTTTTATCGCCGCTGCCGATGGGGTAGAGCGGCTCCGTGCTGATTCCCCAAAGCAGACCGCTGCCCGGGTCGTCGGGTACTTTATAAGGGCTGATGCCGGGCGGAAACTGGTGTTTGTCGAGGAGTTGGACTCCGTTCCAGGTTTCGCCATACACCTCGTTGTCCTCGCGGCCCACCACGTAGCTGACGTCCGCCTTCGCCATCAGGTCGCCCTCGTAGGTGCAGTCGATATAGACCTTCGCCCGGATGGTTCGGTTGGTTTTGGGTTCGGGATAAAGTGAATTTTCCACGACGATCTCCTGAATTTTCCCCTTTTGGTTGTCGACTGAGAAAAGACGGTAGTCGTACCAAACTTCCACTTTGGCGCGGTCGATGTATTCGTTGAAGAGATTCAAAGCCACGTGCGGCTCGAACGTCCACTGCTCGAACTTACCGTAGTGCTGACCGATGCGGCGGTAAAAATCCCGCGCCACGCCCGAGATGGCGTACTTGTTGCCGATGTCGGTTTGGCCAAGTCCGCCCGAACTCAGTCCGCCGAGGCGTTTGGTGGGTTCGATCAGCAGCACCGATTTGCCCTGCATCTTGGCCGTGTAAGCCGCAATGACGCCCGCCGACGTGCCGCCGTATACGCAGACATCATAGGTCTTTTGGGCAAAAACCGTGGAAGTAGTTAAAAACAGAAAAAGCGTAAGACGAATGAACAACTTCATAATCACATTTATAAAATCTCGTATCTCAAAAGTGCAAGTTAAGTCTTTTGAGGAAAGATGGCATATTTCAGTATATTGACTGAACTTTCTGCCAGTCGAAGCAGACTATCCATCAATTTTAGCTTCTATCATGACCCGTCACAATTCACGCCGCGACTTTCTTGCCCTCGCCGGAAGCGCCTCCCTCGGTTTCCTGGGATTCAGCCAGTTTCTTTCCACGCCCGTCCATGCGCAACAAGTGCCTGCGGGGGTTGGCTACGGCCCGCTGCTTCCCGACCCAAAAGGTGTTTTGAATTTGCCTAAAGGCTTTTCATATGACATTATTTCGCGCCACGGCGACCTGATGAGCGATGGCCTGCTCTCGCCGGGACTCCCCGACGGCATGGCTACTTTTCGGGGACAAAAAGGCAAAACCGTGATTATCCGCAACCACGAAATGCGGGCGAGCGCCGAGGGAAAAGGCGGGGCCTTTGGTTCCGAAAACACGCTGCTTTCCAAAGTGGATCGCTCACTGCTCTACGATGCGGGTAGGGGAGAGCAGCCCGAACTGGGAGGAACTACCACGTTGGTGTACGACCACGCCTCGGGCCGGGTCGAGGAGCAGTTTTTGAGCCTGGCTGGTACTACCCGCAACTGCGCGGGCGGGCCTACTCCCTGGGGTAGCTGGCTGAGCTGCGAAGAATCGACGCTGGCACCCGAAGCAGACAACAAGTGCGAGCAGTCGCACGGCTACGTTTTCGAGGTGCCTTCCGATACAAGAAAAGGTTTGACGAAGGCTCTGCCCATCAAGGCAATGGGGCGCATGAATCACGAGGCCGTGGCCATCGACCCGCGCTCCGGCGTGGTATACCTGACCGAAGACTCGGGCGATAGCCTGATTTATCGCTACTTGCCCAAGCAGCCCGGTAAATTATTGAAAGGGGGACAACTGCAAGCCTTGGTCATCAAAGGGCATGCCTCGCAGGACACCCGAAACTGGGAGACGTTGACCACGCCCACTTTCCCGATCCGAAAGTTTTTCGACGTCGAGTGGGTCGACATCGAAAACGTCGAGTCGCCCGACAATGACCTGCGGTTTCAGGGATTCGAGAAGGGTGCGGCGCGCTTTGCCAGGGGCGAGGGGATGTGGTACGGCAACGACGGCATTTACTTCGCCTGCACCAATGGCGGTACCATCGGCGCGGGCCAGGTGTTCCGGTACGTGCCCAGCGTCGACGAAGGCAAGCCGGGCGAAAAGCAGCGGCCCGGCCAATTGGAACTCTTCGCCGAACCCAATGACCGCGACATTGTCAAGAATTGCGACAACCTCACCGTGGCACCCTGGGGCGACGTGGTGCTTTGTGAAGACCACCCGCACCCCTTCGTGGCGGGTGTCACCCCAAAGGGCGAATTCTATAAACTAGCCGAAAACGTGGGCTACGAGTCAGAGTTCGCAGGCGGTGTCTTTTCGCCTGATGGCAGTACTTATTTTGTCAATATTCAGGGCGCAGGACTGACGCTGGCTATTCAGGGCCCCTGGAAAACGGCGTGAGGCTTTTGTCCTGATCTGTCGCTCTCAGCCCAGTTCCGGCCCGGCGATCAAGTAGTAATTCTGCCTGGAAACGGGGTGAGGATTATGTTTCAAATACATTCGGGTAAAAGACCGCTGCACTACAAAGCCGAGCGAAGAGAGCAATGCTTTCAGGGACGCTTTGTCTTGGAAAATATCAACCAGGACAGGCCTGCCGATATAATTTCTCAGCACTGTCTTTACCAGCAATTCTGCCTCTTGCTCGGTTTTCGCCGATAGGGGGCCAAGCTGAAAATAGTTGCTGCCGGGCCGACCAAAGACATAACCTGCCAGCTCGCGCTCTTTTTCTATGTACCAGGCTTTGTCCCCATTTTTTGTCAAAAAACCAGTGATTAATCGCAAACGATTGGCTCCAAAGGCTTCCTGATCCAAGCTTGCTACTTCATCCAATGCCGCACCCGCCAGGAGCTTAATATAATTATCCTCCTCTTCTGGCAGAGTACCATTCAAGTTGGTTGCTACCATGCGGTCGATCATACGCTCCTCCTGAAATCCCAATTTTCGATACATAGGAAGTCCTTTATCTGTGGCATCGAGCATTATGGATTTGCACTCGCGCAAACTTTCAACCGAGGTAGTCAGCAAGCGCTTGCCCAAGCCCAATCCACGAAAGTCTTTGTCAACCAACATCATTCCTATCCAGGCAATGTCGTTGTCGTAATTGGTGGCTGTGACTGTGCCTACGACTTTATCATCGCATGAGGCCACAAAGCATAAATTTGGGTCATGCTCTAGCAATAAATGCCAGTCCTCCTCCGTCTGATTCCAATTTTCGGCCGTTTTCAGCTGCATAGCACCGGGAATGTCCGCCTTTTGGAGTGGCCTGATGGTGATGCTTGCCGCGTTCATCTTTGTAAAGTTTCAAGGAAAAGTCAAATGAGAACCCGCAACGGTTTCTTCGGTTACTAATTGGTCGCTATCTTGTAGTGAGAGATTTTGTCAGGCACTGACTGAATAACAGAAAACTCATCCCGATGATGGAATGCTCCTGGTTGGCATGAAGGGTCAACGAAGCCAGTAAGCTCGATAAGTTCACAGTTCTGGTAGCTTACGCAAGGGAAGTATGGCATTCGTCACGACTCCGAACTCGATTGGCTTACAGTTTTTTAATTTTCAGATTCCGGAACGAAATCCCTTTGGACCAATCCTGTAGCGCGATACGTCCCTCGGTGTGCTTGCTAAATTCAGGAAACGTTTTGAAGCTGCTGTTGGCCACCGCTTCTTTCCAACGGTCGGAATTGAAATCCTCCTGTGCCGTTAAAACGCCATTTAAGTAGAACTCGGCCTTCCCGTCGACTTGTTTGATGCGGGACTGATTCCATGCTTCGGCGGGCTTGAGCTCGACCTCATTGATGGGGGGATAAAAATTAAACAACGTGCCCGGTCTCTTTGCGGGACTCATATCGTAGTCCGGGTGGGCTTTATCCAGTAATTGGTACTCAGGCCCGGAAGCCCAGGTTGTTGGAAGGTCTTCCCGCTCCAGCACATTGATGAAAACCCCGCTATTACCCCCCTCGGATATTTTCCACTCGAAGGCCAGCTCGTAGTTCTCAAACACCTGATCTGATACTAAGTCTCCATGCGCGGTCGTGTCGAAGATGGGTTGGCAATACAGTTCACCATTTTGCGCAATCCAAGCGGACGGCACCTTACCTTGATTATACAGATGCCAGCCTTCCAGGGAGTTGCCGTCAAAAAGCAATTGCCAGCCGTCTTCCTTTTCCTGGGCTGTCAATTGATTGGGGCCGCTCTCTTCGGTGCTGCACGAGGTCAACAGATAGGTTATTACTCCTAATGTGGTGAAAAGGTACTTCAACCGGTTTCTCATGCTTTATTGTGATTTGTGAGGTGAGAAAAATTAATCGTTGCGTAGCACTTTCACGCGATAACCGGAATCGAACGGCCCGAAATCGTTTTGCTGGCAAATTGAAGGCAGGCGAGAATATCTTCTCTCTCCATTTCAGGATGATCTTGCAAAATTTCATCAATGCTCATTTCGGCTCCGAGCATATCCAAAACTACCTCGACGGGCCACCGCATATTCCTGATGCAGGGCTTGCCGTGGCAAATGTCGGAATCAATGGTGATGCGGTTTGACATGGCGTTTTCTTGGTTTTTGGGTAGAGAAACATTGGGCTTCGGGCTGTTCAGCAGGACTTACCGTCGCGGGGCCGGCCATCCGGCGGCTGTTTATCTTTGGTACGCAGTCTTTCAGACTACGACGAACCAGGGGCTACTCATTGGCCTCTTTCAGGATTTTGGTTCGGAGTAGCGGAGATAGTCTGAAATTCGTATTACCAATAAGATCGACTATCTGCTTCACTGATTCGATCACACCCAGTTTTTTGGCAAGAAGCAAAATGCCGAGCGAACCCACTATTTCAATGTCTAACTCTCTGGCTTTCCTCCGTCCTTTCTTTTCGTCAATGATGAGCAAGCTATGGTTATTTTCCATAGCCAGGGCAATAGAACTTGCCTCGCCTTTGCCCAAACCGATGGCCAAGTCCGAATATCTGGCCAGGGATGCGAAGTTTTCTACTTTTATCCAATCCGGTATGAATCCGTATTCTTCAACCACTTCCTGGGTGGCTACCAATTCAGGAAAAACTTCTTGAAGAATATCCAATCTGTTGATTTTCTCGTATAAAATCAAACAGCTTGCATCGGCTATGGCCTTCTTCGTTATCAAATTTCCAGTCCACTGACCGCTTCCAAGTCTGTGCCTGTCTCTCCGAATATGGACACGCCGTATTTGCCGACTTCTTCCAAAAATTCTCTTCGGGAAATGCCCACGAATTCAGCCGCTTGACCCGATGATAGTATCTCTCTGTCAAACATATACGCAGCCAGTACCATTTTTGCTTCGTATAACTCTACCTCATCGGGGAGTTCCGTGTTAAGCACTTTCATAGCTGGATATTTCTCTTCGTGAAACGATGTTTTATTTTTACTGACCCGATTCCGATTGCAAAGCAGATGGTATCCCATAAGGTATTGCAGAATTTGAGTTTCGGGCCGTTACAAACGGGGCCGACCGTCGCGGGGCCAGCCATCAGGCGGCTGTTTGTCTTCGGTATGCAGTCTTTGAGACTCCGCACAACTCGCGTGGAAGACTACGACGAGCTAGGTGGCGTCTTTTAAGTCTTTGAGAATCGCCATTATTTCTTCTTTGAATTCTGGTATCTCGATAGTCGCAGTTTGCCAAACTATCGCCAAGGAGACGCCAAAATACTGATGAATTAGAATATCGCGCATTCCGGCAAAATCCCGCCAGGGCACTTCGGGATATTTCTGCCGCGTTTCGGTGGAGATATTTTTTTACGGCTTCGCCCATGATTTCTATCCGGCGGAGGACTGAATCCTGCTTTTCAAAATTATTCTCGAACTCATCCTCGGTCACGCCTTCCAAGTAAGTCTCGATTCTGTCGATGCAATCCAGAATATCC
Organism: uncultured Cytophagales bacterium; assembly: GCA_963716085.1. Taxonomy (GTDB): domain Bacteria; phylum Bacteroidota; class Bacteroidia; order Cytophagales; family Spirosomataceae; genus Persicitalea. The sequence continues at coordinate 513,768 of OY970288.1, forward strand.
TGCAAGAAAACCAATTCGTCGCGCTTTTTCCTAGCCATACATTCTAACCTCTTCGGACAGGATACGGTCTTTCAGCATGGGTTTTATTGCCCGATATTCAATCAGATCGACTTTTTTATGTAAAATATCTTCTAACTCGTGCTTTATGCCCACAAATTCCAGCAGCCCCATTTTGCTTCCTAACTGAACGAGGATGTCGATGTCGCTCTGTTCATCGGTGTTGCCCGTGACTACGGAACCAAACAAGCCCGCCCTCGAAATGCGGTGGCGGCGGAGTATCGGGACGACCTGGGTTTTGATTTGCTCTATTTCCATTTTCGTGAGGATATTTTCAACAGGAGAAGCATTTGGATAATCTGGTTTACCCTTGCTTATGGGTGAGAAGAAGAGCCATCAAAGAAACCCTGGGCTTTGGGCCGTTCAACGGAGCCGACCGTCGCGGGGCCGGCCATCCGGCTGCTGTTTATCTTAGGTACGCAGTCTTTCAGAATACGACAACTTGTGCGGAAGACTACGAAGAACTAGGGATGTTTGAAGACGACTTGATGAACTTCTGTGATATTTCCAGGACTTCTACAACCTGCTCGCGCTTTACCCCCTCGAAGTCGTCCAAAAAGTAGTCTATCGTTTCTCCGGTTTCGAGGTAGTCGAACAAATTCTTAATCGGTACTCGTGTCCCGGCGAACACGGGCGTCCCTCCCAGAATTTCCGGGTCGATGTTGATGATACGTCCGTCCATGTCTATTTTTTCTTGATTTAAGCCATAAGCCATTTGTACCTAATCTCGGTTTTTGTTCGGTGGTAGTTTAGCCGTTTCGAGCATCTTATTGGCCTTTGCCAGCTTTTCCGGGAACATGATCTTATCCCGGTATTTGTCCAATTTCGGATCGATCGTCACCAAAGGTAGTTTCCGCTTGTTTAACTCTTCTACTGTTTTCATAGTCTACAATTTAGTCAAAATTTCCTTTGCGTCAGAAAACCGTCGTATTCTTTCCCTAGCTCAAATTTCTGATAATAATCTCCAATTTGTCCGTATAGGTCAAAATCATTTTTCATTTCTTCATAGAATTTAGTGATGCCCATCCTATACAACCGCGTCCTCGCTTTGGTACTTCCCGTAGCGTAAACGTAGGAGGCCGGATATTTATCGAAGAAAACGTATAAAGCATCAATAACCGTAGCCAGTACTTTTTCAGTATCGCCGTTGTCACTCACCGCCAAATCGTCAATATCACCAGTCGATGGATCTTCCTCGCCAAAAGCCAGGTTATAAACGTCGGGGTCGTTCGTGGCTTGAAACTCTATAAGTTTGCGGATCGCACCTTTTCTGCCTTCGCTCGTAAATTCAAAACGGGTAAATCTACTTTCTGCTCTTAGGTGGTACTTCGGTAGATTCATACCGGGTGGTGGCTGTACAGGTAGATATGTTTCTTTCAAAGATAAGTAAAATGGAACATTAGGCTTCGGGCCGTTCAACGGGGCCGGCCATCGCGGGGCCGGCCATCCGGCTGCTTTTTATCTTTGGTACGCAGTCTTGCAGACTACGCACAACTCGCGCGGAAGACTACGACGGACTAGGGCCCAACAAGGTTGCGTGGAGGATTACGCCGAATTAGAGTAAGTAAGTAAATTTTCATTAACTAGCTTTGCCACAACATGTGTAAAATCAATCTTTTTCTTAAAAACCGAATACGGTAAAAAATCGCTGAATGAGGAATACTTATCGTAGATACTTTTTGTTTTACGACCCATATTAATATAATTATCAATACTATCGTCTAATCTTTCGATCTTTTTGTTGTACAAATCCTGAAATTCAATAAAAGTATTTATGTTAATTAACGTAACGTCCTTAATTGAGTATTTCGCATCTAATTCTAGTTGATGAGCTTTAAGTATAAATTCTCTATTTAACAATAAATTAACACCAGGTGCATCCAAAGAAGGGTCTACATAAACAAGAATTGGATATATCTTTATTTTATTTAAATTGTAGTTGTCCAAAACTTCAAACTTGCCATCACATATCTTCTTTATAACATTTATAAGTTGTGGAACTCCAACACGGATTTTCCCATCATCAACACAGAATTTTGATAGAATAGCCTTTTTAATAGTTACGAAATCTGTGGAAGATTTATATTTTGAATTTATATATGTATTTTTAAATTCAAAAACAAATATATTATTATGATTTCTTATATAATAATCTGGCGACCCATCGATTTTATATTTTTCGAATCTTTCTCCTGAAATTTTTATACAATTGAGTTTCATAAATGCTTCATCAATTACTCTATAAAACAGAAACTTTTCAGACACCTCCCCATATAATCCAAAAAATTGAGGTGGATTATTGATGACCTTCCCGTTATGTATAGCTTTATTTTCAACTAAAACTTTCGCAAAATTAAACTGTATTCCTTGATACAACTTGTCAACTAGAAAGATCATACTCAACACTAAATATGAGTTGGTGTCAATTTTAATCAAGGGAAATCTTCGTATTTCTGAGAAGTCCGATGTGCTCTGATATGTACTAACATTAACCGACAACTCATCAAGAAATCCAATGATACCATCATCTTCCTCAATTGATAATATTACACCACGTCCAATATAACTATTTATAAGATGAAAACCATAAAAATCAAAAATATTTTTGAGGTACGCTTGCCAACTATCAAGATCAACGTGCTTCAAAAAAATTTTCAAGAAATTTGAAAAAATAGAATTTGATTCACAAAATTTGAAAAAATATATAGCCTTTATCATTTGCAATCTGGAATCTTTATTTCTCATGAACTCTTTCATACAAAATTGTGCACATAGAATAAACTCAAAGGGATTATTTTCTTTGGAAAATTTACTGTATCCCTCTTCTTGTCGAATAATCCAGGCTTGAGCGCAAAACATGTAAGCTTGAAAAATTCTCAGCTCTTCTTCATTCGAAAGCACATCCTTTCTAGGCAGATCAGCATAATTTTCTAGTACTTTATCGATTAAAAGAAGAGAACTAGGACCATCAAGAAAGCAAAATGTATTTTTCTGTACTTCTACTCGACTAATAATATACTCAGTACGCTGGCGGATAAACTTCGGAAGCTTTAATGACCATAACTTGAATATATTTATTTGAGTGTTTGTATTGTTTCCTTCATAAAATAACTTCATATTACTCAGACTTACTCTTTCTAAAATATTGATTGATGGAATGCCTTCAAGCAATTTTTTAAGTTCGACCGAATCAAAATCATCAAAGAAATCTCTGTAACATATTTTCGCAAGATTCATAGAAGTTATGTTTATACGTTAAGTTTGTCTTCACCTCACCTTCCATCGCGAGCCAAAAAGACAATACTCGGACCGCATCACAGACGCGAAGTGACATAGTACCGATTTCGGGCCGGGACGAGTCCTTTAAAAACGAAAAATAAACAAAATTTCCCAACCTCACCCATCTGACCCTCACTTCACCTTCTCCCCCTTCAACCTTTCCTTCAACTGCAACACCTCATCCCGGTACCGGGCTGCTTCCAGAAAGTCCAGATCCTTGGCGGCGGCTTCCATTTTGCGTTGGGTTTCGGCGATGAGTTTTTGGAGATCGCCCTGGCCCATGTACTGCACCACGGGGTCGGCGGCGATGCGGATTTCGTCGGGTTTAATCAGTTGGCAGAAGTCTTCGTTTTTACGGCATTCACGAAATCTACGGAGACGCCGGAGATGTCCGCGATCAGTTCGATGTCCAAGCCTCCGCTAACCCCGATTTGAAATCGGGGGCGTCTCTCCTCGCGTTTGCAACGCGATCCACGTCAAAAGAAAAGCTGATGCTCGGATAGCGTCATAGACCGTTTACTTATCCTAATTATTACAGGAAAACGAGAAGAAAAATCACTTCTAAGTGCTTATATTCAACACTTTATGAGTTTCACTAACAAGGTCATAAAGGAACTCTGGAGCAAAGTCTGCTCCGTTGGGCCAGCAAACCGTCCAAGCGTCCAATTCAAATTTTTTGAACACCTCTACATCTTTCAAAGGTTCAAACACCGGACCACGAAGCTCTCTTTTCAGATCTACTGTTCCAGCAGTCCCGTCATTGAATTTCAAAGCCAGTTGATGGCTTTTCAAATATTTAGCTTCGATTACTTTAATCAACATAGCTTCTATTTGGTTAATGGTTTTACTTTGAACAAGGGTTTTTGTTCCACAGATAGTTTCCAGTTCTTTAAAAGGTCTTCTCTATTTTCATCTATCCATTCGTAGATCAAACCCAGTTGCTTTCTTGGCATTTCGCCCCGGATGGTTCCATCCTCAATATTGACAATTGCCGTATATCCTTGATATTCAACATGAAAATGAGGCGGATTATGGTCATTGAAATACATTTTAATTATTATTCCAAAAAATCTTGAAATTTCTGGCATGATCGATTTTTTGTAAAGAGCCCCCGGCTGCCCCTCGTTTACCTTAGTCGGGCCGTGCCCAATTTGCAGTCAGGACGAGCCGTCCAAAAACGAAAAATAAGCAAAATTCCTCAATCCCTATAAACTACCCCACTTTGGGTATTAAGGCAGAATTAGGCTTTGGGCCGTTAAAAACGGCTTTCCATGTTTAGTACGCAGTCTTGCAGACTCCGCACAACTCGCGCGGAAGACTACGCCGAACTAGGCACAACGGCGCGGCGCTGAATACTACGACGAACTAGGGAACTAGGCGCGGAAGACTACGCCGAACTAGGAACTAGGGCGGAACACTACGACGAACTGAGGAGCTAAAAGATTATGCGCTCGGCTGCACCTTCGTTCGCAACTCCTCACGCTTGAAATAGGCCACAATCTCTGCCTTCGTCATTTTTGCTAACTTTTTGCTTAACTCATTCCTCTGCTGGCGCATATAGCTTACCGCATCAAACTCTTTTTCAATTGTCGTTTTCATAGTTCATGAAGTCTCTTGGTGAGCGAATTTCTAACTCTTTGTTCCCGTTGCTGACGTTTACCGAATTGTAGCCGCGTATTCTCTGAACGTTTACGATGTGCTTGAAATTCCAACTGATGAGGTAATCGGCTTCGGCGATCGTCGCTAAGGCGATGTGCAAGCAGTCTGCATAACTCGTTGGCCCGACCACCTTTTCTGAAATATAGTTCGTGGCAAGATCGACCGATTCATTTGTCACTTCCAAAAATTCGGTAAACTCGGCCTTCACGTCTGTCACCAAATCCCGCACCTTCTTGGGAGCGTTGGTAAGTTCATCCCGAGTTACGGTGGAGAATATCAATATGAATTCTCCCTTGTCGAGCCTTTCGAATAGCGGAATAGTGAACTCGGCAAACTCGTCATCAAAATAGCCGCCGAATATTGAGGTGTCCAGATATAACCTTTGTTTCATTCTCAAAAATAAGAAAATAGTTGGAAGCGGCTTTTGGTGTCGCTGGCCGTCACAGACTGCCTTTTGTCTGATGTGCTTAGTCTCCCTTCGGAAGCCTAAGCACAACGGCGCGGCGCTGAACACTACGACGAACTAGGGAGTTTGCGGATTGCGCCTCTTCTGCCTTCGCTCGTGAATTCAAAACGGGTAAATCTACTTTCTGCTTTCAGGTGGTACTTCGGTAGATTCATACCGGATGATTGTGTCGTTGTAAGCGCATTTATTTCAAAGATAAGAAAAAAAGGAATTTTGTGAGGTAGGTGGCGTTGCTGGAAAGCTTGACATGAAAGCAAAATCAGGCTTCGGGCCGTCACAGACGGCTGTTTATGTTTAGTACGCAGTCTTTCAGACTACGCACAACTCGCGCGGAAGACTACGACTAACTAATGCACAACTTTCGCGGAAGACTACGACAAACTAGGCCAACTTTTGGAAGACTACGACGAACTAGGAAAACTACGCCGAACTAGGAAGACTACGCCGAACTGGGGGAGCTCCCTTTGGAAAACTATATCGAACTGGATACACTGAATTTGTCAAATTCCAAACGGAGTTTTTCTTGGTCTTCGTCCGCCAATGACTTCATTTTATGAAACGTAAATTGCTTTATTTTTTGAGCACCCATTTTTTTTCCTATTGTCAATCCACATATTGAAATAATAATGAAATAGAAATTTTCAAAATCTGGCTTATTTTTTTCTATTTCACTACCAAAAATATTTAACGCTACATATTTTTCAATTATTCTTTTTAGTAGTTCTTCCTCGTAGAAAAGTTTATGTGCAATTTGATTCCTTAATTTATTGATGTTAATTAAATTCTCTCTTAAATGATCCTTATTCTTAAAAAGACCTAGAAACTCCGCCACTAAAATTTTGTTATAAAAGGTAAAGTTAGTTTGGTCAATATCAACTTCACCATCATTAACATCATTAATGAATTTATTCAGAGAATATTCAATCAATATATGGCCTTTTAATATTAATAATTCTATATTATTTATTCCGTCTAATTCCTTCATAAGAATATCACGATATTCTGAATCTGAAATTTCTTTTGTTTTCATTTTTGAAAGTTTTAATCACAATAGGAGCAAGTAGAACTATATACTGGATTGCTACAAAAGGTTGCTATGACGAACTAAGTAAGCACGTTGGCTGGACAAGCAAAATCAGGCTTCGGGCCGTTACAGACGGCTTTTTATGTTTAGTACGCAGTCTTTATAGACTCCGCACAACGCTCGCGGAAGACTACGCCGAACTGAGCACAACTCGCGCGGAAGACTACGACGAACTAGAGAACTAGTGTTTTCTGAAATGAGTAACCAAGTCCATAATATCTAATATTTTATCAAGTTCTTCTCGACTCAAACTAATACCATTAATTTCTACACCTCTTTTGGGATTACTAGCAGATATTTCTTCAAATTTCAGCTGGGGAATTTCATAAAATTTCATAGTTTCATGTGAGAGAAATTTTAGTCCTCGACGGCTGATATTAAATTCTGTTTCAGGAATCCCGACACTTAAATTTACAAATATTGACCCCAAATAAATTGGTCGCTCAATACCTAATTTTTTTGCTAAGGTATTAATGTCTGAGAATGAGAGAGTTGTTCCTTCAAATATGGTATAGTTAAGTGGTTTATATACGGTTTCCTCAAATTCAGAACTATCCATTCCAGGGACAAATTTAGTGGATGAGGCACCATAAAATAAATTATTTCCAATTATCGTAAAGTTTACCTTAGGATTTCCAAGCTGAATATACATAGGAGACATGTATTATAGGTTATAAATAATTATTAAGAGCTTTGCTTTATAGATAGGATTGATTACAAATTATTTGTGTGCTTAATAGTTTTGGTTCTCTGACAATTTTTGTGGTCAATGTGTCATTCGCTCAATCTTGGCAAGTTTATTTGCATGTGAGTATCTAAAAATCAGCTATTTGAATATAGTCGAATATTTGAAAGAAAGCAATAACCGACTTGCTCCACAAAAATTGTCAGAGAACCATAGTTTTAGAGCGCATTACATTAATAGTTATGTTTCAGTGTATAAGACATACCAATGAAATAAAAAGACATAGAAGTAACTAACTTATCAAATTCATAGACAGAAATTGAGAAAGTCTGTGGGGATATAGAATATGGATTAGGGCTTACTATCCAAAATTTTTGAACTCATATTGCTCGTTTTTTATGATTGCGCTATATAAGTATCTATCATTACCTGTCTGTTTGACAGAAATACCTAGTAGTCTATAAACTGTTAATGTTTCAAGATGTCTTTTGATTCCATCTTCAATAGTAAAATCACTTACTTCTCTTATACACCAATTGATGTATTCTGGATCACCGCCAATTACCTATTTGTAAGTGTCTTTATTAAATTTTTCTAAGTTTTCAACTATACCATACCAATCTTTTCTGAAAAAACTATTAAAATAAGATTCAATTCTCACAGATAAATCACCAAGGTAAGCAACATTATGAAGACTTTCTGGTTTTTCTTCATCAAAGATTTGTGGAAATAAAAGAATCTCATCTTCTGTTAAAAGAAATTCACAAAATTCAAAGTGAATAGGCTTTGGAACATTCGTATCATTAAGACAACGATAAAGAAAATTTTTGATAAGCGATTTATCAATGTTTGGTGTACCTTGGTAAACTTCCTTTAAAGTTAAAGTTTTATACTGTCCAAAAGTAAATTTCTCAGTAAGTCTCATAAGTTAAATTTGTTCATAAATTAACTAATAGATTATCAAAATTGACGAGTTCATTCACCGCGTTTAATATTCCCCGCTAACCCCGATTTGCAATCGGGCGTTGCATCACCTCGCGTTTGCAACGCGATCCGCGTCAAAAGAAAAGCCGATGCTCGGATCGCGTCACAGACGCGAAGTGATAGCATCCCGATTGCAAATCGGGACGAGCCACCAAGACGGGCCGTTCAAAAACGAAAAGTAAACAAAATTCCCCAATCCTACCAAATCACCCCACTTTGGACCTTTGCCTCTTTGCCCCTCACCCCTTCACCTTCTCCCCCTTCAACCGCTCCTTCAACTGCAGCACCTCGTCCCGGTACCTTGCTGCTTCCAGAAAGTCCAGATCCTTCGCCGCAGCTTCCATGTTGCGCTGGGTTTCAGTGATAAGCTTTTGTAGATCGCCCGCTCCCATGTACTGCACCACGGGGTCGGCGGCGATGCGGATTTCGTCGGGTTCGACGTACATTTTCTTCACTTTGGAGTCGGCGATGGAGGTTTGGCTCATGATGGCGTCGCGCGATTTCAGGATTGTTTTTGGCGTGATGCCGTGTTCCTCGTTGTAGGCCATCTGGATGGCGCGGCGGCGGTTGGTCTCGTCGATGGCCGAGCGCATGGAACCCGTAATGCGGTCGGCGTACATGAGTACCTTGCCGTTTTCGTTGCGGGCGGCGCGGCCGATGGTCTGGATCAGCGAGCGGATGTCGCGCAGGAAGCCCTCCTTGTCGGCGTCCATGATGGCCACGAGCGAGACCTCGGGCAGGTCCAGCCCCTCGCGCAGCAGGTTGACGCCCACCAGGACGTCGAACACGCCCAGCCGCAGCTCGCGCAGGATTTCGACGCGGTCGAGGGTCTTGACGTCGGAGTGGATGTAGCGGCCCTTCACGCCGACGCGGTCGAGGTATTTGCTCATTTCCTCGGCCATGCGCTTGGTGAGCGTCGTGACCAGCACCCGCTCGCCGCGCTTGATGCGGACGTCGATTTCGGACAGCAGGTCGTCGATTTGGTTCAGGCTGGGGCGCACGTCGATTTCGGGGTCGAGTAGCCCCGTGGGGCGGATGATTTGCTCCACCACCACGCCGTCGGTCTGGCGCAGCTCGTAGTCGGCGGGCGTGGCGCTCACGAAGAGGGTTTGGGGCGTGAGGTCCTCGAATTCCTGGAACGTGAGCGGGCGGTTGTCCATCGCCGAGGGCAGCCGGAAGCCGTACTCGACCAGCGATTCCTTGCGGGAGCGGTCGCCGCCCCACATGGCCCTGATCTGCGGCATGGTGACGTGGCTCTCGTCCACGACCATTAGGAAATCGTCGGGGAAGTAGTCCAGCAAACAGAAGGGCCGCTGACCGGGGAGGCGCTTATCGAAGTACCTTGAATAGTTCTCAATGCCCGAGCAGTAGCCGAGTTCGCGCATCATTTCCATGTCGAACTCGGTGCGTTCCTTGATGCGCTCGGCTTCCAGCAGTCGTCCCTCTCCGGCAAAGTACCGGATTTGGGCCGTCAGGTCGTCCTGGATCATTTTGATGGAATCCATCAGCACATCGCGGCCCGTGACGAAGAGGTTGGCGGGGAAAATGGCGATTTTCTTTTCGCTGGACAGCTTCTTGCCCGTGTTGGGGTCGATGCGCTGGATTTCCTCGATCTCGTCGCCGAAGAAAATGATGCGGTAGGCGAAGTCGGCGTAGCCGGGGAAAATATCGACCGTGTCGCCCTTGACGCGGAACGTGCCGCGCGTAAACTCGACCTCGGTGCGGCTGTACAGGATTTCGACCAGCCGGAACAGGAACTGGTTGCGGCTGGTGATCTGGCCGACGCCCACGCGCAGGATGCTTTTCTGGTACTCGTTGGGGTTGCCCGCGCCGTAGATGCACGACACCGACGCGATGACGATCACGTCGCGCCGCCCGCTCATCAGCGCAGACACCGTCGAGAGCCGCAGTTTGTTGATTTCCTCGTTGATCATCAGGTCTTTCTCGATGTACGTCCCGGTGGTGGCGATGAACGCCTCGGGCTGGTAGTAGTCGTAGTAGCTGATGAAGTACTCGACGGCGTTGTTGGGGAAAAATTGTTTGAACTCGCCGTAAAGCTGGGCCGCGAGGGTCTTGTTGTGGCTCAGGACCAGCGTCGGGCGGTTGACCTGCTGGACGACGTTGGCGACGGTGAAGGTCTTGCCGGAACCCGTCACGCCGAGCAGCGTTTGGGCGCGTTCACCCTCGCGCAGGCCCTGCACGAGTTGCTCAATGGCCTGGGGCTGGTCGCCGGTGGGGACGTATTCGGAAGTGAGTTCGAAGTTCATGGGAAATTTGGGGAAAGGCGTATGGGGCGTAACAAGGGTTTGGGGGGGAATGGTTCGGGCTTTTTAGTTTAAAGTTTAAGTGTTTAAAGTTTAAAGTTTGGGAGTGGGGTTTACCTTTGTCAAGCCACTCGCGGGTTAGAATTTAAAGCAGTGATTTTTGTTATCTTTGACCGCACGAAAAAAGTTGACTATGAGTACGGCAAGAATAATCTACGAGCAGTATAAGATACTTCCTAAGAAGGTACGTAAGGAGCTCAAAGCCTTGATAATAAGCGAAGACGAGCCGGAAGCTGCTAATTCTCTGATGGTGGAGATTGAACAAAGCCTGGAAGAAATCAAAGCTATGAGAGAAGGCGAAATTCCCAGCCGGACGTACGCGGAGTTTAGGAAAGAGATGGAAAATGGTCAGTGAAACACCTCAGATTTTGGAAAAGCTTTCTGCTTTGCGTCCATCGCTGATCGAGCGGTATCCGATCAAAAGGTTGGCACTATTTGGTTCTCATGCCCGCGATGAAGCTGATGATGACAGCGACATTGACGTGTTGGTAGAATTTAGCGAGCCCGTGGGGTTTCAGTTTTTTGACCTGGCTAAAGAACTAGAAGGGCTGCTCGAACATTCCGTTGATCTAGTGTCAAGAAATGGCATCAAACCAGCTTACTACGCTGCTATCGAACCTGATTTGATTGATGTCTAAGCGCGGAATTTATCTATTAGCCATGAGCAAGTAGCATGGAAAACTTCATTCTCATACTTACGTTCCTGGTAGTAATATCTCTATTAGCTGGGCTGTTCCTAGGATTACCAGTTTGGGCATCTATAATCATTTATCGCTGGTTATCTAGAAAAGGCCATCAAAAAGCAGGTGTTTTAGTGCCAATTATAGCTATCGGGGTAATAACATTTTCTGTTTATTCAGCTATATACCCCGATGACGATTTCTACGAGAATGATTTTGAGTACTATACCAACTTGTCTTTTCCAAATTCTGGAAAAATTATTAATAAAGAAGTCTCTTTTCCAGATACTCATGGTAAGTACGTGTCATGCGCCCTAGTAGAGTTTTCGGAAGCAGATTATGGTTCACTATTATCGATTGTATCTACAGACACGACATTCAAAGCGGATCATCGTCTAGGTTATTCTGGCATGATCTCGCAGGTTGCAACAGGGATAAATAGGAACGATACTGTAAAGGTTGTTCGGAAGAAAAAGCTGAACATTGCTTTTTTAAACGATAGCAGAACAGTAATAATCGAACATACACTTTTCTGATTAATCTCCGTCTATGTTGCTGCTAAGTACTACCCACAACATCCACAACCCTTTGATAAACAAACTCACAACCCTCCTCTTCCGCCTCGCCGCCCTGACCTTTTGGGCTTTCTCAATCACAAGCTGCGCCGTCCGAAAAACGGCTGACCTCACTTACCAGGCCGCTACTTCCCAGTTTCCTGAACAAAAGCTCGATGTGTACGCGCCGCGCAGGGTGAAGTCGCCGCGTCCGGTGCTGGTGTTCATCCACGGCGGCAACTGGAACTCAGGCCGAAAGGAACAGTATTGGCCAATCGCACGGAATTTTGCCCGGAAGGGCAAAGGACTCGTGACGGTCGTGATCGACTACCCGCTGAGTCCGGCGGCGAATTACGACGACATGGCAAAAGCTTCGGCCAAGGCCGTGCAGTGGACGGTAGAAAATATCGGGAAGTACGGCGGTGATACCAGTCGCATATACTTGTCGGGGCATTCAGCGGGTGGGCATCTGGCCGCGCTAATCGGGCTGGACGATAGGTACTTTGAAGCCCTTTCGATGAAGAATCCTGCGGCGGGGCTGGTGCTTATCGACGCCGCCGGGCTGGATATGTACAACTACCTCCTAGAAGAAAAAATACAACGCCGACAACACCCAGATCAAGACTTTTACCAATGATCCTGAAACCTGGAAAAAGGCATCGCCGAGGTACCATCTACGAGAAAATATGCCGCCGATGCTGATTTACCGGGGCGGCGAGACCTACGAATCCATTGAGGAAAGTACCGAGGCGTTCATGGGCGATTACCGAAAGTTTGTTCCCAATCCGCGTTACAAAGTGCTAAAAGGCAAGAAGCACGTGCCGATGATCGTACAGTTCTTTTGGCCGTGGAATCGGCATTTTTCGGAGATAAGGGAGTTTATGGAGGAAGAAAGGAGTACTTCGGCCGCCGGGCGGCCCCGTACGCCCAGGATGACAGGGGACAATGAATAGTCAACCGCAGCACCTTTTCGTTTATGGTACCCTGATGCGGGGTTTTGATAATCCTTTTGCCGCTACTTTGCGGGCGGGAAGTGAACTTGTTGGAGAAGGCTCGTTTCCGGGAAAATTGTATCGCGTGGCCTGGTTCCCCGGAGCATTGTATTTGCCGGAAACGGAGTCTCGAGTTTGGGGAGAAGTCTATCGGATTTTTGACTTTGAGAAACTCATCCCTGAACTGGATGAGTACGAGGGCTTGCGGGATGAGGAAACAGCAAGCCAGTACTTGCGGCGTCAGGTACCTGTCCAGTTATCCGATGGCGGGTCATTGGTTTGTTGGACGTATATCTACAATCGACCAACCGATAATCTGTCGATAATTGAAGACGGAAAGTTCCGATGAAATTACAGGCTTTCACGCGATCTCGATCCCGTGCTTCTGCACTTGTTTCAAAATAGTGGCATCGTCAAAAGCTTTCTCAATCAAAATCGGCTCAATGCGGTCGTCGATTTCCTTGCGCAGTTGCCACAACAGCGGACTCACCGAAAAGTAGTCACCCTTAACGCGATCCACTACCACGGCGACATCGATGTTGCCTTCGCCGGAATAGTTTTCGCGAGCGCAGGCCCCGTAGAGGTACACGCTTTCGAGCTGGAAGTGATCCTGCAACAAAAGCCGATAAGCCCTGACCTTGTCGATCGCTTCTCCCCGATTCATTTTCACAACACATTTCGAAAGCCTCATAACTACATTCTACAGAAGCAGAATTAAGATCAGATACCAGCATCGCAGATACCTGATCTCATAATTCACAATTCATATCTAATATCAATTCTCCCGCCGCACCGACCCCGCACCCGAGCTGCTGGAGCGTACCTGGCTCACGCTGCCCGAGTAGCGGATGTTGCTGGCTCCGCTGGCGTCGGCCTGCAGGGCTGAGCTGGCCACGACTGAGGCCTTGCTGGCACCCGAGGCGTCGATGTTGGCTTCCTTCACCGGGAAATCCCGACCGTCGAAAGAAGAGGCGCCGGACATTTCACCTTCCAGGTTTTCGCCCCGGCCTATCAATGTTAGCCGGGAGGCACCGGAAAGATCGACGAACACTTTGTCGGCCGTGAAATCCATCTCTACCCGGGAAGCCCCTGACACGTCGATGTCCATGCCACGACCATTGCGGAAGCCTTTCACTTTGGCGTTGCAGGCTCCCGAGAGGTTCACACCGTCGAGGTTGGGCATCGTGATTTCTACCTGAACTTGCTGGCGGCTTTTCTTCCAGGAGTTATTCTTATAGCCAATGTGCAGCTTGCCCCGGCTCACGCCGTAGTCCAGGTCGTCAAGGTCATCTTCCTTGCCCGTGACCGTCACGCGGTAGTTACTGCCTTGCTCGACGTTGATTCTAAAGGCGCTGCCCAAGTCGAGTTTCGAGAAGTCCGACACTTTCAGGGTACGGGTACGTTCGGGGCCCTTGCTCTGGGAGGAGCAGGCGGTGATGGTAAACAAGACAAGGCAGAAGGTGAGTAGCTTTTTCATAAGAAGGCCAATTTTGAATGAGTGAATGATTTTATTTCAATGAGTTTCTCAAAGGATGCGATAGGCCAACGAAAAGTTGCACCAGCCTCTACTTTTCGTCTGCACTTAGTATTGGGTAAAAGGAATTCTCAATCCCTAAACACCTAAACTCTAAACAACTAAACCCTGATCAGTCAATCTTGCTTGCGCCCACAGTCGTTTTGCTGAGGCGTTTCACCTTGCCCATTTCGGCTCGACTGGCTCCGATGGCCCGCACGTTGGCTTCGTCCATTTCCATATCGGTGGCATCCAGTTGGCAGGCTCCGGTCAGGGTTATTTTCGCGCTGCGGGCGTGGCCTTTCAGCGTGGTTCTGGCGGCTCCGGTGGCATCCAGTACCAGGCGGTCGGCGCGGATGTCGAATTCTGCTTCGACTGCCCCAGACAATTCGGCGTCGAGGGCGCTCATTTCCTGGAAACCCGAAATACGGGCTTTGCTGGCCCCGGAGAGTTTCACATCGCGCAGCTCGGGCATCGAGATGCGCAGGCCTATCCGACCGTCGTCGAGGTTGAAAAGATTGGAGTTGTCCCGCTTCTTCACCAGCAGTTCGCCGTCGCGTACCGTCACCGTGACATCTTCCACATCGCTCCGGTCGCCATCCACCGATACCTCGAAGCGGTTGCCTCGCTGCAAGTCGATGGTGTAGTTCCCGTCGACCTTTACTTTTCTAAAATTTTGCACGTCAAATTCCTTCACGTATTCGCCGCGCTCACCCAATGACAACGCACCCAGGTCGTTCCCCCTATCGTCGTCGTACTCACCCGCCTCGTTATCGTTGTCATTTTCCTGCTGACGATACTTTTCGGGTAGGTTCAGGCATACTAAGCCAGAATCCCGCTTGACGGCCCAGCGGAGTTTTCGCCAGTCCTCGCGGTCGCCGTTGCGGTCGAGTTCGCGGTACTGGTCCCGGATTTCCCAATTGGAGATTTTGCGGTAAAAGAAATTGCGCGTCATCACGAACTCGCGGTCGTAGGGCATCAGCAGCCGCAGCCGTACCTCCTGGTCACGGAACCTGCCGCCCGCGGCCAACACGGGTTCCTCGTCGAAGCGCAGCACGGAATCCTTTTGCACGATGCGGTAGCTGAGGTCCATGGCGTTGCGGCGGGCGTCTTCCGTCGAGCGGCCGCGGGACGTGATTTCACGTTCCACCTCGATGCTGTCACCGGAATAGCCCTCGATCATCAGCCGGACATCCCAGTTGTTGCCATTGTCTTCGTCGTTATCGTACTCATCCAGGACGGGCGTACCGCGCACGGCGTAGCGATCAGTTTGCGTCACTTCGCCCCGGCGGGCAAAATTCCGTTGGTAGATGGTACCCGTCGTGGCCACACCGATGATACCCACGACCCACAGGCCAGCCAGCGTGAGCCACAGCGTACTGCCCGCTACCCGGCGATTGGCGATGAGCGTAAGACCTAGTAAAAGCACGACTACGAAGGGAATCCCTACCAGCAGAGCGATAGAAAATATCAAAGTAGAAGGGGCTTCATTGAGTAACAGAAGAGGAGGAATGTCGTTGAACGGAACCATATCCCGCATCGTCATGCCCACACTACCGCCCACGAGCAGTCCCAGCAGGGCAGCGGCTGACACAGCCACCAACAAAGCACCAATCAGGATTCGCAAGATAGGACCGACGCCTTTGAGTAATTTACCCAAGCCGCTAATGATGACCGCAATGGCGCGGAATGGAAAGAGTAACAATCGGGTAATCCCTGATTCGCCCGTAGTGGGCGACTCCTCTAAGTTCAGGCCGCGCTTGATATTGGTTTCGATGTTGGTGAGCGTGATGGGTTCGCCCTGCATTTCCATTTTCTCGGTGAGGGTGTGGGCCGAGGGCGAGATAATCCACAATACGATGTACACCAGGAAGCCCGTGCCGAAAAAGAAGACGGAAAGTACCCACAGAAAGCGCACCACGCCGATATCCACCCCAAAGTACGAAGCTACTCCCGCCGCTACACCGCCCACCACTTTACGGTCGGGATCGCGGTAGAATTTCTTGATGCTCTTGTCCTCTTCCAGCGTATTGGAACCCGGGAAGGCGATCCACATGGCGATGTACACCAGCACTACCAAGCCACTGAGCGAACCAGCGATCTCGTCGTCGCCTTCGTGCAGTATCCCGCTGCCCGCCGGCAGGCCGATGACGAAAAACAAAAACGCCAGCCGCACCCAAAGCGGATCCACAGTGAAGTAATGTGCGATGCCCGACGCCACGCCGCCCAACAGTTTGCGGCGCAAGTCGCGGTACAGGCGGCGGGGGGCCGATTCTTCATCCGCAAAAGTATCTTTGGGCGGGAAAGTTTCAGCCTTCGGCGGATTGGTATAGGGAGTTCTGGAAGGCTCCGGCTGCGGGCGGCTACTGGCGGCTTGCAGCGGTTCGCTGAGCAAGTCTTCGGCCTGGTCGATGGCCTCGAAGTCGGCCACGGTACCCATCGCGGCGATGAGTTCGTCCACATTGTCGAGTGAGATGACTTGCTTGCCTTCGGCTTTCTGCTTGGCGATGAAGCGCTCGGCGATGCGGCCTTCGATGTCGGAGAGGATTTCTTTACTGTCGGCAAAGGACGAAAAATACCGCTGTACCGAGCCGAGGTAGTCGCGCAGTTTCTCGTAGCCGTCTTCCTCGATGTGGAAAACGACGCCGCCGATGTTGATACTGATGGTCTTTTTCATGGGAGTGATAGTCGAATGTCTGGGGAGTCGGTTAGTTTAGGTGTTGTTGGCGGTATCCTCGGTTTTCTTGATAATCGTCTTCACCGAGGCGGCCAGGCCAAGCCAGGTGTCCTGCATGGCTTCCAGGAACTGCCGCCCTTCGTCGGTTAGCACGTAGTACTTGCGGGGCGGCCCCGACGACGATTCCACCCATTTGTAATCCAGCAGTCCGGCGTTTTTGAGCCGGGTCAGCAGCGGGTAGAGCGTGCCTTCCACTACCATGATGCGGGCTGAAGTCAGCTCGTCGAGCATATCGGAGGCGTATACCTCGCCGCGCGAAATGACGTGCAGGATGCAGAATTCCAGGATTCCCTTCCGCATCTGTACCTGGGCGTTTTCAACTTTCATAATGTTTCATGATTTTGGATATGCTTGCGCTTGAGGGTTAAATCTGCTTTTTTTCTTCATCGCGGAGGAGACGTAGTATGCTACGTCTCTACGGTTTCTATGGCTAATAGATGCAAACGCTTCTTCACTTGCAACACGACAAAGGTATGGAAAGGTACTTTGCAATGCAAGGTACTTGGCGATTTTGCTTTTAGGCTATTTGACGAATGGCAAAAATGACGGGACGAATGGTTATTTTTGCGTAATAACCTTACCGGAATTCAAATGAATATTGAAAGTAGATTCACACCAACCCTCAACATCATCGCCGCCATGAGCGAAAACCGCTGCGTGGGCCAAGGCGACCACCTGCCCTGGAAGCTGCCCGATGAGTGGGAATATTTCAAGAAAACGACCGACGGCAAGCCGTTTCTGGTGGGCCGCAAAAGCTACGAAGCAGCCGACGGACTGTATTCCAGGTACCGCAATGTAGTCGTGAGTTCGCGTGACAACCTCGCGCTGGAACACCAGCCCGCCGAGCAGGCCCGCAACCTGGATGAGGCCCTGGCAATGCTGGCCAACGAAGAAGAAGTTTTCGTGCTGGGCGGCGTCAGTATTTTCAAAGAATTGCTCCCGCGCGCCGACAAGCTGTACCTAACCATCGTCCACGCCACGATTGAGGGCGACGCTTACTTCCCCGAAGTCAATTGGGCGGATTGGAAGGAAGTTTATTGCGATCGCCACGAGGCCGACGACCAACACAAGTACGCCTTTTCGATGAAGCGGTTTGTAAGATAGTAGGGTGGGGTCGGACAGGCGCACCTGCGATCCCATGTATTCGTCCGGTGGGCGTCAGCCGAAGGACAATGATGCCTTAACTACTTTGCCCCAGCGTATGTCAGCGACAGGGGGCGCTACTCCGGGGCATTCCCGACGTTCAGAATTAATTATCCGTATTTTTGGAAAATGAAAATCATGCGTCCCCTGTGGATCGGGCTACTTTTCCTGGCAAGTTTTGGGGCAAAAGCGCAAACCGCTTACGGCAACGAGTGGCTCAATCCTTCGCAGCAATATCTGCGAATAGGTACCACTCAGGACGGCTGGTACCGCCTGAATGCCGCCGACCTGCGACAGCAAGGGCTGGACTTGGCGAAGATTCCCGCTCAATCGCTGCAACTCTTCCGGCGCGGGCAGGAAGTCGCGATCCAGGTAGAAGGCGAGGCCGACGGGCGACTCGACTCGCTGGATTACGTGGAATTCTACGGTCAGCGCAACGATGGCTGGCTCGACACGCTGCTCTACGCGTCGCCCGACCTCATGCCTCATCCGCATTACAGCCTCTATTCCGATACCGCTACCTATTTCCTAACCTGGCGCACGGATGGTAAAGCGGGACGACGCATTGCGCAGCTTCCTGCTTCTGCGACTACCCAAACGATCAATCACCATCAGGAAACAGTCCTGCAGGTTCAGACCAACGAATACGCCGCCGGGGCGATTTACCCGCCGGGTGCGGGCCCCGAAGACGGCTACCTTCAAACCTTCGGCGACACGGGTGAGGGCTGGACGGGCTGGCACCACCGCACCGATCAATGGGCGGGCAGCCTGGGCTTGCTGACGGAGAAGCCAGTGATCGAATCATTCGGCGAGGCTACGGTGGAAATGCTTTTCGTGGGCCGTTACGTCGGTGAGCATCGGGTGGAAGTCTGGATGGGCAATCATTTGAAACAAAGTCGAAAACTGGGCGAGGTGGAATGGCAGAACTATGGAACGCAACTATTCAAAGCCAGTTTGCTACCCGAAGACCTGGATAGCCTCGGGCGAGTGAACATCACCTTTGTGCCGCGCGGAAGGGACGACCGCGTTTCGGTTTCGTACCTCAAATGGAAATACCCGCAGCGGCTGACTGATCAAAAAACGGCCGATCAAAAAATGCTTTACCCGGTTGAAGCGAGCGCAATTCAGTTGGATTCGGCCCGAAACGCGCGATTTTTTGACGTGTCCAACCCCGCGTCGCCCCGCCAACTGCTTTCCCGAAGTGCCAGCGAAAAACCAACAGTCCCGTCCCAGGGTAGTTCGGCGATTCTGATGGTCGACAAACCAATGTCCGTCACCAATATTCATCCCGTCGAGTTCAAAAACATCGACTCGGTCGGTACCGACTACCTTATCATCACGCATCCGCTGGTGCGCAAGCCCGTACCGGGTAGCGCTGATCCGGTGGCCGACTACGCCGCTTACCGGGCTTCGGTGGCGGGTGGCGGGTATAAGCCATTGGTCATCGAGGCCGCCGATGTTTTCGACCAGTTCAACTACGGCGAGCCCGGCCCCGTGGGAATGCGGCGGTTGATGCTTTGGCTGCACGACCGCGCTAAGCTAAAATACGTGCTGCTGCTCGGTCAGTCGCGCTCCCCGCAGGCCGTGCGCCAGAAACCCACCGCCCGTGCCCAGGATATGGTGCCCAGCGCGGGCTGGCCCGACTCCGACATGGCACTTGGGGTGAACCTCGACCCCAAAGACCCTTACACGCCGCTGGTGCCGATTGGTCGGGTGAATGCCTACACCGCGCAGAATGTGTACGATTATTTGCAAAAAGTAAAACAGCACGAAGCCACGCCCGCCGCCGCGCCCTGGCGCAAAAACGTGCTGCACCTGAGTGGGGGACGCTCAGCCCGCGAGCTGATTCTGTTCCGAAACTTTACCGATTCCTACGCCGCCAAAGTCGACGATTCCTTCCTGGGGCCAGGGCTGCAAACTATTTCCAAAAAAACCGACGAGTACATCGAGCGTTTTCCCATTGCGCCGATCATCAACGAAGGAGTGGCCCTGATGACGCTCTACGGCCATTCGAGCCTGAACGTGACGGACATTGAAATTGGCGAAGTATCGAAAAATGCCTTCGGCTACCGCAATAAAGGCCGCTATCCGGCGGTGATCGTGAACGGCTGCGCTCTGGGCAACTTCTACTTCGCCGGGCCCCCCACCAGTACCGACTGGATTCTGACGCCCGATCGCGGCGCGGTGCTGTTCGTGGCCCACACGCATCTGGGGTTTACGGCGGCACTGCATGGCTACACGTCCTCCTTTTACGAAGCCCTGGCCGATCCAGCCTTCACCAGCCGTCCCTTCGGCGACATCCTGCGCGAAGGAATTCGCCGCACCATGCGTCGCAACCCTACGCTCAGCGACCGCGTGACGGCCACCCAAATGGGCTTGCAGGGCGACCCGGCCATTAAAATATTTCCTGCCACCCGGCCCGACTATGCCTGGAAAGAAAACTCGATCAGCGTCACCAACCGTCAGGGCCAGAAAATCTCGGCCTGGGACGATTCCCTGCGCGTAACCGCCCGCGTAGCCAACTACGGTCGATTCGAGAAGGGAAATTACACGCTCACCATTTCCCGCAAAAAGAACTCGCGTCTGGTAGCCGAGTACACGCTCCGTCGCCCGGCCATTCCCTTGCAGGATTCGCTGGCCTTCACTTTCCCCAACGTCAGCCGCCAAGGCGGGAGCGAAACCTGGGAATTCCGACTCGATCCCGAGAATGTGATCGCCGAAGAAGATGAAACCAACAACGGTTTTTCCACCCAAATTCAGATCGCCGAGGGAGGAGCCATTCCGTTGTTGCCCGCAGACGGGGCTGTTTTTGTGGAGCCAATAATCGAGCTGGTGGCTCAGCTACCCGTGGGGCGCAAGTCGGAGGCGGTAATTTTCGAGTGGAGCAACAGCGCGGCTTTCGACACCGCCGTCCGGCGCGATACCGTTCGTAGCGAGACTATTTTGGCACGAAAAATCATCACTTTAACCGGCCCGCAAACCGTCTACTGGCGCGTGCGTATCGCGGGCGACTCCTCCGCTTCGGCCTACCGAACTTTCCGCCATGATCCCAATGTCTCGGTCAGCACTCTGCCCCTGCCCGAAGGCGTTGCGGAGGGGCCGGGTACCTCCCTCCCGGAAATAGACGAAGGCGCAGTTTTTCAAACCAATGTTTCGTACAGCAATATCACCGCCACGCCTTTCCGGGACTCGATCGCCGTTACGGTGCGCGAATTTTACGGGAACCAGGTTTTGGAAAAAACTTTCAAGATTGCTCCGTTGGCCGCGAAAGGTACTTACACGCATGTTTTTACCCAAAAAACCCAAAGTCGACCTGGTTTCAATCGGGCGTTGATCTACTTCAACGTCGATCGGCTCCCCGAAGAAGTTTACACCAACAATGTCGCCGAAATCCTCTACACCGTCCGGCCTGACCGCCGCCCGCCGCTGCTGGACGTGACGGTGGACAATCGCCGTCTGATCGACGGGGAAGCCGTATCGCCCCAGCCCAGGGTTCAGATCCGGCTTTCGGACACCAACCCGTATCTGCTCCGGGCCGACACGTCGGGGCTGCAAGTGAGTTTGTGGAAAACCTGCGACAAATGCCCGGAAACGCGGATTGTTTGGGAGAAAGTCACTTGGTCGAATGTCCCGGTCGCCGACTTTCGCGCAGATTTTGATTTGCCCAAACTCACACCCGGTACGTACCGTCTGAAAGCGGAAGGCCGCGACTTGGTTGGCAACGCTGCCGCGCCTTACGAAATTCGTTTTCGCGTGGGGGAGGTGAACCGCGTCCTGTCAGCAGTAGCCTCGCCCAACCCAGCGGATTACTGGGTAAAATTCAGACTGGAGCTTGAAGGAAAAAACGCGCCCGACATTTGGCGGATTCATGTGTTCGATTTGGCTGGGAAAACCGTTTTTACCCAAGAAATACAGCCGCACGTAGGCCAGAATGAACTGATCTGGATTCCGGCGGGGTTAGCATCCGGCGTCTATCTTTACAGATTGGATTTAGAAGGGACGGAATGGCCAGGGAATATCGGGGAGGGGCGAATATTGATTAATAAGTGAGCGCAGATTTTAAAAAACTTACCACCGACACATCATTTGAAAGCTACCAACCACTCCATCGCCGTTACCCGCACCGCCCGGTATTTTACTTTGGGAGAAATGACTGAACGCACCCGGCGGGTGTGGTTCGTACTGCACGGGTACGGGCAGTTGGCCGAATATTTTATCAGAAAATTCGAGGGTATCCACGATGGTGAAACAATGGTCGTAGCTCCCGAAGCGCTATCCAGGTTTTATCAGGATCATGAATCGGGCAGGGTAGGGGCGAGCTGGATGACGCGCGAGGATCGCCTGCACGAAATCGACGATTATGTGGGTTATCTTGAAAGCGTACAGCGAGAAATCTTCAAAGATTTTTCTCTCGAAAATACACACATTACAGTCCTGGGCTTTTCGCAAGGTACCGCCACAGCCTGCCGTTGGGTCGACCAGAGCGAGCTGAAATGCGACCGCTTGATCCTGTGGGGGGGCTACTTCGCCAACGGAATTCTCGAACTGATTGAAGAAAATCGTCTGCCACCGCAAGACACGCACTTCGTGTACGGTCATAAAGACGAATACCTGAACTCACTCAATCCCGCCGAGTATTTGGAAAAAATAAAGGCTGAACTACCCTTCATGCACATTCTGGAATACAAAGGCGGTCACGCGATTGATACGGAGGTTCTGGCTGCGCATTTTGATAGAATCCGTTGATCTTTCCATCGCATCGGTTAACCTCTAACCCCTTTCCGATGAACCGTCGTGGCCGCTGCCTGGGCAGACGCCAGAATGGTAATATCTGCAATCATCACGTGCGCCGGGGCATTCACGGCGTAGGCGATGCTGTCGGCGATGTCTTCGGCGCGTAGCGGCTCGAATCCTTCATAAACTTTGTCGGCGCGGGCCTCGTCGCCCTTAAAGCGCACCATCGAAAACTCCGTCTCGACCGCGCCGGGGGCAATGTTGGTTACTTTGATTCCGTGCTGGGTCAGGTCGAGGCGCATGCCTTCGCTGAGGGCTTCCACGGCGGCCTTGGAGGCGCAGTAGACCGTCCCGTTGGCGTAAGTCTGCTTGCCCGCGATGGAGCTGACGTTGACGATATGGCCGCGACCACGCTGCACCATACCGGGCGTTACGGCCTTGGTCAGGTACAGCAGTCCCTTCACGTTGCTGTCGAGCATGGCGTCCCAGTCGTCGGTATCGCCTTCGTCCACGGGGCCGAAACCATGGGCGTTCCCGGCGTTATTGACCAGGATGTCGATGTTTTGCCAGTCGGAAGGCAGCGATTCGATGGCCTTGAAGGTACCTTCGCGGTCGCGGACGTCGAACGCGAGGGTGGTGGTCTTGACACGGGAGCCGAGCGTTTCGCTCAGTTCCCGCAGCCTTTCCTTTCGGCGGCCGCAGAGGATGAGATCGATGTTGCTTTTGGCAAAAGCCTGCGCGGTGGCCAGGCCTATTCCGGAGGAAGCTCCGGTGATGAGGGCTATTCGGGACATGATGGGGAGTTGATGATTTACGAGTTTTTTACTTCAACTTTACGAGAAGCTTTCTTAGATAAAAGCCGTTTTTGGGTTTTTCTACGTTCCAATCAAGTTTTTTTGCGGTAAAACTTCCCTGCTATCCGCTTTTCCTTTCCGTATTGATTTTTAAAAATATGGCTTCAAAAACGATTTCTTTGGTCCGGCTGGCGGCGGGATTGCTACTGCTTTCTCTGCTGAATGTCGCTGATGCTCAGGATTTGAGCCAATACCAGAAGCGGGAGTTCAAGACCGCCGACGGGAACACGCTGCCCTATCGACTGCTTTTTCCCGAAAATTATGACAAGACGAAAAAATATCCGTTGATCCTATTCCTGCACGGGGCCGGGGAGCGCGGCACCGACAACGAAAAGCAACTCGTCCACGGGGCCAAGATGTTTTTGGAAGCGCAGAACCGCCAACGGTTTCCGGCGATCGTCGTCATGCCGCAGTGCCCGTCGGGAAGTTCTTGGACGTCGGTGGAGGTTGATCGTACCCGGAAGCCTTCCGCGTTTGAATTTGACTACTCTCGCCCCTCGAACTGGCCGCTGGTGGCGGCTTATGACTTGGTGAAACAACTGGTGGATCAGGAAAGCGTGGACAAGAAGCGCCTCTACCTCATGGGGCTGTCGATGGGCGGCATGGGTACTTTCGAGCAGGTATTCAACCACCCCAAAACCTTTGCCGCCGCCGCACCCATTTGTGGCGGGGCCGACGTAACGGCTTATGACGGACGCGTCCGCAAAACGCCCTTCTGGGTTTTTCACGGTGCCGCCGACTCCGTGGTACCCGTGAAGCATTCGCGCGAAATCGTCGGGAAGCTGGAAGCAGTCAAAGTGCCCGTGAAGTACACCGAGTACCCCGGCGTGAATCACGGTAGCTGGGTCAACGCCTTTGCCGAGCCGGAGCTGTTGCCCTGGTTGTTTTCGCATTCTAGGCGTAAAGTGCGTTTGTGATTATCTTTGGTGCTTTACCGAAATTTTTTTCAACCGAATACCCATGCAGCTACTTTGGGCCTTACTGAATGTTGCGGTTTTTATTGTCTTCCTGGGACTTTGCATGGAAGCGACCAAACTACTCCGCCGTACCATCAACCTGGCGGCGGCCGTTATTTTTGTATTGGGCTTGTTGTCCTTTGTAGGGGGGAGGGGTAAGAACATTTCCAGCGACCAGGATGTCAGGAAGATTGGAATGATGTCCAGCGACAGTTTGAACCCGGCCTCCATAAGGTCTTTTTACGTCGAGTTAGAAGACAACCTAAGTTCCAGTATCAATTTGTCCATCCAATATGGACAGGACGACAACGGGAGATTACTCCCTATCGATGCTTTTTCGACGCAGACAGGATTTAGTGGTGGTATTTTATGGCAGTCCCGATCCATCCATGTAAGAACATCCAAGGATGGATTGGGTTTTGACTACACCGTAAGAGGAACCCTGGAATGGCACATGCTGGGTGCCACCCTTTACACACAAACCAAAACTTACACTAATATCCCTTGACGCCCCCTATTTACCTAGACTATAACGCCACCACGCCCGTCGATCAGCGGGTGCTGAAAGACATGCTGACCTGGTTCACCGAGCGCTTCGGCAACGCCGCCAGCCGTACCCACCTTTACGGTTGGGAGGCCGCCGAGGCCGTGTCCGACGCCCGGCAGCAAGTGGCGAAGTTGATCGGTGCGACGGAGAAGGAGATCATCTTTACCAGCGGTGCCACCGAATCCAACAATCTGGCCTTGAAAGGCACCTACGAAGCGGCGGGTACGGAGCGGCGGCATATCATCACAGTGGCCACCGAGCACAAGGCTGTGCTGGATGCCTGCCAGCACCTCGAAGCCCTCGGAGCCGAAGTGACCTACCTGACGCCCGCCCCCGACGGACTCATTTACCTCCAACAAATCGAGCAAGCCCTGCGCCCCGACACGTTGCTGGTGTCGGTGATGTACGCCAACAACGAAATCGGCGTCATTCAGCCCATCGCCGACATCGGCGCACTCTGCCGGGCGCACGGTGTTCTGTTCCATACCGATGCCACGCAGGCGGCGGGCAAAGTTACCGTTGGGGTGCAGTATGATTCCGTGGACTTGCTGAGCCTCTCGGCGCACAAACTCTATGGCCCCAAGGGGGTTGGGGCTTTGTACGTACGAAAAGGCACCAACCTCACAGCCCAACTCGATGGGGGCCGTCACGAGCGCGGCCTGCGCTCGGGCACTTTGAACGTGCCGGGCATCGTGGGATTCGGCAAGGCTTGTCACCTTGCTGCCGCCGCCATGCTCACCGAGCGCGAGCGGCTGCGAATCATGCGCGATTGGCTGGAAAACGAAATCCTGGACAACGTGCCGGATACGCAAGTCAACGGCAACCGGGAAAAGCGACTGCCCCAAACGACCAACATCTCCTTCGGCGGCGTGGACGGCGAAGCGCTGCTGATGGCGCTCAACCGCGTCGCGGTCGCCAACGGATCGGCTTGTACTTCGGCCCTTGTCGAGCCTTCGCACGTGCTTCTAGCGCTGGGCGTACCCGACGCCCTGGCCCACGGGTCAGTAAGGTTCAGTTTGGGAAGGTTCACGACGGAAGAGGAAGTGGAAGAAGCTGCGCAACACGTGCAGGATGTGGTGGCACGGCTGCGGGCTTAAAGCAATTGTCTTTATCTGCCTATCTTGCCACGATTTAAGCGCAGTTTCAAACACCACTGTCCATTCTCAACTCTCAACTCTCCACTGAAATGCCCAAGTTATTCCCTTACATGCACGTAGAGAACTTCCTCAGCGACGAACTCAGCCAGCAGATATTCGACTTCGCCGTCGAAAATGAGGATAAATACACGCAATCCTTGGTTGGTAAAGAGGGTAAAGTCAACGAAAAAAGGCGGATTTCCAAAGTCACGCGCGACCTCGGGCCATTCGATGCAGTGCTGCACGAGAAGATTCACGCCTTCTATCCCGAAATGTTGAAGGGCCTGAAAATGGCGGATTTCAAAAGAAGGGAACAACTCGAACTCGAGATAGCCGCCCACGGCGATGGCGCTTTCTTCAAACCCCACATTGACATGCGCATCGGCGAAACGGGCGACCGTGTCTTGAGCGCGGTGTACTACATGCACAGCAATCCGAAGGGATTTAGCGGTGGCGAGTTGAAGATTTATCCACTGGAAATTATGCCCGGCGACGACGAACCCGTCGTGCTGGAACCCAAGCATAATTCATTGTTGATATTCCAGTCTTACGTCCATCACGAGGTGCTGCCCGTCGTTTGTCCGGGCGCCACGTTTCGGGACTATCGCTTCGCGATCAACTGCTGGATCCACAAGGCGTAGCGGTTGCCTTATTCTTCCAAAAAATCCAGGTCTTTGTCGTGCGTTTCGGGAATGGTGAGGGTGGAGTAGAAGCCAATGGCGTAGGCCAGTACCCCCACGGCAAAGGCCGCCAGAACAACGTCGATCGAGGGCTTCAATGCTACAAAAAGCAGGTTCATCGGAATCAAGGCACCGCGCACGAAATTAGGAACGGTAGTTGCCGCCGTCGCCCGCAGGTTGGTGCCGAACTGCTCGGCTCCCACCGTCACGAACATCGCCCAGTAGCCCGTCCCCAGCCCCAGCCAGCAGCAGAGGGCGTAGAGCATCTCGGCGGATTGTATGCCCGCAAACAGAAAAATTAGTACGCCAATTCCCGAAAATCCCATCATCCAGGCAATTGCTTTTTTGCGCGAATGCAGGGCATGGCTCAGGAATCCACTCCCAAAATCTCCCGCCGAAATACCGATGTAAGCCCACATGATGGCCAGGCCGGGGTCGATGGCCTCGACGATGCCAAATGCTTTACCGAACTGATTGCTCTGGTAAGCCAGAATTCCGATACAAAACCAGGTGGGTAGGCCAATGCCGATGCATTTGAGGTACTTTATGAAGCGTTCTTTGTCGGTAAAAAAGGAGAAAAAATCGCCCTTCATCACGTGGGCTTTGTCCGTAATGTCTTTATAAATTCCTGACTCCACTACGCCGACGCGTAGCAGCAAAAGTAAGAAACCCATCGCGCCACCCACGAAGTAGGCGATGGTCCAGTCGCCCGAGAGCCGGACGGTAAACGTACCTACCACCGCGCCCAGTAGCCCCACGCCCGCCACGAGGGAAGTGCCGATGGCTCGCAGTTCCTTGGGCAGACTCTCCGACACCAGCGTGATGCCCGCCCCCAGTTCCCCGGCCAGGCCAACGCCCGCTATGAAGCGCAGCCACTTGTAGGCTTCGATTTTATCCATAAAATTGATCTGGGGAATAAAACCGCAGGCAACATTGGCTATCGAGTAAGTAATGATCGAGCCAAAAAGCACCGAAAGTCGTCCCTTTTTATCGCCCAGAATTCCCCACAACAAACCGCCCAGCAGTAAGCCAATCATCTGGTAGTTGATGATGTCGGTACCGACGGCGTCGGCTTGCTCCATCGTCAGGCCCAGACCCAGCAGGCTGGGAATGCGGACGATGCCGAAGAGTTGGAGGTCGTAAATGTCGACGAAGTAGCCAAGGGCCGCCACGATGACGGGCAGGCTGAATAGGTGCTGGTATTTGGTTTTGCCCTGGTGGGTAGTGGGAGTCATGCAGTGGCTGTAGGCCTTAGGCTATAAGCAATAGGCTGAAGGGCTTTGAGAATTCTGGTTTTCAGCCCATTGAAAAGGCTTACAGCCTAAAGCCTATCGCCTATGGCTTTTTACTCCCTCGGCGGCTTTCTCCGCATCTTCTTTGTTTCGGATCGCTGCTTTTTCGACTGGATTCTGCGTCGCTTCGAGGCCAGCGTGGGGCGCGTGGCCCGGCGACGACGCGGGATTACAAAGGCCTCCCGAATCAGACGGTTGAATTTCTGGATTACCTTGTCTTTATTGGCCAGTTGGCTGCGCTCGGTCTGGTGCGTCAGGAGCAAGATGCCTTCGTTGGTTGTTCTATTAGCGAGTTTTTTAAGCAAGAACTCTTTCTGCTCCTCGCTCAGTGCCTGCGAGTTGGGAATGTCCAGGCGAAGCTCGACCTTAGTTTCTACTTTGTTCACATTCTGCCCGCCCTTACCGCCGCTGCGGGCAGTTTGGAAAGTAATCTCCGGGTGGAGTAGTTCGGGATTTATTTTCAGGTCGGAGATCATGGTTTTTGATTTTCCACAAAGTACCAGACTTTCTATGTCCTTTTCAACCGCCAGGATGGGACTTATTCTCCCCGATCAAACAAAAGGCTTCGTCGGAACGTATTTTTTGTCTAAAATGCATCGACTGGAATAGACTTTTTGTCGCCCCTGTTCGTCCACTACCCTAGCCCACTTTCCATTGTTCAAAGAACTCCACGCCAGCAACCCGCTCCATCCCGTCACGACGTTCACGGTTTTTACGTTCCCTAAGGAAAAAGTATGGTGGGCCTTTGGTCAAATGGGTCGTAAAACGCTGGAAAACCCAGTCGGTGCTACGTTCAGCAAGATGCTTGGCAGCGGGCGAAAGGGCTTCAATGTTGTCCCAAATTTTCGCCAGTATACTTTTTTGGCTCATTGGGAAAACGACAAAGCCGCCACCGATTTTTTTGCCTCAGCTCATTTCCGAGACTACGCTGTGTATTCTTTGGAACATTATACGATCAAGATGCAGACGATGCAGGCGCACGGCCAGTGGGACGGTGTGGAACCGTTCGAGGCGTCTGAAAATGTGGGGAAAGAGTACGTGGGGCCAGTTGTGGTGTTGACCCGCGCTAAGATCAACTTCACCAAACTCCTGGATTTTTGGCGTCACGTCCCCAAAGCTCACGCTTCACTCAGCAAATCCAGCGGCGTGCTGCTCGCGCTGGGCATTGGTGAAAACCCAATTACGCAGCAAGCCACGATCAGTATTTGGGACAGCGTGGAGTCGGTGAAAAAATTCGCCTACCAGCAGCCCGGCCACAAAGAAATCGTGAAGCGAACCCGGCAGCGGGGTTGGTATAGCGAAGAATTATTTGCCCGGTTTGTCCCGGTGGCGGTGGATGGTGGGGTGCTTTTTGAAGAGAAGAACGACCTTCGTTCGGTGTGCTAAATTATGAAGGATGAACTTAGGCTCTGGACGTGACTCACTGCTTCATCAGCTCAATTTCTTCGATGCCCCGGTTTAAACCCTTCCAAACCATGTTTTTGGGCTGCCCAGAATTAGTCTTCAAGGAGAAATTATCCGTCATCAAACCGATATCTTCAAGGAATGCCTCCTCGGGTTCGACAAGACGCGAACCTTCTTTAAAATTGTATTGAAGCAGAAAGAAAGCCTGAGGGCCTGTTCTTTTGGCAAGCCATTCGTAATTTGGTAACAAATCAAATTTTATCGGATAGGTTTTCCTCTGATAAGTGATGGTACCTTCGTATTCTCCACGGCGGAGGTCTTTCGGCGAAGTACGCGGAACGGAAGCGGGTTCGAGATAGAGCGTCGCCAAGTCCAGGTAAGCGGTATCCTTGGTGATTCCTAACTTTTTTTGATTTTGATTGTAGGATTGGTACTTGAACTGTACCCTGTGTATTTTCCAGGACCCTCTAATCTGGGGCTCGAGGTCTTTCATCAACTTAATGCTTTCCTCATCGAAGTCAATCTTGGAAGTCAGCACTGCGTTTTCGTGCCAAGTGCATTGGGTGCAGATGAATGCAGCGGCCACCAGAAGAAGACGATGTGATTTTTTCATAATCGCAGAATATCTCAGCAACAAACTTTTACTTAGGAATAACCTCAATTACCACCCGTCGGTTTTTGGCTTTGTTTTCTTCCACATCATTCGGCGCGGCGGGTGAGTCCGGGCCTTGCCACTTGAATATGATTTGATCGGACGGAACGCCCTTTCTTTCCAGGTAATTTACCGTCCGCCGTGCCCGGTATTCCGAGAGGATTACGTTCAAGTTACGCTTTCCTACGTTGTCGGTATGGCCCGTTATCTGGACGGCCTTATCCCGATTCTTTAATAAAAACTGAGCAACGGAGTCCAGAGCGTCTTTGGTAGCGGATTGTAGGGAGTAGCTGCTTTGCTCGAAGTAGAGCGTAGCGGGGTCTAGGGATTCTTCCGGCTTTTTGACTACAACCGACTTGAAGTTGAGTCCTTCTTTGACCGTTACTTCTTCGTTAACAATTAACTGACCGTCAGTGGAGTGTCCTGTAAAAATGTAATTTCCTGGCTTCAAATTATAATTGTCTGAATTGTCCAGACTTCCAAATCTGAAAGAAGACTCGAGCTTCCTCTTGTGACTATAAAAGCCTCGAAATGAGGCAAATTGCTTTGGGTTACCAGCGTTTGTTAATCTATAATCAAGGTTCAGGCTGTCCAAATAGAAGAAATTTATGATAACCTGAGTAGCTAGTTCCAGCCGCTGAGAATCGACAGCAGCCATTGGTACCGCAAAGGAAAATTCTAGTTTTGAGCCAGCCTCGCTTCCCAGGCTGACAGGCACCGTAACGGGCTGATAACCCAGAGATTCAAACACAAGGAAATTTGTAGAATCAGGTATTTGCAGATGAAAGATGCCTAAGTCGTCGCTCTCGCCTAAGCTTACTTTTCTCGATTCAAGAAGCGCAGTGGCTTTCACCTTTAACCTTACCGCCGTAGCAATATCATAGCAGGTTCCGTTGACCTTGACGGACTTGTCAGCCTGTTGAATTGGCTTTGGCTGGAAAGGGCTGGGATTGTAGAAACAAAAAAGCCAGGCCAAAAGATAGGAAGCCATATGAAGTGTATCTGGTGGTTGAAATGCGCCGCCCGCAGTCGTTATTGCCCAAAATTCATGTTTCAGTAATGACCTTTAAGAGATTCGACCTCAATCATTTTGTCAGTAACCCGGTACACGATTCTATGTGTACGGTTTATTCTGCGAGACCACGAGCCGGATAGTTCGTGTTTGAGCAGTTCGGGCTTGCCAACACCTTCGAAGGGCGTGTTCTGGATGGAGGTCAATAGTGTTCGAATCTTCTTCTTGATAACTTGGTTTCCCGTTTTTTTTCAATAATCGAGATCGTTTCGAGCCTTAGCAGAAAAAGCTAATTTCCTTTTCATTTCCAGATGTCCCCTATCTCAATCACCTCGTAATCCCCTTTTTCAAACTGCTTCCGGCTTTCCATAATTTTGGCGACGAACTTCGGGTCGTAAGGTTCTTCGACTGTTTCAAAAGGAACTTTTAGAGCGCGGGCCATCGCTATCAATACGTCTATTTTCTCCATATCGTCGGAGCGGAATACGAGCGTTTGCATGATAATTTTATTTTAGTCAATTTTTCCAGTAATTCATTCTTCTAAAAATGCCGCTCTCCCAACTCCCGCTTGCCAAGCATTACCGCCCCAACCATCGCGATCAAAAACAAGATCGAGGCCAGCTCGAAGGGAAGTAAATATTCACGAAACAAAATCTGCCCTAAACTCTCGACCATACCCGTCTGAGAATCATAAGTGCGGGGGTCGGCCATTCCGACCTGCGACTTGCGGTAAGCACCGAAGAAAATGACGAAGAGCGTTCCCGCTACGATGGCAGCGGCGATTTTGGTGAAGTTGGACATATGGTCTTTCTGGTCTTCTTTCATGTTCAAAAACATAATGACGAAGAGGAAAAGCACCATGATGGCTCCGGCGTACACAATGATATTGACCACCGCCAAAAACTGCGCATTAAGCAAAAAGTAATGCCCCGACAAGCAGAAAAAAGTCATGATCGCGTACAGCACGCTGTGGATGGGGCTGCGCGAAAAAACGACCATCAGCGCACTCAGGATGGTGAGGAACGAGAGGAAGTAGAAGATGGAGAGGGTAGCTGGGATCATCGTTACTAATAATGAATGATGAATGATGAATTATCTCGCCGACAGCCGACAGCCGACAGTCATTATGGAATCGCCCTGGGTACAAATTCCGCTTCTTCGCCCTGGGCTTCGATCAGGTTTTGCTCCTGCGCTTCTTCTTTCGTCCACGCCTTGCGAAGGTAGCGGTTATTCATGTTTTCCGTCAATAAATCCTTGCCCCAAATCACTTGGTCGCGCTCGGTAAAGACGGGGACGAATTCATCGTGGCGCAGATAAACCGCCTGCTTGGGACAAGCTTCTTCACACAGACCACAGAAAATGCAGCGCAGCATATTGACCTCGTAGATGGCGGCGTATTTCTCCTCTCGGTACAGATGTTCTTCCCCTTTCTGACGCTCTTCGGCCACGATTTGAATCGCCTCCGCCGGACAAGCCACGGCGCACAGTCCGCAAGCCGTGCAGCGCTCGCGGCCCTGGTCGTCACGCTTCAACACATGGCGGCCTCGAAACACGGGTCCCAGGTAACGCTTCACTTCGGGGTAGCGGATCGTGACTTTTTTCTGAAAAAAGTGCTTGATCGTGATCGCCAAACCCGTGGCAATGGCCGGAAGATAAATCTTTTCGGCCAGCGTCATTTCCTTGTTACTTACTTGCTTGGATCGGTCGGTTAGTTGCATTTTTAAAGGGACAAAGGCACAAAGGGGCAAAGGCACAAAGGGAGCTAACGCCTAAACAACTAAACACCTACACAAATAAACATCAATTATAGAGTTCAATAATTATACACCCTTCATTTCAACATGGCCGTCAGCGCGGGTTGGATGAAGATAACGGCTAGACCGGTGATGAAAATATTAAATAGGGCCAGTGGAATCAGCGCTTTCCAGCCCAGGTTCATGAGTTGGTCGTAGCGGAAACGGGGGAGCGTCCAGCGCACCCACATATAAAAGAACACGCCGAACAGCGACTTGCCAAAGAACACCGCCGTACCGATGAGCGTGGCGACGTTATGGCCCGCTACGTTGCCGAAGGCATCCGTCAGGACGCCGTACACGAAATCCATGCCGGGATAGTTGTAGCCGCCAAAATAAAGGGCCGAAATTACCGCCGACGAGATGAACATATTGATGTACTCGGCAAAGAGGTAAAAGCCCAGCTTCATGCTGCTGTACTCGGTGTGGTATCCTCCTATCAATTCGGTTTCGCACTCGGGCAGGTCGAAGGGCGTGCGGTTGCACTCGGCGAAGGCGCAGGTCAGAAAAATGATGAAGCCTAGGGGCTGGTACCACACGTTCCAGTTTCCACCGTGCTGCTGCGCCACGATGTCGTTCAGCGAGAGTGACTCGCTAAGCATGATGATCGCGACAATCGACATGCCCATCGCTACTTCGTAACTAATATTCTGCGAAGCGGCACGAACCGCACCAAGCAACGAAAACTTATTGTTAGAGGCCCAACCACCGATCATCAGTCCATAGACGCCCAAGGCTACAACGGCAAAAATATACAGAATGCCCACGTTGGCCTCCACTGCCTGCACGGCTATCTCCATGCCGTCGTAGCGAATGGTACTGCCAAAGGGGATAACTGCGCTGGCCATCAGGGCGGTGAGCATCGCTACACAAGGGCCAAGGATAAAAAGCCACTTGTTGGCTTGAGCCGGGATAAAGTCTTCCTTGAAAAACATTTTTCCGGCATCAGCCAGCGGCTGCAGCAGCCCCCAAGGCCCCGCGCGGTTAGGACCAAGGCGATCCTGAATGAATCCCGCCACTTTGCGTTCGCCATAGGTCGAGTACATGGCGATCAACAGCGTCAGGCCAAAAATGACCAGGATGATGAGGGATTTAATAATGAAAGGGACTAGCTCCATTTATTTTGTTGAATCGTATAATCGTGTAATTGATGTTTAATTGTTGAGACGTTTAGCTGTTTATTTACAACACGCTAACCAGTTCAACTCCCAAACCACTAAACAAAACTTTGTGCCTTTGCCCCTAGTTTTCGCTATTCTCAAAGGCCGAACGTTCGTTGGCTTTCTGGTTATTTTCAATGCTCAGTTGCCGTACCGTGTTTTCTTCGGTGATGAAGGGACGGGTATCGTCAATGGGTTTGTACTGAGAATTAGCCAGGCGCAGGGCGAAATCGGGCTTCTTGATCGTGTCGGCGCGGTACTTGTTGGCCGAGACGACCGAGCTGCGCAGTACTTTCGTCGGGCCTTCGAGGACCCAGTCGCTGGTTTTTTTCTTTTCAAAGCGGCAGGTGTTGCAAATCCACTCTTCCACTTCGCCCCACTCATTTTTGCGGGCCGTGACGCGGATGACCTCCTCGCCCCGGTACCAAAGCGTAACGTGGCTGCTGCACTTATCGCAGTCGCGATGAGCGTCCACGGGCTTGCTGAACCACACGCGGTTTTTAAAGCGGTAAGTCTTATCGGTCAAAGCACCCACCGGACAGACATCGATGACGTTGCCGGAGAAGTCGTTGTCGATGGCCTTTTCTATGTAAGTACTGATCTCGGCGGCGTCGCCCCGGCCCAGTACGCCATGCACCCGCTTCTCAGTAATCTGGTCGGCAGTGTACACACAGCGGTAGCACAATATGCAACGCGTCATGTGGAGTTGGATGTACGGGCCGATGTCGTGTTTCTCAAACGTGCGGCGCTCTTCCTCGTAGCGCTGGGCGGAGGAGCCGTGCTCGTAGGCAAAATCCTGCAAGTGACACTCACCCGCCTGGTCGCAAACGGGACAGTCGAGCGGGTGGTTAAGCAGCAAAAACTCTACAATAGCCTTGCGCTCTTCCAGCACGTCGGGGTTGGTCACATTCTCGACCACCATGCCGTCCTGCACCTGCGTGATGCACGAAGGAATCAGCTTGGGCATGGGCCGCGTGTCCTTGGCCGAACCCTGCGCTACCTTTACCAAACAGGCGCGGCACTTACCGCCACTGCCCTCCAAAGGTTTGTAATAGCACATAGCGGGCGGTACCAGATGGCCCTGGCCGGCATCAGCTTCGGCAATACGCCGCGCGGCCTGCATGATCGTCGTCCCCGGCTCTACCTCGACTTCGATGCCGTCGAAGGTTATTTTAAATAGGTCTGTCTTTTCGTTTTCCATCATTATCAATGATAGAATGAGTGAATGAGCGAATGAGAGAATATTGCTGACGCCAGCTTTTTTATTCACTCATTCACTCATTCACTCATTCAAAATTAAACTAACTCCGCTTCCCCCATATACATCGCCCCCGGCATCGTGGCCTCCTTAGGATTAGTCACGTGCCACTCAAATTCTTCGCGGAAATGGCGGATAGCGCTGGCTACGGGCCAGGCGGCGGCGTCGCCGAGGGGGCAAATGGTGTTGCCTTCTATTTTTTTGGCAACGTCGACCAGCAGGTCGATGTCGCGCATATTGCCGTGGCCGTGTTCGATGCGGTGCAGGACTTTCTCCATCCAGCCCGTTCCCTCGCGGCAGGGGCTGCACTGTCCGCAGGATTCGTGGTGGTAAAAGCGGGAAAAATTCCAGGTGTTGCGCACGATGCAGGCTGTTTCGTCGAAAACGATAAAGCCACCCGAACCCAGCATGGTACCGGTAGCAAATCCACCGTCGGACAGCGATTCGTAACTCATCAGACGATCTTCTCCCTCGGCAGTTTTATAAACCAGGTTGGCAGGAATAATCGGAACAGACGAGCCGCCCGCCACCAACGCCTTCAGGTGATGTCCGTCACGGATGCCGCCGCAGTATTCGTCGGAATTCATGAATTCATCCACCGAGAGCCCTAGCTCAATCTCGTACACGCCGGGATTCTTGATGTGTCCCGAAGCCGAAATAAGTTTAGTACCCGTGCTGCGGCCCACCCCGATGGCGGCGTAAGCATCGCCGCCGTGATTGATGACCCACGCCATGTTGGCGATAGACTCTACGTTGTTGACTACGGTGGGGCGTTGGTAAAGTCCTTTCACCGCCGGGAAAGGCGGCTTGTTGCGTGGGTTGCCGCGCTTGCCTTCCAGTGATTCCAGGAGGGCGGTTTCTTCGCCGCAGATGTAGGCTCCACCCCCGGGATGCACGACCAGTTCGAGATCATAACCTGATCCCAATATATTCTTGCCCAAAAAGCCCTTGGCGGTAGCTTCGGCAATGGCTTTCTGCAAGATGTTGATGACGTACATCAACTCGCCGCGCACGTAGATGAAAGATTTGTTCGCACCCAGCGCATAGCTGGATATGATCATTCCCTCGATCAGCAGATGAGGGATATTTTTCATCAGATAGTGATCCTTGAAAGTACCCGGCTCCGACTCGTCGGCATTGCAGACCAAGTGGCGTGGCACGCCTTCGGGCTTAGCCAGGAAACCCCACTTCATACCCATTGGGAAGCCTGCGCCGCCCCGGCCGCGCACGCCCGATTTCTTGGCTTCTTCCACCACTTCTTCGGGCGTCATGGTTTTGAGTGCCTTCTCCACGGCTTCGTAACCACCGTTTTTGCGGTACACATCGAAGGTATCAATGCCTTCGATATGATCTTTTTCTAGTAATATCTTCTTCCCCATAGCTATTGGCTCAATTCCTCAATAATCGAATCGACCTTCTCATCAGTCAGATTCATGTAGTATTTCTCCCGGATTTGAAAAACCGGCCCCCAGCCGCAAGCAGCCAAACATTCAACTTCTTTCAAAGAAAATAAGCCATCGGGCGTAGTCTCTCCGGCCTGAATCCCCAATTTTTGTTTCAGGTGCGCGTACACATCCTCCGCCCCCATGAGGCAGCACGGCCCCGTGCGGCAGTATTCGATTACGTTTTTGCCCACCGGATCGAGGTGAAACATGGTGTAAAATGTCGCTACCTCGTACACCTCGATCGGCTGGATGTCGAGCAAACCGGCAACGTGATCCATTACCTCGCTGCTCAACCAGCCCCACTGATCCTGCGCCACGTGTAGCACAGGCAACAGGGCCGACTTCTGTCGTCCTTCGGGATAATCGGCAATCATCTGATCCACGCGCTGCTGCCGCTCGGGCGTAAAGGCAATGGGTTCGGCTATTTCTGTCAAAATAAGATATGAATTATGAATAGAAAACTCATAAACTTTCTACTCTAAACTTTCAACTCAACTGTCTAACTCTCCCGCAATGACGTTCATGCTGCTCATGATGACGATGGCGTCGGAGAGGGTATGGTTCTTGACCATCTCGGGGAAGGCCTGGTAATAAATAAAACAAGGACGACGGAAATGCAGGCGGTAGGGCGTGCGACCACCATCGCTAATCATATAGAATCCCAGTTCACCGTTGCCCCCTTCCACGGCATTATAGATTTCGCCGATCGGGGCGTCGATTTCACCCATCACAATCTTGAAGTGATAAATGAGCGCCTCCATGCTGGTGTACACATCGTCCTTCGGCGGCAGGTAGTATTCGGGCGCATCGGCGTAATAGGGGCCAATGGGCAGATTTTCCAGGGCTTGCTCGATGATCTTCAGGCTCTCCCAAATCTCGGCATTGCGCACCATAAAACGGTCGTAGGTGTCGCCGCTCTGCCCTACGGGAATGATGAAATCAAAATCTTCGTAGGAAGAGTACGGATTCATCACCCGCACGTCGTAATCCACGCCCGCCGCCCGAAGGTTGGGGCCGGTAAAGCCATAGTTCAGCGCACGTTCGGCGGAAATGCCACCCACGTCGATCACGCGATCCATAAAAATCCGGTTGCGGTTGAACAGCGTTTCAAACTCCCGCATCACGGGTGGGAAGGATTTGATGAAAGCGCGCAGCTTCTGGATAGCTACCGGCGAAAGATCGCGCTCCATGCCACCGAGGCGGCCCATATTGGTCGTAAGCCGCGCGCCGCACATCTCCTCGTAGATTTCGTACACCTCTTCCCGCTTTTCAAAAAGGTACAGGAATCCGGTGAAGGCCCCGGTGTCCACCCCCAGGATGCCATTACAGATCAGGTGGTCGGTGATGCGGGCCAGCTCCATCATGATCACCCGGATATACTGCGCGCGCTTGGGAACTTCCACCTGTAGGAACTTCTCCATCGTCATGTGCCAGCCCAGGTTATTGATCGGCGACGAACAGTAGTTCATCCGGTCGGTCAGCGTCGTGATCTGGTAATAAGGCCGACGTTCCGCGATTTTCTCGAACGCCCGGTGGATATAGCCAATCGTCTGCTCGGTGGACACGATTTTCTCGCCGTCCATTTGCAGGATATTCTGAAACACGCCGTGCGTCGCCGGGTGCGTCGGCCCTAAGTTGAGGGTCGTCAATTCACCCACCAACTCGGGCTGGTCGGCCCGGGCGGGGGAGTTTACGTTGGGTACTAGAAGCTGAGTTTCTGCCATGTTTTAATTAGTGAATGTCGGAATGTCGGAATTTGGAATATTGCTTTCGCCAGTTTATTCCAAATTCCGACATTCACCAATTCCAAATTGATTTCACCGCCCAAAAAGCGCGTCCGTTTTATCTTCCCGCGTGGTGTCTTCCAGTGGGTATTGACGCCGCATGGGGAAGTAGTCCATTTCTTCGATGTTCAGGATTCTGATCAGGTTCGGGTGTCCCTGGAAATTGATGCCAAAGAAGTCGTAGGTCTCGCGCTCCATCCAGTTGGCCGACTCGTACACCTTCGTGGCAGTGGGAATATTTTCGTCACCTTCGGCCAGGAACACTTTAATTCTGAGCCGGAAGTTATGCACCAGGCTGTGCAGGTGATAAACCACGGCGTACTCCAGCCCCGGCGTGTCGGGATAATGAACCCCCGTGAGGTCGGTCAGGAAATTAGCCTGGAATTTTTTGTGGTTGAAAAGGAATTGCAGCATCGGGATGATCTGCTCACGCGTGGTGGTGAGCGTCAGCATTCCGTAGGGCTCTTCGAAATCATAGGCGTCGTCCTCTCCGAATTCGCGGAGCAGTTCTTCGGCTACTTCCTGGTTGGTAAGCATAGGTTACTGAATGTTGTAGGAAGCCATCAATTCCGCGTACTGTTCCGAATTTCGGCGGCGCAGCGACTCGTTGCGGGCCAGTTCCTGCACCTGCATAAGTCCCTCTAACACTTGCTCGGGCCGGGGCGGGCAGCCCGGAACGTACACATCCACGGGCATGATGCGGTCGATGCCCTGCAATACAGGGTACGAATCGAAAATACCACCGCTGGCCGCGCAGGCACCCATGGCCAGCACCCAGCGGGGCTCGGCCATCTGAATGTACACCTGCTTCAGGATCGGGGCCATCTTCTTGGCGATCGTCCCCATCACCATCAGCAAGTCGGCCTGGCGGGGCGAAAAGCTGGGGCGCTCGGAGCCAAAACGGGCGATGTCGTAGTGTGAACCCATGGTAGCCATGAACTCGATGCCGCAGCAAGAGGTAGCGAATGGCAGCGGCCACAGCGAGTTGCTGCGGGCGATGCCGATGACTTCGTCGAATGAGGTGGCGAAGAACCCGGAACCCGTATGGCCCGCTGGCGCTTCGACTATATCTATTGATTCCATTTATTCAAAAGCTTTTTATATCAATTTAGCCAGGGCAATCAGAGCCCCGACGGTCGTGAGTACCTGAATGAGCGTGGTCCAATTCATTCTTGCAATCATATCTTCCCGAACTTTGGCAATTTCCTTAGTGAATTCCTCGCGCGTACTGGCTATTTCTTTTTTAAGTTCTTCCCGAGTATTAGCTCCGTCCTTAACCAGGCGCAATTCCAGATTTCTCAAATCCTCCTTCGTGGCAAACTGGCTCAAATCCGGCCCTTCCTGCAATTCGACAAACTCAGCTATAGCCTGTGCCTGCTCCTTGCCGAAGCGGTCTTGCAGCACATTGTATGCGCCTATTTTGGTCATAACATTTGTTTTAAAAGACTGAGTTTACTCCTCCCACTTCAAAACGCCCTTGCGGATGATGTAATAGAAGCCGCAAAGCAGGAGTGCCATGAAGAGGGTCATTTCTATAAAGCCGAACATCCCCAACTGCTTGAAGTTGACCGCCCAGGGATACATGAAAATAACCTCTACGTCGAAAAGCACAAACAGAATTGCGACCAGGAAGTACTTCACCGAGATAGGTGTACGGGCGTCGCCCACTACCTCGATGCCGCACTCGAACGGGTCGTCCTTGACCTTACCTTTGCGGCTGGGGCCAATGTTGTGCGTGACGATCATCGTCGTGACGATGAACCCTACCGCCAGCAAAAACTGAACGACGATGGGCAGGAAGCCGGCTGGCAAATAATTCGTTTCCATAATACGTATTCTCAACGGCCCGAACAGGTAATTTGTTTAGCTATTCCGGGGGATATTTCGTCAATTTTCAAGGATCAAAATTACTAGCTGTAAGCTTACCAACCAAATACGAACGAAGCGCACTTCATCCCCCCAAAACGCAAAAAGCCCCGGCGAAACCGGGGCCTTCATGAAGTCCTACTTTATCAGTCAATGACAATACGCTTGGTTACGTCAAGACCAGGCGCACGCACCCGAACGATGTAAAGGCCGGGGGGCAAAGTGCTGGCATCGATTGTACGCCGCTCGTTTAGGAGCGGAAAACGCCGGGTCTGGATGATGGAGCCCGTGATGCTATAAAAAGCCACCTCGGCGTTGGCAAGGTTTTCCAGGGTTTCGACGTACACGATGCCGTCGCGGCTGGGATTGGGGAAGATAACTACGCCATCGTTCTCCGAAAGGGAAAAGGTGAGAGGTGCCGAGTACTCGGAGTAGCAGGTTAAGGAATTGTTACTGCCAAGCGTGAAGACCGCTTTGGCCCGGGCAGAGTAACCACCCGACTCCGTCACTTTAATTGAGGCGATTTCCGGTTTTAGAAAGCGGCTGTCTATTTTCCACTCGTATTTTTCATTCAAATTCGGTTCGGTGATCGAAGCGGTAAGGCTGTACGGTCCCGACTGCTCTATGAGCGGCGCACTCAGCTTGGGGCGCACGGTCAGCGAAACGGGAGCCGATACTTCTGACTCGCAGCCGAAGACATTTCTGGCCTTGACCGTGTAGTCGCCCGACTGAGTGGCCCTGAAAGACTTGGTATTGCTGCCATCGCTCCACAAAAAGTAGTCGGTGCCGCCCGAAGCGCCGAATTCAAAACCCGCATCGGCGCAGGCCTGTTGCTGTCCGCCGGGTATGATGGTGGGCTTGAGCGGTCGTACGGTGGTGGCAATCGTGACGCTCTGGCTGGGAATGGCGTTGCCTTTGGCATCTTTTAGGACGGCACGGTAGGTACCCGGCGAGTTAATGGCAATCGTTGGCCCCGACTGCCCGGTCGACCACTCGTAGGAGGCATATCCGGCGGGCAGCGTGAGGCTTACTGTGGAGTTGTTGGTTCCGCAAGAGGTAGTGAGGGAGGGCGTTGGGGTGGGCGTGACGGGGGTGATCGTCGAGAAAAAAGTGGTGTTCAGCGCATCGTTCCACATGTTGGCCAAAATCCGCTGTCCTTCCTGCCCTAGAAAGTGGACGCCATCGG
This sequence comes from uncultured Cytophagales bacterium, assembly GCA_963716085.1. Lineage (GTDB taxonomy): Bacteria > Bacteroidota > Bacteroidia > Cytophagales > Spirosomataceae > Persicitalea. The sequence goes on from OY970288.1 coordinate 555,684, forward strand.
GCCTCGGCACATAAGCGTTATCGGTTTCCGGTCCCGGGAAAGTAGGGTTGAAAGGCGTATTGAGAACGGCGTTCTGGCCATTGATGACATTTTGATTCGTTACGGATCGATTTGCCCCGTTGTTGGCACGGGAAGTCCTGGAAATTACCCAATTGATGCGTTTGTCAGTGTCGCTGTTCAGCTTACTGATCAGGAACTGCATATTGTCGCGATAGGCCTGGGCACTGGTATTGGCGGGGAAATTGTCCGCCTCGCCCTGCATCCAGAGGATGGCCCTGACGCCCAACTGGTGGACATAGTGCTGCGTAGAAATAAGGAGGTTGCCGTAGGGCATCTGAGTGGGATAATTGAACCCTCCGTAAGCATTTTGGGTAGTTTTTCCGGCGGCGCTTTCTGCCCAGTTTTTGACCGTAGTGCCTTCCCAGGCCGTGTTTATAAACAATATGGGAACATTGAGTTTTTTGGCGAGCAGGTCGCCCAATATACCCCAACACCAGGCCGATTTGCCGCGCGGGCCAATGGTCACGTTAGATTCCAGATGCGCAAAAGTGGGCGCGGGTGGATCGAACAAAGAGTTGACCGTATTGTCATATGCAATGTAATTGACGCGGTCGTCATTGGCGGCGGGACCAGGTGACTCGAACAGGCCCTGGGCGTTGGATTGTCCCGCAATAAGGAATACTTCCCCGACGCCCATGCGTGAGACGACGTCGCGTCCCACGATAGCACTATTCAACAGGCCCCGCACTTCCAGGGTGTACCAGCCGCCTCGCAAACGCAACGTCCCCTGAAAAACGCCGCCCGTGACTTTATCCTGCAAAACGCTCCACTGGGTGGTTTCTCCCTGTCCCGGAATGACGGGAACCGCCCGCACCTCGAACTTATCGACGGGCTGCGAGTAAGTGCCGGAAATGGAAATGGTGGTTTGCCCCGTAATGTCGCGCTGGTAAACGGCTCGATCCGAGGGGGAGGTAATTTTGATCTGGGCTTCGGCTCCAAGCGCCAGCAGGCTGCTCAGCAGCCAGGTAGTCAAGAAAATACAAATAGTAGAGATAGTGCGCATGCGCTCAGTATTTATGGAGAAACCAAAAAAAGGAATCCCGATCTTATTTTTTATCAAAAAATCGTGCTAAAAATGCCCGCAAAAGTAGCGGATTATTTTTCATCCCGCGCGATTCGTCCTAATCCGAAAGCCCAACGCATGCAGGATAACTTCCCTTATCGGCTGATTAACAGCTTCTGCGTGGCCTGGAAACCGACAGAACTGATCTTAATGAGGTACATTCCGCCCGAAAGGTTGGAAAGGTCGAGAAATTGGCGTTGATCGAACGAATCGATCAGGAAGGTTTGCACCGGCGTACCCTTCAAATCGAACACCCGAATCGTTGCACCCTCCAGGTTATCACGAGTCTCTGCAATGACCATGCCATTATCGGTCGGGTTGGGATAAATACTGATGCCGTTACCATCGGCCTCGGGAATAAAACTGAATGTGGCTGACTCATCGGAGAAGCAGACCAGCGTGGGACTGTAAGCTATAGCCGCTTTCACGGAAAAAAGACCCGATTTAGTCGCTTTTATGATACTCGTAGAGTCAGTCAATAATATGCCGTCTTTTTGCCAGGAAAAATTTTCGTTCGGTACGCGCACACCCGCTTCCAGCGTATAAGTACCCACCTGTTCGATCACTGGAATGGGCGGTAGGGGTTTTGCCTCCAGCCTGATGGCTTTTGAAAAAAGAGAGAAGCAGCCGTTGTCTCCCTGGATCTGGGCGGAGTAATTTCCCGACTCAGTGGCGGTGATGGACTTACCCGTGGCTCCCGTGTTCCAGGCGAATGTACCCTCGGAATCGGCCGTAAGCAGCACTTCCTCGCCCTGACAAAAGGTAGTGCGTCCGGTAGCGGTTACGGTCGGAGAGGCAGGAAGTGGCAATGCATTCACGGCGACCGTATTGGAAACGTCCGACAGACAGCCGAATTCATTCTTTGTTCTAACTTGGTAAATACCCGTGAGGTTGGTGGTGACATCCCGGGTCGTAGCGCCAACGTTCCACACGTATTCCCGCGCTTCGCTGGCTTTGAGCGTGATGTTCTCGCTCGCGCAGAAGGTGAGAGGCCCGGAGGCGGTAATGGTAGGTGTGGTCGGGAGCGGATTGGCCGTTACCTGCACCACTTGAGAAACGGGAGAGCGGCAGCCGTTGCCATCGACCGTCGTGAGCGAGTACTTGCCCGATGCCCGCACCTCCACTTCCCGCTGGCTACTGCCCGTACTCCAGTCGTAAGAAGGAGAATTGCTGGCTTGCAGGACCGTGAAGTCACGATCGCAAAATGTCGTTGGCCGCAAAGCAGTGATCTCGGGGGCGGCGGGTAGCGGATTCACCTTCACGTTCACCTGCTCCGAGGTAGCGGTGCAGCCGTTGGCGTCCGTTACCGATACGGTGTACGTGCCCGTTTTGTCGATGACCACCGAACGATCCGAAGTGTTGGTATTCCACTTGTTGCCGTTCTCGTAATTTGAAGTAAGCGTGACGCTGCCCCCTTCGCAGAAGGTAGTTCTGTTGCTGGCCGCTATCGAAGGGCGCGATGGTAAAGGATTTACTTTCACCGAGATGGCGTCAGACTCCGGCGACAGGCAGCCATTGCCGTCCACAGCCCGGACGCGGAAGTCGCCGCTGTTGCCCACCGAAATCGTGGAACCACTTTTTCCATTGGACCAGACGCTTTGTACAGCGGCATCGGATTCCAGAGTCACGGCACCGCCCGCACAAAAAACCGTAGTGCCCAGTACCTTGATACCGGGTTTGGGAGGCGGTGGAGTGGAAAAAACGCCGATCGTCACGGGAGCCGAATTGGTCTCGCAGCCAAAGGCATTGCTGGCTGTGACAGAGTAGGTGTTTGGCGTGTTTACACTGATTTGCCGATCGGTTTGTCCGGTATTCCAGCGAACAAATCCATCGGTCGAAGCCCTGAGGGTGAGCGAACTACCTTGACAGATGTTATTTCTGCCGCCCTCTGCTTCGATAATCGGAACGGAAGGTCTCACCTGACCCGGCACCTCCACAGCAGGACTGTAAAAGATGTTGCCCGCCTGGTCGCGGACTTTAGCCACGTAACGACCGCCGCCTACATTGATGTTAGCCGAGTTCTGTCCGTTGTTCCAGTTGACTGAACTGAAATTGCCCCCTTCCACCGTAACCGACAGAGTGTTCCCCGCACCACAAGCTACGCGAACACTGGGTAGCGTCACCGCTTTAAAAGGTTCCGAACGGGCAAAAAAATCGTCGTTCAAGGCGCCGTTCCAGGCTTCGCCCAACTGGCTTAGGCCAGCATCCTGAAAGTGCGCCCCGTCTGGCCGGGGCGTCTGTAGCTTATCCGTTTCCGGGCCATAGAAAGTATTGGAAGTGGAGGCGACGACATCATTCTGACCTTGTATCACCGCAAAATCTGCGCCCCGTTGATTCTCGAAAGAAGCGCGAGATATAACCCAGGAAATGTTTCGTCCGCTCTCGTTCCTACTCTGGTCGATCACGGCTTTGAGGTCGCTCACATAGGCGCTGGTAGAGGTGTTGGCAAAGTTGTCTGCCTCGCCCTGATGCCACAGTACCGCGCGCAGGCCGGTTACCGGAAGGTAGTACTGCAAAGTGAGTCTCATATTATTATAAGGCATCCCGGAAGGTGTAAACGCTTCACCGTTATAGATAGAGAAGGCCGTGCCATTGATGCTTTGCCGCCAGTTGCGGGCCGCCGAACCATACCAACCCGCGTTATAAAACAAGATCGGCACCCCAAGCCGCTCGGCCAGCCGATCGCCCAATTTGCCGTAGGCCCAGGCCGAGTTCCCCCTGGGCGAGATATAGGAATCAGCGTTAAGATGGTCGAAAGAGGGCTGCGGAAGTTCGTTGTTGGAAGTGACGTTGTAGTAATTGATGGTATTGACCCGATCGTCGCTGGCTCCCGGTCCGCCGTAGTTCTGGTAACCCTGGGAGTTGGACTGCCCCGCAATGAGAAATACCTCACCGATGCCGAAGCGCGAGAGCGTCGAGCTGGCCACCACCTGGTCGCCGCGCCAGGCACGCACCTCCATTTCGTACCAGCCGCCGCTCCAGTCCACCTGCCCGGCGTAGCTGCCGCCCTGTGGATTTGACTGAATGTTCATCCAGCCGGAAGTATTGCCTCCGTTGATGGCGCGGAGCTGCACCTCCACGCGTTCGATGGGTACAGCGTAAGTACCCCGAATGTAAACCGTCGCGGAGTTATTTTTATCACGCTGGAGAACGGTCCGGTTGGCTGGGTAAGAAATAGAGAGTTGTGCGTACGCGTCGGTCTGCACGATTCCAAGGATAGCAACCCAAGTAACCAATATTAGTTTAGCCGTAAACTTCATGTCATTCAATCCTTCACAAAAAAAAAGATGCGCCCAATATCAATCGAGAACTACCGGGAAACAACTTTCCAGACCTAATTTTAGCTAACGGACAACGGCTCGTTGAGCGTTTTCCATATCAAGTCTTTCAAACGTTCAATTCCTTCCTGTGTTATTGCAGAAATGAACAGATTGGGAATATTGTCGGGCAGTCCTTTCTTTAATTCTTGTCTTTCACTTGCCTCGGCTTGCACCAGGTCGATTTTTGAAATGGCAATAAGCCGTTGCTTATCCAACAGGGACGGATTGTATTCTTTTAACTCATTCAGGAGGGTTTTATACTCCGCTGCGGGGTCTTCGCTATCGGCAGGTATCAGGAACAAAAGCAGGGAGTTACGTTCAATATGCCGCAAAAAGCGTAGCCCCAGGCCCTTACCCTGCGAAGCTCCTTCGATGATGCCGGGAATGTCGGCCATAACGAAAGAGAGGTCGTCACGATAAGCAACTACGCCCAAATTGGGTACTAAGGTTGTAAAAGGGTAATTGGCAATCTCGGGTTTCGCTGCCGACACGACTGATAGCAGCGTCGATTTTCCGGCATTCGGAAATCCCACGAGCCCAACATCCGCCAGTACTTTCAGTTCCAGCACGATCCAGGCCACCTGCCCGTCCTCGCCCGGTTGAGCGTAATCGGGGGTACGGTTGGTCGCCGATTTGAAATGATCGTTGCCCAATCCGCCCCGCCCGCCGGGTAGCAGGATGATTTCCTGCCCGTCGTCGGTAATTTCACCTAATTCTTCTCCCGTATCGGAATTACGGGCTACGGTTCCCAAGGGTACTTCCAGGATCGTGTCCTGCCCTTCGGCCCCGCTGCGCCGCCCACCGTCGCCCTTACCGCCGGGTTCGGCCTTGATGTGCTTGGTATAGCGAAGGTGCAGCAGCGTCCAGAGCTGCGCATTGCCGCGCAGGATCACATGGCCGCCCCGTCCCCCATTACCGCCATCGGGCCCACCCTTGCTCACGTGCTTTTCGCGGCGGAAGTGCAGCGAACCCGCGCCTCCATCCCCGGAACGGGCGTTGATCTTTACGTAGTCGATGAAGTTTGAGGTGGCCATTTTTTAAGGGGCAAAGGTCCAAAGGTCCAAAGGCACAAAGGCACAAAGTGGGGCGGCCCATGCCGCGCAAAGTTATTTTAAATCAGCAAGTAGATGACGACGATGGCCCATTTTCAGAACTTTAAACAGCGCGGGCTGCCCCGTTTGAACCCTAAACTAATTCGACTCCACCGCCTCGCAAATAGACCCAAAAATCTCTTCGATTTCGCCGACACCGCCGATGCTTACGAACTTGTTCTGCTGCCGGTAGTAGTCGGCCACGGGGGTAGTTTTGCTGTTGTACTCGAAGATCCGGGTCTTGATTTTTTCTTCGTTCTGATCGTCGGGGCGGCCTGAGGTTTGGCCGCGGATAAGCAGGCGCTTTTTCAGTTCCTCGTCGGGAACGAGCAGGGCCACCATCACCGAAATTTGCTCTTCGTGGGATTCGAGCAACTTGTCCAATGCCTCCGCCTGATTTACCGTGCGCGGGAAACCGTCGAAAATAAAGCCGGGCGCATCGTTGTGTTCCTGCAATTTGGCGTCGATCATGCCGATCACCACCTCGTCGGGTACCAGCATGCCCTGATCCATGAGGGTTTTGGCTTTTAGGCCCAGTTCGGTTCCCGCTTTGATTTGTGAGCGGAGCAGGTCGCCCGTCGAGAGGTGGACGAGGTTGTATTTCTCAATGATTTTTTCACTTTGGGTGCCTTTGCCCGCACCCGGGGGGCCAAAGAGTACAAGATTCAGCATAGTTGCGCGGTTGGTTGCGTTTCAGTCGGTAAAGGGGTTTTAACTGGCAAATTTACTATTCCTGCCTTAGCCCGTGCTATTTTTTTTGATTTTTTAACCAAAAAAAGCCCGTCCATTTGTAAAAAGGGACGGGCTCGGGGAAAAACGGGATCAGGTTTATTTTATGACAACCTTCCGCACAGTACCATCGTCGTTCTGCACGACGGTCACGAAGAGCGTTCCTTTAGTGTTTTTTTTCAGTTCGATCTGCCCCACAAACTCGCCGCTGAAATCTTTGATCGTCTTTTTGCCCACCTCCTTGCCGTCAGTATCAGTAACGGTAATGCGGACGTCGCCCGGCTCGGCCACGCTGAACCGCAGATTCAGCATGCCATTATCGGGATTATTGGCGTAGGCGTTCAGGCTGCGGACGGTGCTGTTGCCTGGAAAGGAGCTTCCCCAGGCATCGGCGAAGCGGTCGCTCATCCCCTCCGTCTTTTCCTGCATGATTCTCAGTCTTGGCTCTAGGTCACGCTGGAACCCACGAAGCTTCGGCTCCATTTCCTTTTGCATCCGGCGCAGGTTGCTTTGCAGCTCACGGGTGTCAAAGCGAAAATTGTGCGTTCCGTTTCGGTGATCGTTGTCATCGCGCCAGCTCCACATCAACGGCTCGTCGGAGTCGTGGTCCCAGCTTCTTATTTTTACATCGCCGCCCAAGTGGCGCGAGCGGCTGGCGTTGTCATCGACGGTAATGCTAATGCGCTTTTGGCTCATGCCGTCCACGGCCAGCGAATCCAGTGCCTTATCGATAAAGGCTCTCTGCTGAGTTTCTGACATGGGGTCGACCTCATAGCTGCGCTCCACGACCTGCGTTTTGCCGGCAGATTTGCCGATGACCTCTATCCTGATATAGGTTTTTTTGTCATCGGTTTCGTCTTTTGACTGCGCGTTCGCTGCCGTGCCGAGGGCAGTTGTCAGTGATAGGAAGAATAGGGTGGTTCGCAAAAATTTCTGTTTCATGGCTAATGGTTTTTGGGTGGTAAAATTATTTCTTTCGTAGAAAATCGCCTGTTAAAAGATGTTAAACGGTTGAATTAGCGGTCTTTCAGTTTGTAAATTTGTTTTTTGTGGCGATAGCAACGTTACTAACAAAGTCGCCGCGAGTAAAAGAACGTTGCACCGGACTCAGAAAAAAATAAATGACCAAAAGGAAAATACAAGGCATCGTGGGACTGATGTGCCTGGCACTCACCGGGCTGATCGGCTTTCAGTGGTACTTTATCAGTGAGGCTATCGCGGTGCGCAACGAACAATTCAACCACAAGGTGGCCGAATCGGTGCAGCAAGTGGTGCACCGGCTTGAAAAGCAGGAGATGCTGTACCTGCTTCAACAGCGCATCGACAACGAGCAGCAAAACGCCAAGCTGGAAGAAATGACCCGCGTGAGTGAGGCGTCGCGGCCCAAAACCGTTCGAAAGCAGGCTGAACGGGTAGCCGCTGCTCAGAAACCCGCCCGGCAAGTACCTGCCGTGGTCCCCTCCGGGATGGAGATCGCCATCGGGCCTTCGGGCGAGGTGAGCTACCATTATTTTACGGAAGTAGCGCCTTCGGATGTGCTGAGTCCAAATTTTCGGGTGATGGCCGAGCGGCAGCAACAGATTACGGAAGAATTTTTTCAGGCGCAACGCATGGGTGCCGCCGGGCTGGACGAATTTATCCGCCGCCGACTGGCCGAAGAACAAAACCTGGGCCACGCGATGCGGTCTGTGCAGGACGAAAGGCCCCCATCCGTCCGTCGACCGTCTGACCGCCGACCGTCGGGCCGCCGACCGTCGGGCCGCACCCAGTTACTGCGGGAGGTGATGCAGGATTTGGTCTATACCCAGCGTCCTATCGAGGAGCGCGTCAACCGTTTCCTGCTGGATTCTTTGTTGAAAAAAGAACTGGCCCAAAACGGCATAGCGCTGCCCTACGAGTTTGCGGTACGGGCGCAAGCGGGGCGAAACCTGCTATTTTCCACGGCGGAACTCAATTCGGGGGCCTGGGAGCAAAGCGCCTACAAAGCCTCGCTGTTTCCCAGCGAAATGCTCAGCGGTAATAACTTGCTCTACGTTATTTTCCCCGATCAGCAGCAGTACATTCTACGGAAGATGAGTGCCATGTTCGCCAGTTCGGGCATTCTGTTACTGGTAATTTTAGCTTGTTTTTACGTGGCCGTCAGCATGATTTTAAAGCAGAAAAAGCTCTCCGACATTAAGAACGATTTTATCAACAACATGACCCACGAGTTCAAAACGCCCATCTCGACCATCGCCCTGGCGACCGACATGGCCCGTGAGAACGCGCGCTCGGGTTCGGCAGCTGAAATCCCCGCCCGCATCGACCGCTACCTGGGCATTATCCGCGAAGAGAACAAGCGGCTGGGTACCCACGTCGAGAAAGTGCTGCAAATGGCGCTGTTGGACAAAGGGGAAGTAAAAATCAAGCAAGCCGGGGTAAACATGCACGACGTAATCGCCAAGGTGCTGAACAGCCTGAGCGTTCAGATCGAACAGCGCCAGGGCGAAGTAGAACTGGACTTCGAAGCCACCGAAGAACTGGTGCAGGGCGATGAACTGCACCTCTCGAATGTACTGTACAACCTGGTGGACAATGCCATCAAGTACTCCCCCGAAGACCTGCGCCTGACCGTCAGCACCGCCAACGAAAACGATGGCATCCGCATCGCCGTAGCAGATCATGGCCTGGGACTTTCAAAAGAGCAGACACAACGCATTTTCGACAAATTTTATCGCGTTCCAACGGGCAACTTACACAACGTCAAAGGCTTTGGCCTGGGGCTGAGCTATGTAAAGAAAATGATCCAAGCCCACCACGGCACCGTCCAGGTCACCAGTGAAGTAGGGGAGGGGAGCGAGTTTAGTGTGTGGTTGCCGCTTTCAGCGTAGGCACAAAGTTCCAAAGTTCCTGAGGCACAAAGTATTTAATTGGTAGATAGCAAAGGAAGTAGATTTGTTATAAACGAAGAACGAAGAACGCCATGCCCAACCTCCTCCTAGTAGAAGATGACCCCAACCTCGGGGGATTGTTGCAGGAATACCTGACCGACAAAGGCTACCCGACCGACCTGGCGACCGACGGGCAGATTGGCTGGCAGATGTTTGTGGATGGTTCGCATGACCTGTGCATTTTTGATGTCATGATGCCGCGCAAGGACGGCTTCTCGCTGGCGAAGGAAGTGCGGATGAGCGGCCGCGACGTCCCCATCGTGTTCCTGACGGCCAAGTCTATGAAGGAAGATACCATTCAGGGTTTTCGCCTCGGGGCCGACGACTACATCACCAAGCCTTTCGATCGCGACGAATTGCTGCTGCGCATCGAGGCCATTCTGCGCCGCTACCAGCGGCAGACCATCCATGAGGCCGAACAGAGCGTGTTCCAGGTAGGGAGCTACACCTTCGACTACGAACACCAGCAGCTCAGCCGCAATGGCGACGCCGCCCGCCTGACCAGTAAGGAATCGGAACTCCTGAAATTGTTTTGCCAAAACCTCAACCAACCCGTCAGCCGTAGCTACGCCCTGAAAATGATTTGGGGCGACGACACCTACTTCAACGCCCGCAGCATGGATGTGTACGTGACCAAACTCCGCAAACACCTGCGCGCTGACCCCAGCATTCAGATCATGAACCTCCACGGTGAGGGATTTAAGCTGATGGCGTAGATCGTGCCGTGTCGGACGCGGCGCGTTGCAAAGGAGTTGGAAAAAGCTTATATTTGAAAAAAACGCAACTCCACTGCCATGACCACGACCACCGCTTTTTCCATGGACGAGTATTTCGACATTCTTGAAAAATCGGGAATCAAGCTCGAATACGACGCGGGCGAGATTTACACCATGTGGCGAGAACCGCTGGAATACCGCGACGGGGTACTGGTGACTGCAGAGCGCGGCTTGCCTTTATTCCCGCCGAACGACGACATCATGGCCATGTCGGGGGCCAGGCCCAACCACAACAGAATCGCCGTCAACCTGATTGGAGCATTTCTTACCTGCCTGGCTGATCAAGGCTGCGAAGTATTCAATAGCGATCAGATGATCTGGATTGAAGCTTGTGAAAAGCAGACTTTCCCCGATGTGACGATTGTATGCAGCGAGGCGCTCTTTGTCAAATCGAAAGGTGGATTAGACGCCCTGGTCAATCCCGAAATAATCATAGAAGTGCTTTCCGACAGCACGGAGTCCTACGATCGGATCGAAAAATACGAATGCTACCAAACCCTGCCAAGCCTTCGGGAGTATGTGCTGGTGTCGGTCAAGAAACGCAAAGTGGAAGTCTTCGAGCGGAACGGCCCCTACACCTGGATACAGCGCATTTACAGCGACGAAAATCCGCGCGTCAAAATCGGGGACTGCGAAATTGAGCTGGCGACCCTGTACCGCATGGTGAGGTTCGAGGAAGCCTGATAGCCGCTCAACCTCTGCGCAGGTCTGCCAACCACGCCCGCACGTTTGTGAACATCTCCCGCTTGTTTTTTACAAACCACGCGTTGGTAGGCGCTTGCACCAGGCTCAGCCCGCCGCGGTGCTTGCGGTACACGCCCATGACCTCAGGCAGGTAGCCGATGTCGCCCCGCGCGGCCAATTGCAGCACCAGCGCCCAGTCCCCGGCGGCGGCGGCGGCGTGCCAGGGGGCAAAGTCCTCGGTCAAGAAAAAATTGCGGTAAAGCAGACTGGCTGTGGCAACGAACCAGCGATCTTCCAGCAAATCGTTGATTGTGGATATAGCTTTCTGATCAGGAGCATTGAAAAGATGTTCAGGCGAGCCATCCTCGTAAGTCACCCGGACGTTGTGATGGCAAATGGCGAAATCCGGGTGTGTATCCAGGAAATCGACTTGTTTTTGCAGTTTGTGCGGATCGATCCAATAGTCGTCGCCTTCGCAGAGGGCCACGTACTGGCCTTGGCAGGCTTTCAGTAGGTGAAGGACATTGTTACGGCCCGCGAACTCGCGCGGCTCCTCCGGGCCGAGGTTTTCAGGGTGTAGGTAAGCACGGATTTTATCGGGATGCTTCTCGGCGTAGGATTGAATGATTGCCGGAGCGTCATCGGTGGAGCCGTCGTCGCCGATCACAATTTCGTAAGGAAAATCCGTTTGCTGCGCCAGCGCTCCGTCCAGCATTTGCGCAATGTAGGCTTCGTGCTGGTAGGTGGGCACGCAGACCGATACCTTCATCATGATGTCTCGCGAGATCGATGTGGCAGTAGCGCAAAGAAGCTGTACACGCGCATCATCCATTTAGGAACCAGGTAATCGCGGGTAATTTCTTTTGCCTCGGCCGGATCAGGCTGACGGTAGCGCAGGTATTTGACTGCCAACGCCGATCGGCGAAAATAGCTCTTAGCATATTGCCTTGAATCCAGCTTCATTCGGTAGTACCGGGCGATGTTCCGTCGCAAAGAAGCATCGTAGCGGTGGTTCGTTTCCTCATTAATACCTTCGTACATCATGATGCGATTTCGCAGGAAGCGGGCATCGCGGTAATGATCTTTGAAACTCGCGCCCGCTTTATTTTTGCGGTATACCGACATCGTCTCCGGCACGTAACCAATCGGCCCGTGCTTGGCCAAAATCACGTAACGCGGAATATCGCCGCTCGTAGATTTCAGAAACCACTCGGGATAGTGCATCAGGCCGTTTTTGAACAACACCGCCGAGGTTGCCATGAACCAAATCTCGTCCTCACCGATCAGGTCATCCATACCGATGACCCTCTTTTGGTCGGCGGCGTTCACCTCGCGGGCGGGTGAGCCGTCTTCGTAAGTGATGAGGGCATTATGAAAGCAAGCCGAAAAATCAGGGTGGCTTTCCATAAAATCCACCTGCTTCTGTAATTTGTCGGGACTCGTCCAATAGTCGTCGCCATCGAGCGGAGCGATGTACTTTCCCTGTGCGAGTTTCAGGGTTTCGATGGTATTGAAAAGCCCGTTTTGACCCAAATTTTTGGAATGTAAAACGGCTTTCACCTTGTCAGGAAAGCGTTTTTGGTAGTCCAGGATCACCTCCCGCGTCCCGTCCGTCGAAAAATCGTCACCTACCAGAATTTCGTACGCAAAATCAGTTTCCTGATCGAGCGCGCTCTCGATGGCCTGCCCGATAAAAGCGGCTTGATTGTAGGTGAGGATGGTTACGCTTACTTTCAAGTTTTAATTTTGAATGAGTGAATGAGTGAATGAGTGAATAATCACATTCTCATATCTCATAATTCATATCTACCTGTAAACCTCCCTAAGCTGCTCCGCTGAAGGGAAGTTCGGCGTGACCAAGTCGGGTTCGGGTTTGTAGAGGTAGGCCATCGGGTAGCCGCGTTCGATGAAGGTTGGCTCAGCGAGGTTGTTGTAGCGTAGCTGCACCGACCAGCGGATGTTGTTCGTCACGTTGTCGCCCGATTGATGCACCAGGAACGACGAGAAGATTAGCATATCGCCCATTTGGAACTCGGTTTGGACAAAATCCTCTGCCTTCAAATTCGCCGTAATGCCGCCCTGGTAGCCGGAGGTACTAGCTTCCATCAGGCCGGTCGTATGGCTGCCGGGAATGACCTGCAAAGCACCGATGTCGGCCCCGGCATCCACCATCGGAAACCAGATCACGGTGCTGTCGAGCGAGCCTTGTCCGGTGCGCCAGTCCTGATGAGCGTCAAGCTTCCAGTGCTTACTGCCGCCCTTGGACAGGAAGCGGCTGTTGAACTGCATCGCCGGACGCGCGCCGATCACGGGTTTTTCAATGCCCAGGTCTTTCAATATATTCTCAATTTTCTCGCTCAGCGCCAACCGATGCAGCGAAAAACTGTGCTGTACGGTCTTGCCCGTACCGACGAAAGCATCGAAGTCTTTTTCAAAGAATTCAAACATCGCGTTCTCAAAAGCATCGCGGTCGTCGATGTCCACCGTTTTGCCCGTCACGCGCTTAATTTGCACAGCAAAAATCTCCCGTGCTTCCTTGTAAATTTCAGTTATATTACTTTTATCCAGAAAACCACGCAGCAGCACGTAGCCGTCTTTATTCAATTGTTCTCTCTCTTTTGTCATGATATTGTGTGTTGGAAACACCGCTATTTACGTCAATCTTCCGCCCCAACGAATGACCTGCGTCAGGTTTTCAATTATGTATTTATTTTCCACTCTCCACTAAACTACTCTTCCCAAACCGCACAAGCAAAACCCGCTGCCCCAAAGCCGTTCCCATTGTACAACAGGTACTTCTTACCATTATGTTCATACCGATGAGCATAATTAATCATTTGATAGTCAAAGTCTTCTGGGTTTTCTGATTTAGCTATGCCCACCAAATCATCTTTCCGTTCCCAGTGCGTTCCGTCTTTCGACTCGGCGTACCCCAGTCGATAGCTTTGGTTGCGGTCGGTGCGGTAGTCGCGGGTGTGGCGGTAGGAGTAGTACATTTTGTACAGCCCGTCTTCCTTAAATACGCTCGGACGGCCCACACCGTGGAGGAAGTCGTCAAATTCCAATGTCGGTACGTCGCTGATGTCCCAGCGGATGCCGTCCTTGGACGTTGCCGACTGGCAGCGATAAAAAGGCTCGGGATAGCCGTTGATGTACTCACACTTGTGGGCCGAAATGTACCACATGCGCCAGGTGCCGTCCTCGTCGATCAGCACCGAAGGCTGCGCCGCCCAAATCGGGTTCTGAATGCTGCGATCCATGATCGGCCCAGTGAACATTTTCTTAAAACTTAGCCCCCCGTCATGGCTTACCGAAAGTCCCATCGACAACCGATACGAATTCCAGGTGCGGTTCCAGCCCGTGTAGTACAGCCAAATATCACCGTTAGGCCGATTGACAAACCAGGCGGGCATGGAACCCGTTTCGTCGTACTCGCCTGGCCCGCCCAGTTCCAGTACGGGCTTGTCGTGGATATATAGAATCTTGGACGGATCGTCGTAGTCCACGTCGATGAACGTGGGCCGCGACTGCCCCTCTGCGTCACGCGAGGAGAAATAAATCCGAAGAAAATCCTCGTGCTTGTAGGCAAACGGTACCTGCGCGTGCGAAACGCTGTGCGGCATCGTGCCGTTGGGTTTATAGACTACTCCTTTCTTATACCACATGGGTCAATTTGGAATGAGTGAATGTCGGAATGTCGGAATGTCGGAATTTGGAATGTCGGAATTTGGAATATTGCTTTCGCCAATATTCCAAATTCCGACATTCACTCATTCACTCATTGCCCTGAGCCGCCAGTTGTCTACAAAATCCTTGCCGGGGATGGGCAGGTCGATGTCGATTTCGGGGGCTTTTTCGGTTACGGTGTACTCCATTACGTAGAAGGCATTGCCGAAAATGTAATGGAGTTTGAAATTTTCAATATTGGCCGGGACGTCTTCCAGCGGCACTTCGGCGCGGAAAAGCGGGTTGGCTTTCAGCAGGGTTTGGTAAGTGGGTTGATTGCGCATCCAGGGGGCGACGCTTTCGTCGCCGACCACGACTTTGCCGCCGGGACGCACCACGCGGGTGAGTTCATCGAAGGCTTTTTTTCTTTCGGAGAAAGTATTGATGCCGCCAAAATGGAAAACGGCGTCGAAGGTATCGTCCTTGAAGGGCAGGTACGAGCCATTGCCCAGGAAGTAATGCACGTTCACCTCGGCGGTGTCCAGCTTGTCCTGCGCCAGTTTGAGCATATTAGGCGAGAGGTCGGAAAGTACCGCCGTGCCGCCGGGTTTCACTTTTTCAAGAATCAGGGCCGAGTCCTTGCCCGTGCCGGCCCCGACTTCCAGAGCCGTCATGCCGGGTTTTAACGCCATCAAGCTAATCATAAATTGGCGCGTGGCCGCTTCATCGGAGTGGTTCAGCGTCTCGAACACCCAGGAAACACCCCGATCGTAGCGCAGAAAAGCCTGGTCATAAAGATACTGCTCGTGCGCATCTTCCGGGAGCAATTCTTTGGGATAGAGCATATTGACGATTCCCGTGTCTCCCACATCGTAAGTGGTGCCGTCCCGACTGGTCAGGCTCTTTTCGTCGTCGGCGAGGGTAAGCAAAGTGTGGGTGGTAGGGCAGACGAGGGCGTCCAAAAATTCGGTATGGGTCATGCGGGGGAAAAATTATCGGCTCGATTATCGCGCAAAATTAGTCATTTTCCGGGAAGTGCGGCCTAGATTTGCAAGTCTCTTTGCGAACGGTTCGGAGTATCATGCCAACCTTAAATCAACGATCCAATGTCCCGCCGACTGCTGAAATACAAGAACTACGACATCCATTCTATCACTACCGCTACGTCCGATGGCCGCCAAAATGCCAACATCGCGATGTGGCTCACCCAAACGGCCATGGGCGGCAAGATGCTGTGCGTAGCGCTGGATAAAAGCGATTACACGCTGGCACTGGTGAAAGAAAGCGGCATCCTGAACGTGAATCTGCTAGCCGAAGCGCAAACTAAACTCATCGCGAAACTGGGTCGAAAAAGCGGCCGGGATATTGATAAATTTAAGAACCTGGTCTATGAATTAGACAATCGCGGTTGCCCCTTCTTGACCGAAGCCGTTGGCTACGTGCAGTGCCGGGTGACCGGCTACGCCGACGGCGGCGATCACGAGATCGTTATATGTAAAGTTTTGAAACAAAAGGTGCTGCATCCCGATAAAAGGGTGATGACGCACCACTTTTTGCGGGAAAAGAGTTTGGTACGGGGGTGACTTTTTTTATTTGGACTGTCTGATGATCTCCAGAATCTCGTCCAAATAAACGCGGTCGTTGCTTAGCCTTGGCACTTTGTTCTGTCCGCCGAGTTTTTTGCGGCCACCCATCCAGGCGTAGAAAGTACCCGACGATACGACGTGCACCAGCGGTGCTAGCAGAGCCATGTCTCGAAACCGCTTGGCATCGTAGTCGGAATTGACTTGGCGCAGAGTTTCATCCAAAACCTCACAAAACTTAGCACGATCGGCGGGTTCCTTCGAGAACTCAATGATCCACTCGTGTCTTCCTTTCGAGCCGTCACCCATGTACACGGGTCCGGCGGTGAAGTCGCTGACTACCGCGCCAGTCTGCTGGCTGGCTTCGGTAATGGCGGCTTCGGCGTTTTCTACGACGAGTTCTTCGCCAAAGGCATTGATGAAGTGCTTGGTACGGCCGCTGATTTTGAGCCGGAAGGGGTACTTCGACGTGAACTTCACGGTATCGCCGATCTGGTAGCGCCACAGCCCGCTGTTGGTGGACATGAGGAGGGCGTAGCTTTTGCCGAGTTCCACCTCGTCAAGCGTGAGCGTATAGGGATGATCGTTACCCACTTCTTCCAGCGGCATGAATTCGTAAAAAATCCCGTAATCCAGCATCAGCAGCATCTCGCCCGGCTTATCCAGGTCGTCCTGCAAGCCGATGAAGCCCTCGGAGGCGTTGTAGGTTTCGAGGTAGTAGGTTTGCGAAGAGGGAAAATATTTTTTGCTAAACAGTTCACGGTAAGGATGAAACGCCACCGCGCCATGAACGAACACCTCGAAATCGGGCCATACCTCCAGCATGGATTTAGCGCCCCGCTCTTCCATGATCCGATCCAGCAGCACGATGGTCCAGGTCGGGACACCCAGGATGCTCGTGACGTTTTCCTGGCCGCAGATTTCGGCCATTGCCGCCAGTTTTTCCTCCCAGTTGTCGAGCAGGGCCACTTCAATGGGCGGCGTACGGATCAGTTGCCCCCAGGCGGGTAGGTTTTGCATAATCACGCCCGACACGTCGCCCGCTTGCGTGCGGGGATTGTAGGGATTGGGGCCGATGGTGCCGCCGATCGACAGTCCCTTGCCGTCGAATACTTTGGTGTCAGGCTTATTGGCCACGAGTAGCGTCATCATGTCCTTGCCGCCCCGGTAGTGGCACTCTTCCAACGACTCGGGCGTCACGGGGATGTATTTGCTGCGGGCGTTGGTGGTACCCGACGACTTGGAAAAATGCTCCACCGGTGACGGCCACAGTACGTTCGGCTCGCCCTTTAAAATGCGCTCGATGTACGGAAATAGCGTCTCGTAGGTCGAAACGGGTACCTGTTCCTTGAATTCCTGCACGGTCTTGATCTGGCTGTAATTGTACTTCATGCCCCACTCGGTGTAGCGGGCCGTAGCGATGAGCTCCTGAAAAATCCGCTCCTGCGTCTCGACGGGATGCGCCATAAATTCCTCAATCCGCGGCAGCCGTCGCTTCATGAACCAGACAATCATGTCGTTGACCATTTTTTTAGGCGTTAGGTTGTTAGTTGTTAGGTTGTTAGGCGCTTTTTGCTGCCGCGATCAGGTCAACCAAGCAAAGCGATAAATATGACCTAATACCTAAAAACCTAATACCTACTTTCAAGCGAACAGCTTTTCCAAATCGACGCTAAGTTCGGGGAAAATTTTCGATTGGGCTACTTCTGTGAATGGCTTCAGGCCAACGTAGTGCTCATTATTATCCAGCACATAAATCAGCACATTCTCATCCTGCGGGTGCACCAGCCAGTATTCCCGGACGCCCGCTTCCTCGTAGAGATCGAACTTCTTCTCCATCTCGCGCTTGGTGTTGCCCGGCGACAGTATTTCCACCACCAGGTCGGGGGCACCGTTGCAACTTTGGTTGTCTTCGAGCTTAGTCGAATCGCAGACGATGCATAGGTCGGGCTGTACGACCGAAAAAACGTCCTTATTGGCTTTGAATGATTTTTTTCGGTCGTAAAGTCGAACGTCGAACGGAGCGAAAAACAACTGGCATGGATCACCACGTAGGGCAGCTTCCGTTTGCAGATACAGCCGACCCAGAATCTGCTGATGCCGGATGCTTGGCGCGGGACTCATCCGCATGACTTTACCTCGAAACAGCTCTACGCGCTCCTTAAATTTCCAGGTAAGGTAGTCGGCGTAGGAGTAAGTACCGTCGGGATCGAGTTGGGCGAGGTCGGTGATGGCAGGCATGGCGGCGGGATTGGCTTGGTTAAGTGTTTAAAGGTAGGGAATAAATGGTTGACGGGGCGCTTTGGCGAAGAAAATTGCCGCTCTGTTTCAGGGTACTTTTCCACTGGGGTGATTGAGAATAAACTGTCAGTTATTATGGAGGACTTTGCCAACAAAACAAAACGTATATTCCTCCTTTTCAACGTATATAGCAGAATCTGGCGCTCGAAAGAAAAAATTTGAACTAAAATTTGCCAATGAAAAGTACCCTGATTATTTTTCAGCCCTGAATCATGCAAGTGGCTATCACCGAACCGAGTACGGAAGCACAAACGACACACATTAAGACAATTAGAGAAAGTGAATTTTTCAATTTTTACACTTAATAATTGTTTTATGACATATCCCCAACCACTACAACCACCCCCACCCAACTGGGGCCGCTTCTCCACCCGCGAGTGGGAAATCCTGATCCTGCTGACCTACGACCTCGGCTCCGCGCAGATCGTGGATCGGCTCTGCGTCTCGAAAGGCCGCCTCTACAACCTCAAGAATGAGATTGCCGACAAGCTGGAGGTGCAGGGCCGGGATGCCGTGAACCGCTACGCCCGTCAACACCGGACGGAACTGCACTACTGGTATCCATACCTATGCAAGTGCCCCAACCCCGGCCTGCTTGATCCTCCCCAGTGAACTGCCGCGACAATGACCCCGCAAACGCAAACGGCCCAAATCGAAAATTCGGGCCGTCTCATTAGAAAACTAACGAATTTTCATTAGTTTTCTCACCAAAATTCGTTAGATATCTCACGACCTCACCATACGGAAACCCTGTACTTTTGCCTATGTCTTAATGACAAAAACCGATAAGCCCTGATCAAGTTTGTCGTAGGCGGTTCCTGAAAAGCCTGGAATAGAGTAGGGAGAAATTTGTATCTTACTTTTATGAGAAAGTTAACTTACATTATGCTGTATGGGCTTTTAGCCTTACAACTTGTGTCCTGTAACAACACAGACACGGACGTCACACCGATCAAGTACGATCAAGACAAAGTGAACATGAGTCTTGTAGAGGAGGTGAAACGACTTCCTAACGAGGATGCGCAGAAGATGGCATTCACGAACATTCTGAATTCTGACGAACAGTATTACATTTTCTATGAGAAAACAAAT
The DNA here is from genome assembly GCA_963716085.1 of uncultured Cytophagales bacterium. GTDB lineage: Bacteria > Bacteroidota > Bacteroidia > Cytophagales > Spirosomataceae > Persicitalea. Next base: position 574,979 of record OY970288.1, read on the forward strand.
TCTGTGATTCAGAACAGTAAGTTTAATAGTGAGCAAAAAAGGCTCTTTTCTGACCTGTTGGATCAGTTTTCTCCCAAAATTTACTCAGATCCAGCAGCCTTGAAAAGTTTTGGTCAATTCGCAGACCGTTGGTTCGCCAGAGCATTGAGCCAGTTTTCCAAAGAGGAACTGTATTTGATCGTGGGTACATTGTCTCTGTCACAATCTGATTTGGATTCAGGTTCAAGGAGAGTCAGAACTGGCAGTGATTGGATTGTAGAGTTTGAAATTCCAGGCAGGCCTAGTCCTTGTAAATGCAGCAAGACAAGCGATTTTTGCCCTGCGAGACAATCATGCCAAGATGATTCTTGTGGAAAGAAGTCGAACGGATGTGGCCTTTTCTGGGCAAATAGTTGCGATGGAGGATGCAAATTGCCGTAACTTTGGAGTCTATAAACTAAGTCAAATCTGAAGCAAAATAATTGGCAAGCAATTAATTTAAGAGAGAAGTTTGAAATGGTGGGGTTCTAATCATTGAATCCTGCTATTCAAACTTCCTATAAGTCCTGTAATAGAGTATTACATACTTTGAACTTTAGTCATTATGAAACTTATTGGAAGCCTTGGAATAGGTTCAGGAGCCGTAGTTCTGATAGCATACAGTTTCTCCTTTCAGACATATACTTTTATATCGTATATAGCAACAATAGTAACTTTTGCAGTTATCGGTTTTTTTTATCGTATCAGAAACTATGACTTAGGGAGAAGTTTCCTATTATTTTTTCCATTCTGCTTATTTTCTATATTCTTAGCTTATACCGATATTACTAACTCAGGAAAACATATTCCAGAAAATACTCCTACCCTATTCATAATTGCTTTATGGACATATTTTACAATATATTCTAAGAATAAATGGTAATTAATAAATATTCTAAGTAGTTATTTTGTTTTACTTGCTTTATGTTCAGTTTTAGGGGGAATTTTAATGCCTGCTTTAGCTTTTGATAGAACTATTCGCAAAGTACCAATCCTGAATAAACCGTTTATCGAAAAAAATAAAAATCAGACTCTTTTGTATAAAAATAAGATTGCTGTGCTAAACTTTGAATTCAATGGTTGTCCTTCATGTCAAGAAAAACATTCATTTTTTGAAAAGTTGGCATCTAAGTATAATAATAATGATAGGATAATATTCATGTCTTTTACGAACGGAGAGTTGACATCTAGAAAACAGTTTGATAAAGCTCATTTAGGCAAGAAAAATTCAAGTAATATATTATATGTATATGATGTGAATGGAGAAATTTCAAATAAATTTAAAGCAGAGAGTTTTCCAGCCGAAATTATTCTTGATCGTGACGGTAAACCTAAAAGAAATCTGGTCGGATTCAATGCTGACATGAGTATTTCTTATGTAAGAAAATCAACCAAATTACTAAACAATTTAATTATATCAGGTGATGAATAAAGTAAATGTCTTGTTGTTATTATTTTGTTTTGGTTGTGGAAATAGCAATACCTCTACAAACAATATAGATATTGAGCCTGATACTATTTCTTTGGGAAATATTGTTAAAGGTGATACTGCGAATGTTACTTTTTTAGTAAAAAATACGGGAGATAAAAATGTAAGGATATTAAGTGCGGACGGGGGTTGTTCATGTACGCAGGTAGAACTAGATACCTCTGCTGAAATTCGCCCTTCCACTCAGGTGCCAGTAAATGTTCGATATCTGAGCGGAGAGTTGCCTTCCGATACTGGAATTATACTAAAAACGGTACTAGTAAGAGTGAATACAATTCCTCAACTACACACCGTATTCATAAAAGCCCACGTTCAGTAGAGTTTAAATTGGATTTGTGCCCTCACCTCGGCGATGGACGCCGCGAGCGAGCAGCTAGTCTTCGAGCTTCTGCGCGAATTGCGCCCACAAATAGCCGTGCTGTTCGTGACGCACCGCCTGCACGTCCTGCCCCGGCTGTGCGACCGGGTAGTCTTGATGGAATCGGGCAAGATCACGCACAGCGGCACGCCCGAAACTTTGTTGCAAGGCGACAACCTTTACAGCCGTTTCTGGGGGGAATTGGTGGGTTCCGGGACAGAAGCACCAAGTGTGAATACTTAAACCAGTCATGCTCGAATGGCTCATTCCGTACGATTCACTTCCTGACCGGCATATTCGCCTTCACGTCCTTTTGCCACGCCTTGAACTGAGCCGCCATTTCTTCCCTTTTTTCCGGCATGGAGGCCGCCAAGTCTTTCGTCTCGCCCACGTCGTCTCGCAAGTTGTAGAGTTCAAAATTTCCGGTTTCGTAACTTTCGGCGAGCTTGTAGTCGCCCAGCCGCATGGCTCCGGCGGGCATCCCGAGTTGGTTGCTGAAATGCGGGTAATGCCAGTAAGCGGGTTGGTCGGGGCGCGTATTTGTCGGGTTCAAGAGGTTGCCCAGAATACTGCGGCTGTCCATTTCTACGCCGGGCATCGGCTGGCCCAGCAACTCGCTGAACGTGGCGAAGTAATCCACGTTGCTGAAATATTGGTCGCTGACGCCGCCGGGCAGAATTTTTCCCTTCCAGAAAGCAATAGTCGGCACGCGGATGCCGCCTTCGTAGATGTGGCCCTTCCACTTTCGGAGGGGAGCCATGTTGGTGGGGATGGGACCTAGTTCCGGCAGGCCCACGCCGCCGTTATCGGAGGTGAAAATGACCAGCGTGTTTTCCAAAAGACCTTTTGCCTGTAAGGTGGCCATTACGCGGCCCACTCCGTCGTCGAGGCTTTCCACCATGGCCCCGTAGTAGGGGTTGTACTTGCCGTCGAACTTCTCGTATTTCCAGAAATACTTATTTAGTTTGTCACCCCTTGGGATAATGAATACGTGCGGAGCCGAGTAGCTGAGGTACAGGAAAAAGGGCGAGGAAGCCTTGGATTGCGCAGCATTTTGCTCCAAAAACTCTACGGCGTAATCGGTCAGCTTATCGGTGAGATAGTGGGTACCGTCATCATCAAAGTTGTTTTTGCCGTCTCCGCTGGCGATAGAATAATTGTAGTAATCCAGCCCGTTGCGGCTGATCATGCGGCTGTAATCAAAGCCCTGCTCCCAGGGCGACATGCCCTCTTTATTTCCCAGGTGCCACTTTCCCACCATCCCCGTGGTGTAGCCCTGCGGCTTCAGCCACTCCGCCACGGTAGTGGCCGAAGCGGGCAAGAAAGGATTCCAGGGGGCCGGATCGACGGGCGACTCGGCGTTGGTGCGCATGCCGGTAATGTAGTTGGTGAGCCCGTAGCGGGCCGGGTGGCGGCCCGTCATGATGGCGGCGCGGGAGGGCGAGCAGACCGGACTGGCCGAGTAGGCTTGCGTAAGGCGCAGCCCGTGCCGCGCCAGCGAATCGAGGTGCGGGGTTTCGTTGAAGGGATTGCCGTAGCAGCCGAGGTCGAAGTAGCCCATGTCGTCGGCCATGATAAAGACGATGTTGGGTTTGGCAGAATCCTGTCGGTTGGGGGGACTTTGGGCCAGTATGGTGATAGAACAAAGGAGCGCTATTGGTATTCCAGAGAGGTACTTCACGAATCGATGATGGTTTAGAAGCTGTTTAAGTTAATCCTTCAAGCCAAAAATGGCGATTTTTCACTAACCCTGCGTCACCAAAATCCTTATTTGGCCCTGCCAAACTTCGGATTCGGTTCCTTGCCTTAATAAAAAATCACTCATTTTTGCCAATAAAAACTAACTCAGACAGCTTCTTAGGTAAACGATGAGCCTTCTATTTTTTGGTCTTCAACCAGACCTTAGAAGTCGTCTCTACCTCGTTTTTAATCATGCCTTCCCAATCGGCCGGATCCTGGGGTTTGGCGTATTCCTTACCCGTCGAGGCGTAATCGCATAGTTTGATGGTCTGGCCGTCGGACGTTTTGCCTTCAAATTCCAGCCAAACGTCGGCAGATTTTTTAGCGTCGCTGTATGCGATGGCTTTTTGGAACACAGGAGAATGAAATCGTTCATGCATTTTCGACATTATTACTGGAAAAGCTTTTCCAGATCTACTTTCAGTTCGGGAAAAACCACCGACTGCGCTATTTCCGTCGCGGGTTGGAGGCCGATGAAACGCTCATTTTCATCGAGGACGTAAATAAGCACCGAATCCTCCGAGGGTTCGACCAGCCAGTATTCCCGAACCCCCGCTTCTTCGTAGAGTTCAAACTTGTCCTTACGTTCCTTTTTGCTGTTACCAGGCGAAAGGATTTCTACCACCAGATCGGGCGCACCGTTGCAGCTTTGGCCGTCTTCCAGCTTAGCCGAGTCGCAGATGATGCACAAATCGGGCTGCACCACCGAGAAAACATCTTTATCAGCCTTCATGGATTCCTTACGGTTATAAAGCCGCACGTCGAAGGGAGCGAAAAAAATTCGGCAAGGGTTCCCAGTTAGGCTGTTGTCCATTTGTCTCGATAACCGAAACGCAATTTCCTGATGCCGGATGCTCGGGGCCGGGCTCATTTGCATGATTTTGCCCCGGAAGAGTTCTACTCGTTCCTGAAACTGCCATTTCAGGTAGTCGGCGTAGGAGTAGACGCCATTCGGATCGAGTTGGGACAAACTGGTGATGGCCATGAGCTTTGGGTGTTATTTCTGGTTTTTTCCTAAATTTAAACCAAAAATCACCAAACAGCCAAAAGATGCGCTTCGCTCGTTTACTTTTCCTGCTCTTTCTTGCGTTTTTTTCAATACGCCAAACCCAGGCCCAAACGCTCCCGAACCGTTCGCCGAAAGTCCTGGCCGACACCGCCCGCTACGACCGCGACTACGCCCTGACGGCCTTCATGGTCGGCTACTTCGGCCCCGACGGCGCGCGCAACCCCACGCTCCGCGCCAACGTGGGCGACCGCGTGCGCATCACGATCACCAACGGCGAGACCATGACCCACGACATTTCGCTGGAAAAGGCCGGTATCAAGAGCGAGACAATTTTGGAGAAAGGCAGCAGCACCACCGTTACTTTCACGGCGCAGCGGAGCGACACCTACTTCTGCTCGATCCCCGGTCACCGCGCCGCCGGGATGGTGGGCAGTTTCGAGGTCGTGGAGGGCGCGCTTTCCGGCCCAACCATCGCCGGACAATTGCCCGAAAAGAACGGGCGTCCCCTGAACCTCGACTTCGAGACGGGTACGTTGCAGGACTGGATCGCCACGGGCGATGCCTTCGCCAATCCGCTGGTTTCGGCCGATCCGTCGCCGCTGCACGAGCCGGACGTGAAGCTGGGCTTTGCCGGAAAATACTCTATTACCAGCGGTGGAACGAAAAACGCCGACCTGAAAGGCACTTTGACTTCCGTTTCTTTTAAAATCACGCAGCCCTACGCCGCCTTCAAAGTCTCGGGCGGGGCCTTGCTCGATACGCGGGTGGAATTGGTGCGGACCGATAATCAGGAAGTTATTTTCAAAATAACGGGCAACGGTAAGCCCACATTACTACCCGTAGTAGTGGATTTGCGGCCTTACCAGGGAAAAGAAATTTTTATTAGAATTGTGGACAACGAAACCGGAATTACGCCCATTCCCTACATCAAACCCGACCGCTTCGCGCACATCAACTTCGACGATTTTAAATTTTACCCCAGCCGCCCCGACTTCGCCAACGAACTGCGGCCCGAGGATATCATCGTGCTGCCACCGCTCGATCCGGTGCTGAACGCCGGGCTGTCCGGCCCCGAAGCCGCCAAAGCCATGACGCTGCCCGAGGGTTTCAAGATCACCCTCGCCGCCGCCGAACCCGACGTGGTGCGTCCGGTAGCCTTCACCATCGACGCCAAAGGCCGCCTGTGGGTGGTCGAGGCGCACACCTACCCGGTTCCCGCGCCGGATGGGCAGGGCCGCGACCGCATTCTTATTTTGGAAGATACCGACGGCGACGGAACGCTGGACCGACGTAAGGTTTTTACGGAAAACCTCAACCTGGTGAGCGGCATCGAGCTGGGCATGGGCGGCGTGTGGCTGGGAGCCGCGCCTAATTTGCTGTATATTCCCCTGGACGCCAAGACCGAACAACCCGCCGGACCGCCGCAGGTGGTTCTGGACGGATGGGGAACGCAGGACACCCACGAGGTACTCAACAGTCTGCGCTGGGGACCCGACGGCTGGCTCTATGGTACCCACGGCGTATTCACGCACTCCAACGTGGGCAAGCCGGGGACACCCGACGCGCAGCGGACGAAGCTCAACGGCGGCGTGTGGCGCTACCATCCCACCAAAAAGGAATTTGAATTATTCTCCGAAGGCACCAGCAATCCCTGGGGCCTCGACTTCAACGACTACGGTCACGCCTTTGTCACGGTCTGCGTGATTCCGCACATGCACCATGCCATTCAGGGCGGGCGTTTCCAGCGGCAGGCGGGGAAGCACTTCAACCCCTACACCTACGACGACATCAAGACCATCGGCGACCACGTGCATTACGTGGGCAACCGCGGCCCCCACGCCGGGAACTTCCGCTCGGCGGAGCAAGGCGGCGGTCACGCCCACGCCGGGGCGATGATCTACCTGGCCGATAGCTGGCCGCAGGAATTCCGCCAGAATATTTTCATGAACAACATCAACGGTGCCCGTCTCAACGTAGACCACCTCACGCGGGTGGGCTCGGGCTACGTGGCCACGCACCGGCCCGATTTCCTGGTCATGAACGACGCCTGGTCGCAGTGGATCAATTTCAAGTACGACGCCGGCGGCTCGGTTTGGGCCATCGACTGGTACGACAAGAACCAGTGCCACAGCCCCAACCCCGACGTGCACGACAAAACGATGGGCCGGATTTTCAAGATCACCCACAAGAACGACCAATGGAAAAAAGTTGACCTCACCCAGGCCAGCAGTCAGGAGTTGGTGCAATACCAACTGCACCCCAACGAGTGGTACGTGCGCCAGGCCCGGCAGATTCTACAGGAACGTGGCTCTGATCCGCAGGTTCACCGGGAACTGAAAGCGATTTTGGCCAAAAATCCTGACGTTACCCGCCAACTGCGGGCCCTGTGGGCGCTGCACGTGACGAAGGGCTTGACCGAGAAGGAAATGGCGGCCTTGCTCGCCCACCAAAACGAATACGTGCGCGGCTGGGCCGTGCAACTGCTGGCCGAGGACAAGAAAGTGTCGCCCGCGACCCTGCAGCGTTTCGTAGAAATGGCCCGACTGGATCCTTCCCCTTCGGTACGGCTCTACCTGGCTTCGGCAATGGGTCGGCTCGATCCCGCCCAACGCTGGGACGTGGTGGATGCCCTCTTGCAAAAAACCGAGGACGCGACTGACCCTAACCTGCCGCTGATGGCCTGGTACGCCACCGAGCCGCTGGCTGCGCTGGACGCCGACCGCGCCCTCAAAATGGCCGAGCGGGCCAAACTCCCCAAAATCCTGGACTACACCATGCAGCGCGTGGCGGCGATGGGGACGGAGGAGGCCAGGAAAGCTTTGAAAAACCTGGACGGCCGGTTGGGAAAGGCCGATTCGCACGAGCGGCACGGGAGCCGGATGCTGCTGGGGAAATTATTGGAAGAATAGGCGGGCGAAGGCGCGGGTTTGTGCCAAAAAGCGGGCTTTCTGCGGGCAGCATTGGGATTGATGTCAATACATCGTATTTTTGGCCTTCTGCTATTTTAGCTTGAATCCCTCCCATTTAACCTATGACCTCTTTTTTTAATGAGCAGCATTAAGACTGTTTTTCTGGTAGACGACGACCAGGACGACCGCTTTTTTCTCCGCCAGGCCATCGAGGAAGCGGGGGCGTTGGTCGATATTGTCGAAGCCGAAAATGGACTGGAGCTTCTGGGCCTGATCAGAAAGGATGACCGTATTCCAGGAAGCCAGACTCTGGCCGCGCTGGTTCTGCTCGACATGAATATGCCGAAAATGAACGGCCTGGAAACCATCGCCGCGATTCGCGCCGACCCGAGCATCGCCACTGTCCCGGTGGTGATGATTTCTACCTCTTCTAATCCTAACCTGATCGAGTCGGCCTACCGGGCGGGCGTCGACAATTTTATCACCAAGCCCAGCTCTTTCGAGGGATTCACCGATCTCAGCCAGCAGTTGATCAGCCGCTTCCTTAGCTAGGTTGCCGGAAAGTCGGTCTCGAAATCAAGTACTCTACCCATCGACACGATGAACCAAAATACCGCCACCCCGCCCCTGCGTTCCTTACCAAAATCACCCTCCGGCATCAAGGGCCTGGACGAAATCACCGAAGGCGGACTACCCCAGGGACGTCCCACGCTGATTTGCGGATCGGCGGGATCGGGGAAGACGCTTTTCTCAATGGAGTTTCTGGTGCGCGGTGCCATGGATTACGGCGAGCCGGGCGTGTTTGTGGCCTTCGAGGAGAAAGTACACGAACTGGCCATGAATGTGGCCTCACTGGGTTTTGATCTGGAAAAACTCGAAGCCGAAAATATGATCAAGCTGGATCACGTGCAGGTGAACCGCAGCGAAATCCAGGAAACGGGCGAGTACGATCTCGACGGGCTGTTTATTCGTTTGGGGCACGCCATCGACAGCATCGGGGCCAAGCGCGTGGTGCTGGATACCATCGAGAGCCTTTTTGCCGGACTCGACAACCTGGCCATCTTGCGCGCCGAGCTGCGGCGGCTGTTCGAGTGGCTGAAGAAAAAGGGCGTCACGACCGTCATCACCGGCGAACAGGGCGACGGCACCCTCACGCGGCAGGGACTGGAAGAATACGTCTCCGACTGCGTCATCCTGCTCGACCACCGCATCGCCAACAAAATATCGACCCGCCTGTTGCGCATCGTCAAGTACCGGGGCACGGTGCACGGCACCAACGAGTACCCCTTCCTGATCGACGCCGACGGCATTTCCATCCTGCCCGTGACCTCACTCACGCTTTGGCACGAAGTGTCGAGCGAGCGGGTTTCTTCGGGAATCCCTTCCCTCGACAAAATGCTGGGCGGCCCGGGATTTTTCCGAGGGGGAAGCGTTTTGGTTTCGGGCACCGCCGGTACCGGGAAAACGAGCATCGCCAGCAGCTTTGCCGAGTCGGTCTGCTCCCAGGGCGAGCGCTGCCTCTATTTTGCTTTTGAAGAATCCCCGCAGCAGATCATCCGCAATATGAATTCGATTGGCATGGATTTGCAGAAGTACGTAGACAGCGGCCTGCTCCGGTTCAAGGCCGCTCGCCCCACCCTGCACGGCTTGGAAATGCATCTGGTGGCTATTCATAGGGAAGTAGCTCAATTTCAACCGAAGGTGGTGATCCTGGACCCCATCACCAATCTGGTGACGGTGGGCTCGGTGAGCGAGGTGAAAAGCGTACTGATCCGACTGATCGACTTTCTGCAAAACCAGCAAATCACCGTCCTGTTCACGGCCCTTTCCCTCAAAGAAAGCCTGAGCGAGCAAACCGACGAAAACGTATCGTCGCTGGTCGATTGCTGGCTGCTGGTGCGGGACATCGAGTTCAACGGGGAGCGCAACCGGGGGCTGTACGTGATGAAATCGCGCGGCATGAAGCACTCCAATCAGGTGCGTGAGTTCGTCATTTCGGACGAGGGCCTGGACATGGTGGATGTGTACCTCGGTTCAGAGGGCGTCCTGACGGGTTCGGCCCGCGAGGCGCAACAACTACTTGAAGAGACGGACGTAGTGCTGCACGATCACGCCGTGTCGCGCAAAGACCGCGAAATCGAACGCAAAAAGAAGGTGCTGGAAGCCAAAATCGCCAGCCTGAAAGAAGAATTCGACTCCGTTCGCGAGGAGCTTAACAAAGCTTATGTCGAGGAAGAGTTAAAAAAAACAGTCATGGAGAAAAACCGCCGGGAAATGGTCAGAAGCCGGGATAATAAGGGATAGCCCGTGTGTCCGAAGCTTTCACTGGAACAATAATTTACGGATGAAAAATAATGCAAAACGACGACGACGATATCTGGGAACTGAGGCTTTACATTGCCGGAAAAACCAACAAATCGGTAACGGCCCTCAAGAATTTGAAAAGGTACTGCGAAACGCACTTAAAGGATAAGTACGTCATTGAGGTGATCGACCTGCTGGTGCAACCTCAGCTCGCTGAGGGCGACCAGATTCTGGCCGTCCCTACGCTGGTCAAAAAGGTGCCCGAACCCATTCGCAAAATAATTGGTGATCTTTCCAATGAAGAGAAGGTACTCGTCGGCCTGAATATACGCCCCGCTAAAAAAATGGAATGAGCGATCTTGTGGATGCGATGCTGGAAGAAGCGGAGGACGCCGACCGTCCTTACGTGCTGCGGCTGTTTATCGCCGGGGCATCGCTGAACTCGCGACGGGCGGTAGTCAATTTGCGTGAAATTTGTGATCGTTATCTGAAAAACAGGTACACTCTTGAAATTATCGACGTTCACCAACAGAAAGAGATTGCCGAGCGCGAGCAACTCATCGCGCTGCCGCTGCTCATGAAGAGTTATCCGCTGCCCGAGCGCCGACTGATCGGTGATATGTCCGACACCGGCAAAGTCCTGCGGGGGCTGGGCATTTCAACCACCAACTGATGAACGACTCCCGAACCTACGAAGATCTACGGCGAGAAATCGAAGAACTCCGATTACAGTTAGAAGAGGCCACCGACACCATCGATGCCATCCGAACCGGGCAAGTGGACGCCCTGGTGGTCAAGGACGCCGCCGGACAGCACCAGCTTTACACCCTCAAGACCGCCGACCAGAATTACCGGGTTTTTATTGAAAAAATGAACGAAGGGGCCGTCACGCTGAATCAGGACGGTCTGATTGTGTATTGCAACACCACCTTCGCCCAAACGATCGGCACGACGCTTTCGGACATCATCGGCACGGCCTTCGAGTCTTTCGTGGCCCCCGATTTTTTGGCGGTGTTTCACGAGATTTTCCAGAACGGCTGGACGAAGGACAGCAAAACCGAAATCGACCTGCTTTGCGGCGGCAGGCGGGTGCCGTGCCAACTGTCCATTACCATCCTCCAACTGGACGAGGGCCCGGCGCTCAGCGTCATTCTCACCGATCTGAGCTTTCAAAAAGAAACCCAGCAACTGCTCAAATCGAAGAATGCTTCACTGGCGCAAATCAATGCCGAACTGGAAGCCAGCAACCACGACCTGCAGCAATTCGCTTCCGTCGCTTCGCACGATTTGCAGGAACCGTTGCGGAAGATTCTGATTTTTTCGACCATGCTCCGCAGCAAGCATGAATTGTCGGAGAAGAGCGAAGTATTTTTGGAAAAAATAATTGCCTCTTCGGAACGAATGCGGTCGATGATTACGGACATCCTCAGCTACTCGCGCCTTTCGACAAACGAGAACCGTTTCAACCTCATCGACTTGCGGGAGATTATTGCGGAGGTTTTGGACGATTATGAAATCCTGATCAAGGAAAAGGGGGCCACCTTCCAGATCGACGACTTGCCCGAGATAGAGGCGAATCGGGGGCAAATCAAGCAGGTGTTTCAAAATCTGATCAGCAACTCCCTCAAATTCAGTCAGTCTGATAAGGCCCCAATTATTAAAATTTCGAGCTGCGAAGATAAAAAGGGCATGCACTGCATCACCATCACCGACAACGGCATTGGCTTCGATGAGCAATACCGCGAAAAAATATTTTCCTTATTTGAAAGGCTCAACACCAAAGACAAGTTCGAAGGATCGGGGATCGGTCTGGCTATTACCAAGAAAATCATCGACAAGCACAATGGTACCATCACTGCCCTCAGCCAAGTGGGCGAGGGGGCCAGTTTTATGATTACACTACCCGCCAGGCAAAGCAAACATTCCGTATAAACCAATCTTCACTTTTCCCGTTTAAAAACACACAGCCCTTTAACTCGGACAGCTTCTTAAATTTTTGCCCCTTGACCCAGAAGAAAAACGCTTCCACACCGCCCAACCGGTACCGACACCTCTTTTTCGATCTCGACCACACGCTTTGGGATTTCGAGCGCAGCTCCGGGGAATGCCTTACGGAAGTCTACCATAGTTTTGGGATGGCGGGTTTAGGGATTTCGTCTTTGCCAGACTTCATCACCACCTACCTGCGCATCAACTACCAGCTTTGGCGCGAGCTCGAACTAGGTAAAATTCCCCACGGCCACATCCGAGAGCAACGCTTTCGGCGGGTGTTGGAAGAATTCGGCGTCCACGCCGACGTTGACTTCAAGCCCATGGAGGAAGCTTATCTGGAGATGCTGCCCACGAAATCATACTTGATCGACGGCTCGCTGGAAGTACTCGATTACGCGCGGGACAAGGGCTACCAACTCCACATTCTAACCAATGGCTTTGATTTTATACAAGGCAGAAAGATGCAAAGTGCGGGAATTTTCGATTATTTCGTCCACATCATCACCAACGAAAAAGCCCAGGCCCGCAAGCCTGATCCCCGCATCTTCGAGTACGCCATTCAGTGCGCCGGAGCCAGCTACCGGGATTGCCTGATGATTGGCGACAACTGGGAGGCGGATATTTTGGGTGCCAAACGGGCCGGAATGGATACCGTGTATTACAATCCGCTGGGGAACACCTTCGAGGAGTCGGCTACCCACGACATTCGGCATTTGCGGGAGCTGATGGTGATTTTGTAGGCGCACTTTGGCAGAAGGAATCAACCGGAGTATGCCTGGTAGTCATTTGGTTGTCAGATATGATACCTTTGCTCCTTCAATATCCTCAAAAGAAGGCACGACCTTATTCAAGAGCGTCTTCCGAACCAGCACCTTAAAGGCACACGATGCCTCGAACTTCTGCTCCGTTATTTCCAGATCATACGCATTGATTACCCGGTTCACTTCGCTGGTCGCCTCGTAGGGGAAAGTGATTTGGTATTGGTCGCAAACGAATTTTTCAAGAACTACGGCTTGAGCCAAAGCGGCTTCCGTAGCCGTCTTGTAGGCATTAATCAGGCCGGGAATCCCCAGCAGCGACCCGCCAAAGTACCGCACGACTACCACTAAAATATCAGTCAAATCCTGCGAATACAGCGTGTTCAGGATAGGCCGCCCGGCGGAACCCGAGGGCTCACCGTCGTCGTTGGCGCGGTACTGGTTGCGATCGAGGCCCAGGCGGTAGGCGTAGCAGTGGTGATTCGCTTTGGGATGCTGCTCGCGCAGATTAGCCAGCAGTGGCTTGGCGTCTTCTTCGGAATTCAGCGGAAAAGCGAAAGCGTGGAACTTGCTGCCCCGGTCTTTAAAAAGACCTTCGGCGGGGGCTTCAAGGGTGCGGTAGGAATCGTCAAACAGCATGGTCTTTTCTTTTTTTTATTTGTAAAATCACGACCGCGTAAACCAAGGCTGCCAGGCCGAACCCGGCCATGACCGAAAACGCCAGCGGGAAGCGAGCCACGTCGTTGGCAAAAATGGCCGCCGACAGCAGCGCCCCCAGGCCGATGCCCGCTTCCATAGAGATGTACATCGTCGCCATCGCCCGGCCCCGGCCGTTCTCCTCGCTCAAATCCACCGTCCAGGCCGAGAGGATGGGGGAGAGGATGCCCGTGGCGAAGCCGAAGAAAACGGCACCCGTGAAAAACAGCCCCGTGGAGGTGGCGAAGCCCGTGCAAAGCATGGCGATGATAAGCATCGTGCAGCCTACAATAACGACCTCCACCCGCCCGTAGCGGTCAGAGATGCGGCCCGCCACCAGCCGGATGAACAGGGAAGTAAGCGTATAGACCAAAAAGAAAAGGCCGTGGTTGTGCAAGCCCAGCGCGTCGCTGAAATCAGGAATGAGCGTCAGCACCGTCCCGAAGCTAAAGTACGTCAGAAATACCACCAGCGAAGGCGAAAATACGCGTGGCTCGAAGACATCTTTGCGCGTAATCTTGAACGCCTCCCAGGAAAGCCGCGACGGGTTGGGCAGCGTTTCTTTCATGTTGAGCAAGATGGCAATGGACAGGAAGGCGGCAAATGAAGAAGTGTAGAAAAGCGCATTCAGCGAAAAAGCATTTGCCACCCAACTCCCGATGGCCGGCCCCAAAGCCGCTCCCACACTCACCGCCATGCCGTAAATCCCCAACGCCTCGCCCCGGCGGTGCGCCGGAACGATGTCGGCGATGTAGGCCGCCGTCCCCGTGGGCTTGAAGCCCGTGGAGAAGCCGTGACCCAGCCGCAGCAGCAAGAAGGGGACGACAGTGACGAAAATTGGGTACAAAAAGCCGCACACCACGCACACCAGCGACCCGAACACCATGACCGGGATACGCCCGATTCGATCGGTCAGGCGGCCGCTGAACGGGCGGGAAATTCCGGCGGTGAGGGTGAACAGGCTGATGATAAGTCCCTTGTGTTCGGCTCCGCCCATGCTGGTGAGGTAGGCGGGCAGCTCGGGAATGAGCATGTTGAAACTCCCGAAAAACAGGAACGAGCTTGTACTGAGCAGCCAGAACTGGGTCGTGAAAATACGCTGCGGTGCAGCGTTCGGTGTGGTAGCTTCCGGTGAAGCGGTTTTTTGCATCGCGCAAAGGTACGCGGAGATTTTGTAGGATTCGACTGAACAAGCCCCGGCTGATTATCGTTACCTTTGCGCATTCGATACCAATTACCGCCTAACACTCGTTAAGAATACCGTGAAGCGATCGACCAAACAGGGGCTGGCCATTGGGCTACTGTTGCTCATGTGCGTAAAAGCATGGGTGATGCCACTTTTGTATCTCGACTACGAGCTTCGTAAGGAATTCATTATCGACAATTTTTGTGTCAACAAAGACCGTCCCGAGCTGAACTGCGACGGCCAATGCTACCTCGCTACCCGCCTGGCCGCTGTGCAGGAACAGGAGCAAAAGCAAGCCGAACAGAATTTTGTCTTCAAGCTCCTCGAAACTGTTACGGACTGCCGCACGTTCTTTGCTAATTTTTCTGCACCAGAATATGCGTTCGGCGGGTTAGTAAAATCTTCTTTTCAATACGCTCCCCCCTCTCTTGACGGCGCGGCCCTGTCTGGCGTCTTTCATCCCCCGCAGTTAGGCTGATATTTTTTTTGGAAGACTCGTATTGGTTGGCTCTACGAAGGCTGATTAGTGAAATGCGTGTTTCGACGCGTGAACCGATGTGGTTTACTAAACTATGTATCATCCCATAGAATGCAAAAATTAATTTTCGTGCTTCTCGGAATAACCGTCCTGGCCTGCCAGCCCAAGGAAACGCCCCCCGCCCCGGTGGAGGAGGAAAAGCCTTTGTTTGCCCGCCCGGCCAATTTTCCGGAACCCGTCTATCAGATTGAACTCAACCGTCCGACGGAAGCGGGTTTCGAGCTGGGTAAGACATTGTTTTATGACGGCATCCTCTCGCGCGACAGCACCATTGCCTGCGGCGAGTGCCACCGTCAGCCCAACGGCTTCACGCACCATTTGCACGACCTGAGCCACGGGATCGGGGGCCGCACGGGGCTGCGCAACGCGCGGCCGCTGCAAAACCTGGCCTGGCTGCAACGCTTTCAGTGGGACGGCGGCATCGAGAATCTGGACGAGCAACCCATTTTTCCCATCGAACACGCCGACGAGATGGACGACACGATGGATAATGTGGTCAAGAAACTCCGCGCCACGAAAAACTACCCTGGACTCTATGAAAAAGCCTTTGGTAGCCGTGAGATCGACTCCGAGAAAACGCTCAAAGCGCTCTCGCAGTTTATGCTCACGCTGGTGTCGGCCAATGCTAAATACGATCAGGTGACGCGGCAGGAAAACGCCGCGACGTTCACCGCCGACGAGTTGGCGGGCCAAAAGCTCTTCGCGAGCAAAGGCTGCCAGAATTGCCACACGGGCGCACTGTTCACCGATCAAAGTTTTCGCAACAACGGCCTGTCGCCTTTCAGGCGTGCCAAGGTCGTTTACGAAAACGGTAAGCCCTCGGTGCAGGTGGTCGTGGACGAAGGACGCTTCCGCATTACGGGTCGCGACGAGGATCGCTATAAGTTTGTGGTACCGAGCCTGCGAAACATTACCGTGACGCTGCCCTACATGCACGACGGCCGCTTCGCAAATTTGAAAGAGGTCCTCGATTTCTACGACAGCGGCATGATCGACAGCCCTACGTTGGATCCCTTTTTCCGCCGCAACGACGGCAAGCTGGGCATCTCGCTGAACGAAGACGAAAAGACGAAAATCATCGCCTTCCTCAGCACTTTGACTGACAAAGAGTTTTTAACCAATAAAAAATTCGCCGAGCCGGATGGTTTTCCGGTGCGGTAAAATATTATTCAAACCAATATCAAGACTTTTAACAAGATGAAAAAGACTTTCAATTACATCCTTGGCGTCGCATTCGCCTCAGCCCTGGTTCTAGCCTGTAATAACGATACGGTGGATCCCGTCGACAACAGCACCAATGACGTCACGATGAAATTCGACAACCGCGTGGGCGCGCAGAAGATGGCGCTGGGTGGCACGACCTACAAGAATGGTTCCGGGGAGGAATTCACTGTAACGACCTTTAACTACTTCATTAGCAATATCACGCTAAGGAAAAAGGACGGCACCAAAGTGGATTTTCCAAACCAGTACTTCTTGGTTCGGCAGGCCGACCCTACCACCTGGGAGCAAAAGCTGACGGACGTACCCTCTGCCGATTACGATGAAATTAGCTTCACAATCGGTGTGGATAGCACCAAGAGTGTGTCCGACATATCGGCGCGCACGGGCGTACTCGATCCTACATCCTACGGCAGCGATGGCATGTACTGGTCGTGGAACTCGGGCTACATTTTCGTGAAAATGGAAGGAACCTCACCCGTCATACCGCTCAACTCAGCCGGTAATCGAGCGTTTGCCATGCACGTGGGGGGCTACGGTGGCCGCGATGCAAAAGCGCCCAACAACCTTCGTCGGGTTACGCTTCCCATGAACGACATGGCGACTGTACGCATGAACATCGCGCCCGCCATTCACGTAGTGGCCGATTTCATGAAGGTGTTCGACGGTACCAGTAAGATCAAACTGGCCGAGACCAACAGCGTGCATAACCCCGCCGTGGCTGGCCCGATTGCCGACAACTACATGAAGATGTTCGTGGTAGATCACGTGCACAATTGAGCGTTTCGGGGGAGGGCCTGAGCGCCGTTCCCCGATTTTTCTATTCCTGTGAAATGAAGGATTATCTACTCTTTCTTGGCTTAGTTATGTTGGCTGTTGGTTGCACGCCAGTCGACAAAGCCGAACCCGAAAGCCTGTTCAAAGTCCCCGCTAATTTTCCTGAGCCTACGTACAATTTTGACAAAAACCCAGTCACCAAAGACGGGTTTGAGTTGGGCAAAGCGCTGTTTAACGACCCGATCCTGTCGCGCGACCTGACCATTTCCTGCGCCGAGTGCCACACCCAAAGTTCGGGCTTCACGCACCACGGTCACGACCTGAGTCATGGCATCGACAACCGAGTGGGAACCCGCAACTCGATGCCTATCCAAAATTTGGCCTGGGAGTCGGAGTTTTTCTGGGATGGTGGCGTAGGTGACCTGGACTTTGTCCCAATTGCCCCCATCGAAAACCCAGTGGAGATGGATGAGAAAACGGGCGTCGTGTTGGAAAAGCTGCGTAAATCATCCAAGTACCCGGCGATGTTCAAGCGGGCTTACGGCTCAGAAGAAATCACTTCCGCCAAGTTTTTGAAAGCCCTCTCGCAATTCATGCTCACGCTGGTATCGGCGGACTCGCGCTATGATAAGTTCGTGCGCAACGAGGGCGAGACCCTCACGCCCGACGAGTCGGCGGGGCTGACGATTTTTAAGCAAAAATGCGCTTCCTGCCACGCGGGCGAGCTTTTCACGGACCGCAGTTTTCGTAACAATGGACTTTTCCTCCAAGGCAACGACCCCGGCCGCGCCCTGATCACCGCCGACGAAGCCGATCGCAACAAATTCCGGGTACCGAGCTTGCGCAACGTAGCCGTGACCGGGCCCTACATGCACGACGGTCGCTTCTACACGCTCGACGCCGTACTGGATCATTATGCTGAAAACGTACAAAACACGCCCAATCTCGATCCTCTGCTGAATAAAGACGGTCAGCGCGGCATCGCCCTCACCAAGGACGAGCGGCGGCAGGTCGTGGCTTTCCTCAACACGCTGACGGACGACACGTTCCTGAAAAACCGGAAATTTTCCCAAAACTGATAATGAGAAAAATACTTTTACTCCTCTTGATGCTGAGCACCAGCTCACCCACCCGCGCCTGCGACGCCTGTGGTTGCGCCAACAGCGGCTCGTACTTCGGGCTGATGCCGCAGTCGCACAAGTCGATGCTGGGTGTGCGGTATTCGCTGCTGAATTTCGAGACCCATCCAGGTAGCGAATATTTTCACACGAAGGAGACCTTCCAAATCACCGAACTGTACGCCCGCTTTTATCCTGCTAAGCGCGTGCAGGCGATGGTCTTTTTGCCCTTTCGCATCGACCGCCAAATCACCCCGACCGAAACCAAGTACCAGCAGGACCTCGGCGACGCCACGCTGCTGCTCAACTACAACCTGCTGAACACCTTCATGGACAGCGAAAAAAACCGCCGCATCAACCACAGTCTGCAAGTCGGTGGCGGTGTGAAGGCCCCCACGGGCCGCTTCCACTACGACGAAAGCGACCCGCTGGCCGTCGCTAACGCCAATTTCCAGCCCGGCACGGGCAGCACCGACTTCCTCCTGAACGCCTTCTACACGCTAACTGCGGGCAAATGGGGAACGGTAACGACACTGTCGCACAAACTAAACACTGCCAACGAGCGCGGCTACCGCTTCGGTAACCAGACCTTCGGCAGCGTGGATGTTTTCCGCACTTTCACCGAGGGTAACGTGTCAATCATGCCGCACCTGGGTCTGTACGCCGAGCATTCGGCCTTCGGCACACAAGGCGGTAGCGTGGTTCGCGAGTCGGGCGGTGATTTGCTGAACGGTACGGCGGGCGTCTCGCTCTTTGCCAACCGCTGGACGGCGGGCCTCAGCGTACAGCAGCCGCTGGCGCAGCACCTTTCGAGCGGAGAGGTCGTGGGTAAAGCGCGGGGAATGGTGCAGGTGGCGTGGCTGTTTTGAGGTTGAGTTTATGATTTGGTAATTATTTTCGGAACTTCGCGGAGGAGATTTTACCAAAAACTGGCTATCGGCCAAATCTCAATTTTATGCACATAAAAATCGGCACGCGCGGCAGTAAGCTAGCTCTATGGCAGGCGCATTACGTAGAGAAGAAACTGCAAGACGGTGGCCTCACCACCGAAATCGTCATCATCGAAACCAAGGGTGATAAAATCCTGGATCGGGCTCTGTCCAAAATTGGCAGCAAAGGGATTTTTACCGAGGAGCTGGAAGAGCAACTCCGCAGCGGCGGCATCGACATCGCCGTGCACAGCGCCAAAGATCTACAGTCGGACTTGGGCGAAGCGTTTGAAATCCTGGCCTTTACCGAACGCGAGAAAGCCAACGACGTGCTGATTAGCCATAACCCTAGCCTTTCCCTGCGTCAAGAGAAATCATTCGTCATCGGCACCTCCTCGACCCGCCGCATCGCCACGTTGCGACACTACTATCCACACCTGAAAACGGTCGACATGCGTGGTAATCTGCAAACCCGCCTACGCAAATTGGAAGAAGGCCATTGCGATGCCCTTTTGCTGGCCTACGCGGGCGTTCACCGCATGGGTTACGAAGATAAAATCGCCGAGTACCTTTCGTTGGCAGAATTCACGCCCGCCGTGGGACAGGGAAGCGTCGCCATTGAATGCGCTACTTCACTGGATGTCTTCAAGAAAGAGGTGGTCGGTAACCTGCTCAACCACGTCGAAACGTCGCTTTGCCTGCGCGCCGAGCGGGCTTTTTTGCATCGCTTGCAGGGCGGCTGTAGCGTGCCGCTTTTTGCCTTAGGTACTTTGGTAGAGGGGAAAATCAATCTGACGGGCGGCGTCGTGAGTCTGGATGGCGGCGAAATGCTCCGCCGCACCATTGCCGAAGGTTCTCCTGCCCATCCTGAAAAGGTGGGCGTAGCACTGGCCGAGGAGTTGCTGGACGTTGGAGCCGAGCGGATTTTGGAAAAAATTAGGGAGGGGCAGGAAGTGCAGTGATGTCGTCGTCGGGCGAACACCCTATCGTTGGGCGATACCTCGTCGTCGGGCGAACACATGGGTTCGCCCCTACCTTATCTGCCGCTACCTTGATCCCAGCATTCCATAATCAGCAAATCTCCTTCCTGCGCCGAAATGCGCACAAAGCCATCGACCGCCGCCTCATTACTATTCCCCGAGCGATAGCCGAGGGTAAGTACTTCGTCATTCAAGTTGTATTTCAAGCCACTCGTGACAATGCCGCTCACTTCTCCGACGGGAATCAGCGAAATCGGTGTTCCGGCGGTGTACCATTTTTCAAAAGTGCCCACGAGCGGGAAAATCTTGGAGTGGTCGTCGTACATCACTAGCTGAATATTGCTCTTGTACCGTACCATGTTCGTGATGTTAGTGATGGCGTGGTCGGCGCGGCGGCCCGTGGCCCACACGATGTTGGCAGCCGGGAAGCCGCGTTCGATCAGGAAGTCGATGGCCTTTTCGAGGTCAGTCTTGTCTTGGTCGGGCGTGGGGACGATTTCCAGCGGGTGCTGCCGGGCGCGGATGGCGTCGAAGTCGTGATCCTGGTCGAAGTCGCCGAGCCAGGCGTCCACCTTGATGCCCTGATCCAGCACGCGGTAGATGGCGTCGTCCAGCACTACCACGAACGGACTCCATTCCAGCAACTGGCCCAGCAGTTCGTCGCTGCATGCCTCGCCGTTGGCGATGATGAGGGCGGGTTCCTGCTTCTCGCGGACGATGTGGTGCGAACTCACGGTTGTAATTCAGTTTTGGCGCGGTTCCAGTACGCGTCCATCTCAGTTAGCGACATCTCGGATAATTCCTTCCCATCGGCTTTGGCGTGTTCTTCCAGGTACTGGAAGCGTTTGATGAATTTCTTATTGGTGCGTTCCAGGGCAGTTTCGGGATTGAGGTCCACGAAGCGGGCGTAGTTGACGAGCGAAAAAAGCAGGTCGCCGAATTCGGCCTCGGCCTCTTTCTGATCCAGTATGGCGTCGTTCTCGGCGTCGAAATGTGCCTTAAATTCCTGCATTTCCTCCTGCACCTTTTCCCATACCTGACTTTTCTCGTCCCAGTCGAAGCCCGCGCCCCGCGCTTTTTCCTGAATCCGCATGGCCTTCACCAGCGCGGGCAACGACTGCGGCACGCCTGACAATACGGAGCGATTGCCCTCTTTGAGTTTGAGCTGCTCCCAGTTTTGCTTTACTTTTTCCTCAGTATCGGCCACGACGGTCTCACCGTTTTCATCGCCATAAATGTGCGGATGGCGCGAGATCAGTTTATCGCAAATGCCATTCAGCACGTCGGCGATGTCGAAGGCGTCGGTTTCGGAGCCAATTTTGGCGTAAAAAACCAGGTGCAGCATCAGGTCGCCCAGCTCCTTTTTTATTTCGGGCAAATCGTTTTCCAGAATCGCATCCGACAGCTCGTAGGTTTCCTCGATGGTCAGGTGACGCAGGCTCTCGAGCGTCTGCTTGCGATCCCAGGGACATTTTTCCCGCAGGTCGTCCATGATGGTGAGGAGGCGGTCGAAAGCGGCAAGTTGGTCGTCTCGTTGTATGACGGTACTTTTTTTCATCTGCATATGCGAAAATAGAAATCAATTGCCGGGTGGCTTCAGCCCCCGGAAACCAGGCTTTTTCCAGCCGTCCGGGGCTGAAGCCGCCCGGCAATTGAAAAGAAAACAAGGGGCTAAAGCCGAGCGGCAATTAAATGTTAAGGACGAACAACTGAAAATTCTCCGTGAAACGCTGCGCAAACTTAGTGAAACCGGGTCGCTCAGCAGCGGCTGATCATCGGCGCACCGGGCGTTTCGCCCTATGTCCCGAAATGTCGAGATCACAAAGCCGATAGCCGACTGCCGATAGCCGACCGCCGAAAAAGCACCTCATATTCCAGCAGCAACGTCCAACAATGCGCCTCACACGTCCAATTCATGTGAAAAATTCTATTGGAAGCCAATTTATAAAGTTCCGGCGATTCGTAGGCGGTCAGCAACCCAGCGATGAAGAAATAAAATCCCTTGAAATCTGCTTCCGTAAATTTTTCTACCGCGATGCGGGGCGGGTTTTGTCCCAGCCGCAGCAGCGAAATAGCCAACAACACCCGGTTCATAGGGTGCTTTTCTTTACTCAACAAATCCTGGGCGTCGCTGATCAGCTTGGCTTTGACGGGCCACAAGGCGGGCGGGTCGAAGGCCGCTATCAGCCGCGCAACGTGGTAGATAATGAGGGCGGTGTCTGGGTACTGATGGGCGCAACGGAACGGCTCGGTTCGGTAGCGGTCGGATTCGATGACGGAGCGGATATAAAGCAAACTGTGCGCGTCGTGCCGGTTGAGCGGTAAATTATAGTGAAAAATGCAGTACAGGATGTTACTCAGCACACAGGCGTCGAACTCCACGTACATATTCTTACCAAACCAAGTCGAGTACGCCCGCAGCTTGCGGTACCTGGGGTAGGTGTTTCTGATCCATTGCTTGCTGCCGTTGGCGTGTTGGGCGAGTTTGTCTTTGAGCCATTGCAATTCCTGAGGTGTGGGGTCATCGGTGAGATAGACAAAGGCCGTGTCGTCCACGTCGTCGGGAATGCGGAAATGCTCGAAATGGCGAAACAGGTAGCCGTTTGGGAAGTGTTGCGAGGGCTTGGTTTTCCAAAAATTATAGGTTTTCAGGCCGTCTTTGTTCTGAAAATCGGGATAGTTTTCTTTGACTTCTTTCAAAATCAAATCCACCTGCGATTGCTCGGAAGGGGGCAATTTGTCGCGTAAAGATTTCAGCGTGAAGCTGATAATGGCGGAAAAGAAAAGCGTGGTATCGGGACGCGCGTAGCCAATGTAAGCATTGCGGCGGTAGGCCGGGAAAAGCCCCACCGGAAAATACTTCGTACCCGGCGACTGCAAATCGGAGATTTTTTGCAGGAAGCATAGGGTAAGTGAATCTGTTTTATTCATAAACGGCCCATTATATTTTTGAAAATCAGATGATTACAAAATTGGCACCATAATTGATAACTCATTGGGTAGAAACCTTAAAACTACTACTGCAATGAAACGTCTTTTACTTCCTATCCTCATGCTGGGCTTGCTTTCGGGCGAGGCTGTGGCTCAGCAACGTAACTTCATCTTGTCCAACATCGACCACAAAGGCTACGTCAGCTTTACGGCGGGCTACAGTCTGCCGGGCTGCAACACGCCCTTCGGCAAAAATAGGGAAGATATGATGAGTGCCGGTCAGTTTGCGCAGACTTCGGTCGGCTACCGCTTCGGACGCCGGCTGGGCGCGGTCGCTACCTATTACTACGGGACCAATGCCATTCAGCGGGATGTGCTGCTGGACGGAGTGGGCAAACACGTCGATCCCAAGGATTGGGACGCCCGAGCTACCAACTGCAACCTGCAAACGCTGATGGCCGGGCCGCTATTGATGGTACCCGCCGGACGTTTTCAGTTCGACTTCCAACTCACGGTCGGCGTGGCGCAGTCCACCAGTT
This sequence comes from uncultured Cytophagales bacterium, assembly GCA_963716085.1. GTDB lineage: Bacteria > Bacteroidota > Bacteroidia > Cytophagales > Spirosomataceae > Persicitalea. The sequence continues at coordinate 598,471 of OY970288.1, forward strand.
CGAGCATCGAACTCAACTCCCTCGGCCGGGAGCAACCAATTTCTTACAAAACTCCCTCACAATCCACCCGCTCCTTCGCCGCCGGGGCCGGGGCCACCGCCCGCTTCAAGCTGAACCGCTGGCTGGCCGTCCACACTTCCCTAAACTACATCACCGCCAACCCAAAATACACCGATCTTCAACAAGAAATCCGCCTCGGCAACCAGCGCTCCTTCGAGCCCCTGAGCGCCAGGCAGCCACTTGGTATGTTGAATTGGGGGGGAGGGGTTTCGTTTATATTTTGAAGTGCCATAGTACGCCACCGGGCGCCCCGTGGCGTACTCAGGTACTTATAATCACAACCCATACTTCGCCTTCACCCGCTTCACGATCGGCCCTAGGGTGATGCCTTGAATAAGAATAGCGAAGATGACGATGCAATAGGTGATGGCCAGAATGATGTCCTTATTCATGGCGGCTGGAAGCGATAGGGCCAGGGCAATGGAAATTCCGCCGCGCAGGCCGCCCCAGGTCATAATCATGGGCGTGCGGGGCATAAAGTTGACCGAGCGCCGTAAGGCCAGGATAGGAATATAAACGGATATGAATCGCGCGGACAGGGCGATAATTATGCCTATGATACCCGCTATCCAGTAATTGTCCAGGTAAGGAATGATGACGATTTCTAGCCCGATGAGGACGAACAGCAGCGCATTTAACGACTCGTCCACCAATTCCCAGAATTTATCCAGGTACTCCACCGTCTCACTAGACATGGCTTCGGAGCGGCCTTTGTTGCCGATGAACAGGCCCGCTACCACCACGGCCAAGGGACCGGAAAAATGCAGGCTCGCCGCCAGGGCGTAGCCGCCCATGACCAGCGCCAGCGACAAAAGTACTTCGGTTTGGTAATGGTCGATCGACTTCATCATCTTGTAGGTCACGTAGCCCAGCACGGCCCCCAGAATAAGCCCGCCGCCCACTTCTTCCCCAAACAACAGCGCCACTTCGCCCGGCGTAACTTCGCCGACGCCCAGCGTGGCGACTTCCAGAATGGTTAGAAAAATCACGACGCCCACGCCGTCGTTGAACAGCGATTCGCCCGTGATGACAATCTCGAGATTCTTCGGAATCTTGGCTTCTTTCAGTATGCCCAACACCGCAATGGGGTCGGTGGGCGAAATCAAAGCCCCCAGCAACAGACAGTGGATAAACGGGACGGGAAAGCCGATCAGCGGCAGCACGTAATAGAACAGTGCCCCAATCAGAAAGGTCGACATCAGTACGCCGATGGTAGCGAAGCTCAGGATACTCCATTTTTGCTCGCGCATGAGATCCATATCGGTGTGCAGGGCCCCGGCAAATAGCAGGAAGCTCAACAGTACTTCCAGCAGTACCTGGGGGAAATCGATCTCGTTTACCAAGCTCTTGATGGCTTCCAGCACCGTTGGACTAAATTGCCCGACGATCAGGATGGCAATGGAACTCAGCAGGGCGATGAGCATCAGGCCAATGGTAGTGGGGAGCTTGACATAGCGAAAGTTAACATAGGCAAAAAGGGCGCAAATGGTCGTGAGAATGGCAATTACGGTAAAGAGATCCATCAATGAATGAAGTTAGATTGAAAGGGGATTCTGGCTTTCTAGGTAATCAAATATATAAGTATTTATCTTTGGCCTCAGCATATATTTTCTGATACTGCCGATATGAGTGAACCCAAGTCAGCTTTCCGCACCTCGGTTTTCCTGCGCTACGTTCAGGGCTACTTTTCCAATCTCTTCAATCTGCTGGAGGGAAAAGCCGACGACGAGGAGATAATCGAAGACATCAAACGGGGTGTCGCCTTCCGGGGCACCAACCTCTGGATTCTGATCTGCGCGATTTTCATCTGTTCCATCGGCCTCAACGTGAACTCGACCGCCGTGGTCATCGGGGCCATGTTGATCTCGCCGCTCATGGGGCCGATCATCGGCGTGGGGCTGGGCGTGGGGATTCTGGACCTTGAATTGATTCGTCGCGCCCTGAAAAACCTGGCGGTCGCCGCCTTTATCAGCGTGCTTTCCTCGACCATTTATTTCTTGATTACGCCGCTCGATGACGCCCAAACGGAGATTTTGGCCCGTACCACGCCTACGCTCTGGGATGTGGTCATCGCCTTGTTCGGCGGCTTTGCGGGCATTATCGCCAGCACCCGGCAGGATAAGAGCAATGCCATTCCGGGTGTGGCCATCGCCACGGCGCTCATGCCGCCACTTTGCACGGCGGGTTATGGCATCGCCACCGGGCAGTGGAGTTTTTTCGTTGGTGCCTTCTACCTATTTTCCATCAACTGCGTTTTCATTACCCTATCCACATTTTTGATTGTCAAGTCTTTGCGCTTTCAGCGTCGGTATTACGTGGACGACGCCACCGACCGTCGGGTCAAACTGTGGGTCGGATTTTTTGTTTTGGCCACCGCCATCCCCAGTGTGTTCCTGGCCGCCAACGTCGTGCGTAAAAGTTTCTTCGAGCGCAGCGCCCGCGATTTCATCGCGGCGGAAGTCAATACCCCCGAAACGCAAATCATTAACCAGCAGCTCGTGTACCGACCCGATACGTCCAGTATTATCCTAACCTGCATGGGTCAAACGCTGGACAGCAACCGTATCCGGAAAATTAGCAACGAGATGTCCAAGTATGGCCTTGAAAATACGCGGCTGATCGTGCGGCAAAACTACAACGAAGTCAACGCGCACATGCTCGACGAGTTCAACATCAATCTGCGGACGGGAATTCTGGAAGATTTGTACAAAAAAAACGAGGAGCTCGTCCAGAACAAGGACGCTCGCATCAATATGCTGGAGAAGGAAATCGCCCGCTACCGCACCATCAACACGCAGTCGGGCGATATCGGTCAGGAAATCAAGGTGCAGTACCCCAACATCAATGAGTTCTCCCTCACCATGTCCCCGATCTTCGACCTCAAAACTGCCAAGGCCGACACGGCCTACCTGGCCTACGCCAAATTCAGCAAGCGCCCTTCGTGGCGGGAGACCAAGCGCATGGAAGATTGGCTGAAAGTGCGGGTGAAGTCGAAGGGTTTGCGGTTGGTGGTGCAGTAGCTTAATTTAGTTCAGGGTTCAGGGTTCAGGGTTCAGGGTTCAGAGTTCATAGTTCAGGGTTCAGGGTTGTCCTTTGTTGAATGACGATTCGTTTCTAATTTTTAGAAAAATGGCTAAGATTGAGCGCTTTGAAGATTTACAGTGTTGGCAGAAGGCCAGGGAGCTGGAGAATACGGTTTACGGTCTATCAACCATAGGTGCTTTTTCCAAAGATTACGCGCTGAAAGATCAAATCAATCGTGCATCCGGTTCAGTTATGGATAATATTGCTGAGGGCTTCGGAAGAAGTGGCAACAAAGAACTTATTCACTTTTTGATTATTTCACGAGCTTCTGCCTTCGAAGTTCAATCCCAGCTTTACCGGGCTTTGGACAGAAAGCATATCAATGCTGATGAATTCAGTAAAGTTTCAGAGCAAACCAAGCAGGTAATTTCAATCATATCCGGTTTTATTATCTACCTCAGGAGTTCGGAAAGAAAAGGCCACCGTTATGAGTAATGTCTCTCAAAAAGGCGATTTTCAGGTCGTCGGCAAAACTTTGAACCCTGAACCCTGAACTAATTAACAATCGTCAACACCTCCTCATCCTGCAACCGTTTCGCCAGGCCGAGTGCTTTCGGAGTTTCGTAATGAAAAAAATACTTCATCGTCTGGATTTTGCTTTCGTAGAAATCCGTGTCGCCTTCGCCTGAGATATCGTTGTTTAGCGCTTCCTGCGCTACGATGCTTTGCTTCAGCCATTGCCAGGCTACCGTCACCAAACCGAATAGCTCCATGTACAGCGTAGCGTCCATCAGGAAGCGTTCGTAGTCGCCCTGTTGGGCGAAGGGCAGGAGGGTGTTCGTTACTTTTTGCAGACGCTGCATTTCGTCGCCCAGCATTTTAGCGTAGGGTTTTAGCGACTCGTGGACATTGGCTTCGCTGATCGTTTTGTTTACTTCGGCAAAAAGCAGGCGTGGGGCCTTGCCGCCCTTGATCGTCATTTTGCGGCCCAGCAGATCCTGCGCCTGAATACCCGTGGTGCCTTCGTAGATCGTCGTGATACGGATGTCGCGGTACATTTGTTCCAGAGGAAAGTCCTCCGTGAAGCCGTAGCCGCCCAGCACCTGCAAGCCCTCGTTGACCGAGCGGACGCCCATTTCAGTGGGGAAAGTCTTAGCCACGGGCGTCAGCAATTCCAGCAGCAGGGTGTAGTTTTCCTTTTCTTCCCCTTTACTCACGTGGGCCAAATCCGACAGCCGTGCACTTTCCAGCAGTAGCGACAGCGACCCCTCCACGATGGCCTTCTGAAACAGTAGCATCCGCTGCACGTCAGGATGGTTGACAATCATCGTTTGCGGCGAGTCGAGCTGGTTTTTTTCGTTGAGGCGGCGGCTCTGCGGGCGTTCTTTGGCGTATTCCAGCGAGGCGCAGTAGGCCGCCGAGGCAATGGCCGCCCCCGTGAGGCCCACCGCGATGCGGGCACCGTTCATCATCTGGAACATATAGCTCAGCCCGCGATTTGCCTCGCCCAGCAACCAGCCGTGACAGTCGCCGCGGTCGCCCATCGTGAGGTGCATGGCCGGGGTACCTCGCTGCCCGAGTTTGTGGTAAATGCCCGTGGAGGTCACGTCGTTATCCACGAAAGTGCCATCCTGCTGTCTTCTGAATTTTGGCACTACGAACAAGGAAATGCCCTTCGTTCCCTTCGGTGCGCCCTTGATGCGGACGAGCATGAGGTGCACCACGTTGTCTACCGCATCGAGGTCGCCCGCTGAGATGAAAACCTTTTGGCCCGTGATGCGGTAACTGCCATCGGGCTGCGGTTCGGCGGTGGTCGTGATGTCGGAAAGCGAGCTGCCCGCCTGCGGCTCGGTGAGGGCCATCGTGCCCTGCCACTCGCCACCGAGCATTTTGGCGACGTAGGCGTCGATCAACTCCTGCGAGCCGAAGGTGGCGATCAGATTAGCCGCGCCGGAAGTGAGGCCGGTATACATCATGCCGTTGTTGGCGGCCATTTGGATAAAATCCACGCAGGCCCCCAGCATTTCGGGCAATTGCTGCCCGCCCTTATCGAACGGAAAACCCGCGCCGATCAGCCCGCCTTCACCCACGGCTTTCAAGAAGGGCTTGATCTGCGGATGCACCGTCACCTTGCCGTCTTTCAGTTCGGGCTGGTTACGATCCACATCGCGGTAGTGCGGGTACATGAGGGTGTCGGCGATTTGGGTCACCGAGTCGAGTACCAGGTCGAAGGTCTCACGGTCGTGGTCGGCGAAGTAAGGGTACTTCGTCAGTTCGGGGGCGTTGTGGACTTCGTAGAGCAGGAAGTCCAGGTTGCGGCGGTTGAAGTAGTTGGGCATTTTGGGTGGTTAAATTATGCGTTTAGGATTCAGTCGGAAGTGTCGGGTAATAAGGTAGGCAAATAAAGCGATTCTCTCAAAACATCAGTATGCCGAAGCCTGTATACACTTTATAAAAACGTACTTACTAGTAGAAAACAATACCCGGAAAATGCAAAGCTATTTTACCCAAAAAGCGATTCCCAAACTCCTTCTCGCGCTGCTGATCGGCGGGAGTGCGTCGATTGTCGGCACTCGCCCGCTCTCGCTCTCCGACGTTTCACCCGAAGACGCCCTCAGTACTTTCCAACTGCCCGAAGGCTTTCAAATCGAACTGGTGGCCAGCGAGCCGCTCATTTCCGATCCCGTCGCGATGGAAATCGACGAGCGGGGGCGGCTGTACGTCGTCGAGATGCACGGTTACCCGCTCGAACTCAGCGGCTCGGGCAAGGTGGTGCTGCTGACCGACACCGACCACGACGGTCGCATGGACGAAAGCCAAGTATTCGCCGACGGCCTGACGCTGCCTACGGGCATCATGCGCTGGAAGCAGGGCGTGATCGTGACGGACGCCCCCAACGTGCTATACCTGGAAGATGCCGACGGCGACGGACGCGCCGAGATCCGCGACACGCTGCTGACGGGCTTCGCGCTTTCCAACCCGCAGCACAACCTCAACTCGCCGCTGCTGGGCCTCGATAACTGGATTTACCTCGGCCACGAAGGGGCGATTTCCACCCAGGCTTTTCAGGAAGAATTCGGCGACCGGGGCGGCGACGTCCGCTACCCCGCCCGCCCGGGCAGCCCCCGCCTACCCGACAACGCCCAGGGACGCGGCGTCCGCCTCCGCCCCGACCGCAACGGATTGGAAATGCTCTCGGGCAAAACGCAGTTTGGCCACACCTTCGACACCTGGGGCCGTTACTTTACCGTGAGCAACGCTAACCACGCCATGCATCAGGTAGTGGCGGCGGAGTACCTGAACCGTAATCCCGACTTGCTGGTCACTAACGCCACGCAGACAATCTCCGACCACGGCGCATCGGCGGAGGTTTTTTCCATTACCAAAAATCCGCTCAACCAACTCCTGACCGACCTGGGTGTATTTACGTCGGCCTGTGGCTCCAATGTGTACCAGGGCGGACTCTTCCCCGCGCCCTTCGACCGCGTGTCGTTCGTGGCCGAGCCCGTCAGCAACCTGGTTCACGCCGATATCCTGCGGGACGCGGGGGCGACTTTCAGCGCCAGCCGCCTGTATCCCGACAAAGAATTTCTGGCTTCGACCGACGCCTGGTTTCGTCCTGTAAACCTCTACACCGGCCCCGATGGAGCGCTGTACGTGACGGACTACTACCGCCAAATCATCGAGCATCCCGAGTGGATGGCCGACGACGTGGTGCACTCGGGTGCCCTGTACAACGGCACCGACAAGGGCCGACTGTACCGCATCACGCCCAAAGGCACTGCGCCCGCCTCTTGGCAACAAGACCTGGCCCGCGACCTGACCGACGCTGATCTGCGCCAAAAACTCGCCGACCCCAACGCCTGGTGGCGGCGCACGGCTCAGCGCTTACTCGTCGACCGCCGAACTCCCGCCGACATTGCTGCCCTGCAACGCATGGCGACGGAGGAAGCCAACCCGCTGGGTCGGCTCCACGCCCTCTGGACGCTGGAAGGTTTGGACGCGCTTAGTCCGCAACTTTTGGTGAAAGTACTGGACGATAAAATCCCCGGCGTCCGCGAGAACGCCATCAAATTGGCCGAGACTTATCTGGCCAAGTCGTTTTTGAACAAAAATCCTGAACTACCCAAGAAACTGCTTTCCCTACAAAATGATGCAGATGCCAAAGTGCGCTTTCAACTGCTTTGTACGCTGGGTTTCCTGGACAGCCCGGAAGCGACGAAAGCGCGGGAGAATCTGCTCTTCCGGGATATGCAGGATCCGTGGGTGCAGATTGCCGCGCTCTCGGCCCGTCCTGCCGAGGGCAACACCCTGCTAAACGCCGTGCTCGATCGCTACGAAAACGGGAATGCGTCGTATAGCTCATTGGTCGAGCGACTCAGTACCATGACCGGAACGGGCGGAACTGCCGCCGCAGTAAAGGACATTCTTACTCGCAGTCTGCGGTCTGATGGGAATGCGCACAGCGGCTGGCAGGGAGCGGTATTGGCAGGGCTGGCGCAGGGGTTAAAGAACAATAAGAAAGTACTCCCGGAGTTGCGAAGCGAGCAGAAAGCATTGGTCAATTCGGCTTTAACGCATCCGTCGGCGGCGGTGCGGGAGGGTAGTGTGAAAGTGCTGAGTCGAATCGGTTCGCTTGGGGGCGACGCCATAGAAATGGCCCGAGCCGAAGCGGTCAAAATCGCCACCAACCAAAAGGATTTCGCCGAGAACCGCACCGCTGCTTTGCATTTTCTGGCCCTGCAACCACGAAGCAATCAAGTCGATTTGTTTAAAAAACTAATGATTCCGACCGAGCCCCTGACGGTGCAGTTGGCTGCGTTAGGTACTTTGTCGGCCGTGCCCGGTCCGGCGGTTAGCCAGTTTGCCACGGGCAATTGGTCTTCCCTTGGGCCACAGGTACGCGACGCCGCCATCAACACTTTTCTGGAAAACGACGAGCGGGTGGGGCTGCTGCTGGATGCCCTCGAAAACCGCACCATCGACCCAGCCAGCTTGGGTTGGCGGCGTACCGTGCGACTGCTGAACTACCACGATATTCCGTTGCGAACCCGCGCCCGTGCCTTGCTGGCGAACCCAACGAGTGGCCGGGAGGAAGTGGTGGCGCAGTACGCCACGGCACTCAATACTGAGGGCAATACCGCAAAAGGACGCCAGGTTTTTAGCAAGAGTTGCTCGGCCTGTCACCAAATCGGCGGGGCATTGGGGACGCCCTACGGTCCCGACCTGGGGACAATTCGCAACCGGCGGGTCGAGTCCATCATGGGCGACATCCTAAACCCGGCCTTTTCCATCGCCGACGGCTACGACCTGTGGAACGTCGAAATGAAATCGGGCGAAACGGTACAGGGCCTGATCGCCACCGAATCGCCCACGGCCCTTACGCTACGAGGTTACGGCGGCGAAGAAACCGTCATCCCGCGTCCGAATATCAAATCATTAAAATCCCTGAACGTATCGGTCATGCCCGCCGGACTTGAAAGCCAGATCAGCCCGGAAGACATGGCGGATTTGTTGGCGTTTCTTAAAAAAGGTTCATAGTTCAGCGTTTCTCCAACATTCAATTTAAAAATGAAAACCTACCTCGACTTCCTCAAAGTCATTTTTTTACTGTGCCTTACCCGAGCGGGTTTTGCCCAATCCACGACCCCGTTCCCCTGGCCGGAGGGCAAGCAGGTAGCCATCAGCCTTTCGTTCGACGATGGACGAGACAGCCAGCCAGCCGTGGGCGTGCCATTGCTGGACGAGTACGGCGTGAAGGCAACCTTTTATATTGTGCCATCTCGCGCTGCCAAGCAGTTGGCCGGCTGGAAGCAGACCGTAGCCAGTGGTCACGAAATCGGCAACCATTCCGTAAAGCACCCGTGCAGCGGCAATTCTATTTGGTCGAGGCCCTCGGCATTAGAGGATTACACGACCGAACAGATGCGGGCAGAATTGCTGGAAGCAAATACGCAGATTGAAGAAATGCTGGGCGTAACCCCCAAGGTATTTGCCTATCCCTGCGGCCATACCTTCGTGGGCCGGGGCGTCGATACCAAGAGCTATGTCCCCGTGGTAGCTGATATTTTTCTGAGCGGACGGCTGTGGCTGAGTGAGTTTTCTAATACCCCCGACTTTTGCGATTTTGCCCAACTCACTGGCGTGGAGTCCGACGGGAAGGATTTTGACCAACTGCTTCCCATGATCGAAGCCGCCCGCAAGTCGGGGCAGTGGCTGGTGCTGGCGGGGCATGACATCGGTGAGGGCGGCCGCCAAACGACCCGGGTGGCTATGCTGCGGCAGCTCATCGATTACGCGCAGGATCCGGCCAACGGCGTGTGGCTGGCCCCGGTGGGGGAGATAGGGAAGTACGTTCAGCAGAAGCGGTGAACCGTTTTTTTTATTTTAAACGATCTTCTAAAAATTTTTGTAGCGAGTCGAAACGCTGATTTGTTTCACTGAATCCTGCTTTGAACTCTTGCTCCATTTTTTCCTGATTTTCAGAAAGTCGATCTTGTTTATCAGCCAAACTATTCTGATTTTCAGATATTTGATTGACTTTGAGCGTTAAATTGCCCAATCCTTTGGCAATGATTCCCACTTGCTGGCCTATCTTAGTGGTGACATCGGTCAACTTCCCTACCTGAAAGGCTAAATCGGTAGTGACATCGGTCAATTTGCTTACTTGCTGGGCTAGACTTACAGTGACATCGGCCAACTTATCTACTTGCCGTTCCATTATGTTGCTTCGATGCTCCGTTTTGGTAGCGAGGTCGAGCAGTTTGCTTTGCCCCTCCATCAAGCGGTCTATTTTCTGTAAGGAGTCGGCCAGTAGTGGCTCCAATTGATCGAGTCTTTCTTCTGGGGTCATGTTACGTTATCGTTAACTGCGAACAAATCAAGTGTATCTCATCCATCCAACTCACACCCGCTTCTTACAAAGATAGGGAAATTATTGCCTTGACTTCCTGCCCAAAAATCATAAATCCCAAATTTTTTGAGCCAAAAAACCCTATTTTTGCAAACCCTTTCAAACTCAAATAACTCCTTATGCTTTCCAAAACCTTCGGCGGCGCGGTCTATGGCGTGAATGCCTCGATGATTACCATCGAGGTCGCGGTCAGCCAGGGGTTGCACTTTTTCATGGTAGGCCTGCCCGACAGCGCCGTGAAGGAAAGTCAGCAGCGGGTGGAGGCATCGCTGAAACACGGCGGCTACCGGATGCCGCGCCAGAAGATCGTCGTCAACCTGGCTCCGGCGGATGTCAAGAAGGAAGGCTCTTCCTACGATCTGCCCATTGCGCTTTGCGTATTGGAGACCTCGGAGCAAATCAAGTGCGAGCGCAGCCTGGAAGAGTACGTGATTATGGGCGAGCTGTCGCTCGACGGCCAGTTACGACCCATCAAGGGCGTGCTGCCCATCGCCATCGAGGCCCGTAAGCAGGGCATGAAGGGCTTTATCCTGCCCACCGAAAATGCGCCCGAAGCCGCTATCGTCAATAACCTCGACATCATCGGCGTCGAGACCATGCAGGAAGCCGTGGAATTCATCGAGGGTAAGCGCGAGATCGAGCCGCTGGTCATTGACACCCGCGATATTTTTGCCAATACCATCAACGATTACGAGGCCGATTTCTCGCACGTGCAGGGACAGGAGAACATCAAGCGCGCTTTGGAAATCACGGCGGCGGGTGGCCACAACGCCATTATGATCGGGCCACCCGGTGCGGGCAAAACCATGCTGGCCAAGCGGCTGCCATCTATTCTGCCGCCGCTTTCGTTGCAGGAGGCGTTGGAAACGACCAAAATCCACTCCGTGGCCGGCAAACTCGGGTCGCGCTCGACGCTCATTTCGCGGCGGCCTTTCCGCTCACCGCACCACTCGATCAGCGACGCGGCTTTGGTCGGCGGAGGAAGTTTTCCGCAGCCGGGCGAGATTTCGCTGGCGCATAACGGTGTCCTTTTTCTGGATGAATTGCCCGAGTTCAAGCGCACCGTGCTGGAAGTGATGCGGCAACCGCTCGAAGACCGCAAGGTGTGCATCTCGCGTGCGCGCATGGCTGTGGAATTTCCCGCCAGTTTCATGCTCATCGCCAGCATGAACCCCTGTCCGTGCGGCTACTACAACCACCCCGAAAAGGAGTGCGTCTGCGGGCCGGGCGTGGTGCAAAAGTACCTCAACAAAATCAGCGGCCCACTGCTCGACCGCATTGATCTGCACGTGGAAGTAACGCCCGTGTCTTTCGATCAAATTTCCTCTACCCGCAAGTCGGAAGACAGCGAGGCAATCCGGGAGCGCGTGATTGCGGCCCGCGAGCGGCAAACCGAGCGCTTCAAAGACCGCCCCGAGATTTACTCCAACGCCATGATGCCCCCCGAGATGGTCAAAGAAATTTGCGAGATCGGCGACGCGGGCCGCGCCCTGCTCCGTACCGCGATGGAACGGCTGGGCCTGTCGGCCCGCGCCTACGACCGCATCCTGAAAGTCTCGCGCACCATTGCCGACCTCGCCGCCAGCGACGACATCAAGATCGAGCACCTGGCCGAGGCCATCCAGTACCGCAGCCTGGACCGTGAAAACTGGGCTGGCTGATGCAACTCCGCGTTTTTCCTGACTCCTTGAAAGAATGGCTGGCCCTGAAACTCAACCTGGTGCCCATGCCGCTGCTGCACGCCCAAGTGCTGCCCGTGATTAGTCGCGCCGTGCTGGAAGCGGTGGACGCCGGCATTTTTGAAGCCATCGACGGTGGAGCGAACACGGCGGAGTTAGTCGCCGAAAAATGCGGACTGGAAGCCCGCGCCACAAGGCAACTGCTCGGTGTGCTGACTTCGGTCAAATATTTGAAGTTTGAAAAAGGTGCGTACCACCTCACGCGCCTGACCCGCAAGTGGATTTTGCCCGATAGCCCCGACACGGTGCGTGATCTGGCCATTTACAACAACCGCATCGTGTGGTCGTGGCTGGAAAAGATGGGCGACTACCTCAAAACGGGCAAAGGCCTACAGTACCACGATTCGCTCCAAGCCGACGAGTGGGAACTCTACCAACGCGGCATGTGGGCCGGGGCCATCGCCGAAGCGCGGGAATTTGCTCGTAAAGTACCACTCCCCAAAAACGCCACGCGGATGCTCGACATTGGCGGCTCGCACGGATTGCACTCGGTGGAAACTTGCCGCCGCTATCCTAATCTCACGGCCACAATTCTTGATCTGCCGGGCGCTGTGGAAAAAGCCGCGCCACTACTGGCGAAACAGAATATGGGCGACCGCGTCGTGCACCAGCCCGGTAATATCCTGACTGATGTGCTGCCCGAAAATACCTACGACCTCATCCTGATGTCGAGCGTGGCGCACCACTTTACCGAGGCGCAGAATATGCTCGTAGCCAAAAAAGCCGCGCAGGCTCTGCGGCCCGGCGGCGTCTTCATCATCAACGAGTTCATCCGCCCCGATCCACAGTCCGCGCCCGAGTTGGTGGGCAGCAGCACCGATCTGTTCTTTGGCCTAACGAGTACTTCGGGCAACTGGTCGGTAGCCGAGATCCATGCTTGGCAAAGCGCCGCCGGCCTGACGCCGCTGCGGGCGGTTGGGTACCGGGCCATTCCGGGGCGGTTTCAAGTCGGGGCGCGGAAGTAATTTGTGGTACGGGCCGGGCCGCGTTCGGCTTCTAGCCCGTTTGAGCAGTATAGTCACAAACGGGCTAGTCCGCATCGGCGGATCGGTCCGTACCACAAGCTCAGGCGGAATATTTTGTCTTGTTTCGTTGTTTCTTCGACGTACCAAACGCTCCCAACTAGCAATTGTCTGGGATTGCCCCTAAATTGAGGAGTCATTTTTTAGAAAAATCATGCGCCTACTTTCAAAATTTGCCGGAACACTATGTTTGCTGGCAATCCTGACCGCTTGCTCCGAGCGCAAAACGACCGAAACGGGCTACGAAACAACCACTATCCCCGGCAATCCGGCTGTGGCCGAGGAGTCGGAAGCCACCATCCTGTTCTTCGGCAACAGCCTCTCGGCGGGCTACGGCGTGGAGCCTTCCGAAGCTTTTCCGGCCCTCATTCAAGACAAAATTGACTCGCTGGGCTTGTCCTACAAGGTAGTAAACGCCGGGGTGAGCGGCGAGACGACCGCCGGCGGCAACGGCCGCATCGACTGGGTGTTGCGCCAGCCCGTGGATGTTTTTGTGCTGGAACTGGGCGGCAACGACGGTCTGCGCGGCATTCCGCTCACCGAAACGCGCCAGAACCTACAAGCCATTATGGATAAGGTGCGAGCCAAGTACCCCGCGGCCAAAATCATCCTGGCCGGGATGCAGATTCCGCCCAGCATGGGGAGAACCTACGCCAACGAATTTCGCGACCTTTACACCGAGTTGGCCGAAGAGAACGACATAACCTTGATTCCCTTTTTGCTGGAAGGCGTGGGCGGCATTCGCCAGTTCAATCAGTCCGACGGCATTCACCCGACGCCCGAGGGGCACCGCATCGTGGCGGGAAATGTATGGGAGGTTTTAGCCAATGAACTATAAACTCCGCCCGAGAAAAATGGCTTTTCGGGATTGATGAATTTTTTCTGAAATGATACGACCAACCAATCATCTGACGAAGCCCAATATCTCTCCTCTGGCCTTTTGGGACGTAGATTTTGATAAAGTCGATTTTCAAAAAAATAGCCTTTTTGTGATGGAAAAGGTGTTGAACTACGGAATTTGGGACGACATAATTGGACTGATACAGTATTACGGAGAAGACAGAATCCGGCGCGAGATTGTCAAATCTGCCTATCTTGGCAAAGAAGTTCTCAATTTCGTTTGCTTCTATTTTCGCCTATCGCCCGATGACTTTGTATGCTACAAATCCAGACAGTTGCAGAACCCACACTGGAATTACTGAAAGAACTGATGCAGCTTCCCGTGTTGAAGTCGTTTTTTCTGGTCGGAGGAACCAATCTATCCCTGAAACTGGGGCATCGGCGATCGGTGGATTTGGATTTTTTCACCAATTCCCCCTTCGATAGTGACGCTCTGCTCAGTGTACTGGAAAAGAAGTTTTCAGATTTGATAGTCGTCAGGCGTACCCCCGGCGCGATATTGGGCTATATTCAAGAAGTCAAGGTGGATTTCATCCTGTACGAATATCCCGTGCTGCAGCCCGTGGAAGAAATCGACGGTTTACGGTTTGCCTCGCTGTCCGATATCGCCGCTATGAAAATCAATGCCATTTCTCGACGGGGCGTTCAAAAAGATTTTTGGGATATTGCCGAATTATTGGATCACTTTTCTTTGGAGCAGATGCTCTCATTTTTTAAGCAAAAACACAAAGCAACTGACATTGGTCATCTTGTCCGTTCGCTCGTCTATTTTGCTGACGCCGACGAAAGTGAAGCTCCCCTCGCCCTCAGAAAAAATAACTGGGTTGCTGTGAAGCTCAAAATAGAAGCAGCGGTAAGGGAGTATGTCCAGAATCAAACCCGACGGTAAGCAAACCAACTTAAATCAATGTCAAAATACCTCTTCGCCGCCTTGTTCTTGGCCGTAATTCCCAGCCTTCTTTTTGCCCAGAAAACAAAAATACCCCCACGCGCCTTCACGCACCAGGACACCCTGCGCGGGGCCATTACGCCCGAGCGGGCCTGGTGGGATTTGACCTACTACCACCTCAACATCGCCGCCCATCCGGCGGACAGCACCCTCGATGGCAGCAACACGGTTTTTTACAAAGTGTTGAAGCCCCACCAAACCATGCAAATCGACCTGCAACCGCCGCTTGATATTTCCAGGGTCACGCAGGATGGGCAGGAGCTGAAATTTCGCCGCGATGGCAACGCCTATTTTATTGCTTTGCAGAAAAAGCAGAAAGTGGGTAAACACGAATCGGTGCAGATTTTTTACGCTGGGAAGCCCAAAATTGCCGTCAATCCGCCCTGGGAAGGCGGCGTGCAGTGGGTGCGCGACGGCATGGGACAGCCGGTCGTGGCGACGAGTTGCCAGGGGCTGGGCAGCAGCGTGTGGTGGCCCTGCAAAGACCACATGTACGACGAAACCGACAGCATGCTCATCAGCATCAGCGTTCCCAAGCCGCTGATGGACGTATCGAACGGGCGACTGCGCCGCGTGACCGAAAACGCTGATAACACCCGCACCTTCGACTGGTTCGTGGCCAACCCGATCAACAACTACGGGGTCAATATGAACGTGGCTGATTACGTGAGTTGGAAAGAGACTTATGACGGCGAAAAGGGCAAGCTCGACCTCAGCTACTACGTCCTGCCCGCCGATTTTGCGCGAGCCAAGGAGCAGTTTAAGGAAGTGCCGCGCATGTTGAAGGCCTTCGAACACTGGTTCGGGCCGTACCCTTTTTACGAGGATGGCTACAAACTGGTGCAGGTGCCGTACCTCGGCATGGAGCACCAAAGCTCGGTCACATACGGCAACGGCTTTATGAACGGCTACAAGGGCCGCGACTTGTCCGGCACGGGCTGGGGATTGAAATGGGATTTCATCATCATCCACGAGAGCGGCCACGAGTGGTTTGCCAACAACATCACCTATAAAGACGTGGCCGATATGTGGGTGCACGAAAGCTTTACCAACTACTCCGAAAACCTTTTTACAGAATACTATTACGGCAAAGAAGCCGGGGCGGACTACGTGATCGGCACGCGCAAATTGATCAAAAATGAAAGCCCCATTATCGGAGTCTATGGCGTGAATCAGGAAGGCTCGGGCGACATGTACTACAAGGGCGGCAATATGCTGCACACCATCCGCCAAATCATGAACGACGATGAGAAATGGCGGCAAATTCTGCGCGGCCTGAACAAGGAGTTTTACCACCAAACCGTCGCTGGAGCTGAGATCGAGAAGTACGTCAGCGACCACGCGGGCCGCGACCTGAGCAAAGTCTTCGACCAGTACCTGCGCGATGTCAGGATTCCGAAATTGGAATATTCTTTTTCAAAAAAAGGGCTTAGATACCGCTGGGCGAATGTTGTAGAAGGCTTCGATATGCCTGTGAAGATCGCGCTGGCGGGTGGTGAGTCGCAATTGATCCATCCAACTTCCTCTTGGAAAACCATGAAAACCGGGGGCGAAACCGCGCTGGTGATTGACCGTAATTTCTACGTGACCGGGGCAGAGGTTGGGGAATAATCTTTAATTTTACAAAAAAGACAAATTTGAAAAGCCGTTCAATAGTCTGCTTTTACCCTTGTTCCCGGGGGCTAAAGCCGCCCGGCAACTGATCTTTATTCTAGAAAATTGTCGCCTAGATAGCTTCAATTGCCGGGCGGCTTTAGCCCCCGGATGCGTGATTGGGGCAATAAACTCAAAAGAAGCTCTGGGCAACAGAACTCATCATCCCTACGGGATTCTTATAAATTCCTGATAAGTCCGAAAACCGAATGATCAACCCCGAAACGGTCGATAGAATAAAGCAAAGCACCGACATTGTGGAGGTGGTGGGCGACTACGTTTCGCTGAAAAAACGCGGGGCCAACTACACGGCTTGCTGCCCGTTTCATAACGAGAAAACGCCCTCCTTCAACGTCAATCCGGCGCGGCAGATCTTCAAGTGCTTCGGCTGCGGCGCGGCGGGCGACGCCATTAAATTCGTGATGGACATCGACGGCATCGGCTACGGCGAAGCCCTCAAACACCTCGCCCAAAAATACGGCATCGAAGTTCAGGAGGAGAAACTCACCGACGAGCAGGAACAGCGGCAGAACGAGCGCGAAAGCCTGTACATCGTCCTGAATTTTGCCAAGAGTTATTTTCAAAACCAACTCACCGAAACCGAAGAAGGCCAGTCCATTGCCCTCAGCTACCTGAAAGAGCGTGGTTTTAACGAGACGATCCGCCAGAAATTCGAGCTGGGGTACAGTCCCGAGGCTTGGGACGCCCTCACGCAGGAAGCCCTCTCCAAAGGTCACAGCGCCGACTTACTGGAAAAAGCCGGGTTGATGATTCGCCGCGAGGATAGCAAGACGGGCGGCTACGACCGCTTCCGGGGCCGCGTAATTTTCCCGATTCACAACGTGGCGGGGAAAACGATCGCCTTCGGGGCAAGGATTCTTAAAAACGACCCAAACGCCAAGGGCCACCAGCCGAAGTATGTCAACTCGCCCGAAACGGACGTCTATCACAAGAGCGATGTTCTGTACGGCATTTATCAAGCCAAAACCAGCATTCGCCAACTCGATGTCTGCTACCTCGTGGAAGGCTACACCGACGTGGTGTCGCTGCATCAGGCGGGCGTCGAGAACGTGGTGGCTTCGTCGGGTACCTCGCTGACGGTGGAGCAAATCCGGCTCATCGGCCGCTTCACGCCCAACGTCACGATCCTGTACGACGGCGACCCGGCGGGCATCAAGGCCGCCCTGCGCGGACTGGATTTGGTGCTGGAAGAAGGGCTGAACGTGAGCGTCGTGACGTTCCCGAACGGCGAAGATCCCGACAGCTACGTGCAGCGCGTGGGAGCGGAAGAATTTAAAAAGTACATCCAGTCCTCGGCGCGGGATTTTATTAGTTTTAAAGCCGAAACGCTGCTGGAAGATGCGGGCGACGACCCCTTCCGCCGCGCCGCCGTGATCACCGATGTGGTCGGCAGCATCGTCAAGATTCCCGACCCGATCAAGCGGCAGATATTTTTCCAGCGTACCGCCGACCGGCTGGGTGTGGACGAGCAAACGCTCATCTCGGAGGGAAACAAAATCATCCGAAAAGAGCAAGCTGCCAAAGCGCGGACGCAAAACCGCCAGGCCCAGACGACCCTGCCCGAGGGGCCGGGTGATCTGGCGGCGGGAGCAGAACCAGGCACGGAAGCCCCGGTGGAACAGCCTGCCGAATTGACTAGACAGGATCCCGTCACGCAGCACGAGCAGGAGTGCATTCGGCTGCTGGTGAACTTCGCGCGGCAGGATTTGGAGCCCAATGTGTCGCTGTGCCACTATATGCTGAGCGAACTTTCGGGCATCGAGTTCCATCATCCGATGTACCAGCACTTGCTGACGGTGTTCCGGGAAGGCTTCTCACGCGGTGAAATACCCGATACGGACTATTTCTTGAACCACCCCGATCCCGACATTAAAAGTGAGGCCATCGACCTGGTCACGACCCGTTACCACCTGAGCGAGCAGTGGAAGGACAAATTCGACATCTTTGTTCCGACGGAACTGGATAAGCTTCCTGATTTGGCTTTTACCAATATATTGCGGCTCAAAAAAGGCTACAACGAAGTTATCATGAAGGAAATCCATGACGGCTTGGCCAAGGTCAAGGACGAGGCGGAAACCAACGCGCTGCTGGAAAAGTTTATGCGGCACAAAGCCATAGAAAAAGAAATAGCGAAGGAATTGGGGACGGTGGTGTCGTGAGGGTGTATAGTTTAGGTGTTTAGAGTTTATAGTTTAGGTGTTTAGGCTGGCGCGAGCTTACTTTGTGCCTCTGTGCTTTTGCCCCTTTGTCGCTTCACCCCACATTTTTCAAAAATTGCAAACGACCACATCCCAAGACCTCACCCACTTCAAAGCCCTGGTCGCCAAAGTTCCTTTACTCCGGCAGGAAATCGCCAAAGTCATCGTCGGGCAGCAGGAAGCCATAGACGAAATTTTGATCACACTACTCGCGGGCGGGCACTGCCTGCTGGAAGGCGTTCCGGGTCTGGCCAAGACGCTCATGGTAAGTACCTTGGCTAAGACCCTCGACATGAGCTTCAAGCGCATTCAGTTCACGCCCGACCTCATGCCGGGCGACATCGTGGGTACCGAAATCCTGGAAGAAGACCACGAGACGGGCCGGAAGTTTTTCAAATTCAACAAAGGCCCGCTCTTCGCTCACGTGGTACTGGCCGACGAGATCAACCGCACCCCGCCCAAAACCCAGGCCGCCTTGCTAGAGGCCATGCAGGAGGGCAAAGTCACCTACGCCGGAACAGACTACGCCTTGCCGCGCCCGTTCCTGATCATTGCCACCCAAAACCCCATCGAGCAGGCAGGTACCTATCCGTTACCCGAGGCGCAGTTGGATCGCTTTCTGCTGTATGTTAAACTGGATTATCCTTCTGAGCAGGAAGAGTTAGACGTGCTGAAAAACACCACCGGAACGGCCAGGTCCACGCTTCAAACCATCCTGACCGACGCCGACATCCTCGACCTGCAAACGCTGACGCGCCAAGTTCACATTAGCGACGCACTGATCGCCTACATCAACCGCCTCGTCCGCGCGACGCGGCCACCGGAGAGCCCGTCGGACTTCGTGCGCCAGTGGTGCGACTGGGGCGCGGGACCACGCGCGGGGCAGGCCCTCGTCCTCTGCGCCAAGGCCAACGCCGTGCTGAACGCCCGCTTCTCGGTTGTTCCCGACGATATTCAGGCACTGGCTTATCCGATTCTGCGACACCGCATCGCGCTGAATTTCAGGGCGGAGGCGGAGGGGATTACGCCTGATCGGGTGATTGGGGAATTGTTGAGGGAAGTGAAGGTTTGAATCTTTTTTAAAATAATACAACAGATATTTAAATATGGTACCGCGCTATTACTTCGATACCTCAGTTTTTGGCGGAATATACGATGCCGAATTTGAAGAAGAATCGCTTCATTTATTTGAAAAAGTAAAGCTTGGACGACTGATATGCGTATATTCCAATTTGACAGAAAGTGAATTAGAGGACGCGCCTCAAAAGGTTCGAGACCACTTTCTCAATCTTCCGGCTGATTATACAGAAAAAGTTAAAGTCTCGCCCGAAGGCTACCAACTTGGGCAAACCTATGTCGATGAAGGAGTAGTTGGGCAAACTAGCCTGGACGATTGTATCCACATTGCAACGGCCACCCTGAGTAAGGTAGACATCCTTATCAGTTGGAATTTCCGACACATTGTAAACATCTTTCGGATACGTGGGTACAATTCGGTAAATTTACGGTTAGGCTACGGTACACTCGAAATTCGCTCACCCAGAGAAATCATAAGCTATGAAAATTAAAAAAGAAAAGGAATTCGACACAGTAAAAACATTCCGTGAAATAAAGGAAAAGATATCCCGGGATATTCAGGGAATGAGCTACGAGCAGTTCACAGCGTATCTGGTCGAGCGTAGATTGAAAAGCGAAGAAGCACCCAGCTCAAAGTAAATATGCTGCGAATGGAGAAACCTCACAGCGCTACGAACCTTACTTTTGAAGTAGATAAAATGACCGTCTTTCTTGACGAAGTCGTCACAGACCAATACTCCACACAACGCGCGCCGTCCAATTATCCAGCGGCGTAGCTAGCCGATTGGATCCCCAGCGGTAGAACGCCCCGATGCCGCCACCCAAATAGAAGAGTTTGGAAACCTTGATCCTCACCAGATTGTCGATCAACAGGCCCAACTCGAAATACCCCTTTTCGAGCGTCTTCAGTTCAATTCCCTTGTGGTTTTCGGGATTGCGCAGACTCCCCAGCGCGAAGCCCTGCGTCACCGATATTTCGGGGCGGAACCACTTCGACTGCGTCGGGGTCAGGCGGCGCTGGAAATTCTGGGTTAGAAACACATTGAGGTACCGATCGGAGGCGAATTCGTATAGCCCCATCGTGTTGAAGTGATTGGCCGTCCAGATCAGCGGCGTGCTTGCGGACACCTTGGCCCCGCGACCGCTGTAGAGGTAGGGGTAAGGCAAATCGCCCCAGGTTTTGCCCGCGCTCACGCTCAGGTAGCTTTCCCCGAAACGCGCGTTCTTATAGGTGTACTCCACCTTGGCGTTCAGTTTGGTATAGTCGAAATCGCCCCGAAAAGCATCCATGATTCCCTGCGCCAGGTGCAGCGAAACGACGGGCGAAGCCACCTTCGATACGATGTCGCCGCGTCCGACCTGCGCGTATTCTTCGCCGTAAGCCCATCGAAAACCCACCCCGAATTCCGAAATGTGGAAAAGCTCGTCGCCCATCGGTTCCTGCGAACGATCCATAAACGCGTAGTCGTAAGTAGGCGCGCGGCTTTCGTCGATCCAGGACAGGAAAACGGTACCATGCTTGATGGGACGAAACGAAAACTCACTCTTGTACTGCACCAGCCGATCGGCCCGCGAGAAGATGAAGTTTCGGATCAACTCGTAGGGAATTTGTGGTGTGTTCCATAGGAAAAAATCTACGTTGCCCGGCTCCGAAACGCTGTTGCGGTAATTGAGCGAGAATTTGGTCGTCCGCGCCTTGTTGAGCGTCAGCGTCGTCCCGAATTCGTGCTTCCAGGCCTTGTCCGTGAAACCGTAGCCCAGCTTGCCCTGGAAGCGGATTACTTTGGAGAAAGCCCGCGACGTGTTCAGGTCGAGCATGGGTCGGAAGCCTTCGTACAGGTTGCCGTCCAGCAGCGAAAACACGTTCCAGTCCAGATTTTTGCCCAGCGGAATCACGCCCCCTACGCCCCACTCCGCTATTTTGAGTGAAGCCGTCGTGACGAAGCGACGAAAAGGAGAGAGATCCTCGTAATGTGTGAAGGTCGCTTTCTCGCGCTTCGAGAGCGTCTCGGGCCGCCGTTCGCGCCAGTAACTTTCCGGCTTGAAAGTCGCATCCGGGGCAATTTCCAGGGCTCTGGTGCTGAATGTCAAATCGCTCCCCAATTCGTCGATAATCGGCGGCTCGATAATCGTCGTGATGTCCAGCAGCAGACTAGTGTTCCCGATCTTGAAGTCAGGCAACTGCCAGGCCGATTCCAGCCGGGCCGGAAACCAGCCTTTTTCGTAGCGCTCGTACCACTGTTCCAGGTGAATCCGCAGCGTGTTCCCTTTTTGCAGGCTCGTCGCCTCCACGTATTCCAGGGCGTAATCACCCGAGTGCAAACGCAGGGTACCGCGCAGCCCATCGAACGCCTGCCGGGGCAAAGGCGCAAACTCCACGACGAAAGTAGTGTCGCCCCCCGCGTGAACGACGGTGTCGGCGACGAAGAAATCGTACAGACGCAGTCCGGCCTCGCTTAGTGGATTGGCAAACTGCGCCATCTCCTGCACCCGCCGACCTTTGAACGTAATGATGTCGGGGTAGAAACTGAACGGCTGCAGCAGCAGTCCCATCGAAGCCAACAAAGTAGTGTTTTGAGCACCGGAAGTCCGCGACGCCTCGACGTACTCGCGCGAAAGATCAGGAGCCACGTAAGTGCGTTTGACATAACTTTCATTGACAAAAAACTCCCCCTTCTCAAGCCGCGACTGGTATTTTTTCAGGTACTTCTTTTGGGTAGAATCATCGACCGCACCATCGGCCCTCACGACACTTTTGGTGTAGGCTTGGTACTGAAAAGATTTTCTTTTCTCGGGGTCGTTTACAGCCTTTTGAGCGATCACCCGCCGAATCAAATTCAGCGCCGGATTACGGTTTCGGATCACCACCTCGTCCAACAACTGGCTCTGTGCCCGCAGCCTGACCTGGGTAGTTTGGTGCGCCGGAAGTACCTTGCTTTCGTAACCCAGCGAGGTAAAAGCCAGGCTTTGCAAAGTATCGGAAAGTACCAGAGAAAATCGCCCAAGCGTATCGGTTTGGGCACCAAGCGGCTTGTCCTGCACGGCCACGAACGCAAACGGAACGGGTTTTCCGGTAGTCGAGTCGGTTACGGTTCCCCGGAGGGTGTAGGCGTTTTGAGCAAAGGTATTTTGGCAGAAGGCAAGAAGAGCGAGGAGGAGAATCAAACGCATCGGCAGGCGGACTTTTTAGCGGATACGTAAAAATTGCCCCAAAGGATGCGGTTTATGTGCTAGGTTTACGAACTGATGAGGGAAACGGAATTGCTGACACCTCCGTTTATCTGTTCGTCAACAACAACAAACCAACAACCGATGACTACGATTAAAGTACATCTACCAGATGACCTGGCTGACCAGGTAGCAAGAATAACTAACAATGCTGAGGCTTACATCGTGGACATGCTCCGTTCTCAAGTGCAAGACTTCGTCTTGGCCGAAGAATACCGACTGTCTGGCGATGAAAGCAAAACATTATCAAGAGATTTTGCCAGTGTAGATTTGGAAGGCTGGGAAAATGAATATTAAACGTGGCGAAATATGACTTGCCAATCTCGACCCGACAGTGGACGGCGAAATCAGAAAGACACGTCCTGTTCTTGTTGTTTCCAACAATGTCAACAATGTTCACAATCAAGTAGTGACGGTATTGCCAATAACCTCGAATACTTCCAGAGTTTTCTCTTTTGAAACGTTACTGACGAAGGGAGTGGCCAACCTGCCCAAAGATTCGAAAGTCAAAGCAGACCAAATTCGTACACTGGACAAAAGTCGGCTTGTAAAAAAAACAGGCATACTTCCTTCGTATAAAATGAAAGAAGTCGAACAGGCCGTAAAAGTTCATCTGAACCTTTATTGATTTTTCGACTTCGGGACTATGCCGCACCTCGCCACCGACCTCATTAAGCTCAATAACCTCCAACTCGCCGGAAAGCTGGTGAGTGAGGAGCTGTGGCTAGGTATCCACGGCAGCCGACGCTCGGGCGTGGGCGTGGAATTCGAGCAGTACCGCCACTACCAGCCCGGCGACGACCCCAAGCGCATCGACTGGAAACTCTACGCCCGTACGGGCAAGCATCAGGTGCGCGAGTCGGCCACCGAAAGCAGCCTGCACATTCGCTTTTTGCTGGACCTTTCCGGCTCCATGAACTACGCCGAGGACGGCCTCAGCCGCCTGGACTACGCCCGGATATTGCTGGCTTCGCTGGCCTACCTGGGCTACCGGCAGGGCGATGCCATGAGTTTGTCTGCCCTGCAAGACGGCACGTTGCAAACCCTCGCCGTAGCGGGCAAACAGGCGTTCCAGAAGATTTTGTTTGGTTTGGAAAAAGCCGAGGCGCGCGGCGAGTGGCGCAACGACGCGGCCACCTTCCCGGAATTTTACACCCGACAAAAAGAAATGCTCGTCTTTGTTTCGGATCTGTGGCAGGTCGGCGAAGAATGGCTCGACCTCATCAAAAGCATCGCCAACCCGCGCCGTGAGGTGGTGGTTTTCCAAATCCTGGGCGACCAGGAAATGGACTTCGACCTGAAAGGCTTTTACCGCTTCAAAGACCTGGAAACGGGCCGCGCCGTCGAACTGGAAGCCGACGCCGTGCGCGAAACCTTCCGCCAAAACGCCACGCAGTACCTGGAAGATTTGGAGGAGGCCCTGCGCCTCCCGAACGTCCACCTGATTCGTGCCCGACTGAGTGACCCGATTGCGGTAGTTTTGCGGGATTTTTTGGCGAAGCGGAAAGGGTAGAAAGATTTATTCAGGCTTAATTCTCACGATTTTGCCGTCTCGCATTACGACAAGGTCGGTGCCTTTCTGCTTTTTGAACTCGATGAGTTTTTCGTAAGCCTTATCGAGACCTTTCAACAGCTTATCCCGCAATTCTTCTTCGTTCTTGTTCGTATTCATACTGATTCTTTCAATTTTCTGAACTTCTCACCGTCTGTCACAACCATATCTCCTTTGGTTAATTTTTGCGCTATAAGTTCGCGTCTTCCAACTGAATTGTCGAAGATGAATGCTTCATCTACAATAGGCAAATAAAGATCGAACAAGTTTTTAATCCCCCCGAAATAACGCCGTTCGATTACGTTTGGCGGAATATTATGCCCTCCTTCTGCCACTCTTGTTTTAACTCGCTCCTTCGCTAGTTCCACATTTTCCAGCCAAAAGAAAAGCAGCGTCGTCGTGTAGCCTTTGCTTTTAGCCTCCTCAATTTTAGTCCGATAACTTTTAGTTGCTAGGGTAGTTTCAAAAGCAAAGCTTTCGTTACTGTCCAAAAGTGCGTTTATTCTGTTCAGCATGATGCGCCCGGCCTCGAAAGCGACTTTTTCGGGTTGAAAGGGCGAAAGCCCCCGGGCAATTTCATCGGCGTTGACAAATTCTTTGCAGTCAAGTATTTCGGGAAGAATAGTGAAGGAAGCCGTGGTTTTTCCTGCCCCGTTGCAACCCGCGATGATGTAGAGGTTTTTGTTAGGCATAGGTTATTGACATTTGGCTATCGTCACTTTCGCTATCTTCACGACCTCAAAGTACGTAAAAGTCCAGAATTCAGCACCAAACCCCCAGATGCAATTCCTCCAACCGGCCCTGCTGTGGGGCGCATTGGCCGTCGCCATCCCGATTACCCTGCACTTCTGGCACCAGAAGAAAGGTAAGGAAATCGCCTGGGCGGCTACGCGGTTTTTGTTCGAGAAAAATCAGCAATCGCGGCGTGGGCTGCGGCTGGATCAACTTTTGCTGCTGGCGTTGCGCTGCCTGATGCTGTTGACGCTGGCTTTCTTGTTGAGTGAGCCTTTGTTTAAAAACAAAAATACGGCGGAAGTTTTACAAAGAATCCACCTTGTGCAGCCCGATGCCTTCGTGGCGGAAAACTACCGCTTCGAGTTGGAGCGCGCCCGCGAAAACGGCGAAGCGATTTACTGGCTGACGCAAGATCTGCGCCCGGCGGACGAAACTTCACCGCCACTCTCCTCCGAAAGCAAAGTTACGCCCGCCCTGCTGCAAAATGCCATCAACCGGGCCGCGCGGGAAGGCACGGAATTGCACCTTTACCTCAAAAATGAGCGCCCGGCCCATTCGCTGCCTTTTATTCAAACGCCCGCCGACTTTCAACTGCACATCGCCGCCGATACGCTGGGTAAAGGCGTGCGCGACTACCGTCTGGTGACTGACAATCAGAAGCTTTACGTCAATAAAGACAATCGTTTGGCAACCGCTGTCGATGATCCGGTTTTACAATTTGCCGCGCAGCCCGTGGGTCAAGGTACGTTCAAAGTACGTCTTGGTTTGAAGAATCCCCTCGAACGCAAGACCGCCGAAGCCGCTTTGCAGGCCTTTGGCGAAGTCTATGGCCTGGAAATAGCGGTAGCCGAAAACGCGGCTGAATCGGCCGAGCTAGTTATCGCTGAAAAAGCGCCCGCTGCGCCCAATCCTGCAACGCTGTATGTCGTGACTTCGCAAACGGGAGTATCGGCTTATCCCAACCTTGTTTATTTCCCCGAAAGAATAACGCCGCAAGCTTCGTCGCTGGTAGCGGACGGGCAACTGCCCGAGTGGCTGGGGCAGCGGCTGCTGGATCACTGGGGAATCGCGGGCGATGCTGCGCCGATGAGCGCGGCAGAATGGCGGACTTTGTTCCGGCCAACTACCCGGCGAGCCGAAAATTCCTCGGCGGCTACGCAGCAAATCATTTTTATCCTATTGCTCGTTCTCGTTACTTTGGAGCGCAGCCTCGCGCTTACCCGCAACGCATGAACCAACTCGACCACCTAATTTCCTCCGTCCGAAACCAGTTGTACGCCAACGCCCTGCTGCGCTGCGCGTTGCTGGGCGCGGCGGCTTTGGTGGTCGCTTCGGCGTTGACGACTTCCCTGGTCGTGCAATTGGGTGTGGCCGCAGCGGCGATTTTGGCGGGTGTTTTTATTACTAAAATTTACGAACCCAAAAAGCCGGAAGCCTTCGCGCTGCTTCACCAAAAAATGCAGGGCACCGAGTACAGCCTAGCGTTGCTGGACAAAGAAGATCTGAATCTGGCGGAGCGATTGCAGATGGAGCGATTGTACGGCCAAATCGAAGGTCAAGCGCCGCCACGCGTTTGGTTAGCGCAGCTTTGGCCGTATGGGTTGCTGCTGCTGGCGGCTTTCCTGTTTAGGTTGGTAGTGCCTTATTTTGGGACAGAAAATGCTGCCGAGAAAGCGGAGCAAAACGTTTTGAACCAAAGACCGGAAAGGAAAGAAGTGCTGCCACCCAGTCTGCAAACGGCTGAGGTGCACGTTCAACCTCCGGCTTACTCTGGTTTGCGAAGTACCGAGTCAGCGGATTTGAACGTCGCGGCGTTGAGTGGGTCGAGGCTAACGTGGCGGGTGAAACTGGCCAACGCGGCGGATATTTCGCTGCGGCTTTCGGATGGCAAGAGTCAGGGAAATGTTTTTCAGGAAAAAAACGGAACATACGAATATCGCGACAAACTGTTGCACTCCGGCATCTATAACCTGAAAGCTTACCGCAGCGATTCGCTGGTGTGGCAGTCGGAGTTTTATCGGCTGGAAGCGCAGCCGGATGAACCACCCAAAATCACGCCCGCCAGCAAAGAACTCTACCGCTATCATCTGCTGAGCGACGCCAAGAAAATCTCCGTCTCGGCCAAAATCTCGGACGACTTTCGGGTGCAAAATGCCTTCATAGTCGCCACGCTGGCGAGGGGTTCGGGCGAAAGCGTCAAGTTTAGGGAAGTGCGGCTGCCGCTCAGTCCAAGTAGTTTCAAGCAAGCCAATTTAACCAAAGTACTTGATCTGAAAGCCCTGGATTTTACACCCGGCGACGAGCTGTATTACTACTGGGCCGCCGTGGACAACCGTCAGCCGGAGACCAATTTTACGAAGTCGGACACCTACTTCATTGTCTATCGCGACACGACGCGGATGGAGGAATCCGAGTTGGCGACGATGGCCGTGAACCGAATGCCCGAGTACTTCCGCTCGCAGCGACAAATCATCATTGACACCGAAAAGCTGATTGCCCGGCGCAAGAAAATCAATGACAAAGAGTTCAAAAGCACGTCCAACGAAATCGGCTTCGACCAGAAAGTCTTGCGGCTGCGCTACGGGCAGTTTTTGGGGGAGGAATTTGAAACGAATATTGGCGGTGGAGGGATTCCTGACGACCACGACGACGGTGCCTCCTTAGAAGGCTTCATGCACAAGCACGATACCGGAGAGGACCACGCAACGGTGGCCGAAACTCACGATCACGATCACGATCATGGCCACGACCACGGCCCGACCTCGCCCGCCGACCCGCAAGACCCATTGGCCGCGCTGATGGAGCAATACGTGCATTCGCACGATGACGCCGAGATCAATACTTTTCACGAAAAGTCCACCCGCGCTTTGCTGAAAATGGCTTTAGAGCAAATGTGGCAGTCGGAGCTGCACCTGCGGCTGTACGAACCCGAAAAGGCGTTGCCCTTCGAGAACAAGGCATTGGAATACCTGAAAACCGCCCAGCAAAAGGCCCGCACCTACGTCAAGAAAAGCGGCTTCGACCCACCGCCTCTGAAGATAAAGGAAACCCGCCTGACGGGCGAACTCGACAAAATCAACGAACGCTTCCGCCAGGAACGCACTTACGAACGCGAGCAGTTAGCCACGAAAGTCGGGCGAGTGCTTGGGTATCTTGAACTCCCGAAACTTTCGGCGGCGCAGCAGCGCGACGTGCAGCAAGTAGGTACCCAACTGGCTGAAACGGCTATCAACAGCGGCCTGAAAAACTGGGCCGTGCTGGGCGATTTGCAGAAAATGGCGAGTGGAAAAACGCTCTCTGCTAACGAAAAAATGCGAACTAAGGCGTTCCTGCTCACGCTAGCCAACCCAACCTGGCAAACCAATTCCTCCCACCGCAGCGACCCGAAGCTGGAAGCTGCCTTCTGGCGTGAGTTGCTATGATTTCTTTCGATTTTATTTTCAATTCTACCGATCCGTTGCATTGGATTGCCGCTGTTTTGCTGGCGGTTTTTCCGGTAGTAGTTTTTGTGCTTTTATGGAAAAACAAGACGCTGCCATCCCGTCGGAAATGGCTGCGGGGCGGGCTGAACGGGCTTTTGTGGTTGGTGCTTGTGGGGTACTGGCTACAGCCCGCTTGGACTACCGCCACAAGTTCGCGGCGGGCTTTGCTGGTCGGGGCGGAAGTGCCCAACGCCGTTGCCCGCCAGTTCCAGGATAGTTCAGGCTTCGGGAAACGCTTTGGGGCGCAGGAATTTTTGAAGAAGAAGCTTGGGGTCAGTTTCGATTCGGTGACGCTGTTGGGACAAGATTTTCCGATTGACCTATTGGCAAAGATCAGCTCAGGATCAGTGGGCTGGCAATCTTATTTCCCCGAAAATCAAATCCAAAATATCGCTTGGAAAGGCATTGTCCGGCAGGGTGAAATGCAGCGAATCACGGGCCTGGGCGGGTTCTCGGATAAGCAGTGGGTGAAGATAAGGTACGCAGGCAATACGCTGGATAGTATTGAGGTTTCGGGAGAGCGAAAATCCTTTTCGCTTAGCTTTCCGGCTTTTACCGAAAGCCGGACTTCGACGGAGCTTTTCATCGGAGAAAAGTTCGTGGACACGCTGCGCTTCTTCGTGCGCCCGCGCCCGGTGCTTTCGTATCAATTTATCCTGGATGCTCCTGATTTTGAAAGTCGCGTGTTGGCTGAGTGGCTGGGACGAAGGGGGAATGCCGTAACCGTGACAGCCACCGTTTCCAAAGGCATTCAGCAAAGTACGACAATCAACGGAGGCGTGGCGAAGGGTACATTGCCCGACCTAATCATCACCGACCCAAGCAACGCCGGAAATTCATTGGTAAAAAAGGCCTTAGCCGCCGGGAAAAGCGTTCTGCTCATCGGATTAACCCGGCCCGAAGCGAATCTTGCCACCATAAACCGCACTTTGGGAACGGGTTTCTCGATCAAAAAAACGACCTCCGAAGCGACCGCCACCCTCGCGCCAAATCTGACGGCTGCTCCCTATAAATTCAACGAAATGCTTCCACAACTACTCGCTGCCGATTACCCAATGGCGGTCTGGAACAAAGCGGGAAAGGTGGGCGTGAGTCTGCTAAACGAAACCTTCCCCCTAAAACTTAGCGGCGACAGCGTAGCTTACGCCAAAGTCTGGAACACGATTTTGGCGCTAGTTCAGCCGCCTTTGGCAAGCACTGTAACGGCAGATGCGCCTTTTTTCAAAGGACTGACGGGACAGATCAGCCTGAATACCGTGGGTGATTTGCCCGAGCAAATAAAAGTGGGAGCAAATACGATTGCCCTGCCACCTTCACCGCTCAGCGAGCGCTCGGCAACAACCGATTATATCTTCAGTCAGTCGGGCTGGACTTCGGTGGCTGACTCGATAGAGGTATTTGTGGAAGATTCGACCTCCGTGCTTTTCTTGACCCGCCGTATGAGCGACTACATGAGCGCACAAAGAGACGCACGGTTTTCAGCTGTCGATCCCGGCGCAAAAACGCAACGACGGCAGAAAGTGGAGGACTGGGTTTGGTTTGCCCTGTTCGTAGCGAGCTGTACCGCCCTGTGGGTGGAACCCAAACTGTCGTATTAAATTTATAAACTCACTTATGGTACTTCTCAAACACGAATAAATCCGCGAAATCCCACTGATCGTTGTGATAAGCGCCGCGCTGAATGACGAGCTGATCGGGTGAGCGCCGCACGTACCGAATGCGAACGAGTTCATGGTCTTTCTCAAAAACCGCCTCGTTTTTCTTGGAAGACACGAAGGTATAGAGGTCGTATTGGTCTTTCTCTTCCAGCGCTACCAAGCCATGTTTGAAGTGCTTTACCATCACCACCGGCCCCTTTTCAGTCTGCTCAATGACGAACATTTCGTACATCGTGGCTGTGTTCTGATTCAACATTCTGATATAGCCAATCATATTGTCGCCGGCCGGGGCCGTCCAGGAAGCTTCGATGGGGCCATTGTTGAATTCGCCCAGCCAGTGGCCCTCCAGGAAAGCGATGTCGTCGAGCGTGCCGGTTTGGGCTTGGGCGAAAGAAGAGAGGAATAAGGCAGCGGCAAAGGCCAGGCCCAATAGTAACGACGCAAAAGCGGATTTGAAATTCATAACAGGTTATTTAAGATTAGAAGTACCAGGCGGCGGTTCTATACTGATTCGTTACTTTTCGAAACTCAACAAATTCCCCGTCAAATCAGCCAGTGCCTGCTCGTCCAGTCCCAGCGCGGCTGGCTCGGGCATGAGTGAGTTGGGCCACCTCAAAACTCCACCGTTACGACCAGACCTGGCAACACGTCCTCACCAAACAACTCGACCGATTCGCCTTTCACGACTTCACTACTGCCATCGGCCCGGAAAATATGCACGGCTTTTCCTCTGCGGTCGATGAGCCAGCCCAGGCGGCAGCCATTGGCGCGGTACTCCTCCATTTTGGCTTTCAAGTCCTTCAAACGGTCGGTTTCGGAGCGTATTTCGACGGCGAAATCCGGGTAGGTGTGAGAGAAAACCTTGCGGTCGGCCTCCGGGATAATCTCCCAGCGGCCTTTGGCGATCCAGGAAACATCGGGTGAGCGCACTGCTCCGTTGGGAAGCGTGTAACCCGAAGACGAATCGAAGACATAGCCTAGCTGATTTTCGCGATTCCAAAGCCAAACCTCGCCGCCAACATTAGCGTTGAAATTTCCAGTACTCATTCCCGTGGGTGACATAACTGTGATATTTCCGTGTTGGTCCCGCTCCATGCGCAACGCTGAATTGGCTTGACATAGATCGAAGAATAATTCCTCCGACATGCCGTCCACTGTTTTTATCAAGAATCCGTTTTCAAGCACCATAGCGAATCAATTTTTCCTGCAATTTAACAAACCTCAAAAACTCAACAAATACCCCGTCAAATCCGCCAGTGCCTGCTCGTCCAGCCCCAGCGCGGTCGGCTCGGGCATGAGTGAGTTGGGTAGTTTTTCGCGGCTCTTGATCTGGTCGGCCTTGATGGCGTGTTGTTGTCCGGCGGCGTCTTTGAGAACCACGGTGGGGCCATCGCTCAGCAGGAAGCCGAAGTAGCTCTCGCCCTTTTTGGTGGTGATCGTGTAGGCTTCGTAGCCGAAGACGATGCTGGCTGAGGGATTCACGATGGCGTCGAGCAGCGTCATTTTGTCAAACTTCTGGTGAATCATCGTCAGGTCGGGGCCGATGTCCGCGCCTTGCTCGCCGTGGCGGTGGCAGGAGGCGCAGTTATTAGTGAAAACCTGTTGCCCCTGTTTGGAGTCGGCCTTCATGCGGGCCGCAAAATCTACCCGAAGTACCTTCCCGGCGCGGGGAAAAAACTGGCTGGCCAGCACCCGCACATTCTGGTCGGGATTCTTGAACAACTGTTCGCTGATAGCTTCGGCCACTTTGCCGGGTAGTTGTCCCTGGGATTTCATGTCGATGAGCATATTGCCGCCGCTGGCGTCGTCGGCCATTTTGCGGGCGGCTTCGATTTTCTGCGCTTCGGTAGTTGATTTGCCACGAACTACCTCCTTCAATTCCAGCATCTTTTTGTACTCGGGCGTCACGGCTTGGGCGGTGGCGGTTTCCCAGTCCATGAGGTCGGCCCAGTCGTTGGTCTGCCGGGAATTGATCCAGTACAGGGCGTTAGCCGACACGTCGGGTAGCGGCGATTTCGTAAGAGCCAGCATATTTTCCGCCGCTCTTTTGGTATTGATAAATGCCAGTGCGGTCATGGCTTTGCGGCGTTCAGCGGCATCCACTTTGGCCGAAGAAGCCCGCGCTTTCAAGTCGTCGGCGGCCTGAGCCGGGTGCAGCCGCCAGGTGAGGTTCGCGCGTTGCGGCGACCATTGGGTGGGGTCAGCCGGGAAGGTACTTTTGACCAAAGCGTATACTTCATTCTCCTTACCATCCGCCGCCGTACCGATGGCTTCCAGCAGCCAGGGGTCCTGGCCGTCGTAATTTTTTACCAATTGCGCAATGGCCGCTTTCGTGTCGCCGAAAGACCTATCGCGCATCGCGATGCCCACTTCGCGCCGGACGGCGGCATCGGGGTCTTGGGCCATTTTCAACAAAATATTTTCTTCCGCATCGACCGACCGCAAAGCTCGGAAAGCCACCAGCCGATCATCGGCTTTGGGAGCATCCAGTAGTTTCTTTACCTCGGCTTTGCCCTTATCATCCAGTTGTGCCATGAGCCAAATCGCCCGCGCCCGGTGGTAAGGGTTTTCGGCGGTAAGTACCTGCTTCACTTCGCTAAGCACCCCATCGCCTTTCTTTCGCAAAGCGTTAAATCCCAGCGAACGCACATTTACCGCCGGACTTTTCAGCGCGGCGATCATACCCGCTGTGGTCGTGAGATCGAGATTGGGCGTGGTGAGTTTTTTGCCCTTGGGTGTGATGCGGTAGATGCGTCCGTAGCCCTTTTTATCCTTCATGTCGTGGCCACCCACGATGGGGTCGTACCAGTCGGCCACGTACCAGGCTCCGTCGGGTCCTACCGACACATCCGACGGGCGGAACCACTTGCGCGTATCAGTATCTAACTCATAGAACTCGTAGCGCTCGGAGGCCTGCGGGAAGGAGCTGATGAGGTCTTTTCTTTTTAGGGAAAAGCCCGCGCCCGTTTTCTCGGGCTGGTAGGCGAACACGACGTTGCGCCCCGCCTCGCAACTTAGCAAAGTACCCCGGTACTTTTCGCCCATTGCGTCACCTTCGTAAAAAACGATGCCCGTTGGCGAACCCGCGCCGCTGTTGTCACCGGCGGGCATCACGCCGGGGTCTTCCTGACGCCAGTGCGCCTCGAACATCGACTGGCCGGGGCGGCGGTCGGCTTGCCAGAAGCGCGTGCCGTCGGCGGAAAAATACCCGGCGTTGCCGTTCTCGGGCAGGAACGACACGCGGCAGGTGACGACCTGGTCATCATTGTCGTTTTGCCACATGTTGCCGTAGCTATCGAGGCACACCTCGTAGCTGTTGCGGAAATTATGGCCCAGCACTTTCAGCCCCGTGCCGTCGGGATTGATGCGAAGCGCCAGCCCGCCCACCCACACGCGGCCATCGTCCGACTTGCGGTTGGCGGTGTTGCTGTCGTTGTAGGGCGTGCCGCCGTTGTAGAGCGTACCACTGTTGAGCGTCCACCCACTTTTATCGGTCACGGTATGCGGCCCTGCGTTGCCGGTGTTGAAGTACCAGCGGCCATCCGGCCCCACCACCATTGAGTGCAGCGAGTGGTCGTGGTCGAAGCCGCCGAAGCCCGTCAGGAACACCTCGCGCTCGTCGGGCTTGTCGTCGCCGTCGGTGTCGGTGTAAATAATGAGGTTGGGGGCGCAGGAAACGATGACTTTGTTGTCGATCACGGCAATGCCGAGCGGGGCGGTGAGGAGCGTGTCCTCCACGTACACCTTCGAGGTTTCGGCCTTGCCGTCGCCGTCGCGGTCTTCGAGGATCATCACGCGGTCGCCTTTCTGCTGGTGTGAGAGGCGCTTATCCGGCTCAGTTTTAAAGCTACGGTAGTTGACTGCCTCCGTAATCCAGACCCGTCCGCGCGCGTCGATGTCCATGTTGGTGGGGTTGTAAAACATCGGGGCCTCGGCCCAAAGCGTGGCTTCCAGATCGTCGGGGACGTAAAGGCGGGAGTTGTCGTCCTCGGGGATCCAGAGGTTGACGGCCGTGAGCGAGACGAGTACAGCGACGCCAAGTGTGATCGTGGCGTGGCGGGGTAGAGGTTTTGTTTTCATTATAAAAAAAATCGGTGAGAAGCTGAGTGCGCGTTACAAACGCGCGTTCTGAGGGTTCGCGTCGCAGACGCAAACCAGAAAAAAGCCGATAGCCGAAAGCTGACTGCCAACAGCCTTACGAAAAATCAAACAGCCCTTCCAGATAACGGCGGTTGTACTGATAAGTTTCGACCGGGTTCGCGCCTTTGGGCGTGGCCCCTTCGATCTGCATCCAGCCCTGGTAATCGATTTTTTTGAGCAAAGCCGCTACGCGCGGCCAGTCGATGGTGCCTTCACCGAGGCGGAAGCCGTTTTCCTTCATGTGCAGTTCGCAAATCATGTCGCGGCCCAGGAACGGAATTTCCTCGTAGATATCGTGGCCCGCGTCGGCGGAGTTGCGCGCGTCGTAATAGACCTTCACAGCTTTGGAACCCACAGCATCGATGATTTTCAGGTGGTCGCGCGCGCTCAGGTACGACTCGATGCCCAGCGTGATGCCCTGTTTCTCGGCGTGGGGGGCCACTTTTTTCAGCCGCTCGATCACCATTTTCTGGCCCTTGGGGTCGTCGCGCAACTCGCCGTCGCCAAAAAACGCCAGCAAAACGACCTCCACGCCCAGTGCTTTGGCGGCGTCCACGCTGTTCCAGACCCACTCCTCGGTGCGCGGCTCCGACTTGTAAGGAACCTGATTCAGCTCACCGATGGCCAAACTGGACACAACGACGCCCGTGCGCTTGGCCGCGTCCTTGATGCCTTGCAGCGTCGCCGGAACGGACAGCCCCGCCTCGTCTTCCTTGGTATTGTAGCTGACTTGCAAGCCCTGCAAGCCGATGGTCTTGGCATAGTCGAAAGTCTTGGGATTCAGTTTTGGGCCAATGGACCAGTCGCAGGCTCCGAGGTGGAAGCGGGGTTTGGCTTTGGCTTGAATCGTTCCGGTCAGGCCCGCGCCCAAGAGCAGGGCGGTGGTTTTGAGGGCGTCGCGGCGGTTGAGTGGAGTGTTCATGAGTTGTTAGGAAAACGAACGCCAGTCACCTCTTCGCAGAGGGCCAGCAACTCATCCTGCAAGCGGACGTTGCTGGCTTCCGGCGTGAAAGACTTTGGTTTCTTTTGCTGCGTTAGTACACCTAATTAAAGCACTAAGGAAGCGAAATCTATCCCTGCGAACCTGATTATCGAAACCGGGCGATAAATCCTTAGTGCGAAAACCCTGAACTCCGTTCCCGGTAGTCTCGCTGTTGGAGGTTATTTCTTTTGGGCGATAAGAAACGCCTCGCTCCCCGCGCGGGGCGGCACTGAATTGTAGCATGGCTCCAGCACAAGAATATCCAGATACTTTCCCAGCGTGTGCTGGTACGCTGCCCGATTGCCGCCGAAAGGCGGGCCACCCACAAAATCACGGTCGAAGAGCACCCCTGCCAGCTTCCCGTCTTTGCTTAGCAATCCGTGCATTTGCCGAACGTAGTCTGGGCGCAGAGAAGGGTCGAGGGCGCAAAAAAACGTTTGCTCCACGATAAGGTCGTACTGCCCGCTGTGGCTGAAAAAATCCTGGCATAGAAGTGTCAGGCTTTCGTTCAGAAACGGCGCCAATCTTTCGGTCAATTTCTGGACTACGATTTCCGATACATCCACTACCGTCACATCCGTGAAGCCCTGCTGCAACAGGTACTCGGCTTCGTAGCTGTTCCCACCACCGGGAATGAGAATTCTGAGGTTTCGGTCGGTTAGTTGATCGAAATAGGCTTTCAATGGCGTGGATATTGCGCCTAAATCCCAGCCGGTTTTATTCTGTTGGTATCGCTCGTCCCAGTAGGCTTGGTTCATGTTTTGCTGCGTTATGGCGGTTAAGTGGGGTATTGGTAGTGTGGCTTCAAGTTCTTCTGCTATAAGAAGCTAAGACTAGAAATCTATTGCATTGGTCTGCCGACAAAAGTTGCTGGCATTCGTTATCTTTGAAAAAAACATCTTAATAATCATGGAAACACTAACCGAAACCCTCGTCGAAAGGGAACTGTCGCCCTACGAAATCGAACGAAACAAGCCTGTGCCCAACCTCACCCACGGAGCCATTCAGGCCAATTTGATATTCGAGTTAAAACTCAATTATGGCAACAACTACCGCGTCGCCAGTGAGGTTTCTTTGGCAATGCTGCCTCAGGGCAGCACTCCTGACATTGTGCTTTACCCAAAGCGTAGTCTGAATTTTGTCAACGAAACGGCCAAGCAAACGGAGCCGCCGCTGTTAGCCATCGAAATACAATCGCCCTCGCAATCTAACGAGCAGATGGTCGAGAAGGCCATGCAGTACTTTGCTTTTGGCGTGAAATCCTGCTGGATCGTGTTTCCGGATTTGAAAAGCGTAGCCGTTTACAGCGACCCCGAGCAG
This sequence comes from uncultured Cytophagales bacterium, assembly GCA_963716085.1. Taxonomy (GTDB): domain Bacteria; phylum Bacteroidota; class Bacteroidia; order Cytophagales; family Spirosomataceae; genus Persicitalea. Next base: position 635,124 of record OY970288.1, read on the forward strand.
AGCGAGATTTTCCAACAGGGAGAGACGTTGAAAGACCCGGTGACGAAAATCGAGGTGGAGTTGGGGAAGGTTTTTGAATAGCTAAAAAGCGGCATCCGTTCGCTCAGGGTGAGAAAAGACGCCCGCAGTGATTACTTCAACGTTCGGATAAAGGAAAGCAGGTCGGCCACCTGTTTATCGGAGTACTGATCGATTAAGCCCTTAGCCATGAAGGAGCGATTGGGCAGGAAAAACTGATTTTTGATGTCTGCCTCTTTGATATAAAGCTTGCTTCCCCCCATGAATGCCAGCGTAGTACCTCCGTCGTCTTTTCCGACCAGGTACCCTTCTACCACACTTCCATCTTTTTTATTGACCCGATACAGCGCATAGCCCGATTCCACGGCGGCGTCGGGGTCGAGAATCGCCGTGAGCAGCGCTTGGGTTTCGCGCGAGGCGGAGCCGTCGAGGGCCGGAGCGATGTTTTGGCCGTCGTTGCCCACCTGGTGGCAGAGCAGGCAGGTCTGAAATAGTGGTTTGCCTTCGGCGGGATCGCCCGTGTTTTTGGCGGCGAGGGTACTATATTTCTCGATTTTGGTTCTGATTTCTGCCTTTTTTTCTGCTTCCTGTTTTTTTATCTGAGCCAGCAGCGTTTGGCTGCGGCGATCGTGGCGGTTTACCTGGGCGAGGCGTTCGGTCACGGCGTTGGGCAGCAGGGCCAGATCAGCGGGGTTTTGGCCATACGCCTGCATCACTACCGCTGCCCCACGCGGCGAAGTGGTGAGGGTTTCGGCCAGTTTTATTTTGTTAGGATCGGTCAGGTCGGGGAGCCAGGCCGCGAGCACTTGCTGTCCGGCGGCAGAATCAGCCTTCACCAGTTTGTCCAGCGCGAAAATGCGGGTAGCCGAAGTGCGTTTTTCGTCTTCAATAGTTTGGCTAAAAATAGCTTTGTTCTCAGCAATATTTTCCAGCGCTTTTAAAGCCAGCAGCAGGGTCGGCTCGGGTGTTTGCGGGCCGAGCAGGGCAACGACCTCGTTTCTGGCGTTGGCGATTTTGAAACGGCCTATTGCGTCCAGCGCCAGATTTACGTCCACCGGATTTTGGCTTTTGAGAAGCTGAAAAATCGGCCTGGCGACCATAGTGGAGAAAGCAGGCGATTGCAGTCGGGCTTCGTTTCTCAGAGCGTAACTGACGTAGTTTTGCGATTGCTCGGGCCGATGAAATACAGGCTGCACGGCGGCATAAATCCTCTGATTGCCCAGCATGTCGGCCACACTGATGAAGGTGGTTTCGTCCAGCGAGTCCAGCTTGGCCTCGGGCCAGAGCGTCAGGAAAGCCGCTTCTTTTTCTTTTTTTGGCAAAACCTCGATGGCCCACAGCCGATTGATGGCGGGAATTTCGGCGCCTTGCGGGCTTTTCAAAAAGGTTTGTAAAGCCGCTAGGTGTGGCTCCAAAGCTTTACGCGCCAGGTATCGCTCGAATTTCCGCTCGTAGACTCCGCCCATGCCGTCGCCGCCCAGTTCGGGCTTGGCAGCGCGTATCAGTAATTCAACGGTCAGCGGGTCGGCTTGCGGGCTTTCGCCCAAGGTGCGGAGTGCCTGCGCCCGTACCAGCGCGTTTTCGTCCCCGACTAAGTTTTGTAACAGCCCCGCAATTTGGGCCGGGGACAGGGCAAAGCTGGTCAGCGAGCGCACGGCTTCGCGCCGCAGGTCGGGCAGCGACGAGGCCAGTAGGGAAGTTATCAAGCTGGCATCGTAATGCCGGATGCTTTCCAGACACCAAAGCGCGTGGATGCGGGTCGTTTCGGTTTGCGCCGCGTCGGCGGCAAGTGCCATCAGAGTAGGGGCCAGCCCCTTGGTTTCGGCCAGCGGGCGGTCGGAAATCTGGTGCCAGGCGGCGCGTTTGGCCCAAAGCGACGGCGAGGCGAGGTAGTTGGGCAGTTCGGAAGTTTTTATTTGATAAAAATCAGGCACCTCGCGCGGCTTTTGGCTGACATGGCGAATGCGCCAGATGCGGCCATTCTTCTTGTCGCGGTCGGGGTGGGTAGTGGGTAGTTCGTTGTGCGACACGATTTTGTTGTACCAGTCGGCAATGTACAAACAGCCGTCGGGGCCAAATTCCATGTTGACGGGCCGAAACCAGTCGTCTTCCGCCGTCAGCAGGTCGGGCAGGTGTTCGGCGGTTACGTTTCCGTCGGCCTCGCGGACGATGCGCACGGCGTTGATCGAACTGGTGATGGGGTTGGCCAGGAAAGCCACGTCGCGGTACTCGGGCGGAAAGCTCCCCGCTGCGTCGTCGGCGAAGGCCAGGCCCGAAATGCCCGTGCCGCCCACCCGAAACTCGTGCAGATTCGGCACGAAAGGCTGGTAGGGCCGCAGCCGCTCGTTGCCGATGCCCGGAAAACCCGTGCCAGGTTCCATCGGGGCCACCGAGTAGCCGAGGTCGTTGGCTTCGGAGCCGTACCACTGGCCGTTGCCGCGTAGCTGGAAACCCCAGATGTTGTTCAGACCCGAGCTGACTAGTTCCATTTTCCTGGCATCCAGCGAGAAGCGGGCGATCTTGCTATAATCCATTTTCAGCTTGCTGTTGCTTTTCAGCGAAACGACCTCGCCCTTGTTGAGTGCTCCCTGACTGAAATGAATCCAGTCGCCGGGTGCGCGCACCAGCACGTGGCCCATCGTATGGGTGTCGGTGTAGCCAAATCCGGTGAAGAGCGGCTCACGCTGGTCGGCCTGGCCGTTTTGGTCTTTATCATGCAGGAAAAAAAGCTCGGAACCCTGCATGACGTACGCGCCGTCTTTGTAGGGCAAAAGGCTCATCGGAATCACCAGTCCGTCGGCCCAAACGGTGGTTCTGGCTTTTTGCCCGCTGTACAGGTTATCAATAATAAGGATTTGATCTTCGCCTTCGGTTTTGCCCTGGTACAGGTCGAGGATGCGCTTGAAGGCGGGATTTTTCTGCTGGGCCTCCGGGTTGTCCATCAGCCGTTGCAGGTCGTTCCATTTGATGTCGGCCACCGGGTCGAGCGGGTACATGCGGGCGGTTTGGGTCCACAGCCGCCCGGCGTCGTCGAAGGTAAGGTCGATGGGATTGACGACGCCGTCTTCCTGGCTGGCAACCAACTCGATCACGAAGCCCTCGGCTAGTTTGAAGCCCGCGAGTTCTTCCGCCGGGGAGTACACCTCCGTGCGGGTGGATTGGGTTTTCTTCTGGGCAATTGTAGGTGGCGCAGCCAGCAGAGTCAGGCTGGCCAGAAAGCCTGCCAGGTACTTCCTTAGTCTGCTACGGGTAGTTTTGGGGTTTTGTAAATACATTTTCTAGAATTCAGCAATCATCAAATCCCGAAACTCCACCATCCCCGCGCCGCCGCTATGAATTTGCACGGCGATGACACCTTTGGCGGGAATGCTGACGTCTTTTTCCACGTAATCGACGGTCTTCACGCCATTGATGTACAGCTCGTGGTGATTGCCCCGACAGCGAATGATGTAGCTGTTCCAATCGCCCGGACGCAGCACGTGCCGCAGGGTCCTCAGGTCGCCGCCGACCAGCTTGGCGCGGCGGTGTTCGTCGTAGAGGTCGCCCCAGTAACCCTCGCCAATGTCGGCCTGGTAGCCGATCATCTTGCCGTCTTTCACGGACGAGCGGTACTGAATGCCACTGTTGATCAGTCCCGTGGCCGGGTCGCCCGTGAGCCGGAACAAACAGCGGAACTCGAAGTCGCCGTATTCTTTAATCGTATGGAGGTAGGTGTTGGCCGGAATTTTCTTCACCCCATCGCCGCTGCGGATGCTACTATCGGCCACCGACCACCAGGATTGGTAGTCGGGGTTAGCCGTTTTCCAGCCAGTCAGCGTTTTGCCATCGAAAAGCGAGATGGTCTTAGGCGGAGTTTGGGCATGAAGCGTAATACTGAACAGGACAACTAGCAAACTCGACAGGACGAGTGATTGGCGATGCTTTGGAGGTTGGGTAAGAAAGATTGAGCGCATGAGTATTTTTGACGGGATGATCGGTCAAAAATATTAAGGCATGAAGAGCGACTTACTACCCGGAAGGGGACAAGAGTAGGAAGCCTTCGACTGCACGGTGCCATTCAGACTGTCTTCGACTCCGCTCAGACTGACATGGGTGATTGTCAGTCTGAGCGGAGTCGAAGACCTCAGCGAACGGGGCTGCCCCTGCGGTCGAAGGACTTCTTCTACTCCGACCGCAACGCGTCTACTGGATTGGCCAGCGCGGTCGCGATCGTTTTGCCACTAATCGAAACCATCACCAGCAAAAGTACTAGGGCGGCGGGGGCGGCGAAAAGCCACCAGCTCAGCTCGATGCGGGCGGCGTAGTTGGCCAGCCAGTTCTGCACCAAGAAGTACGTGATCGGAATCCCGATAACGACCGAAATAAGCACCGTTTTTACAAAATCTTTCGACAGCAAAACCATCAAATTCATAGTACTTGCGCCGATCACTTTTCGGATGCCGATTTCCTTGGTGCGCTTGGCGACGGTGAAAGTCGCCAGGCCGAACAAACCCAAACACGAAATGAGAATCGCGAAGGCGGTCAACGCGCCGAAAACCTGCTGAAAACGGTCGTCGGCCTTGTATTGCTTGTCGTATTCGCTATCCAGGAAAAAGTAGCTGAACGGCGAATAGGGAAATTGGGACTTGTAAACCCGCTCTAAGAGTACTCAGTTGCTCGCTGGAACTACCCCCCGAAAATTTCACGCTGGCGTAGCCGTCGAAATTAGAAGCGTAGCCATGAATGATCGGGATGTAGGCCGCCTTCGGTGATTCGTAATGGTAGTCGGCGACCACGCCCCGGATGGTGGCTGCGTCTCCCCAGATACCTAGTTTTCTGCCAATGGCCGCTTCGGGCGTTGGTATACCCCAGAGGCGAAGGGCTTCTTCGTTCACAACTACCTCCCTGTGTTCTGACTCAGAAAAAAACGGACGAACCGTAGCGTCGAAATTTTTGCCCGCCAAAAGCTCCAAACCCATCAGGTCAATGAAAGACGTGTCGATGCTGGTGATGTAAAAGTTATTAGAATTCTTTTCAATGGCATCGGATAGGTTGATTCCCGTTGTGGTACTCAGCTGGGTAGGCCCCATGCCCGGCACCGCGCCCGAAATGGACACCGCTTCTACCTGCGATTGCCCTAATAACGCCTGCCGGAAAGTACCGTAATCTCCTTCCCCGCCTACTGGCGCTTTTACCACAATGGTGCGGTCGATGTCCACGCCCAGATTTTGGTCTCGTAAAAAACTGACCTGCTGAAATACGGCAAACGTCTGCACCAACAAAATGATGGTGATGGTAAATTGAAAAACGACCAGCGACTTGCGCAAAAGTACCCCTTGGTTTGAGCGTGAGAAGCTACCTTTAAGTACCTTGACCGGATCATAAGCCGACAGCACGAAGGCCGGATACAACCCGGACACGACAATGCTCAACAGCAAGAACCCGAGCAACGTCTGCCAGAAAAATAGATCGCCGAACACGACGAAGCCTTCGGGTAACCCGGCAACGTCAATAAAAAATGGTCGGGCAATGCTGACCAACAGCACGGCCAAAGTACCTGCGGCCAGATTCATCAGAACGGTTTCCATAAAAATCTGCGTCCTGATCTGGTTTTGCGTCGAACCGACGACCTTGCGCATCCCGATTTCGCGGGCGCGGTCGAGGGCTTTGGAGGTCGTGAGGTTCACGTAATTGACAAAGGCGCTGATCAACACCAGAATCGCCACGCCCAGCAGGAAGAACACCGACTTGGCGTCGCCGTTGGGTTCGGTTTCGAAGGTTTTGTGGGAATATAGGTGAATGTCGCCGATCTTTTGGCCGATCACTCGTACGTTTTCCAGCATCTTGGCCTCCCGCGCCCGCTCGTTGAGCGCTACGAGCGACTTCGTGAAGTTTTGGTAGTCGGCGTTTTTGTCCAGCAGCAGGTAGGTGAGCGTGTTGTTGCCGCCCCAGTTGTCCTCCGTTTCGCCAAAATCCGAAATCATGGTCGGGTACGAGAAAAGCATATCGAATTTCAGGTGCGTATTGGCCGGACTGTCCGGCACCACGCCTACTATTTCCAGGGTCACATCGCCATCGTTATCCGGGGTTTTCAGGGTTTTGCCCAGTACGTCCAGTGTGTTGAAGTACTTCATCGCCATGCCTTCCGTCAACACGGCCTGGCGGGGTTTGGTCATGATGCCTTTTCGATTCCCGCGAGTCAAAGGGTAGTTGAACATCGAGAAAAAAGAAGAATCTACGGCGAAGACTTTCTCGACCAGATGATATTCCTCGCCGATCTTCACCGTCACGTTCGGCTCGCCGTAGGGATAAGCCCGGGTGAAGTTGACCACTTCGGGGATTTCGCCCGCGACTTTTGCGCCCAGCGGCGGGTTGGTCTCGGTATCCTGGCTGTCCAGCGTGTTGCCGTTCATGTAGTCCATGGTGAGGCGCACGATGCGGTCGGCCAGCGGATGGGTGTTCTCGTAACTCAGCTCGAAGCGTACGTACTGGATAATGAGCAACGCCACGGCCAGGCCCGTCGCCAGCCCCACGAGGTTGATGGCGGTGAAGGTCTTGTCTTTCTTGAAAAGTCGGAGGGCGATTTTGATGTAGTTGGAGAGCATGGTTTTAAGGAGAAAGGGAGGATGGAAGAAAGGAATTATTTCTTTTATGACAACTGAGTTGGGGATTACCCTGTGTGGAGCCCTTCGACTCCGCTCAGGGTGACAATTGCCCAATGTCAGTCTGAGCGGAGTCGAAGACCGTCCATCTACTCACTCCTGAGCGACTCCACCGGATTCATCAACGCCGCCTTCACGGCCTGGAAACTTACCGTCAGCAGCGTAATGACCAGCGCCCCCGCGCCCGCCGCCGCGAAAATCCACCACGATAATTCGGTGCGGTAGGTGTACTTCTGCAACCAACCCTCCATGAAGTACCAGGCGAGCGGCGCGGCGATGAGGCTGGAAATCAGGACAAGCACCACAAAATCTTTGGATAGCAGCCCCCAGAGATTGGCGACGCTTGCCCCCAGTACCTTGCGGACGCCGATTTCCTTGGTGCGCTGCTCGGCGACGTAGGAAGCCAGGCCGAAAAGGCCCAAACACGAAATCAATACAGCCAGTCCGGCAAAAAAAGAGGCCAGCGTACCGATGCGCTCTTCGGCGGCGAACTTCATGGCAAAGTTTTCGTCGGCGAAAGTGTAGCTGAATGGGTTGGTTGAATCGTACGCCTTATAAACTGTTTCGATCTTGGCTAAAGCCGCGCTGGCGCTCATGGTCGGGTTTAGCTTCATGCTGAGCAGACTGTTGCGGCTGGGCTGAATGAAGAAAAAGGTCTGCTTCACCGGATCGTAGGGCGACTGCGTGATCAGGTTTTTTACTACGCCGATGATCTTTAATTGGTATTCCCCCCACTGTATGAGTTCTCCAACGGGATTTTCCAGATTCATGTACTTCACGGCCTCCTCGTTCACGATGATGGCTGTCGAGTCGGATGCAAACGCCCGGTCGAAGTCGCGGCCTTCCTTGATCTGCCAGCCGACCGTTTTGCCGAATTCGTGCGTCACGCGCATCGTCACGAATTCGTCGCCCATGGCTGGGTCTTTGCCCTGCCAACTCAATCCGCTGTTGGTGATGTAGGTAAACGTAATGGGACTATCGGTAGCGGTCATCTCCTGCACGGCCCCGGTATTCAGCATTTCCTGGCGGAAGGCTTCGTAATGATTCTTGATCTCGTCCGATTTCATGGGAACGGTAATCAGGTTACTGCGGTCGTAGCCGATGGGGCGGTCTTTGACGAACTGAATCTGCCGAAGGATGACGACCGTTCCGATAATTAAAGCAACAGAAACCGTAAACTGGACGACCACCAAAACCTTACGTGGTACCGCCGCAAAACGCCCCGTGACGAAAGTGCCTTTAAGGGTCTTGACCGGAGAAAATGAAGACAGGTACAAGGCCGGGTAACTACCCGCCACCAGTCCGGTGAAGAGAATGAAAGCCAGACTCGCCAGCCAGAAAACCGGACGGGCCCAGGGGAATGCGATCTGCTTGTCGGTGATGTCGTTGAAGGCAGTAAGTCCCGCAAGTACCAGTACTATCGCCACCAAAAAAGCAATCGTGACCACCAGCAGTGACTCGCCGAAAAACTGCGTGATGAGTTGTCCGCGCATCGAGCCAACGGCTTTGCGCAAGCCCACTTCCCGCGCCCGCTTCTCGGAGCGGGCGGTACTGAGATTCATAAAATTGATACAGGCCAGCAGCAGCACGAACACGCCGATGACGCCGAACAGCCACACATACTCGATCAGTCCACCACTTGGTACGCCATTCTCAAACTCCGACCGCAGGTGCCAGTTGGTCATGGGCTGCAGGAAAACCTGGGCCTTGAGTCTCTTTTCTTCCTCGTCCACATTATCGAGTTTGGCATTTTTGATCTTGGCCGACACGTCGGCCATCGTAGTATTTTCGGCGATTTGGGCGTAGGTCATGAACCAGTTGTTACCCCAACCTAGCCACTTGGGCAGGTTCCTTTCGTTGAGTTCCCAAGGCGCGATGAAGTTCAAATCCCGGAAAGAAGAGTTGTGGGGCTGGTCTTCGTACACGCCCGTCACCTTTACGTCTTCCGAATTATCCAATTTTACCACCTGATCCAGCGGATTTGCCTCCCCAAAAAGCGCCTTTGCGGTAGACTCCGAAAGCATAATTGAGCTAGGGTCGGTCAGTCCGGCGCGGGTACCGCCGATCATTTTCAGCGTCAGCATCTCGGGGGCCTCCGAACCCATGTAGTTGCCGAGTTTCGTAAGCTTCTTGTCGCCAACGGCCAGGAGGTGTTCGAGGTTGAAAGAAGATACGACGATATGCTCGAAGTTGTCGCCGTAGTTATCCCGCAGTTCCGGGGCCAGGAGCTTGGGGACGTTCGGTGCCGTCTCTATTTCACCATCGAAAGTCTGGTTTTGCATCACCTTCGCGATGCGGTCGTAGTTCTCGAAAGAGCGGTCGTAACTCAGTTCGTCATAGACCCACAGCCCAATAAGCATCGCCACGGCCATGCCCACGGCCAGCCCGCCGATGTTGATGAAGGAGTAGCCCTTGTTGCGGGCAAGATTGCGGTAGGCGATTTTGAGGTAGTTGCGGAACATAGTTTCTTCGGTTAAGGGTCAACGGTGAACGGATTGCAGATCACCCTTCTCTGCTGAAAAACTATGCCTTAAAGTTAACTACCTGAAAATCAGTTTTTGAATAAAAAAAAGTGTCCGATTTCGGACACTTTGGTTCGAAATCGGACAGTTAGTGAGATTTGTCAACTTTTTGAAAGTTGACAAATCTCGGTTTACTTCGCCTTCAGAATATTCTCCTGCTCACCAAACTCAGGATGCTCATAAATCACCACGCCCTGGTACTTCTGTTCTTTCGGCGTGGCGTGCGGATTGTAGCGGTGAAAGGGCAGCGCCTCCTGGGTGGAATAGTGGCAGACGTACGACTTGCGGGTGCTGTCTGGATTGGTGATCAGGCCGCCACCGTGGGCCAGGGCCGAGTGCCAAATCAGCACGTCGCCGCGCTCGATGAGCAGCGTTTCCTTTTGGAAGCCGTGGGACGGGCAGTTCTTGTCGAGATAATCGGCAAATTCCAGCGGCGTGCGCGTGGATCGTCCGTTGGACAGGATGCCATTGCCGAAATTGAACTTCGGCAGCTTGTGCGACCCCACATAGTAATACAGCGGGCCGGAGTCGGCGGTGATGTTTTCCAGCGGAATCCAGGCCGCCGCGAGGTGGCTGGGGATCTTGGCCGTCACCCAGGGAAAATCCTGGTGCGTGGGCTGCTGACTGCCAAACATGAAGGTCAGGCTTTGCATCACGACCACCTGCTGCTGAAAAATCGCTTCCAGGAAATTGACGATCGCCGGGTGGGTCATCAGGTTCTTTCCCGTCTCCGACAGGTGGTGAAAGTCGTTAAGCTTAACGTACTTGCCTTTCAGGTCTTCTTTGGGAAAATCCTTAATCAGCCGCTCCTGAATCGGCTCGAACTTCGGCAGGTCGATGCGCGTCATTAGCTTGTACTTCTCGGGATGCTCGATCAGTTCCTCTACATCGCCCCAATAGGCGTCGATCAATTCCTGCGGGATGACCTTTTCAAGAATCACGTAGCCGTTCTTCTGCCAAAACCGCAGCTTTTCTTCCAGGTCGAAAGCCAGCGGAAAGCTGGGCTTGAAATCCTTAACGAAGGCCGCAATGTCGGCGTCGCTGTGGTCGATCCATGGCATGGTCGTCGGGTCGAACTCCGTGCTGGGAAGCATCTGCTCCTTGACAGTGAGCGCTTTTTTCTTCAATTCTGATAAGATCCCCATAAGTTTGGTCAAAAATTTAGGTGGTGATGGGTTTGGAATTTGTGGCGGAAAACGAATAGAATTCTTGAATTTCCGCCTTAGTTGTTGGTGACGGCTTTGTGGTCGCTGTCTTTTTTTATAATAAACTCAAAGCCAATAATCTCTACTACAATTTTATTGACAAAATTCAAATAATTCATCTCAAAAGCATGAAATTCAAATTTTCCTCGACCCGCCGCACAACTGCCCTATTCGCAATGATTTTGACAATCGCTTGCGCGTTCGCCAGCAAAGATGCCTTTGCCCAAAAAGCACCACAACCCAATTTCATCGTCATCTTCACCGACGACCAGGGCTACGGCGACCTGGGTTGCTTCGGCCATCCGACCATCAAGACCCCCAACCTGGATCGCATGGCCGCCGAGGGGCAAAAATGGACGAGTTTTTACGTGGCGGCCAACGTATGCACGCCCTCCCGCGCCGCCCTGATGACCGGACGGCTACCCATCCGCAGCGGCATGTACAGCGACAAGCGGCGGGTACTTTTCCCAGATTCGGACGACGGTCTGCCCCAAAGTGAAATCACGATTGCGCGGCATTTGAAGAAAAAAGGCTACCGCACGGCGGCCATTGGGAAGTGGCATCTGGGCCACCTGCCCGCTTACCTGCCCACCAGTCACGGCTTCGACAGCTACCTCGGCATTCCGTACAGCAACGACATGGATCGGGTCAACGACGTGGATCGTAAAGAGTCTTTCTTGTATCCCAAAGTCGAGTACTTTCAGGTGCCACTGATACGCGACACCACCGAAATTCAGCGCCCGGCCGACCAGAATACGATCGTGAAAACCTACACAACGGAGGCGATCAAAATCATTAAAGAAAGCAAGAGAAAACCTTTCTTCCTGTATATGGCGCACTCGCTGCCACACGTGCCGCTGTTCGCCTCCAAAGACTTCCTGGGAACCAGCGAAAGGGGCTTGTACGGCGATGTGATAGAGGAAATAGATTGGAGCGTCGGCCAGATTTTGGCGACGTTGAAAAAAGAAGGCCTGGATAAAAACACCTACGTCGTCTTTACCTCCGACAACGGCCCCTGGGCCATTTTCAACGAGCATGGCGGCTCGGCGGGGCTGCTCCACGGCAACAAAGGCACCAGCTACGAAGGCGGCGTGCGGGTACCGACGATTTTCTGGGGGCCGGGCCGCGTGAAGCCGGGCGTGGTATCCGGCATGGGCAGTACGCTGGATTTATTACCAACCTTTGGCAGCTTAGCTGGGGTTCCGCTGCCCACCGATCGCATTTACGACGGCTATGACCTGTCGGAGGTTTTGCACAAGGGGGCCGCCAGTCCGCGCGACGCGATGTACTACTACCACGGCAGCCGCCTGTTTGCCGCCCGAAAGGGGGCCTATAAGCTGGTGTATTACCAAAACAACCCGCTGGGTTATCCCGAAAAATTAGAAAAGCTGGAAAAGCTCCAGCTATTCAACCTCCTGCACGATCCGGGGGAGAAGTACGACCTCGCCGACGAACATCCCGAGGTCATTCGCGAGATCGAGGCGATGGTCGCCAAGCACAAGGAGAAAGCGACGCCCGCCGCGACGCATCTCGAAAAACGAATCGCAGAAAAGTAAAACGATGAACCTACAAGAATTACAAGAAAAACTATACGTAGCCGTCATTTCGGACGTCCTCGACCAACTGGGACACCGCCAGCAAACCACGCGCACTCATTTCCTGGCCTACACCGGAACCGAAAAGCTGCTGGGACGCTGCAAAACGACGCTTTGGGCGGATGTCTTCCACGTCGATGCGCAGCCCTACGAACTCGAACTGCAAGCCGTCGATTCCTGCCAACCCGGCGATGTGCTGATTTGCGCGGCGGGCGGCTCCACCCGCTCGGGAATCTGGGGCGAGCTGCTCTCGACCGCCGCCAGGAACAGCGGCTGCGTGGGGGTCATCGTCCACGGTGCGGTGCGGGACATCGCCAAGATGCGCGAAATGGGGTTCCCGGTGTTCGCCACGGGTAAGAACGCCTACGACAGCCAAAACCGTCAGAAAGTCATCGAGGTCGATGTGGCCGTCGAGATAGATGGCGTCGTGTTCTCGCCGGGCGATCTGGTGATGGCCGACGAGGACGGCATCGTCGTAATCCCCGCTGCCATTGAGGAACAAGTGATCGAGGCCGCGCTGGCCAAAGTCGATGCCGAGAACATCACCCGCGATGCCATCAAGCAAGGCATGAAGGCCGGGGAAGCTTACCGAAAATACGGTGTGCTGTGAGGGAGTTTTTATTGACGGATGATTTTTTTAAAAAATAGCATGATTGAGAAACCGGGCGCATCGCCCTCGACACTCCTGGCCGGGGCCGCCCAGACGGACATCACGCCGCCCCTGGGTACTATCCTGGGCGTGGACTACTACTCCCACTACGCCCGCCACATTCACGATCCGCTATTCGCTAAGGCGCTGGTACTCCAGCAGGGCGAGGTCGCGTTAGCGGTGGTGATTGTGGATATTTGCATCATGCCCTCCAACTACATGGAGTCAATCAAGAAGAATATCGAAGAAAGAACGGGTATTCCGCCCGAGCGCACGCTACTCGCCTGCAACCACAACCACGCTGGGGGCAATGTAGTGGGGCTATTGGGCAGCGCGGCGGATATTCATTACAAAGAAAAGCTGCCCGCCCTGATCGTGGAGGCCGTCGTCAAGGCGCACGACGCCCTGCGTCCCGCCAAGCTGGCTTTTGGGAAAGCAGATGTCCCGGACTTTGTCATCTGCCGCCGCTACCTGATGGCGGACGGCTATGAGGCCAAGAACCCCGTCACCCGCCAAAACGATCAGGTAAAAACCAATCCGTTCGGCGGCGAAGACCAAATCCTGAAATCCGTCGCCGATCCCGACCCGGAGCTGAGTTTTCTATTGGTCAAAAGCCTGGACGACCAATGGATCGGGGCTTTGGGAAATTACGGCTTGCATTACGTAGGCGATTGGCCCGAAGACTCCGTTACGGGTGATTATTTCGGAGAATTCGCCACGCGGCTTGCCGAAAAGCTGGACGCCGGCGACGATTTCGTGGCCATGATGAGCAACGGCACCAGCGGCGATGTGAACCTCTGGTCATTCCAGGACCCCGATCGCTTCCCGACGGGGGATTACGCCAAAACGAAACTCGTCGGCGGTACTTTGGCGCAAAAAGTGGCGGAGGCAATCGAGGGGCTGACCTGGCAGGAAAATGTAAGCTTAGCCGCCGAGTGGGACGAGTTAAAAATTGCCCACCGCAAACCTTCCGAAGCGGAATTGGCAAAAGCCAGCGAATCGTTTATTAAAAATGATTTCAAGAACCTGGACTACGAGTGGGACTCCGTCCAGCGAATCTACGACCGCGAGCAGGTGCTTTTGGCCTACTACCCCGACACAAAAAACCTGGCCGTACAGGTGTTGCGCATCGGCGACCTGCGCATCGGGGCTTTGCCGGGCGAGTTCTTCGCCGAAACCGGACTGGCGCTCAAGCAGGAGATTTCTTCCGAAAAATACTTCTCTATCAATCTGGCCAATTCTTACGGCGGCTATATTCCCCCTGCCCACGAACTGGATCGCGGCGGTTACGAAACCTGGCGCGCCCGCAGCAGTTGCATGGCACGGGATGCTGAAGCCAAAATCCGCCAAAAAGTTATCGAGTTAGCTAAAAAGCTCTCTACTACCAACTCTCCCCTACAATAAGTGAACGAAAACAGAAAGTCCTACGTCGGCGCGCTTATCATTATCTGCACGCTATTCTTCTTTTTCGGCTTCATGACCTGGGTCAACGGGGTGCTGATTCCGTACTTCCAGATCTGCCTGGAACTGACCAATTTTCAGGCGTCCCTCGTGATGTTCGCCGCGTATAGTGCCTACTTCGTGATGGCGCTGCCCAGCGCCTGGGTGCTGCAACGCACGGGCTATAAGAAGGGAATGGTGCTTGGGCTGGTTATCATGGCTTTGGGAACGGTCACCTTCGTTCCCGCCGCCTATACCCGCACCTACGGTATTTTCCTCTTCGGTCTGTACTTGACGGGCACGGGCCTTACCCTGTTGCAGGCCGCCGCCAATCCCTACATCGCGGTCATCGGGCCGATCGAAAGCACCGCCCAGCGGGTGGGCTTTTTGGGGCTTTCCAACAAAGTCGCCGGAATTATTTGTATCGCGCTGCTGGGGTCAATTTTTCTGGTCAATGCCGACGCCGTCATCGCGGAGGTACAGGGGCTGGACGCGATTCAGAAAGCCGCGCTACTGGATGAATACGCTTTAAAAATCATCAATCCTTACCTCATTATCACGGGAGCTTTGCTCTTGATGTCGCTGGTCATCTATTTTTCCAAACTACCCGAAATAGACGACAGCAAAAGCAGCGTCGAGGGCGAAACCGTTGCCCTGCGCAAGAATATTTTCCAATATCCGCACTTGATTCTTGGCGTCGTGACGCTGTTTCTGGCTTCGGCCTGCGAGATGATTCCCATCGACAGCGTGATTATCTACGGTCGCGCCATCGGCCTGACCATCGCCGAGGCCCGGCAATTTCCTACCTACGGGCTGGTCGCCATGCTGTTTGGGTACATGGCAAGCATCGTGTTCATTCCCAAGTACGTGTCCCAGCAGCGGGCGTTGCAGTTTGCGGCGGTTTGGGGGATGGCCTTCATGGCGGGAGCCTACTTTACGGGCGGCGTCACATCGCTTTATTGTATGGTACTCACGGGCTTTGGCACCGCGCTGCTTTGGGGGACGATCTGGGGCCTGGCCCTGCGCGAACTAGGGGCTCTTACCAAAGTAGGCGGGGCCATGCTGCTGATGGCCCTCATCGGCGGGGCCATTTTTCCGGTGGTGTTCGGTACGCTCATCGACGCTAATCCCGCCACGCCCCAAGCCGCCGTGCTGATGATGATTCCCCTTTATCTGGGGATATTGGCCTACTCGACCTGGGGCTACAAAGTAAATCGCTGGGGCAAGCACCCGGTCAAGGCCGAAGAGTTTGTTTCGTAAAAATGTCAGGCAAGTCTGAAATATGAATGAGAAAGAGAAATTGAGAGAAATTGGCATAGTCGGCATCGGACTGATGGGGGCGAGTATCGTTACGGCGCTGCTCATTTCGGGAAATAGGGTAGTGGCCGTGGCCCCGATGCCTGCCGACCTGGACAAAGGGCCGGACAAAATCAGGCAGTATTTGGCAATGGCCTATCAGAATAACCTTACTGAACTTTCGCCCGAGGAAAATCTAGCCCGCCTTACCATCACCGAAGACTACGCCCGCCTGCGAAATTGCCAGCTAGTGATGGAATGCGTGGTGGAGAATATCGAGGTGAAAAAGCAGATCTTCGCCCAAGTGGAGCAGCACATCTCGCCCGACGCCATTCTTACGACCAACACCTCGGCCATTCCCAATACGGTTTTGAAAGATTTCGTGCAGCATCCCCGCCGCTTCATGGGCATGCACTGGGCCGAACCTGCCTTCACCACCAAGTTTTTGGAGATCGTCTGCAACCCCGAAACGGAGCTCGAACTGGCCGAAAAACTCTACGCGATGACTGCGGACTGGGGAAAGGAACCCATTCTGGTGCGGAAGGACATTCGCGGCTTTATCACCAACCGCCTCATGTACGCTATGTACCGGGAGGCCTTCAATCTGGTGGAAAACGGCTACGCGACCATCGAGGACGTGGACCGCGCCTGTCGCAACGACGGCGGTCACTGGATGACCTTCTGCGGATTATTCCGCTACATGGACATCACAGGCTTGCAGGCTTACTATGCCGTGATGAAGGATTTATTTCCTACACTCAGCAACCAAACCGAAGTTCCGCAACTCATCGAAAACATCGCCCAACAAGGCGGAAACGGCATTACCAACGGCAAGGGGTTCTACGATTACACCCCCGCCGAGGCCGCCGAATGGGAAAAAGCCTACGAAGAATTCGCCTTCGACATCAGCCGCCTCTCCGCCAAGTACCCTATTGATTTGATCGAAAAGCGCCTTAAAAGTCAGACTCATTAACCGTCAACTGTCCACTGAAATAATGTTTACCATAGACTCCCACCTCGACCTCGCGACCAACGCCCTCAGCCTGAATCGCGACTTAAAAAAATCTGTACAGGAAATCCGCGCCAAAGAAAAGTTTCTAGAATTGGACGATACGGCCGACCGGGGCAACGGCTCCGTGGCTCTGCCGGAACTGCGAAAGGGCGGCGTCGGCTTGGTGGTGGCGACGATCATCTCGCGCTTCTCGGAGCTGGGCAAGCCATTGCCAAGCCTGAAACTGGTCGGCTGGCATTCGCCCGAGCAGGCCTACGCCTTCGCGCAGGGGCAACTGGCCTGGTACCGGGTGATGGAAGCCCAGGGCGAAATGGTGCAGATCACCAATCGGCCGCAGTTGGACAGCCACGTGCAGCTCTGGCAGGACGAAAGTGTCCCGAACGATGGGAAGCCCATCGGCTATATCCTGAGTTTGGAAGGTGCCGACTCGGTCATCGACTTTGCTTATCTTGAAAAATACGTCGAAAATGGCTTGCGTGCCATCGGCCCCGCGCACTTCGGGCCGGGCCGTTACGCGCCCGGTACCCACAGCGGCGGCGGTGGCCTGACTAGCCTGGGCAAAGATTTATTGCGTGAAATGGATCGACACAATCTCATTCTCGACGCCACGCATCTGACCGATAAGGGCTTCTTCGAGGCAATGAAAATTTTTCAGGGGGCGGTTTGGGCCAGCCACCAGAACTGCCGGGCGGTCGTGCCGGGCGAGCGGCAGTTCAGCGACGAGCAGTTGAAAGCCCTCATCGAGCGCGGCGCGGTCATCGGCGGCGCGCTGGACAACTGGATGCTGATTGCGGATTACGATTTGGAAAAGAAAGAAGACCCGAAGAAGCTGGGCGTAAATATGGAGAAGCTCGTGGATCACTTCGACCACATCTGCCAGTTGGCCGGTAACAGCGACCACATCGCCTTCGGTACCGACCTCGACGGATTATTCGGCACCGAGCAAATGCCCTACGACATGGACACCATCACCGACCTAACCAAGTACGAAGGCATCTTGGCCAGGCGAGGCTATTCCCAAGAGGATATTGCAAAGATTTTTCACGGCAACTGGCTGCGGTTGCTCAGGCAGTCGTGGAAGGCGTAGTATAGATTGGTTTACCGATTCAAAAAATACTCCCGAAACAGCGTCATCTCCTGCCTTTCGGTTTCAAGATACTTGTCGAATATCTTTTGGCCGACTTGCTCCCGAAGCGCCGATATGCCAACGTCGATCAACCGCAATCCCTGGTCGGTCAAAAGGATATTGTCAAACGCCAAACCACCGATACCGGACGGACGGCGAATGTCGCGGTGAACAAAACCTGCCTGGTGCAGCGCACGAAGTTCGTCTTCAAAAACATCCAGCCACAAAGCCCTGATGCGCACTTCGTGCGAGCGAAAATCCAATGGCCGCAGGCGCTCCATCACCAGCATTTCCGCGTCCATCTGCCCGTCAAAGTCCAGCCGAATGAAGCGTACGACGAGTCCGTTCACCGCGTTTCCAAACTTCATTTTCTCCGCCTCCGACCCAATATCCGAGCGTGTATCGCCGACGAACAATTTAGCCGCTTCCGTTTCCGATAGGGCGATAACCAGGTTGTTGGCTCCGGAAGATAAGCGGTTGGGATATTTCAATAAGGGTAGATTTTATAAGATTCGAGCCAACAATTTTAGGAAAAATTCTTGAAAAAGAAGACTTTGTCCATTTCCCAAAAACAAATTTGAAAAAAGCGTTGTTAGCCCTACCGCCCGCCGAAGGTTCTAGCCCTCGACGGCTTTTTGCGTTTTTCTTAAAGTGGCAAAGGCACAAAGCGACAAAGGCACAAAGTGGAGTAGCCCATGCCGCAAAAGGTTTTTGAGCTAAACAGCTAAACATCAATTCAACAGTTCCACGATTACACAATTCAACAACTTTTGACTCCCCAAGACCTGCTCACCTTATACAGCGCCGACAGCTACACCCAGCTACTCGCCAGCCAACTTGACACCCCAATAGAAAACCGCGTGCAGATCAAGGGCCTGGTCGGCAGCCTGGATGCCGTGATGGCCGCCACGCTGCACCGCCAGACGCCCCGTGTCGCGCTGTACGTGCTGAGCGACCGCGAAGAAGCGGCTTATTTTCAGAACGATCTGCAAAGTCTGCTCGGCGGAGAAGACATTCTGTTTTATCCAACCTCCTACAAGCGGCCTTACCAGTACGAGGAAATCGACAACGCCAGCGTCCTGATGCGGGCCGAGATTTTGAACAAGCTCAGCGTCGCCAAGGTGCCGCCGTTGCAAATCGTCACCTACCCCGAAGCCCTTTTTGAGAAAGTCGTCAACAAGCGGTCGTTGCTGGCCAACACTTTTTCGGTGAAAGTAGGGGAGAAGCTCGACCCGGCGTTCATTACCGAATTCCTGCACGATTACGGCTTCGAAATGACGGACTTCGTATTCGAGGCCGGACAGTTCTCGCTACGCGGCGGCATTGTGGACGTCTATTCCTACGCCAGCGAGTACCCGTTCCGCATCGAGCTGTTCGGCGACGAGGTCGAGAGTCTGCGCTCGTTCGATCCCGAGACGCAGCTATCCGTCGAGACGGTGCGGCAGATCAACATCGTCCCGAATATTCAGGAAAAACTGGAGCACGAAAGCCGCGAGTCGTTCTTTACCTTCCTGCCCGAAGCCGCCGTGTTGTGGTTCAAGGACGTAGAATTGACGCTCGAAATTGTCGAAAAATCCTTTGAACAGGCCGAGGCCGCGCTGCTCGAAGTCACGGCAGGCGGCGTGCAGGTGGTTTCCAATCCCGAAACGCTGTTCGAAACGCGGCGCGGGTTTTTGAATAAACTCAAAGGGTTCAAAACCGTGGAGTTCGGGCGGCGGTTTTATTTCAAAAATGAAAATAAAATCCTCTATTCATCCAAGCCGCAGCCTTCGTTCAACAAGGATTTCCCCCGGCTGATCGAAGACCTGAACGGTAACCAGGAGCAGGGCTTCGTCAACGTCATCGCCGCCGAGCAGCCCAAGCAGCTCGACCGCCTGCAAAGCATCTTTGCCGACCTCAATCCCTACGTCAAGTTCCGGCCCCTGAATATTGCCTTGCGCGAAGGCTTCATCGACGATCAGCTCAAACTGGCGTGTTACACCGACCACCAGATTTTCTCGCGCTACCACAAGTACAAGCTCAAAGTCAAGTTCAACAAAGCCAAAGCCATCACGCTCAAAGAGCTGAAAACGCTGCAACCCGGCGATTTCGTGACCCACGTGGACTACGGCATCGGGCGCTTCGCGGGGATGGAAAAGCGCGAGGTCAACGGCCAGGAACAGGAAGCGGTGCGGCTGGTGTATCGTGACAACGACCTGCTGTACGTGAGCGTCCAGAACCTGCACAAAATTGCGAAATACACGGGCCGGGAAGGGACGCCGCCGCAGATGAACAAGCTGGGATCAGGCGAATGGGACGCCAAGAAAAGTCGCGTCAAGAAGCAGTTGAAGGACATCGCCAAGGAGCTGATTGCCCTCTACGCCAAGCGCCGCGAGGCGCCCGGCTTTGCCTTCGGGCAGGACAATTTCATGCAGGCCGAGCTGGAATCGTCCTTTATTTACGAAGACACGCCCGACCAGGCCAAGGCCACCAACGACGTGAAGGACGATATGGAAAAATCGCACCCGATGGATCGGCTGGTTTGTGGCGATGTGGGTTTTGGCAAAACCGAAGTCGCCATCCGGGCGGCCTTCAAAGCCGTATGCGACAGCAAGCAGGTCGCCGTGCTGGTGCCGACGACCATTCTGGCGATGCAGCATTACAAAACATTCATCGAGCGGCTGGCCGATTTTCCGGCCCGCGTGGGCTACATCAATCGTTTCAAGAGTACCAAGGAAATAAAAGAGACGCTGAAAGAAGCCGCCGAAGGCAAGCTCGACATCCTGATTGGTACGCACCGGATTTTGAACAAAGACGTAAAGTTCAAGGACCTGGGCCTGCTGATTGTGGATGAGGAGCAGAAATTTGGCGTGAAAGCCAAAGACCGCCTGAAAGAAATGCGCGTCAACGTGGACGTCCTCACCCTCACGGCCACGCCCATTCCGCGCACGCTGCACTTTTCGCTGATGGGCGCGCGCGACCTGTCGGTCATCGCCACGCCGCCGCCCAACCGGCAGCCCGTCACGACGGAGGTGCATTCGTTCAGCGAAGAATTCATCCGTGACGCGGTCAGTTTCGAGTTGCAGCGCGGCGGACAGGTGTTTTTTGTCCACAACCGCGTGGCCGACATCGAGTCCATCGGCAACATCATCATGCGGCTGGTGCCGGAAGCCCGCATCGGCGTCGCCCACGGCCAGATGGAGGGCAGCCGCCTCGAGCGCGTCATGCTGCGCTTCATCGAAGGCGACTACGACGTGCTGGTTTCGACCAACATCATCGAGTCGGGCATCGACATTCCCAACGCCAACACCATCATCATCAACTCGGCGCATATGTTCGGCCTGTCGGACCTGCACCAGATGCGGGGCCGCGTGGGCCGCTCCAACCGCAAGGCGTTCTGCTATTTGCTGACGCCCGCCATCTCGACGCTCACCAGCGAATCGCGCAAGCGTTTGCAGACGCTGGAGGAATTTTCGGAACTGGGCGACGGCTTCAAAGTTGCCATGCGCGACCTCGACATCCGGGGCGCGGGCAACCTGCTGGGGGCCGAACAAAGCGGCTTTGTGAACGACCTGGGCTACGACCTCTACCACAAAATGCTGGACGAGGCCGTGACGGAGTTGAAGGAAAACGAATTCAAAGACCTCTTTTCCAACACCTTGGGCCTCCCGACCGACATCTTGCCTGATTGCCAGATCGAAACCGACCTGGTTACGCTCATTCCCGAACCCTACGTAAAGAATATTTCGGAGCGGTTGTCGTTGTATACCCGGCTGGACAGCCTGAAAGGCGCGGATGAGTTGGTTGCTTTCGAGGCGGAACTCGACGACCGTTTTGGGCCATTGCCCGTCGAAGTTCAGAATCTTTTGTGCACCGTCCGGCTGCGTTTGGAAGCCGAAAAGCTGTATTTCGAGAAACTGACTTTGAAAAACAATACCATGAAAGGCTACTTCGTTTCTTCCGGGAACGATAAATTCTTTCAGTCGCCGAAGTTTGGCAAAGTAATTGAGCATATCCAGCAAAACCCCAGACGCACGGCCTTAAAAGACACCAAAGGCAAGCTGATCCTCCAACTCAGCGAAGTGGAGTCGCTCGATAAGGCTTTGGGGATTCTGGAAGAATTGAATAAATAGCGGTTATCCGCTTACCTTTGCTGCCCGAACGGGGCTATATCTTTTTGAAAAGTTCAAAATCTAACATCCAATATCTTGTCAATCAAATCAATGAATTACATGCGAAACGTGGGTATGCAGACACTGGCCCTTCTATTGATGGTGCTGGTCGTGGCGAGTTCGTGTAAAAATAAAAAGCCGACCAGCCTCAAGCCCGGTAGTACCAGTTCCAAAACCGGACTGGATTACAACGGTAAAAACGGGGAAGGAGAAGAAGGCTTCGTGGTAAAGCAGTACAAAGCCCTGCCCGCTGGCCCTGACCTGGTATTCATCGAAGGCGGTCGTTTCACGATGGGATCTTTGGAAGAGGATGTCATGGGAACCCGCGACAACCTGGAGCGCACGGTGAGTATCCAGTCGTTTTATATGGATGAGACCGAGGTCGCCAACGTTCACTATCTGGAATATCTCAATTATATTCAGCGCGATTCCTCCGAGGAGTTCTACCGCCGCGCCTTGCCCGATACTACGGTTTGGTACAGCGACCTTTCGTTCAACGACTCGTACGTGACCATGTACTTGCGCCACCCCGGCTTCCGCCTGTATCCCGCCGTCGGCGTATCGTGGGCGCAGGCTACCGATTACTGCACCTGGCGTTCTAACGCCGTGAACCAGTCAATGTTTGCCAAAGGAACGGCGGGTGGTGCCACCAAGAAGAAAGGGTTGCTATCGTTTGGCAAGAAGAAAGACGCGGCGCAGGCCGAAGTCGCTTCTGCCTCGGCTCCAACCACGCTATCGGTCGAGAGCGGCTACGTTTTGCCTCCTTACCGCCTACCAACCGAAGCCGAGTGGGAATACGCCGCCAAAGCGATGATCGGCACGCAGTACGCCGACGAAAACCAGGCCAACTCCCGGATTTATCCTTGGGACGGTTCTACGCTTCGCCAGCCACGTGGCAAGAAGCAAGGCAACATGCTCGCCAACTTCAAGCGTGGCCCCGGCGACTACGCCGGTATCGCCGGACGCGCCAACGACGGGGCCATCATGACCCAGGAACTGCGCGGCTATCCAGCCAACGACTTCGGTCTGTTCGATATGGCGGGCAACGTCAATGAGTGGGTGCAGGATGTGTATCGTCCGCTTTCCTACCAGGATTTTAATGACCTGAACTCCTTCCGTCGAGATGGTTACCAGGATGAAGCCAAGAACTACGACACCAAGAACAGCAACTCACTCATCACCGACGAGTTGCGCGTTTACAAAGGCGGCTCTTGGGCCGACGTGGCCTACTTCATGTCGCCCGGTACGCGCCGTTTCATGGAGCAGGACTCATCTTCTGCCATGGTAGGATTCCGCTGCGCCATGATCGCCACCGGTAGCACGGGAATAGCGAGGTAAACAAGATTTTTATTGAGAAGGCCGATAGCTGCGTGTCCGCTTTATTGCTGGGCCGCAGCTATCGTCATTATAGAGACGGTATCGCTTCCCGCGCCGATCAACACGTTTAGACAAGATTCCAGCGTCGCCCCGGTCGTCAGTACATCATCGACCAGGATAATACGCTTCCCTCGGATTTGCTCCGGTTGTAGGGCTTCAAAAATATCTTTCACATTTTCCTGTCGCTCCACTTTCGTTTTCCCGGTTTGAGATTTGGTATAGCGAATGCGTGCCAAGGCATTTCCTGACCACGGAATGCCCGCAACCTCTGAAAGTCCTTCGGCAAAGGCATCACTTTGATTGTAGCCACGCTCCCGCCGCCGCTTTTTGTGCAGAGGAACGCTCACAATCAAATCGGCTTCAGGAAAGGTGTCATTCTCCTTTAATTCCTGCGCCATCATTTTCCCCAGCAAAACCCCAACCTCCGGCTTATTTTTATACTTCAGAGCATGTAGCAAATTCTGAACCTTGCCTTTTTTCGTAAAAGCCAAAAATGAAGTGACGCCCTTCACCTCCTGGTACCCCACAAACTTCTCCGCCACCACTTTCCTCGCAATGCTATCTGATTCCACCCGAGGTAAAGTGATCCGGCACTGCGTACAAATAATTCGTTCGTTTCCCACCAGTACACCTTCACAAGCCTCACAGCAGCGCGGAAAAAGCAAATCCACGAAATCATCCCAATACGTCCGCCAGGTAATTTCCATAAAACTCTTTTCGGGTGGTTGTCGTTGATTCTCCCGTGCCCAAGACTGTTGTTAATATCAATTCCCCCTCTCCATTTAAGGAGAGGGGGGCAGGGGGTGAGGTGAAAGGGTGAAATAACCTAACACCTACTCCCCCGATACCTACTCTAAAAATGAATCCAATAAATACCCCCCTCGACACCCAATGGAAAGACCTCCTCGCAAAACTCCGCGAAGTCATCGGCAAGCAGCCCGGCGACCTCAACGGCGTGCTATTCCTGATTGGCGTCCAGGAACTGGGCAAAGGAGCCATCAACTTCTCCAAAGAACAGAAGCAAGACCTTATGCACATCGGCATTTGTAAGGTGCTGAGCCTGTCGGGCTACTATGAGCTAAGCGGCCAGGATGCCGACGGCTGGCCGCACTGGGATCTGGTGCAGCCGCTTCCCCACGGCGAAATCCTAGCCCAGGAATCGCTGCTAAAAATGCACGTGCTGGAGTATTTTAAGGAAAGTGGGTTGGTTTGAAAGTGTTTTTTCGAAAAGTAGTTTTTTGACTTTCCGAGAAAAATATCCTTTGCTATCCGGCGAGGGACATTTTTTTGTCGGGTATAAATTTTTATGGTAACTCGTTACAACCTTTTGCCTTTCCGATGACTCCATGGGGTAGACTTCATTCCTAACTACCCCATCATGCAACGACTACTCGCCATCCTGACCCTGCTCACCAAACTACCCGAGCAAGACTTGACGCCCATTCTCGACCTGTTCGAGGTAATCGACGCGCCGGCTCACAAAATGCTGTTGAGTCCCGGCGAAGTCTGCCAAAACGTATGGGTCGTCGGTTCCGGCTCGATTCGCGCCTACTATCCGCTCGAAGAGCAAAAGCGCACGAAAAAGAAGGTAGAAACGATTACCCGCGAGGTGACAAACTGGATTGTGCCGCCGGGCGGGGTGTACACCGATATGGAGAGTTTCTCACAGCAGCTACCTTCCACCTATTACGTCGAGACGCTGCAAGCCTCCCGGTTGTTCACCCTATCGCACCGGAACTACGAAACCCTGCAAAGTACCTACCACGAGGTGGGGTGGGCGATATTCGAACACGTCTCCATTATGGCCGAACAGCGCGTGAAGATGAGCAACCTGCGCTATCCCCAGGATCGCCTGGAAAAAATGAAGGATACGTTTCCCGCTCTGATGGGTTTTCTTCCGGTTCATATTCAGGCTTCTTATATCAATATGGAGACGAACGCGCTGAGTAAACTTCGTAGCCGGAGGGGGTAGTGTGATTTTCATGCTCGGGATAGATTATTTTCATGCTCGGGGATGATTAGAGTATGCTTCGATGCTCTAATTTTGTCGGTATAGGGTTTGCAATTATGCTTCCTGAGCAATGCGATAATGGTAGAGGGAGAAAAGGAAGAGCAGTTTGTATCCAAGCCATGCGCTATTGTTTTCTTCTTTGCGCCAAAAATCAATTTAACACAAGCGATGTGCGCTTCATTAAAAGACAAACTCATGAAAACTCGTAACCTTCTTGCCTTATTATCATTGCCAATTTTCTTGAACCTAAGTGGCTGTGAAAAATCAGCCGTTAGTACTGAGCAAGTTGATCCATGCCCATCCTCGGCAACTGATGACTTAGATGTTACAGGAGAATTCGTCGACGTAGAGGGACAAGTGGTAAGACTTTCCAGCTTTCCGGACGGGCAATTCTTCATTCAGGTAAAGTACCCTATCCAAAATGCTGCTTTTCAAAGATTGCCTTTGGGTGCCTGTAACCTGCCTGAGAAATTTCAGCGAGCCGGGGCGCAAATACAATTTTCGGGTCGGTTACTATGGTACAAAATACCAGAAGGCAGCGTCGCCATCGATTCCTCTACCCAACCATTCGAGTTAACCCAAATTGCTGAGCGCCCTATTCAAGACTAACTAACCCTAACTTCTGAACCCATGAAAACTATTTTTACCTTTTGCTTACTTCTATTAACAATAGTTGTGAAGTCGCAGTCATTTCAGAGCAATCCTGAGTCGCTTACGAATGAAGAGCGAATCAAACTCGATAGATTAATAACTAACTATCACGTTATTACTCTCAACACCAAAGAGATGAAGGGAATGGTTCGCAGCCAAAAATCGACTGGAATACATT
Source organism: uncultured Cytophagales bacterium (assembly GCA_963716085.1). GTDB lineage: Bacteria > Bacteroidota > Bacteroidia > Cytophagales > Spirosomataceae > Persicitalea. The sequence continues at coordinate 660,996 of OY970288.1, forward strand.
TCAAGCTTCAACTTGACACTGAGCAATTTGATCTCCGCTTAGAAGAAAATGAGCTGCGAGCCCCCCATTACAAGAACTCTTGGACAGGTACCGATAAGCTAATTGGGCCATCAAACGAAGAGTGTCCGACATACAAGGGGATGGTTGATGGCGATGAAAAACAACAGACCAGATTATTAATCACGGAAGATTGTTTCAATGGTTTCATTGCAACTTCCAGTGGCTATTTATATTTTGAGCCGATTAATCGATTCCTCGATTCATTTAACCCATCCGACAAGCGAGTTGTTGTATTTAAACAGGAAGATTTGAAGGGAGGTTTTAATGTGTTTTGTCACGAAATAAATCTACCGCAGCAAAATGCTTCACCACAGTCTGAGAAATCATCCAATGCCCGTGTACCAACTACTTGTAGAATTCTTGAATTGGCAACGGACGCGGATTTTGAATGGTTCCAACGTTTTGGAGGAAACGCTAATAACCAAATATTGGGCTTGGTCAACCAGTTTGAAGCTTTATACATAAATGCCGTTAATATGCGGATTGCCGTTGTTTTTCAGAATGTATTTACAACCGCCGCTGACCCTTATAATGCAGCCGGGGTAGGGCAAGTCGTAGCCAATGCAGCCGTTGACGAAGTGCGCAATGAATGGCAAAATAACCGAGGTAACGTAGCTCGTAACGTAGTGCATCTATTTTCGGCTAAAAACTTTACTGTGGGTGCGAATCAACTGAGAGGGGCTCATTATCAGAATGTTATTTGCAATAACCCAGGCCTGTCGTATGGATTTACAGCTGATGGGCCTTATATTGTTGCGAATACAACGGCTCATGAAATTGGTCATGGATTTGATGGCAGGCATCCTAATGAAGATGGTGATCCAGAGCAGGTTCAATGCGGGACGCCAACAGCATCAGTCATGTGTCAGGGAGACAAGCAGTTTCCGCCGTACTTTTCGGTGCAGCAGCTTCAGAACGTAACTAATCACATCAATAATAATCAAAATTGCCTGCTTGATTTCTTTGTTGATATCACTGGACCAGCTGCCCTCTGTTCATCCAGCACATATCAAGCGATAGGAGGGCCAGTAAACGGCAACTGGACTTGGACGACAAGCCCTAATATCATTTTAAATACTTCGACTGGACAAACGGTCACGGCTACCCCAACTGGCAATGGCATTGGCTGGCTTGAAATTACTCAAACGGTGGGTTGTCCAATCACCTTTCGTAGATACCTCACAACTGGCCCCCCTCAAATTGGATACATTACAGTGGACGGTCAGCCCACATCCAACGCTACTGTGTGCGTCAATAACTTTGCTTCGGTCGAAGCACAACCCTTTGATTTTAACAGTTCTTACAACTGGTCACTCAGCAACTCGGGCAACGCCTACCTGACAAACTATGGCAACGCAAGTACGGCTTTTAACGCATACGTAGCCGATTGCTACAACTTAACTCTTCAAATAACCAATGCTTGTGGTTCGACCCAAACGGGTGTGACAATCTGTGCTCAAAACTGCTTTGCACGATACATCGTCTATCCGAATCCGGCAAAAGATTACGTGGCTGTCGAGTTTGATAATATAGACAACGCCGACGCCCTGCCGGATGAGATTGCCCTGCTGTCAGAAAAATCAACCAATCCAATCAAGACGGTCGATGTCCAGGAGTCTTTTAATCAAAAGGCATTTAAGAACGGAAATCAAGTCCAGTTTGATGTCAGGGAGCTGCCTCGTGGTATCTATTACCTACATATCAAGAACAGCCGTCGAAAAGATAAAGAAGTCGATGTGGTTCGCATCCTTCTTGAATAGTCCCCGTTTTTCTAAATGAATGGGGGCGAACTTATCCATCCCTAAACGCCTTAAATTTGTCTGTATAGGAATGGCGATTCTACCGATACTCAAACTGCATTACCTAAGAAATTAAAGTAGCATTTGAAATCCGGAGATAGTATCAAACTTAAAATTCTGCATTAAATGAAATATATCAAAAGTCTCTCATTTTTCACTTTTCTGACTCTCCTCATGGCTTTCAGTTGTGGAAAAACGGGTACAGACCCTGATCAGCCTCCAATTGAGATTTCCTGCCGAGTTCTGACAGTCCAAGGAGAGGAAACACACTTCATTAAGCAGGGCGAAAATTTTTTGATAAGTTTTTTGGCCACTAACGTATCGAATGAGGACTGGTATATTTCCCATACAAGCGTTATGAGTTCAGATTTTGCCCTATTGTATTCTAAGTCATCTGAAGGGCCACAGGAATTGTCATTAGTGGGCAGCCCGTATACTTCTGCCACCTGTTCTTTCCAAGCGGGCGTGGTTATACCAGCAAATGGTAGCTATAGGGTAGATGTTCCTTGGATTTCAGATAGATCACTGACCAATACTCCAGGGTGTGGCATTAATACTGAAACAAACTTTCCGCTACCTGTTGGACAATACAGAACAGACATGAGCGACACAATTGAAATATTCCGCTCTGATAAAGTATATAAAATTTCATTGAGTAAATATAATTTTAGTTTCAATGTACAGTAATCTTTAAAGCATCACTTAAATTCTATTAGATATGGAAAAGCTATTCGTTTCACTTATTCTGTACTCTTGCTCCCGCCAGTTTGTAACTGGTGGCCTTGCCTGCTATGCGGTCAAGACGTTGATGGGGCCGCACTGGGACTTGGTATAGCCGCTGCCCCACGGGCAAATTCTGGCCCAGGAATCGCTCCTGAAAATGCACGTCTTGGAGTACTTCAAGGAAAATGGGGTAGTTTGAAAGTACCCTTCGTGGGTAGTTTATGACTTACCAGGAAAATGTCCCTTGCCATACGGCGAGGGACATTTTTTATCAGATGAGAAATTTTGTGGTAACTCGTTACAACCTTTTGCCTTTCCGCTGACTCTACGGGGCAGACTTCATCCATAACTACCCCATCATGCAACGACTACTCGCCATCCTGACCCTACTCACCAAACTACCCGAGCCGGATTTGACGCCCGTCCTCGACCTGTTCGAGGTAATCGACGCGCCGACTCACCAATTGCTCCTGGCTTCCGGTAAGGTCTGCCCCGAAGTATGGGTCGTCGGCTCCGGCTCGATTCGAGCCTACTATGCGCTCGAAGAGCGAAAGCGTGGCAAAACGCAAGATGAAACGATTACCCGTGAGGTGACCAATTGGATTGTCCCACCGGGCGGGGTGTACACCGATATGCAGAGTTTCTCGCAGCAGGTACCCTCCGATTATTACGTCGAGACGCTGCAAGCCTCCCAGTTGTTCACCCTGTCGCACCGGAACTACAAAATCCTGCAAAGTACCTACCACGAGGTGGGGTGGGCGATATTCGAACACGTCTCCATCATGGCCGAACAGCGCGTGAAGATGAGCAACCTGCGCTATCCCTAGGATCGCTTAAAAGTAATGAAAGCGACGTTTCCCGGCCTAATGGGTTTTCTTCCGGTTCATGTCCAAGCTTCTTATATCAACATGGAGATGAACGCGCTGAGTAAACTTCGTAGCCGGAGGGGGTAGTGTGATTTTCATGCTCGGGATAGATTATTTTCATGCTCGAGCATGATGGGGGTACGTTTCGATGACTTAATTTTGTCGGCATAGGGTTTCTAATTTATGGGTAACTAGAATTCACTGTTTGAATTTAAAAGACCAAAACAACTTAATCTTACAGTTATGAATGTCTTGAAAAATGTAGTGCTGTGTCTTTCTTTTATTGGGTGGGCCTCGGTGAGTTGTTCACAGGAAACGCTTAACACAAACCCTGAAAGTTTGCTTGGTCGGTGGGAAATGATCAAAGTGTATCAAAACGATAGCACTATTACTAAGCCTAAGACTTTGGACAAAGGAGTAGAAATAGAATTTTTGCCAGAAGGTAAAATCAAAGGTATTGCTTCTAAGAACCCTATGGTTGGAAAGTACGAGGTCAAAAATAATGACTCTATTTCTGTTCAATGCTATTATGAATCGAAAATTGCAGAGCCTGTATGGGGTGATCACTTTGTTAAAGCAATAAAAGACGTAGGTACTTATGAAATCAGCAACGATTTACTATACCTCAACTACTTTAAAAACCAACTCACCTTCCGGCGAATAGATTGAAGTAGTTGTGTTAGTTAATACATTCACAATTTAAACCTTCACCGTGGTCTGTGTCTCACAGACCTACCGAGTCGCTAGGCCTGATCCACTAAATTGGAACTGACTATGCTTTTGCAAAAACCGCTTCCGGTTCATATCCAGGCTTCTTACATCAATATGGATGCGAACGCATTGAGCAAGCTTCGTAGCCGAACTAGGTAGCACGATTTTCATGCTCGAGACAGATCATTTTCATGCTCGAGCATGATGGAGACATATGCCGATGCCTTAATTTTGTCGAGATAGAGTTTCTGGTTTATTTATCAGCCAAAATTGTTCTTAATAATCTACTACATACTATGAAAATGTATCATTTATTTCTAAATACAATCATTTCGATGTCTTTGTTGTTAGTTTCTTGTGAAGATAAATCTGAACAAATTAATATTAACCAAAAATGCTCAGTACAAACAGTTGAGGGATACACCGACAGCGTAATTGGAGAGTGGAGACTAATTAGAAAGGATCTTATTTTTAGCCCTACAGGGCCAACTGACATAGACTTCTCGTGTGATAATGTGATTTATGTGTTCTCGAAAGATGGAATGGTATCTATTTCGAGTGATGTAGAAGCTCATAGTACTTATGCCAATGGAAAATATTCATTCGAATTCGAAACTACTTCGATTCCCGTTTTCACTCTGACAATTGGTAAAATAGCTTGGCCTTGCCAAGTTTTTGCCAGTAAAATGATTTTAGACAGGTCACCAACGGACGGTGGAAGATTAACTTTTTTCAGAACTAAAAAATAAATGAAAATTATGAAAAAATTTCGCACTATACTCGGCCTGTTTCTTTGTTTTTCATTTTTCTATACTGTCAAGGCACAGGAAAATCTTATTTTTAACAAAATAGCACAGGGAAAGACTCAAGGTTTATCCTTTAAAGATGTACCTAGCATACTGACATTGAGGGATGTAGAAAAATCTTACTCAGCAAATTTTCATAGTATTGATGAAGTCTATTTTTTTGAATATTCTAGTCCGACTCTAGAAAGTCTTGGAAAGGGAATTACCCTTACTATACCGATAAAAAACAAGGGCATAAAATTAGAACTGCTTGAAGTGCCAGAATCATTTTATGGGTACACCGTAAAAACAAGTGAAGGGTTGACACTCCCGAGTAGTAGAAGGTTCAAGCATTATCGGGGTATCGTCTCTGGTGATTCAAATAGTATCGTAGCTATTAGCTTCATGGACAATGAAATAATGGGGATTATCGCAACCGATGAGGGTAATCTTAACTTGGTACTAGACCAAAATCAAATCGGCATCTTCTTTATAATGAAAATAATCTAGTCAAAAAATTAGATTTTGCTTGCGGTACGATAAATGCAGATACTGAGCCGTATGAGTCGGAAGTGCTTTCCCAGAAGTCAAAATTAAGTTTTAAATCTACCCCAAAATGCATACGCCTCTACTTTGAAACTGAGCAAGACATTTTTGCAACGAGAGGTAGTGTAGCTTCTGTGGAAGGATTTGTGAGTGGGTTATTTAACCAAGTTTCCACACTCTACCAAAATGAGGGCATTCAAACGGAAATTTCAGAGATATTCGTCTGGACAACGGCTGATCCTTATAATGCTAATGCTACATTAGGATTGTTAGGAGAATTTCAGGCTACAAGAACGGCGTTTAATGGTGCGTTGGGTCAGTTACTGACTTTTAGATCTGCGGTGGCCGGGGGAGAGGCTGCTGGAAACAATGGCCTTTGTAATTCTAATACAGCCCAAAGATTATCAGTTTCAATGATATATAATACTTACAGTTCTGTTCCAACCTACAGTTGGTCTGTTTATGTAGTGACTCATGAATTTGGTCATTTATTTGGATCAAGGCATACGCATGCTTGTGTTTGGAACGGGAATAACACAGCAATAGATGGATGCGCAGGAGGGACAGAACCTGCTATAGCCGGAGGAGCTACTTGTCCCGTACCTGGCAACCCAGCAGGAGGAGGAACAATTATGAGTTATTGTCATACACAAGGAGTGGGTATTAACTTTAATTTAGGGTTTGGTATGCAGCCGGGCAACGTAATAAGAAACAGTGTAAACAATGGTGTTTGTGTATGTTCTTGCCCGGCTATCTCAGGAAGCGATCTTGTATGTTCTTCTTCCACTTATTCTGTTTCGAATCTAGTATCTGGAAATACAGTAACGTGGTCAAGTAGCAACACCAGCGTTCTTTCCATTAATTCCTCAACCGGGCTTGCGACTAAAATCGGAAGTGGACAAGTCACCATTACTGCATCAACAAACACTGGCTGCGGCACTATCGTTTTAACTAAAACTGTCTGGGTAGGTCAACCTAGCAATTTCAATATTTCGGGCCGCGCCACTATCTGTAT